>JBAVYH010000169.1:0-91057 GCA_049698695.1 Bryobacteraceae bacterium | reverse complement strand
CACCGCGCCGGCAACGACGGTCTATTCCCCCGAAAACGAACAAGAAAACCCAGCGAAAGGAGCCCGGCACTGCGCCAACCAGATTTCAGCCCTTCAGGCTCATTCTTGGATTAGAAAATGCTGTTGGCGGCGTGCTGGGACCGGCGCTACACGGAGGCGATACCGCTGAGTTGCGCCAGCATCGCGTTCCGGCCTCGGCGCGGCGAAACGAAACGGCTATAATTAAGCCATGCTAAAACCCACCGAAAAAATCTGGCACAACGGCCGTTTCATCAAGTGGGAAGACGCCACCGTACACGTGCTCTCCCACGTGTTGCATTACGGCAGCTCGGTGTTTGAAGGCATCCGCTGCTACGCCACGCCGAACGGACCAGCCGTCTTCCGGCTGCGCGAACACGTGCGGCGCATGCTCGATTCCGCCAAAATCTATCGCATGGAGCCGCTGGGCTTCACGGCGGCGCAACTGGAAGAGGCGATGCTGGAGCTGGTGCGGGTGAATCGAATGAACGCGTGCTACCTGCGCCCGATCGCGTTCCGCGGCTACGGCGAGGTTGGGGTGAACCCGCTCGCCAATCCGATCGATGTCTACATCGCCTGCTGGGAGTGGGGCAAGTACCTGGGCGAAGAGGCGCTGGCGCAGGGAGTGGATGTGTGCGTTTCGAGCTGGAACCGGCTGGCGCCGAACACGCTGCCCGCGCTGGCCAAAGCCGGCGCGAATTACATGAACTCGCAGCTCATCAAGATGGAAGCCATCGCCAACGGTTACGCCGAGGGCATCGCGCTCAATACCGCCGGCTACGTGAGCGAAGGTTCCGGCGAAAACGTGTTTGTGGTGCGCGACGGAGTGATCCACACCCCGCCGCTGGGAGCGTCGGCGCTGCCTGGAATTACCCGCGACACGGTTCTCATCCTGGCGCGCGAACTCGAGATCCCGGTCACCGAGTCGCTGGTGCCGCGCGAAATGCTTTACATCGCCGACGAAGTGTTTCTTTCCGGCACTGCGGCGGAGATCACACCCATCCGCTCGGTGGACCGCATCACGGTGGGCAAGGGCCGCCGCGGCCCCATCACCGAGAAGTTACAGAAAGCGTTCTTCGCCGTCATTGACGGCAGCCGGCCGGATACGCACGGCTGGCTCTCGCCGGTGGAAACCAGGCAACCGGTAGCCGCGAAGTAGCCCCTGGGCGCAGCGGGTGCCGCGGGCGCGCCGGCGCGCCGACTCAATTCAAATGCCCGGAAAACAAGCTGGCACGGGCGTGGGCCGCGACGCCGGGCAGGCGTGTTCGATTGCCAATGGAAGGAAGGGTAACGGGAGCGCTGCGGCTTGCACAACCGCCCTGGCTACCTCCCCCGAGATTTGCCAGGACGGCTGCGCTTGCCGCCTGATGGGTCTTACTGTTTGTATCGCAAGCGGCGCCTTCAGCGCCAGCGGGAATTGCGCACCGGCGATCCTTTTCAACAGGTTTTTGGCGCAAGCGGATGTGCCAGTTACCGGGCCCGGGGTGTGGCAAACTTGTGCATAAAACGCGCGGTGGCCAAATGTTTTCGCGGCGTGAACCAGGCGCGGCGCGCGTCAGGCCATGACCTTCAGAAAAGCGGCTTGGAACTTCTCCATTTCGTCGGCCGTGCCCACGGTCACGCGCACATACGTGGGCCAACTCGGCCAAACCCGTCCGATATAGACCTTCTCTTTGCGCATCGCCATGATGATGTCTCGGCCCGGCTGCTTCACATTGACCATGAAACAGTTGGAAACCGAAGGCACGTACTGGAAGTTGTGCTTATCGAGAAACGAGAATACGTCGCAGCGCACCTGGCCGATCTTTTTGCGCCGCTCGGGCACCAGGGTTTTGGATTCCAGGCTGGCTGAAGCCGCCACCATCGCCGTGATCGGCATCATCCCGGCGCTGAACCCCCTCACCTTCTCGAGCAGATCAGGCCGTGCCAGCGCCGCGCCGGCGCGCAAACCGGCCATGCCGTAAATCTTGGAAAACGTGCGCAGCACCAACACGTCTTTGTCCGCCGCCACCAAGTCGGTGTTGAACGGCGCACCGGCGATATGGGTGTACGCTTCGTCGACCATCACCACCGAGCCTTTCGGCTTATTGGCCACCAGCCACTCGATGTCCGCCTTCGGCGTCAGCGTCCCAGTTGGATTATTGGGATTGCAAATGTAAATAAGACCGGCATCCGGCACTGCCGCCATCGCCTTCACGTCGTGCGCATAGTCCTTGGTCAGCGGAATCCGCGCCACTCTGGCGCCGATGAATTTTGCGGCGCGCTCGCCGGCTTCGTAACCCGGATCTGCGGTGACGAACGCCTTGGTGGGCGAGGTGAACGCCAGCACGGACTGGTGCAGGGGGGCGCTCGATCCGGCGTAAATCTGCACGTAGCTCTGCTTCAATTGCTCCTGCGCGGCAAGAAGGTTCGCCAGCCGGTCAGTTTCACCGAACAGGTAACGGCCGCCCTGCGGAATGATGTTGGCCATCGCCTCGCGCGCATCCGGACAAGGTCCGAGAGGATTCTCGTTGGCATTGATCATCACCGCATCCGGCGGCGCGTTCTCGATTTTGGACAACTGCGCCAATGCCGGTTCGTTATAGAACGGAAGGCTGGACCCGGCCGCCAGCAGGGTGGCCAGACGCCCAAAACTGCGGCGCGAATATCCGCGCTGCTCAAAGTGCCTTTTTTCGACTTCGGTAAATTGCATGTCGGATCTCCTTTTTTTCGAGATCGCCGGGGACGCGGAAAGGCCGAGACGCGACAAGGCGGCAAGTCCAACATTGCCCCAGTGGCTCGACGGAGCCCAATGGTGGACGAGACGCTGTATACAATACCGCAGGTAAGCACCCTGCGTCAATCCGCTGGAGGGACGAATGGTACGAACTGCCACTCAGGTACGATCGGGGAGACCAAGGCAGGATGGATGAGGTAGTAAAGGGAGGAGGCAAAAAGAGAATAAGGGCGGTCACTCGCAAAACATGAAACTGGGAGGTCCGTGTCGCCGGTCATCATGGTGCGCTCCTGGCGCTGCGCCGAAAACCTTTGGCTCGGCTTATTCCGACCGTTCAGAACTTCCCGCACTGCCGTTCATGCCGCGAATGAGGCCGCCCTCATCGTAGCCCGGTTCTATTCTGGCACCTCCCGCCAGCCCGCGAGGGCCGACTAACAAGACAGCGTCGAAATCAACCACCGGTGTGATTCCATCTACATGTTCACGCCAGTTGGTATTCTTGTCAATAGCACCTGGGGTACTGTTGGTTGCAAGTTTACACGTAGCCTGATGTGGCGAATAGGCTTATTCTCGAAAAAGCCGGCGCCTCTGGCCGGGACGCCCGCCGTGCGACGCATCAAAAGCTACGCCGCCGAAAGCGGGTACGTGTACGAATACTTTTTCGAAGGCCACCGGCAGTGGCGCGACGGATTGGGCCGCGGCGTGGAATTCGAGTTTCGCGTGTCGGCAGGCCGCGAGCAATGGCTGCCAGCCGCAGTGGTGGTGCCGGACCGCGCGGTTCACGCGTGGGAAGCGGCTCACGCGCGAACACTTTCTTCCACCGAGCGGTACGCCATCGCCAAACTGGCGCTGTTCCAGGCCTTCGACGAGCGCGCCGCGCCGCCCGAAACGGCGGTGGAAGTGCGCGTGTCCGAGGCCGGCGTTGAAGCCATCGCGGAACGTTTGGGGTTGTAATGCTGCCACGGTTCCCACCAACTTGCTGTGAGCTGCGTCACTTACAATTGAGCCAAATGACGGATCCGCCTAAGTCAGCGTAATCATTCCCTCCTTCAAACCTACCTATGCATTGGTGCTGAGACAATGTCAAGCCGCATTGCCTCGGGCTTTGCTGCCGGGTGGTACGATGAACAGGGCAGCAGAGAAACCCTCCGTCGATTGTTCGCCAATTCGGAGTTGAGGAAGCGGATGGGGCGGATAGCGCGCACGCAGGTGGCGGAGAATTACTCGACGGATCGAGTCCTTGACGCCGTGAGCGACTGTTTGCCGGCATGACGAGATGAACCTCCGCGCCAAGCTTTTCCTCGACTATTATTTCGGAGGCTTTCTTCACGCGGTTCTGAGGGTTCCCACGATTCTTCTGGGAAAGCTGCTGCGCCGCAATCACGATCTCTCAAAGTGCCGCGAAATAGCTATCCTGAAATTGCTGGGCGGTGGCAGTCTGGTGATCGCCTATCCAGCACTGCTAGCGCTTCGTCGTCTCCCGGGTCTCCAAAAGCTGACGTTGATTACGACCCCGGCTATAAGGCCGTTTGGGGACCTGTTGGGCATCTTCGATGAGATCGTTGTCGTCCGCGACGATCGTGGGCTGCTGGCTCTGGCTGCCGACTCCGTGCGAGCCTTCCGGAAATTCTTCCGTCATGACGCTCTGATCGATCTGGAGATTCACAGCCGGCTCACGACCGTATTCGCCCTGCTGACCGCCGCGCGCAACCGCATAGGCTTCTTCACGAACATCTCCTTTTGGCGGCGCCACCTCAACACGCACCTCCTGTTCTGCAACATCACGAATGGTATTTACGATTTCTACGATCAGTTGGCCACCCTGTTCGGCACGTCGCCGGTGGATAGCGGAGAATGCGAGCGGGAGTTCCGGAGCCGCCTGGGTGAGTACGGATTCGAAGGGGATCTGTTCCGGCTGGCGATTGCGCCGGCTTGTTCCGGGTTGAGCCGGGAGCGGATGCTGCGCCGCGAAGAGTGGGTGGAGGTGCTTGCGCAGCGGATCGCGCGATGCGGACAGGCCATGGTGGAGGTGCATCTGCTGGGAGGCCCTGCGGACCGTGTGGAACTCGAACAGATGGCAACTTTGTTGGAGGCGCGGTTTCGAGGGCGCGCCACGATGCACAACCATGCCGGAAAGGCGAGCCTAAAGGAATCGGTGCGGATCATTGCCGCCATGGACGAGGTGCTTTGCATCGATTCGGCGCTGTTGCATTTCAGCCGGCTGCTCGGGCGCCAGACGGTTTCATTCTGGGGACCGACCGATCCGCGCACGCTGATCCGCCCGAACCCGCGCGGTCTCGATGAAATTCATTACGTGAAAATACCTTGTTCACCCTGTGTCCACATGTCGCATCAGCCGCCTTGCAAAGGGCAAAACATATGCATGCGCCTGGCCGTCGATCCGGCGGCGCCGGTTCCGCGCAATCAACCCTGGGTACTTAGAGGATGAAAACCCGGCTGGCGATTCCCGTCCTGACGGCGGCGTTTCTGGTCCTCCTTTACGCTTTCCTGGCTGCCAAACTGTCGCCCGGCATGCAATCCGAGGGAACCGATTGGGCGATGTATGTGACCCATGCGCGGAATATCGTGAAAGGGCTTCCCTATGCGCAGACAGGCTATGTCTTTCAGCCCGAATCGACAACCGAGGTCGGCGCTAAGTCGTATCCTTCCGGATACCCGTTTCTGCTAGCGCCCTTTTATGCCGTCTTCGGGCTGAATATCAGGTTATTCAAGCTGCTGAATCTAGCTTTCCTGGTGCTCTCGTTATGGCCAATCTATCTGTATGCACGGAGAACCCTGCCACCAGTCCACTCCTTGCTCTTGATCGTGGCGTTCGGCTTCTCCGCGCTATTCCTGGCGGATTTCGATGCATTTGGCTCCGATGCGCCGTACCAGCTTGCATCCTTTCTCGTGCTGCTTCTGCTCCTGCGTATTTGCGACCGGCGTCTGAATGAAACGAATCCGTGGAAATGGGGACTGCTGGCCGGTTTCAGCATTGCGGGGGCTTATCTGATACGCCCAATCGGGCTGGCATTTCTGCTCGCGGCCGCCGGAGCCGAACTCTTGCGAAAACGCCGGCCGATCCGATTTTTGGTTGCGATCGCAACCGCGTTCATCCCGCCGATGCTGCTGAATAACTTCTTGCTTCACAAGGACAGCAGTTATGCCTATCAGTTCACGGCGTCCCTTCTGCACATCGCCAGGCATGCGGTAGCGTACGCCGGATTCTTGTCCTATGTCTTCGCCAACCCATTGAGTCACTATTTCCGCTATCTGCTCTGGGCGGTGACGCTCGTACTGGCGCTCTTCGCAGTTTCGAAACGAGTTCGGGCAGGTTTGGGAGTCACAGAACTGTATCTGCTGGCGGTCCTTGCCGTGGTCAGCGTGTACTGGGTGCCTAACGCCAGGTACCTGTTGTGCGTCATGCCAATATATATGGTTTATATGTTCGAAGGGTTCCGGATGCTTGCTGCACGCGTGCCGCAACGCTTCGCGCGGCCCTTGCAGGTTGCCGCGGCGGCGCTGCTGCTGTTCGCTCCGGCCGCGAACGCGGTTCTGGTCCGTCCCGATGCAAGCGACACGCTGGTGACGGCGCCGAAGTACGAAGCGCTCTGCGCCGCGATCCGCCGCCAGGCCGCGCCGCACGCACTGGTGATTTTCTGGAACCCTCGCGTTCTCGCTCTTTCGACCGGCAGGTTTTCGAGTGGGTGGCCGGCCGAGGGTCCGCCGGAGCGAATGATCCAATATCTGCGCCGCGTACTCCCCGACTATATTGTCGCCGATAAGAGCCGGCCGGATGACCGCCGATTTCTGATTCCGGTTCTTGCGGCCGGTCCGTTGCGACGAGCCACCGTCTACGAGAACGACCAGTTCACCCTGATGCAACTCCTCGAAACCCGTAGTGGAAAGGATCCGGAGTGAGGCTTTAGCGCTTCTATCGCTTCTATCGCTTCTATCCGGCGGCTTGGCGCGACGGGCTCCTCACGCTATAATTACAATCAGCTTCCGCGGATGTGGCGAAATTGGCAGACGCGCTGGATTTAGGTTCCAGTTCCCGCAAGGGAGTGTAGGTTCAAGTCCTATCATCCGCACCAATCAGTTACTAACAATCGCAAGACGGGACGGGGTCATTGCGTGCATGCTCGCAGGGCGGGGCGGGGGGCGCGGTCTCCATCCCCGGCCGGGCGTGGCAAGCTCCAGGGCACCGTACCGGTACACCTCAGCGCGGCTCCTGCCTTACCTTCACCATGCTATAGTCTGGCCATGATACCGGACCATGCTGTTTCCCGACGTTCTTTTCTCGCTGCCACCGGAGCCGCGGGTCTGGCCTTCGGCGCGCCGGCGGCCGCCACCCCGGTCGGCCTGGAGCTATATTCGGTTCGCGAGGAACTGGCCAGAGATCTGACGGGTACCGTGCGCGCGGTGGCCCGCGACGGTTACCAGGTCGTGGAATTCTACGCACCCTACTACAGTTGGACCACCGACCAGGCCAAGCAGGTGCGCAAGCTGATGGACTCGCTCGGCATCCGCTGCAACTCCACGCACAATGGCGGCGAATCGTTCACTCCCGAGGGTATGGGCAAGGCGATCGAGCTCAACCAGATTTTGGGCGCAAAATATATCGTCTGGGCCAGCGCCGGCAAGCCCGACGGCCTCGACGGCTGGAAAGCGGTCGCCGAGAAGTTAAGCGCAACCGCCGAAAAGCTGAAGCCGCTCGGCATGGCCACCGGTTATCACAATCACCAACTGGAATTCACTCCCATCGAGGGCAAGCGCCCGATCGAGGTTATCGCCGCCAATACGCCGGCCGAGGTAATGCTGCAGCTTGACGTCGGCACGTGCATCGAAGCCGGCTCCGACCCGGTGGCCTGGATCGAGGCCAATCCCGGCCGCATCCGGTGCATTCATTGCAAAGACTGGGCGCCCGGCGAAGGCAAAGGCTACAAGGTGTTGTTTGGCGAAGGTGTGGCGCCGTGGCCTGCAATCTTCCAGGCGGCCGAGAACGGCGGCGGCATCGAATACTATCTCATCGAGCAGGAAGGCAGCCGCTTCCCGGAACTGGAAACCGCCGAACGCTGCATCGCCAACTGGAAGCACATCAAGGCCTGACGCGCGAGCGGCGGTGGGGCAGTTTCCGATTTGGCGACATTTCCTCAACGTCGATTTCTAGACGCTGCGGCCTTCGCGAGCCGTCAGCGCGATAGCCTATCATCTCGGGTATGGACCCGCTCTTTTCGGAAGACCTCGCATATATTCAAGCGGCCGCTTTCGGGGGGCTTGCGCAGGGCGCTGCTCCCGAAGTCTTGCGGTTGCTCGCCAGTGCGGCGATTCAAATCCGCAGGGTGGTGGATGTCGGCTGCGGCGCTGGCCCCTTGACTGCGGCCCTTATCCAGGCCGGCTTTGAAGCGACAGGAATAGACCAATCCGCCGAACTTCTGGCAATTGCGCGGGTCGCCGCCCCACGGGCACGCTTCATACCCAAGTCGATCTATGATGCAGAAATCCCTCCTTGCGAGGCTATTCTTGCAGTAGGGGAGCCCTTGACGTACCACGCCGAAGATGCCGACGGCGACCGCTTGATCAAGGGATTTTTGGAACGGGTGTCTGACGTTCTGCCCGCCGGTGGGATGCTTATCTTCGATCTAATCGAACTTGGCGAGCCCTCGCTGGCCGGCCGGGTTTGGAGGTCAGGCGATGACTGGGCTGTATTGGTTGACACCAAGGAAAACCAGGATTTGCGAACACTGGTCAGGGACATCGAAACCTTCCGACGGGTTGGTCAGTTCTATCGGCGCGGACGCGAAGTCCACACAGTACGACTCTTCGACACCCAAGCACTCTGCCATCAGCTCGCTACTTGCGGGTTTGCGACGGAAACGGCACAAGCGTACGGTTCACAGCTTCTTGGCCCCCGTCGCCGAGCCTTTTATTGCACCCGCATCCAAGAGGCGTAAAGGCGCTCAGGCGTTCCTGAGATCACTGCGGACCGGCGCGACCGCCGCCACAAATTCACAGTTTGTAGAGAACTCCGTCGTCAGCAGTTGCGCCAGCCCCCGCATTCTCTTATCGTGGTTATTCCCTTATGGCCAACAAGACTCCCATCACGGTCGCTCACGGCGACGGCATCGGACCGGAAATCATGAACGCCACGCTCCAGATTCTGGAGGCGGCCGGCGCGGCCCTCGACATCGAAACCATCGAGATCGGCGAGAAGGTTTACCTGCGCGGCAATACGACCGGCATTGAACCCAGCTCCTGGGACTCCCTGCTGCGGACCAAAGTGTTCCTGAAGGCGCCCATCACCACTCCACAGGGAGGCGGCTACAAAAGCCTCAACGTAACCACACGCAAAACGCTGGGCCAGTATGCCAACGTGCGGCCGTGCGTGTCCTACTTTCCGTTTGTTGACACCAAGCATCCCAACATGGACCTGGTGATCGTGCGCGAAAACGAAGAGGACCTGTACGCCGGCATCGAATACCAGTTGACGCCGGAAGTGACCTCGTGCATCAAGCTGATCTCGCGGCCGGGCAGCGAGAAGATCGTGCGCTACGCCTTCGAGTATGCGCGCCGCCACAACCGCAAGAAGGTCACCGTCTTCATGAAGGACAACATCATGAAGATGACCGACGGGCTGTTCCACAAGGTCTTCAACGAAATCGCCAGGGAGTATCCGGACATCCAGAACGAAGCCTGGATCGTGGACATCGGCGCCGCCAAGATGGCCGACGGGCCGGAGAATTTCGACGTGATCGTGATGCCGAACCTTTACGGCGACATTCTCTCCGACGTGGCCGCGCAGATCGCGGGCTCGGTCGGCCTGGCGGGCTCGGCCAATATCGGCGACAAGTGCGCCATGTTCGAGGCCATCCACGGCTCGGCGCCGCGGCGGGCGGGGCAGAACCTGGCCAATCCCTCAGGTCTGCTGCTGGGCGCGGTGCTGATGCTGGTGCACATCGAGCAGCCGGAAGTGGCGGAGCGCGTGCACAACGCCTGGCTGCGCACCATCGAGGACGGCGTGCACACTTACGATATCTTCACCGAGGGCGTGAGTACGCAAAAAGTGGGAACGAAGGAATTCGCCGCCGCCGTGATCGAGCGCGTCGGCCAGAAACCGAACCGGCTGAAGGCGGTGAGCTATGCGCGGCGTCCGGCGGCGGCTGCGGCGGCGCGCGCCGCGACCGACCTCTCCACCGCCATGGAGTTGAAGGGCATCGATGTCTTCGTCTTCTGGCCTTCGCGCGATCCCAACGCGCTAGCCGCCGCGGCGGGCAAACTGGCGGGCGATGGACTCGGCCTGCAGATGATCGACAATCGCGGCGTAAAGGTGTGGCCGGCGGGGCGGGCGGAGACGTTCTGCACCGATAGCTTTCGTTGCCGCTTCATGGCCGAAGGGGGCACGGACATGGCGAAGTGCATCGCATTGCTCTCGCGCTTCGCCCAGGCCGGAATCGAAATTGCCGTCGTGCAGGCACTGCGCACGTTCGACGGCCAGCAGGGATTTACGCTCGCGCAGGGGCAGTAGAATATAGGGCATGGCCGAAACGCCGCCGCTGGTCGCCATCATCATGGGCAGCAAATCGGACTGGGAAGTAATGTGCCAGGCCGACGAGACGCTCGCCCGGTTCGATGTTCCTCACGAGTGCCGCGTGCTTTCGGCGCATCGCACGCCCGCACAAACCGCGGAATATGTCAGCCAGGCCGAATCGCGGGGTACCGAAGTCATCATCGCCGCGGCCGGCGGCGCGGCGCACCTGGCTGGCGTCTGCGCCGCGCACACCTTGCTTCCGGTGCTGGGAGTGCCGATGGAAAGCGCGTCGCTGAAGGGCCTGGATTCGCTGCTCTCCACCGTGCAGATGCCGGCCGGCATTCCGGTGGGGACGCTTGGCATCGGCTCCGCCGGCGCGCGCAACGCCGCGCTGTTGGCCATCGCCATTTTGGCAGCCAGCCGTCCTGCGTTGCGCGAAAAACTCCGCCGTTTCCGCCAGGAACAGAGCGAGAAGGTGCTGCGCGAAACCCTGCCGTAGCGCGCGCCACGCCTGCTCGCAGCCCTTTCCGCAAGGGTGCCTCGCGAGGGCCATCACGGCGCGCGTGCTATCATTGGGCTAGGCAGACATTGCTGGAGGAATCGGCATGATTGGAACGGTTGGTACCCAGGAGATGATCTTCATCTTCCTGCTGGCGCTCATCCTGTTCGGTCCAAAGAAACTTCCTGAGATCGGACGGACGGTCGGCAAGGCATTGACCGAATTCCGGCGCGCCTCCAACGAATTGAAGGCGACGTTTGACCGAGAAATGAAAAACCTGGAGGCGGAAACGGGAGTCAAGGAAGTGGTCAACCAGTATCAATACGATACTTACAACTATGACTACTCTGCTTACGACAACAACTATGATGGCGCGTACGTTGCGCCGTCTTTAGAACCCGCCGCCAACCCGTCTACTGCAAGCGCATCCGCAACTGAGGGCGCTGAATCACCCGTAGTTGTCGCACCAGAGGGAACGATTGCCCACGATCCGGCGACGGAGCACGAGGGCGCGAGCACCAGCCCGGCTATCACCGCCGCCGGAGATCATTCTCCCGCACCGGCTTCGACCAACTCGGAACAGCAAGCGTAAATAATGGATTCGTCCGACGAACAAACGGGGGGCGCGCCGCGCCCGCGCGGCTCGACGCCTGCCGGTGGCGGCCCGCTCGACAGAGCCAGGCGGCGGATAGGAGGCGGGGCGCCTCCGCCGCCGCCGCCCGGGGATGAAGAAGAGGGCATGCTGCGCATGTCCTTCCTCGAGCACCTCGAGGAACTGCGCAAGCGGATCATCTGGGCGCTGATCGGCGTCGCTGTGGCATTTTGTCTCAGCTTCCTGTTCTGCGACCAGTTATGGAACATCATCAAACAACCCGCCGTGGTCGCACTGAAGACGCTCGGCTACGAGCAGCGCCTGGTGCAGATCACCCCCATGGAAACCATCAACATCATCTGGTTCAAGCTGCCCGTGGTGTGTTCCATCTTTATTGCGTCGCCCTGGGTGGTCTACCAGGTGTGGGCCTTCATTTCTCCCGGGCTGTACCGCAAGGAACGCCGATGGGCCGTGCCCTTCATCGTGTCCTCCGCGGGGTTGTTCATCCTGGGCGGTCTGTTCGCCTATTTCGTCGCGTTTCGGTTCGCCCTCACTTTCTTGTTGGGCATGGGCCATGGCAAAGACATCGCTCCCTTCGTTTCGGTCAGCGAGTATTTCGACATGTTTGTCAACGTGGTATTGGGAATCGGTTTGGTATTCGAACTCCCGGTCGTTATATTCTTTCTAACCCTGCTGAGAATTGTCACCCCGTCATTTTTGATCAAGCATAGTCGTTACGCCATTCTGATCATCTTCATCATCGCCGCCGTTGTGACCCCGACGCCGGATGCGTTCAACATGATGCTGTTTGCGCTACCCATGTGCGCGTTATTTTACGTGGGAGTCTTCGCGGCGTACATACTGACACTTCATCGCGAGAATCGGCGATTCCCGTGGCGAACGGTCGCCCTCATCGTTCTGGCGGTACTATTGCTACTGGGAGTTGGACTCTACATAGCCATTACTCGTCATGCGCTTAAGCTAGTACCACACTGGCCTTTCCTGCTCCGTTAATAACCATCGGCTATAGCGAATTGCGTTGCCGCTAAGTTAACATCGAATGGTCGTTAAGGTTACCGCAGCCTGCGGTATTTAGCACGATGGATCTTACTAAGGCTCTTCAGGAGTTATACGCCGAAAAGGAAAAGTTGGAGCGCGCGATTGCCTCGTTGGAAGCGCTGCAGCGGGTCGGTGGCGAATTTCCCCGTCTTCCTGATGTCGGCAAACGGCGTGGCCGCAAGTCAATGAACTTGCAAGAACGGGCGGAAGTCTCCGCGCGCATGAAGAAGTATTGGGCGGCCCGCCGGAAACAGAAGCCGTAGCTAGCCCCGGCATCCCGACACACTGCAGCTTCCGGGCTACCATTCCATCGCCCGCCCGTTTGCCCGGGGGTGCGCGACATAAAAGCGGATCTCTTTCCAGCGTCGGGCGCGCCTTTAAGCTCCGTAGGAGCGAAAGAAAATGGATGCCCATGGCGCAAGCCGTTGGGATAAGTCGGCGGTGAGGACAAGTCCCGTAACGGGGCGGAAGAGGTTTTCGCCAACAGTCTTCCGCCCCGTTCCGGGGCTGGCAGGGAGCAACCAGATTCCACACGGCTTGCGCCGACGGTTTGCGCCGACGGCTTGCGCCGTGGGCTATTGTCTTTCGCCCTTCGGGCTGGCGCCGCCTTGGGTAACTATACGCTCAGATACCAGCGGATTTCCTCGGAATACAAGACGCCACCATTTTCATGTCGCCCGCGCCGTTTGCCCGGCACTGCGCATCGTGCCGCGGACGATTTGGTATCATATTCAATGGCGGCTAGGTCCGTGGGCGACTAGCTCAGTTGGGAGAGCGCTGCGTTCGCAATGCAGAGGTCGGGGGTTCGAGCCCCCCGTCGTCCACCAAGTCCCCCGGGTCATTCTTAATCTCTCAGGACAAGCCGCGGGCGTTCAGATTCTAGAATCGTATCTATGTCCGGCAAGTCGAACTGGCCGCCGGGCTCTCTTATGTCCCGAACTCTTCTGGTCACATTTGCGATCGGCATCGTCATCATCGCGATCGCCGTGGCGGGCGTCGTCTACATGCAGCGCGGAGCGCACATCGAGTTGCCCGGCACGATTCTCAAGGTCCGCACCGCGCCCCTCGACGACCAAAGCGCGGCCGCGGTGATCGATTTTCGCGTTACCAATCCGTCGGATTATCCCTTCCAGGTGCGCAGCGTAACCGTGGTGCTGGAAAGCCAGAGCGGTGCCGAGGCTGAGGGCGCCACGGCGTCGGAGATGGACGCGCAGCGCCTCATGGCCGGTGTGCCTCTGCTCGGCGAAAAGTACAACCCGAGTTTGATGGTGCGGGAGCGCGTGCCGCCGCGCACCACGCTCGACCGCATGATCGCGGCCCGTTTCGAGGTGCCCGATTCCCAACTGCAGGCGCGCAAGCGCTTCCTGGTGAAAATCGAGGAAGTGGATGGCCTCGTTCAGGTGCTCTCGGAAAAATAGGGTGCCGCCGGCGCCATGAGGAGCGCCCCGTGGCGGCGGATCACGACGGCCGAGGCTTGCGCCTGAGGTAGAGGATCAGCACCACCACGGAATAGCTGCACAGCGCCAGCGCCAGGAGCACGTACAGCAATATCGACAGAGAACTCACGGGCCCCCCGCCGCGCCGGGATTGGTAGAACGATACCGCAGCCGGGATCACCACCAATAGCGGCATGGCCGCGGCGATTCTCCAGCCGCCGCGCCAGCGCAGCAGCGCGTAGATCGCCAGGCCCGGCGGAAGCAATACATCGGCCCAGATGCACAACCCCACCAACCATCCCAACACGCGCATCGATGGGTAGTGTAGCAGGCCCCGCCGCGCCGCGCTATCCGTCAGCGGCGAATCCGCGTTGCGGCCGCGATGGCGTCCTGCTGCGCGGCCCGCGGCCGCGCGCCGCGGCCGATGCCGATGTAATCGAAGCCCGCGGCAGCCGCGGCCTCCGGCGCATACAGGTTGCGGCCGTCTACCAGAATGGGCGAAACCATCCGGTGAGCCAGGTCCGCCAGGTCCAGCCCGCGGAATTCGTTCCACTCCGTGACCAGCACCAGCGCATCCGCATCCTCGGCCAGTTCTGCGGCCGATTCGCAGTAGCGAATCCGCAGCTCCGGGTGCTGCGCGCGGCAAGCCTGCGCCGCCACCGGGTCATAGGCTTTCACTCGCGCGCCCATCTGCAGCAGCCGATCGGCGATGTGCAATGCGGGCGCATCGCGCAGGTCGTCCGTGTCCGGCTTGAAGGCCAGGCCCAGCAAGCCGATCGTCCGCCCCTTCAGGATGAACAGCTTCTCCTGCAGCTTCTGAATCACCGTATTCCGCTGCGCGACGTTCACTTCAAGCGAAGCCTCCAGCAGGCGCGCCTGGTAGCCGTACTCGCGCGCGGTGTGCATCAGCGCGTTGACGTCCTTGCCAAAGCAACTGCCGCCCCAACCGACGCCGGGATTCAAAAACCGGGCGCCGATGCGCGAATCCAGGCCGATGCCCGCCATCACCTCCGTGGCTTCCGCGCCCACCCGCTCACAAATGTTGGCGATCTCGTTGGCGTAACCGATCTTCACGGTGAGAAACGCGTTGGCCGCGTACTTGATCATCTCCGCGCCGGTCAGTGAGGTGACCAGCAGCGGAACCTGCCCCAACGAGGCCGGCCGCGGCAGCCCGGGCGGCGGTTCGAACGTCTGCGTCACCAGCGGCCGATACAGGTCGCGCATGATCTCGATCACGCGCTCGTCGCCCGAGCCCACCACGATGCGGTCCGGATAGAGCGAGTCGGCAATCGCCGAGCCCTCGCGCAGGAACTCGGGGTTGCTGGCCACGCCGAACCGAATGCCCCGGCGCTCGCCGGCGGGCGCCTCTGCCATCCCTTCCCGCACCAGCGTCTCCACCAGGTTGGCGCTGCCCACCGGCACGGTCGACTTGTTCACCACCACGCGAAAGCGCGAGCTGTCCAAGGCCGCGCCCACGCCGCGCGCGGCGGCCTCCAGGTATTCCAGGTTGGCCTCGCCCGAGGGCAGCGGCGGCGTGCCCACGGCGATGAAAATGACGTCGCTTTCCGCGGCGGCTCCCTCGAGCGACGTGCGGAAATCGATGCCGCCGCGCTGCGCCGCCATCTCCAGAATCTCCTGGAGCAGCGGTTCGTAGATGGGCGACTCGCCGCGTTGCAGCTTGGCAATCTTGCGCTCGTCGGTATCGACGCAAGTTACGCGATGCCCCAGGTACGCCAGACAGGCGCCCGTCACCGTTCCCACATAACCGGTTCCAATTACAGTTACCCGCATAAACCTGTCTGAGTATAACAGTTCACCCCCTTTTCCGGCCGCTACACGCACAATCACCGGTCGCCGCAAAATGTTTGCCGCTCATTTTCAATCGCTTGGCGTCAGCCGTTCCGTTCCCTGGTCTGGCTTGCGGACTATTATGAAATCGAAAAAGAGCTGCTCGCTCGCCAAGATCTCTCAGTGCCAATTCCGCGCGGTTGGTGTCAAATATTTGCCGCTCGGAAAGTTCGCCCTCGCCCG
The DNA here is from genome assembly GCA_049698695.1 of Bryobacteraceae bacterium. Taxonomy (GTDB): domain Bacteria; phylum Acidobacteriota; class Terriglobia; order Bryobacterales; family Bryobacteraceae; genus Bog-375. Next base: position 75,178 of record JBAVYH010000169.1, on the reverse strand, counting down.
ATAAGATCTGTAACAGGCTTATGTTTCTTTTGTTTACGAAAATTGAAACCGTGGCATTGAAAGTGCGATCCAAATAGCAGTACTATTGGCACAAAAACTGACACAATGCGTATTTACTTTTGGTGCACTGGCGACTACCATGAGAACTACCAAGTCAAAGGAGAAAAGGACAAACGCGTTGCCTGCTACTTCTGCCGTGAAGAGGGTCGTCGTGGATTTCCCCACACCCCTCTTAACCCGCGCTGACCGCGTCGTCGCTGAGCTGGAGACGAACCGCAGTGAGCTGATCCGGATGGCTGTGGAACAGCTTCTGGAGTCCCTGCAAAAGGCCAAGCTGGAGCAGGCCCTGGCAGAAGGTTACACGGCAAACGCGGCGCAGGCGCGTCAGGGCAGCGAAGAATTCGCGTACGTCGATTCCGACGTTGCCTGATGCCTGGCACGTGTACACGGGGCATGGTTTTGGAAGTAAACCTGGATCCCGCCATCGGCAGCGAACCGAACAAAACGAGGCCCTGTGTCGTGATTCAAAACGACATCGGAAACTGGTATTCCCCGGTGTCGATCGTCGCCATTATAACGGGCGCTGAAAATGTGCCCAGACGGTACCCGGTCGATGTTCCGGTGCCCAAGGGCGAGGGTGGTCTGTCGAAGGACAGCGTAGTGCAGTGCAACCTGATTCGCAGCGTGGATGAGAAGCGGTTCGTGCGAACCCTTGGTCATCTCTCGAAAGCCACTATGGAAAAGGTGGATCGGGCGCTTGGAATCAGCCTCAGCCTCTAGCGCCGAAAGACCGGACCGCCCGCTCGCATTTGAGCCGATGCCCGGGCACCCGCCACTTGCCCGCCTGCCCATTACAGTGTTGGAGTATAGAGGATGCTCCGACTACTCCTGATGACCACCATCGCCATTGCGGGCTTTGCCGCACCGACCGAGCCTCCGGCGCTGATGCCTATGCCGCTGAAGATGGAAGCCGGCGAGGGCGCGCTGGCGATCGACCAGACGTTCACCGTAACCGCGGGGCTGGCCGACGCCCGCCTGGAGGGCGCGTTGAACCGGCTGGTGGCGCGTCTCTCGCGCCAAACCGGCATGGCCATTCCGCGCGGCAAACCGGCGGCCGGCGGGCGCGCCACTCTGCGCGTGGAGTGCGCGGCTCGCGGCCCGGCGTATCCAACCTTGGGCGAGGATGAATCTTACCAGTTGGAGGTGACGCCCCAAGGGGCGGTGCTGAAGAGCGCCACCGTGGATGGCGCCATGCATGGCCTGGAGACCTTCGCGCAGCTAGTCGAACCCGGCGCCGGCGGCTTCGAGGCGCCGGCGGTGCGCATCGACGACCGCCCGCGTTTCCCCTGGCGCGGCCTGATGCTGGACGTCTCGCGCCATTGGATGCCGGTAGAGGTTGTGAAGCGCAACCTGGACGCGATGGCGGCGGTGAAGCTGAATGTCTTCCACTGGCACCTCTCCGACGACCAGGGCTTTCGCGTGGAGAGCAGGCGGTATCCGCGTTTGCAACAGTTCGGTTCCGGCGGCCATTACTACACGCAGGCCGAAATCCGCGCCGTGGTGGCTTACGCGCGCGAGCGCGGGATACGGGTGGTACCGGAGTTTGACATGCCGGGCCACACGGTGAGCTGGTTTCCCGGCTATCCGCAACTGGCGAGCGGGCCGGGCCCATACGAAATCGGCGGAGACTTCGGCACGTTCGATCCGGTGATGGACCCGAGCCGCGAGGAAACCTACCGCTTCCTGGACGGCTTCATCGGCGAAATGGCGGCGCTGTTCCCCGATCCTTTCTTCCACGTGGGCGGCGACGAGGTCAACGGCAAGCAGTGGAGCCGGTCGGCGCGCGTTCAGGCATTTGCCCGGCAGCACCGGTTCCAGGACACGCGCCACATCCAGTTGTATTTCAGCCAGCGCATTCGGCGGATTCTGGCGCGGCATGGCAAAACCATGGTCGGCTGGGACGAGATTCTGCAACCGGGATTAGGCTCCGGCACGGTGATCGAGACCTGGCGCGGGCGGGGGTCGTTGGTCGAGTCGGTGAAGCAGGGATATCGGGGTATTTTGTCGTGGGGATATTACCTCGATCACCTGCGCCCGGCGAGCTATCACTACGGCATCGATCCGCTGGCCGGCGACGCGGCCCAGTTAACGGCGGAACAGGCGCGTCGCATTTTGGGCGGCGAGGCGTGCATGTGGTCCGAGTTGGTGAGCCCGGAGACGGTGGATTCGCGCATCTGGCCGCGGCTGGCGGCTATTGCCGAGCGGTTCTGGTCCGCGCAGGACGTGACCGATGTGAACTCGATGTACCAGCGCCTGGAAGTGGTCAGCCGGAAGCTGGAGTGGACGGGCATCGAGCACCGGTCCGACTACGCGCCGATGCTCGACCGGCTGAGCGGCAACCAGCCTGCGCCGCCGGTACGCGTGCTGGCCGATGCCTGCGAAGCCTTGGGGCTAGGACCGCGGCAGGCCCATCGCAATACCACTCAGACGCCGCTCAACCGGATGGTGGACGCGGCCCGCCCGGAAAGCGAAAGCGTGAGCGCGCTCGAATTGGCGGCTGTCCGGGTGGCGGCAAACCCGGCTGCCGCCGGGGCCGATGTGACGGCCTTGCGCGTCCAATTCAGCCGCTGGGCGGCCAACGACCGTGATTTTCAGCCGCTGGCCGACGCCAATGTGCTGCTGGAGGAACTGAAGCAGATTTCGAAAGATCTGTCGGCTCTGGGCGCGCTGGGGCTGAAACTGCTCGATCTCGCAACCGCGGGCCAAGCGCCGCCGCCCGACTGGCTGGCGGCCCAGCAGGCCGAACTCAAGCGCATGTCGGAGCCTGATGCCGATCTGCGCCTGGCGGCCGTGCGGCCCGTCAAGATTCTGTTGGACGCGGCCGCGCGCGCGACGAAATAGCCAGTTCCGCAGTGGTGACGGCGCGGGTTGGCGCCGCCGCCGCCCGGTTGCGCGCGGCCGTGCGCCCTGCTCCCATGTGGACATGACGAGGAAGGTGTTGGCCATCGCCGGCTCTGCAATCTTCCTGGTCATCGCCCCCGGCTTTGTCGCCGGCTTGGCGCCATGGTGGATCTCGCATTGGCGCGTCGAGGCGCCTTTCTTCGGCACGCCGATTCTCCGTTGGGTTGGGGGCATGCTGATCGTGCCGGGTATCGTTGGCCTGCTGGACTCTTTTGTCCGATTTGCCCTGCACGGCCTGGGTACGCCGGCGCCTGTCTTTCCGACCCGCCACCTGGTCGTCACCGGACTGTACCGCTATGTCCGAAACCCCATGTACGTGGCGGTTGTAGTCACGATTTTCGGTCAAGGCCTGCTTTTCGGTAGCGTCATCCTGCTTGCATACGGCGGTTTTGTCTGGCTGCTGTCTCACCTGTTTGTGCTGCTCTACGAAGAACCGGCGCTTAGGCGAAGTTACCCGTCCGAGTACCAGTCTTTCTGCGCCGAAGTCCCCAGGTGGATTCCGCGCTTTACGCCTTGGAAAGGTTGCCCCGAAGCCTGATGAAAGTTGCGTAGCCGGGAGGGATCGCGGCTTCAACCCAATAACCGCGAACGCCTATAGGTGCTATACTTTTGGCGGCATAATACTCGCAGTTCATACGGTTCGGACACCGGATTTTCGGGGTCCCCGCCGGAGTTATAGGCTGGCCCTAAAGGGGGTGTCATGGTGCTCGACCTTATTTTCGTTCGTGCATTTTTCATTCTGATTCTCTCCCTCTCCGCTTTTCTCCTTCATCCGGCTCTGGTTTCGCCGTGGGTTTCGGCTTTGGGCGGCCTGGTGCTGGGCGGCGGCATCATTTATTTCGAAATCCGCCTGGAAAGAGTCAGCCTCACTCGCCTGATTGGGGCCGCATTCGGCTCGGTGCTGGGGATTGCGGGCGCGTTCCTGATGTCGCTGGTGCTGGGGAAGGCTCTGCCCGGCCAGCCCTTTCTGCCGGTCTGCCTGCTGCTATGGATGACCTACGTGGGGCTGGTGGTGGGCGCCAAGAAGGGCGATATGCTCAACCTGGCGGCGTTGGGCGGCGTCTTCGGCGGAGAGAAGGGCTCGCAGAAGTCGTTCAAGATTCTCGACACCAGCGTGATCATCGACGGCCGCATCGCCGACATCGCCGAAACCGGCTTCCTCGACGGCGTGCTGGTGATTCCGCAGTTCGTGCTGCGGGAATTGCAACTGGTGGCGGATTCGGCCGATTCCATGAAGCGCAACCGTGGCCGCCGCGGCCTGGACATCCTGCAGCGCATCCAGAAGATGACGCACCTGACGGTGCAGATTGTGGAAGAGGATTTCCCGCACGTGCGCGACGTGGATATGAAGCTGATTGAACTCGCCAAGATCTACGACTGCAAGGTGGTCACCAACGATTTCAACCTCAACAAAGTGGCCCAACTGCACGGCGTGGCAGTGCTGAACATCAACGAGCTGGCGAATTCGCTGAAACCGATCGTGCTGCCCGGCGAGACCATGCGGGTCTTCATTCTGAAAGAAGGCAAGGAATACAACCAGGGCGTGGCGTACCTCGACGACGGCACCATGGTGGTGGTGGACAACGCCAAGCGGCTGATCTCGAAGACCATCGACATCACCGTGACCAGCGTGTTGCAGACCACGGCCGGGAAGATGATCTTCGGCAAGTACGATGAGCGGCAGCACGGCACCGGCGCCGCGGGGCACGACCGGGCCGTTAAGAAGGGCGAACCGCAACCGGTAGCCGGCGTCGCGGCCGAGAAAACCACGATAGAATCGTAGAGCACATGAGAGTCGCCGTCATATTGCCCGCGGCAGGGCTTGGCACGCGCATGGGCAAGGGTGCGGCCGAAAAGACCGGCACCAGCCGCAAGCAGTTCATGCTGCTGGAAGGTTCGCCCATCCTGCTGCACACGGTGCGCAAGTTCGCCGCCTCCGACCGCGTCAACGAACTGGTAGTGGCCGTGCGCGCGGAAGACATGGAGTGGGTTGGCGCCATGCTGGCCGGCGAGCTGAACGGCCGCAAACTGCGCGTGGTGGAAGGTGGCAACAGCCGCCAGCAATCGGTCGAGAACGCGCTGCGCTCGCTGGGCCCGGAGACGGACCTGGTGGCCGTGCACGATGCGGTGCGGCCGTTCATCGACCTCGAGATCATCCACCGGGTTTTTGACGAAGCGGCGGAAAGCGGCGCTGCCATTGTCGGCCTTCCGGTGTCGGATACGGTGAAGCAGGTGAATCGCGGCACCGGCAAGACGCGCGTCCGCACCACCCTGCAGCGCGACAAACTAGTACTGGCGCAGACGCCGCAGGTTTTCCGCTATGAGCTGCTGGCGCGCGCTTACGAAGCCGCGCATCGCGACGGGTTCATCGGCACCGATGAATCGAGCCTGGTGGAGCGGCTGGACGTGGAAGTGACGGTGGTGCTGGGCAGCGACCGCAACATCAAAATCACCCGGCCCGCCGACATGGACCTGGCGCGCCTGTTCCTGCACGAAGACGCCGCCAAGGAAGCGATCGGTTGAGCGAGATCCGCACCGGACTCGGCTGGGATGTGCACCGGCTTGCCGGCGGCCGCGCGCTGATCCTGGGCGGCGTTACGATTGCCAGCGAGATGGGGCTCGAGGGCCACTCTGACGCCGACGTGCTGGCCCATGCCATCACCGACGCCATCCTGGGCGCGGCGGCGCTGGGCGATATCGGCATGCACTTCCCGGATTCCGATCCGCGCTGGAAAGGCGCCGACAGCCTGGTGTTTCTCCGCCACGCGCGGCAGATGGCGGACGACGCCGGCTTTCGCATTATCCATGTGGACTCGACGGTGATCCTGGAGCGCCCCAAGCTGAAAGACTATCGCGACGCCATTCGCAAGCGGCTGGCCTCCGTGCTCGGTCTGGAGCTGGACCGTGTTTCGGTCAAGTTCAAGACCGCCGAGAAGGTGGGCCCGGTGGGGGAAGGCAAATCCGCCGAGGCACAAGCCGTCGTCACCTTAGAACGCTGACCGTGGCGCGGGCAGTCCTGCCTGCCGTGTCGAGATTCGTCCCGATATTTCCTTGATGCGCGATACCCTGCCATTGCTCGGGACAGTCGGCACGAATGCCGACGCTGCCGACAAGTCGTCAACACGCGTTCAGAGCCGCGACTGTGAGGGAGCAGTTGTTGCCGGCGATGGAGCTTGCTGATTTGCTGCCGGGCGCTAACTGGCCAGCAGGCACATCCGGCGGGCGGCGCGGCGGGCCTTCAAGCGCTCATTGGCTTTCTTCTGCTTCTCCGCTGAAACGACGGTCTGGCATGCATCGCAGCGCTTCCGTATGCGCGACCGCGTCACGAATTCCGCGCCGCAGCGGCGGCACTGCTTCTTCATGGTCTCCTCGAGCGGGAGAATGCCCGGTTTCTTGGGCAGCAGGTGTGAATAATGGAAATCGCAATGATTCATTGCCGGAACCTCGCAATCTGAAGTGAAAAAGGGAATCTGGCGACGGACACGCTGTCCGCAGGCGTTGCTGCGCTGGAGGGTGGCGCCGCAACCCGGGCGAAAAAGGTGTCGGATCGGATCTTCCCGTAACTGGGTGATACCGCGCAAACAGGCGTCGAGCTGGGGGAAAAGCCCACACCTGTCATGAAGCGAAAACTCCTCGGGCGAATCGTGAGGGTGTGTGCAATATATTGAGCGGCAGGGACTTCAAAGGACGGGCAGGCTTCCCTGAGACCACCCTCGCCGACTGCCTCCAACCCGCGCTCGTCATCGTTTCTATACAATGTGCACGCCACCGGCCAGTTCACGCCGCCGGGGCCGATTCGGGACGGTACAACTCTTCCGCCTTCAGCAGCTCCCAACGCAAATGATTAATGTAAAAAACCAGCACTACTTCAGGCACCGTGGCCCGAAACTTTTCGTACACGCGCCCTTCCCACCCTTCTGTAAAGTGTGGTTTCGGGTCCATATCTTTCGCAAAAAATCCGTTCTCATGCGGCACGCCGAGGAAATCGAGCACGGCGATGATCAGGTCCAGGTGCGACACCAGCACCGCCTGCGCCAGCTCCGCACCGAACGCCGCATCGCCTTCCATCACCCGCGCCCAGAGCCGCGGGGCCGCTTTGCGCAGAGTCTCGGTGTTCAACTTGTGCAGCCGCGCTCTTACTTTGAAGCCTTCGTAAATCTGGTAGGTCCTCAGCTTTCCGATTGAGATGCTGCGCAGCAGTTGCGCGAAGCCTTCCTCGCCCAACCCGCGATACAGGTCCGAAATCTCCATGAATTGTCAGGCTATCATGAACGGCCCGCTCGCGGAGGAGGGGGTCCGATAATCCGCTACCCGCGTTTGCGGGTGAGGGGCGAGCGGTTCAGTAGCAAGTGTTACGTCACCGAAAACAGCCGTGAGGTCCGCGCTCTATACATCCGTGCACTAGTAAGTCGGACCGGCGATCGCGCCTTCTTTTGCCCTCGCAACGTGCGATGGCAAAGCCGGGTCCCCTTACAACGTCTTGTCTGCTGCGTAGCACAGATCGCTCCACTCGCCCTCCGCGCAGCGCTGATTGCAAGCCGAGCAAATCGCGCGGCCACGCGGAATCATATGGTGGCAAATCGCGATCCGACCCTACTTGGCCCGTTCGCTGTCGAACAGCGCATGCAGCATGGCACGCAGCGCCTGGCCGCGGTGGCTGACGGCGAACTTCCGCTCGCCTTTCACCTCGCCGAAAGTGCAGCCGAAGGGAGGGTAATAGAAAAGCGGATCGTACCCGAAGCCGGCGATGCCGCGCGGCGCATCGAGGATGATCCCGTCCACGCTGCCCGAAGTGACACCAAGAAGGCGGCCGTTATCCACCAGGGCGATGGCGCAGATGAAATGCGCGCGCCGGTCCGTGACGCCGCGCAGCTTTTCGAGCAGCAGGCGATTGTTGGATTCATCAGTGGCGCCGGGTCCGGAAAAGCGCGCCGATAACACGCCGGGAGCGCCGCCCAGCGCATCCACCGCGAGGCCGGAATCGTCGGCGAAAAGGAAGCCGGGCGCGTGAGCGCCATAGTGACGCGCCTTGATGATGGCGTTCTCGCCGAAGGAGGCGCCGTCTTCCACACAGGGCGCTATGGCACGAAAACCGGGTAAGGGCTCAATGACAACGCGCTCGCCGGCTGCCAGAGCGAATTCGCGCGCTTTGCCGGGATTGCTGGTGGCGCAGAAGAGGTGCAGCGGCGTCCCGCCGGCGCTCAAAGCCGCACCGCGCGCTTCTGCAATTCCACCAATTGAGCGATGCCGCCGCGCGCCAGCGCCAGCAGTTCGGCCAACTGGGCATCGTCGAAGGGGCTGTGTTCGGCGGTGGCCTGCACCTCGACGAATCGGCCGCCGCCGGTCATGACGACGTTCATATCCACGTCGGCCTGCGAATCCTCTTCGTAGCAGAGATCGAGCATCGCCGACCCGCCGACCAGCCCCACGCTGGTGGCGGCAACGTAGTTGCGCACCGGCATCGACTTGAGGACGCCGAAATCCACCAGGCGCCGCAGCGCCAGCGCCAAAGCGACAAAGGCTCCCGTGATGGATGCCGTGCGCGTGCCGCCATCGGCCTGGAGCACGTCGCAATCAAGCATCACCGTGCGCTCGCCGAGCGCCGCCATATCCATCACCGAGCGCAGCGAGCGGCCGATGAGACGCTGGATTTCGTGGGTCCTGCCGGAGGGTCTGCCCTTGACCACCTCGCGCGGCGTGCGCTTGGCGGTGGCGCGCGGCAGCATGGAGTATTCGGCCGTCACCCAGCCCTTGCCGCTGTTGCGCAGGAACTGCGGCACGGAATCTTCGACGGTGGCGGCGCACAACACCTGCGTGTGGCCGAGCTTCATCAGCACCGAGCCTTCCGCCGTCATCAGGTAGCCGGTGACGATTTCCGCCGGGCGCATCGCGTCCGGTTCCCGATTGTCGATCCGCATGATGTTATTGTGCCGAGCCTCTCAGGACGAAATACACAAACAGCATGAGCAACAGAATTCCGCCGATGATGATAATCACGCAGGGAACAGCGCCCTGCGGGACGACCTTGCTGGTCCGCTTGCCCCTGGGCGGCTTGAATTTCGCCATCTATGCGATGGTAGCACCGCGATTTCGTGAATCCCGCGCGGAACCCGGCGCGCCAAACTCCTCAACGGCACCACTCATGTCAGAATCAAAGCTGATGACGCGGGGACTGAAGATTCTGGCGGCGGGCGCCTGCTGCGCGCTCGCCGGCTGCCAGCGCCCGGTGGCAATTCCTTCCAACCTGTTTCCGGCCAGCGCGGCAGGCGGGTGGCGGCTCGTGGTGGCGCGCGAGGTTCCGGTTTCGGAGGCTCCCGACCCCGTGCCGCGCAATGAAATCGATCACCTGGAAGAAGGTTTGTACGAAGGCCCCGGCAAGATCGATGCGCGCGTCTACGCGCTCTCTTCGGCCACGGTGGGCCTGGAGCTGAGCCAACGCTGGCGGCCTTCGGCCGATACCGTGTTCTTCAATCGCGGCCACTTTTTCGTGGTTGTCAAATGGCAGGCGGCTCAGCGGCAGGCGCTCGAAAGCTTCATCCGCGAGTTGGAGGGCCGCCTCGGGCCGCCGGATTCCCCCGAGCGAAACTGAAGCCGCGATCTCGCAATGGTGACCGCGGCTGTCGCGCGTTGCGGAGTATCCTCCCCGAAGGTCGCCGCGCGCGGCCACTATAATGTAAGGAAATCATGCCGTTTTCCGCTACCGAGATGGCGAGCCCAGACGCCATCGCGCGCTACGAAGCAGTGATCGGGCTGGAAGTTCATGTCCAACTCGCCACCGCGACGAAAATCTTTTGCGGATGCCCGACCAGCTTCGGCGAGCCGCCGAACACCAACGTGTGCCCGGTGTGCCTGGGGCTGCCGGGCGCGCTGCCGGTGCTGAACCGGCAAGCCGTGGACTTGGCGATCAAGGGCGCGCTGGCGCTGAACTGCCGCATCCGCCCGGTTTCGCGTTTCGCCCGCAAGAACTACTTTTACCCGGACCTGCCCAAGGGCTACCAGATCTCGCAATACGACGAGCCGTTCGCCGAAGGCGGCTACGTGGATATCGAAGTGGGCGGCGAGCGCAAGCGCATCGGCGTCACCCGCGTCCATATGGAGGACGACGCCGGCAAGAGCGTTCACGAGGGATTCAAGGACTCGGGCCGGGCTTCCTACGTGGATCTAAACCGCAGCGGCACGCCCCTGATCGAGATCGTCAGCGAACCGGATATGCGCAGCTCGGAGGAAGCTTACGCGTACCTGACCGAGGTCAAGCAGGCGCTCCAGTTCATCGACGTCTCGAGCTGCGACATGGAGAAGGGCCATCTCCGCTGCGATGCCAACGTATCGGTGCGATTGCGAGGCGCCGAGAAGCTGGGCACCAAGGCGGAGATCAAGAACCTCAACTCGTTCCGCTTTTTGAAAGAGGCTTTGGATTACGAGATCGCGCGCCAGGTGGCCGTGCTCGATGGCGGCGGCACGGTGGAGCAGGAGACGCGGCTCTACGATCCGGACCTGGGCGAGACCGCCGGCATGCGCAGCAAGGAGCACGCCCACGATTACCGCTATTTTCCCGAGCCCGACCTGGTGCCGCTGCGGATTGGGGAGGCCTGGCTGGCCGAGGTGAAGGCGGGGATGCCGGAATTGCCGGCCGCGCGGCGGGCACGCTTCACTTCCCGATATGGCCTGCGCGATTACGACGCTGGCGTGCTCACGCAGACGCGCGCGTTGAGCGAATACTACGAAACCGTGGCGCGCGTTTCCGGCGATCCCAAGACCGCCGCGAATTGGGTGATGGGCGACCTGATGGGCGCGCTTAAGGCCCAGGGCAAGGAGATCGAAGAATCGCCGGTAAGTGCGGAGAACCTGGGCGCATTGGCCAAGCTGATCGGCGCGGGCGAGCTTTCCGGCAAGCTGGCCAAGGAAGTTTTCGCCAAGATGTTTTCGACCGGCGACGCCGCGGCGGCAATCATCGAACGGGAAGGCCTAAGGGAGATCCGCGACACGGGTGCGCTGGAAAAGGTGATTGCGGATGTGGTCGCGGCCAGTGCCAAACAGGTGGAGCAGTATCGCGGCGGCAAGACCACGGTGATGAACTACCTGGTGGGACAGGTGATGAAAGCCACGCGCGGGCAGGCCAGCGTCGCGGTGGTGACCGATTTGTTGAAGCAGAAGTTGGGGTGACACATGCTGCAGGTTGGCGACAAGGCTCCCGAGATCGCGCTGCGCACCGATAGCGGCGCGGAGTTCAAGCTGTCCGCTCTCAAGGGCAAACGCGTGGTGCTGTATTTCTATCCGAAGGCCGATACCCCTGGCTGCACCATAGAAGCCTGCGAGTTCCGCGACGGCATCCAGAAGTTCGCGAAGAAGGGCACGGCGGTGGTGGGCGTATCGCCCGACAAGCCGGCCGCGCAAGCCAAATTCAAGGACAAGTTCGATCTGCCCTTCACGCTGCTGGCCGATGAAGAAAAGGCGGCGGCCCAGGCCTATGGCGTGTGGAAAGAGAAGAACATGTACGGCAAGAAGGTGATGGGAATAGTGCGCAGCACCTTCGTGATTGGCCCCGACGGCAAGATCGAGAAGATCTATGCCAAGGTGAAAGCCAAAGGCCACGCGGCGGAAGTGTTGGCCGGGCTCTAGGAGCTGGTTCGCTCGGCGGCCCCGCGGCTGCCTCCTCTACTGCACTCTACCGGCGGCGGCGTGTATCTCCTCGAGCATGCTGGTGGCGCGCAAGCTTTGCGGCGCAAAGCCGCATGACTCCAGAACACGCTCGACCTCGCCGACCCGGTCCTGGTACGCCGGAAACTCGACCACCGTCTCGGCTCCGTGATGGATCTGCGGGTTGATGGGGAACGACACCAAGGCTAGCGCTTCGAGCAGGGCTTCGAGGCGGCGCGGGTCCACCCGGATGGACACCGCCAGCAGCTCGCCTTGGCTGGTGGATAGATGGGAACCGGACGATGCCGGATTCAGCCAGACGCTCATGGGCAACTTCTCCCTTCACATCCGGCGATGGGGACGTCCGACAACAAAAAGCCCTCGAGCCAGTGGCGCCAGGGTCGAAATCGTTTTCGAACCGACCGAATCGCCTTTAGCATTTTTTTCCGTGGTTGCAATTAGCCGGGCGCCGAAACGCCCTAAATCATTCCACGTCGGCTCTAGCCTATCACGGGCTGTGCCGGAGATCAATGGCATGGGCCGCACAAGTCCAGCTAACGCCGCCGGCTAAGGGCCAAGAGTTTACAAGTCCAAGGCGCACGGCCGGGTGCGATGGGCCGCCGGCGTCGAATGAGAAAGCGTACCGCGCGCGGGGCTTTCCCAGCGCTGCCTGCGCTGCCTGCGCTGCCTGCGGGAGCGGGTTCAACCCCGCGGGCCGGTCTGCTATTCTCATAGGGAGCGCACCTCCGTGTCCGCGCCGCGGGAAAGTCGATGAACCATAAGTACCTTGCTTTTTCCATCGTGCTCTTGTCGTCCGCCGTGGCGGCCGAAGCGCAATCCACCTCAGTTACTCTCAATGGGAGCCCGTCGCGTCAGATCGGCCAGCCTCTGCTAATCCCGAAAACCTCCAACCCCAACCTCGTGGAAGGCCGCGAGCTCTGGAGGCCCAACGGCATCGCCCTCGATCCGTCCACCTCGCCGCCCATGGTGTATGTGGCCGACACGTTGAACAACCGCGTCCTGGCATGGAAGAACGCGACCAGCTTTACCAACGGGCAGGCGGCCGACCTGGTGATTGGGCAGCCGGACCAGTACACGACCACCCCATCCGGCCCGGGGACCACCTTCACCACCGGCTTGAGCGATCCCACCGGCCTTGCGGTTTACAAGGGTGACCTCTACGTTGCCGACAGCGGAAACAACCGCGTATTGCGCTATAAGGCGCCCTTCGCGCAGTACGCCCAAACGGGATCGTATCCGACGCCGGATTTGTATGTCGGCCAGCCGTCGCTAAAATCGAAAACCGCGAACTACCCAAGCGGCGCTCCTACCGCACAGGGACTGAATTTTGCCCCCAACAGCTCCAGCGTTTTTCTCGCCTGCATTGCCTTCGATAGCGGCGGAGACATGTGGGTCACCGATCCCGGCAACCGCCGCGTGCTGGAATTCAAAGCTGCCGATGTTGCCAATGGTGGCGGACTGCTGACGGCGGTGGTCGAGTTGGGGCAACTGGATTTCGTCAGCGTGCAAACCGCGTTGAACCCGTCCAGCGGCCAACTCATCGCCAACCAGTTCGCGGTGCCTTCGCAGTTGTCTTTCGACGGGTCCGGGAACCTTTACGTTTCCGACGCCGACCCGAACTACCCGCAGCTTCTGAGCCGCGTGCTGGTCTTCACTCCCACCTCCGCCAGCGGGACTGCCGCGTTCACCAACGGGGAGGCTGCTGCGCGCATCATGGGTGTCGTCGAGCCATCGCAGATCCAAAGCCTCACCGCGGCCCAGCAACTGGCGATTTACGGTAAAACCGAATTCAACAATCCGGGCGGCATCTTTTTCCTCGCCGACGGCAGCGTGGGCGTAGTCGACACCAACGATAGCCGCATTCTGGTGTTTCCGCCCTATTCTTCCTGGCCCAGCGCGAACACCTATGTTTCCCCGCAGGCGACCGGCGTGCTCGGCCAGAACGGATCGTTCCAGAGCTTCGGCGCCAACGGCAACGCCGTTCTCACCGTACTTACGCCGCCCGCCAGCGCGGCGGTATTCTCGGCTCCGATCACCGCGGCGTTCCTGTCATCCACCAGCGAACTATTCGTGGTGGACACCGGCAACAACCGCGTGGTGGTGATGCCGAACCAGTCCGGTACGGTGCCTTTCGGCAACGCCTCGCGCGTGTTCGGCCAAGATACGATGACGATGAATTCGCCCAATCTCATCGAAGGCCGCGAATTCCAGTTTTATAACGGCCAGGCCGCCGATGCCGGAATCGCGCTCGATACGACCGGCCCCGTGCCTCATCTCTACGTGGCCGATCCGTATAACCATCGCGTCCTCGGCTTTTACGATGCCCGTAAGCTCCAGTCGAGCGGAGTGCCACAGGGCCAGCACGCCGATATCGTGATCGGCGAGCCGGATTTCAACACCGCGCTCTGCAACTATCCTTCCGGCGATCCCACCCAGACCACCGCTTCCGGCCTTTGCTTCCCGCGCGGCGTGCTCACCGATCCTAACGGCAACCTCTACGTGGCCGACACCTATAACGGCCGCGTGGTCCGTTTCCCGGCGCCCTTTGCCGCATGGCCGCAGACGCAAGTGCTGGAATCCGCCGACCTGGTGCTGGGCCAGACCAGCCTCGCCGGCGAGCCCATCACCGATCCCAGCGCGGTCCACATGGCTTTCCCTTACGGCCTCGCATTTAGCGGCACTAACGGCCTGATGGTTTCCGATCTTGCCGACAACCGCGTGCTCTATATTCCCTTTTCGAGCGGCCAAACCACCTTCATCGCCGGCGCAGACAATGGCAAACCCGCCGCTAAGGTGTTCGGCCAGCCGAATTTCGTCACCATTGCCGCCGGTTCAGCCAGCAACCAGCTCAATTCGCCGCACCATATCGCCACCGACAGCAACGGCCAAGTCTATGTCACCGATTATGGCAACAGCCGGGTGCAGATTTTCAGCGATCCCAATAACTCGCTGACGCCGTTCGCTTCCGCCGACGCCATTCTTAGTCTGCCCAATCTAGGCCATCCGCAAGCCATTTTCGTCAACCAGTCTACCGGCGAGATTTGGGTCGGCACCGGCAACACCGCCACCCGCTTTCCCAAGTACGACACTCTGCAATTGAATCCCGCGGCCACCGGTTCCGTGCAGGTCGCCGGCGCCGCGCTGGCACTGGCCCAGGACCAATACGGAGATCTGTTCGTGGCCGACGTGTACAGTCGCGTCGCCGTTTACTACCAGGGCCTGGCGGGCGAGAACGCACAAGCTACTTACGCCGGCCAGCCGCTGGCGCCGGGCGTCGTCGCCAGTTTGTATCCGATCGCTTCCCAGACGCAGTTTGCGACCCCCTCGATGCCCACGGCGCCGCCATTTCCGGCGCTGACCGGTTATCCCATGCCGACCATGCTCGCCGATGAGCAGGTGCTTTTTAACGGCTCCGCCGCGCCGCTGTATTTTGTGTCGCCCGGACAGGTCAATTTCTTCGTGCCCCAGGCTGCCCCTGTCACCGGCACGGCCGATGTCGAAATCGTCCAGGTCTCCACCGGCCAGGTTCTGGGCGCTGCCTCCGTGCCCATGGCCCAGGTCTCGCCGGCCATCTTCTGCAACGCTTCCGGCGGATGTCTTCTCAACGGCGGCCTTTATCAGGCAGCCGTGTTGAACCAGGACAGCTCGGTGAACAGCGCCACCAATCCGGCCGCGCGCGGATCTATTATCCAGATCTTCTGCACCGGCCAGGGCGCCGTGAACAACGCGCCTGCCGATGGCGCCGCCGCTCCCTTGCCGCCGAATCTTGCCACCACGCCGCAAACGCCGCGCGTCGCCATCGGGACCTGTTTTGTTGACGACTGTGGGCCTCTCCAGGGCGGCGACCCGACCAACGGACAGTGGGTCACTTATTCCGGGCTGGCTCCGGGATACGCCGGCCTCTGGCAAATCAACGTCTACGTACCCATGGCCACTCTGCCTTCTGCGCAAGTGCCCATCGCCATTCAGTACGATGGCGTGGGCAGCGCCAACGGCAGCTCCGGCTTCCATCTTTCTATCGCCGTGAAATAGACGGCGACCGGCTTCGCACGCGGTATGGCGCCTGATTTCAGGCGGCACCGCGCGCGGGCCGGCATTGTTCCGGTGATATCATGGGTATCGGATGAGCTTCCTGTCGCCAAGACTGCAATTGAAGGTATCGCAGAAGCAGATCCTCACCCCGGGCCTCGTCCAGATGGTCACGGTCCTTCAGCTTAACCGGCTGGAACTGAAGGAGATGATCACCCAGGAGATCGTCAAGAACCCGGTGCTCGAAGAGGCCACCGAAGAGGCTGGCGAGGAGATCACGCCCGAAGAACTGCTGCCGCTGCTTGAGGCCGAGGCGACGGCCGACCCCGCCGACCGGCAGATCCTCGAAGCTACGCCCGGCAACCAGACCGCGACTGTTGATGGCGGGCCGGCCAACGTCGCCATCAACGGCAACCTCTTCCCCGATCCCGAGGAAACCGCCGTCGTCGCCACTGCCGAGCCCGAAGCCGTGACTGCCGGCGATCCACCCGTCGAGCCGGCTGCGACCGATCCTTTCAACGAGATCGACTTCGGCACCTTCTTTGAGGACTACCTCGATCCCGGTTACAAGAGCCCGGCCGCCGAACCGGTCGAAAAGCCGTCCTTCGAAACCTTCCTCTCCGCGCCCGTCACCCTCGGCGATTATCTGCGCTCGCAGTTGGCCGTGGTCGTCATTCCAGACGCGGTGCGCGACGCGGCGGAAGCCATCATCGGCAACCTCAACGAAGATGGCTATCTTTCGGCGTCGATCGATGAAATCGCGCCGCTCGGCGAGCATCAGGCCGCCACCGTGAAGGCGGCCCTCGCCGCCGTGCAGTCGCTCGACCCGGCCGGCGTCGGCGCGCGCGATTTGCGCGAGTGCCTGCTGCTGCAAATCGAAAGCGTCAACGGCGAGGGCGGCGTCGCCTGGCAGATCGTCTCCAACCACATGCACCTGCTCGAAACCCGGCAGTACAAGGAGATGGCGCGCCTGCTGGGACGGCCGCTCGAGCACATCGAAACCGCCGTCGACATGATCCATCACCTCAATCCGCGGCCGGGCTTGCGCTATTCCGGGGCCGGCGCGCGGGTGGTCGAGCCGGACGTCACCTTCATCAAGGACGGCGAAGATTACATCATTCAGATGAACGACGAGGACGTGCCGCAGCTCCGCTTGAACGCCCAGTACCGGCGCATGCTCGACCGCGACCAGGGCGCCACCAAGGAAGTGCGCGACTATGTCCGCGAACGCTACACCTCCGCCATTCAGTTGATGAAGAACATCGAGCAGCGCAAGCAGACCATTCTCAAGGTCTGCCAGGCCATCGTCCGCCGCCAGACCGAATTCCTGGACCGGGGCCTCGACTTCCTCAAGCCGATGATGATCAAGGAAGTGGCCGAAGAAGTCGGCGTCCATCCGTCCACTGTCAGCCGCGCCGTTGCCAGCAAGTACGTGCACACGCCGCAGGGCGTTTTTGAGCTGCGCTATTTCTTCTCTGAGGCCGTGCAAGGACCTTTAGGCAGCGGCACTCCGCTGCTGCTGCTCAAGCGCAAGGTCAAGAAGATGATCGAGGCCGAGGATAAAACCAAGCCGCTCACCGACGAGCAGATCACCGCCATGCTGCAAGCCGAAGGCATCGACGTCACCCGTCGCACCGTCGCCAAGTACCGCGAAGATATGAAGATCCCCTCCACCCACCAGCGCCGCGTGCGCCCGTAGCGGCCGCGCATGCCCGGCCCGCGGGCAGGCTCATCGACGATCGATAAAACTCCCGAGATCTCGCCTCGCCCGTATCGTGTATCCTTGACTACGGAGCACATTCATGTTCTGTGATCGCTGCGGTACTCAAGTGCGCCCGGACCAGCAGTTCTGTCCAAATTGCGGCCGATCGTTCGCGGAGGCTCCTGTCGCCTCCGGCGCTGCGCCGCCGCCCCCGGCATGGACGCCTCCCACGGCCGTGCAAGTCGCCGCCGGTCACTGGATTGGAGCAGGCTGGGATCTGGTGAAGGCGGACATGGGCACCTACGCCCTGGCCGCACTGATTTTCTTCCTGCTCAACGGCGTGCCGTTTATTCAAGGGGCCCTCATCACCGGCTTCCACATCTACACCATGAAGAAGATGATGGGCCGCCGCGCCGATTTCAGCGATCTCTTCAAGGGTTTCAATTACTTCATTCCGACGCTGGTGGCGACTTTGCTCATCGGCGTGTTCACGTTCATTGGGACGATTTTCTGTATCATCCCCGGGCTGGTGGTGGCGGCGTCGCTCAAGTTCACCTACCTGTTCATCATGGACAAGCGGATGGATTTTTGGCCGGCCATGCAGGCCAGTCACGCCATTGTGAAGCAGGATTATTTCGGCTTCACCATGTTCCTGATACTGGCGTTCCTGGTGAACGTGCTGGGCCTGCTGTGCTGCGTCGTCGGGCTGCTGTTGACGGTGCCATTGACGATTGCGGCCATCACCGTGGCGTACAAAGAAATTGTCGGCTTCGAACAGCGGACCATCGACGCCCTTTAGCAGGCTGGAGGCGTCTCCCGCCATGCGGCTGCTAGCCGCGGGACTCCTGCTCGCGCTCTTGTGCTGTGCCTCGCCACCGGCCGAGCCCGCGTTCCACGCTTGCCCTTTTTACTGGCTCACCGGAAAACCGTGTCCGCTGTGCGGGCTCACGCGCGGCCTGTGCGCGCTCGCCAAGGGACACGGGGGCCAGGCGATTCACTTCAATGCCCTCAGCCCGCTCGGCTTCGTCCTGCTGTTCTCTCTCTTTTGGAATGCCCCGTGGCGGCCGCGCCTGTGGACCTTCGGCATCGCGGCATTCGCCATTTATGGCGTCTGCCGCATCGCCCTGGCATGACCAGCGTCTGCAAAGAGGCTCAGTTCGCCTGCCGGATTTTGAGTGCCGTCACCTGCCGGACCCATCGCGCGTGTCTCTTCTCGCCCGGCACCACCAACTGAAATGGACCATCCTCGTCCGAGAGCGGCTTGCCATCCCGCTTCATGACCACGTACACGGGCTTGTCCATGAACTCCGGGTCCAGTTCCGCCCACGCGAATACCGCCCGGTAGCGGTCCCGCGCTTCCACCACCAGGTAGTACGACGCCGCCGAGCTGTGAAACTTCGCTCCAGTCGGCATGTCAGCCTTAGCGAGCACGTCCGTCAGTAGCGCGCCATCAAATGAAGCCGGGGTTCCGCGATCGGTTGTCTTCACAGTGTGCTGCGGGAGTTTCGAGAGGTCAGACACGGAAATCATGACGCTCTTGTCGCCGACACCCGTCACCGTGATGCTGGCTTCGGCGAGATCAGGAGGGAGGTCCCCTGGTTGTCGAGTTACCTGCCCGTGGAGTCCAAGTGCCGCGGCAAGGATCATCACACAAGTTGAAGCAGAGTGTTTCATAATTCCGTCCTGCCGGTAATTGTAGGCCTTCCTCCGGGGCGTGGCCAGCGCCTATAATTCCAGCCGCTCTTTCAGCGCACGCGCCCGATCGCGCGCCACGGCAACTGCGTCCGCGCAGTATCCTTCAGGCACACCGCCATCTGCCCTCCGAAGCGCGAATTCACCTGGTCCACCCAGTCCAGATTCAACAGGATCGAGCGATGGATGCGCACGAAACGCTTCGGGTCGAGTTTCCGCTCGAGTTCCGCAATGGAGTGATCGACCGAATGATTGCGGCCATCCACCACCGCAACAGAAATTTGCGCAGGTGATCTGGACGGAGGGCAGGGAAGGCGGACAGAAGGCGGAAACAAGGCGACCAACCGAAGCCGCGTGAGATCCGCGGCGGGCGGCGGGAGATGGTATGATTTCGGACGTTGCCGCCTTTTAGCCGCGCAGCCGGAATAGGGAAAAGGCGGAATGGGCCGTTCCGATGGAGTTCACGCTCAGGGCACGAGTCAGCCACTCAAATGGCCGCACCATTCGGCATGCTCTTGACCAGTTGGCCGCCGAGGGCGCCGTCAAAAAATCGGCTGAAGATTTTATTGTCGAAGCCAGGCTGGAAGGAACAAGTGCCAGGGAACTGAATCGCGCGTTGCTTTCTCTTTTGAGAAAAGTCGAGAAGCGCACGACCCTCCGCGCAGAATGGACGTCCGGCGACAACACGACCGAAAGGTTCTTCGACTACGTCTTGAAGAAGACAATCAAGAACTGACGTTAACGGACAGACTTTTGTGTGTAAGGGCTGTAGAGAATCCTGCGCGCGTTCAGGCCTCGGACCGCAAGCCCGCCCGCTTGTCCAAGCGGACCGCCAGGACGCCCAGCACGTCCGCCATCTCGGCAAGCGCGCGCCGCGCCCGCTCAGGCGAGGCGCTTCTGGTGGCGCGGTACCACCACTGCATGACGCGATAATCCAGGACCAGCAGCCGGTCTTCGAGCGAGTTCAGATCCAATCCAACGGCATGTTCAATCAGATACGTTACCAGGCGGTAATCGCGGTCCAGCGCGCGCTCGAGCCGCTCCAATTGCGCGCCGTTCCGCAACAACTCCCTCACCTGCCGGCAATTGAACTGAGAGTCAACACTAACCCCTGTCCGGGCCTCCAGACTGGAATTCCGCAACATGAGGATACAACTGTAACGGAACCAGTAGAGCAGCAGCGCGAAAGAGAAAGCGATGATGGTGAGGCTTGCCAGCATTCAAATCCAGAAATAGTTTATGTTGTACTGGTACTAGTCTATCCATAACTAGAATACTTAACTATGGTCCCAGTTGCAAGCGGTTTTTTGATTTTTCGGCGCGGCTTGGAACTCGCTCCGCACGGTAGCGTCCGGGCAGACCCGGCAAGACTCCGTACGGTCGCATATATGATTGAACTAGTTGATCTTGTCGGCCTGCACGCAAGGACCGGAACAGCGCCCATCTGCGCCTTACAAGCCTGCGCACTTGAGGCCCAGTACCGCCCACCGCACCGCCGGTGTGCGGCGGTCAACAATTCCAGCTTTGAAGGCCTGAAAAGTCCTCCCGGCAGGACCGTCTTGGGTGTGGGGACCGTCGGCGGCAGGCAAAGGAACATGCGGCGGTTTGTCACCGTATCGTATGCATAAGAGCTTGTTGCGCAGCCGGAAGGGCGCGGCTCGCCCCGGCCGATACGAGGAGATGCCATGATCGCGAAAAGCCTTCTGCTGTTCTGGACCGTACTATGCCTGGCCGGTTGCGTCATCAACACCAGCCCCACCGGGCCGCTGCAGTACGATTCGTTTCATCTCGATCGGGACCGCTCCGAGCTGGTGAAAGTTAACCTCAATATGGGCGCCGGCAAGCTGCAGGTGGGCAGCGGTACGGAAAAACTGCTGCAGGCCTACTTCAGCTACAACATACCGGCCTGGAAGCCGATCGTGAAGTACGATCCGGGTATGTTGACGATCGACCAGGGCAAGACCGGTCACGTCAACTTCGACCCGGGCCACATCACCTACACATGGGACCTCCGCTTCGGCCGCGAGACGCCGCTCGACTTCGGCGTGAATTTCGGCGCCGGCGAAGCGCAGCTCGACCTTGGATCGCTGAACCTGCGGGCCGTCAATGTGCAGATGGGCGTGGGCAGTCTCAACCTGGACCTTCGCGGGCGGCCGCAGCACAACTACGACGTGCATATTCAGGGCGGCATCGGCGAGGCCATCGTGCGCCTGCCCGCCGACGCCGGAGTTTATGCCAACGCCCACGGCGGCATCGGCGAAATCAAGACGCGCGGGCTCACCAACGAAGGCGACCACTGGGAGAACGAAGCCTACCCTACGGCTAAAGTCAAAGTGCGCGTCGATGTGCAGGGCGGCATCGGCTCCATCACCCTCATCGGCGATTCGGATTAATTCTCCGGCGCCATTCACCCGGCACTGCGGCCGAGCAGGATGAAGCCGAATTAACGGTAGCGCGAGCAACTTTTCCTCAGCGGGCGGGCTTATCTGCACGTGAGGCTTGAGCTGAATGCAAGCCGGGAGGAAAAGCAGATGATACGAGTTGCGATCTTAACCGCGGCCGCTGCGGTGTCCACCGCCGCCTGGGCCCAATCGAGTGAGGTGGGCCAGCGCGCCGAGAATCAGCAGGACCGCATCGCCCAAGGCGCCAAGTCCGGATCTCTCACCGCCGGTGAAACCGGCAATCTCGAAACCAAAGAGTCCGCCATCAACCAGGAGGTCCGCACCGACCGGACCCTGAACGGCGGCCACCTGACCGGCCAGGAAAAGAAGATCGTCAACCAGCAGCAGAACCAGATGAGCCGGCAGATTTATGCCGACAAACACAACGCCGCCGTGCAGAAGTATGGCAACGACAAGGTAGATGCCCGGCGTGAAAACCAGCAGGACCGCATCGCCAACGGCATCGCTTCCGGCAAACTAAACGCGGCGCAGACTGCACATCTGGAAAAGGGCGAATCCTCCATTAACAAAGAAGTTCATGCCGACCGGTCTGCCAACGGCGGCAAGCTCACCCCCGCGGAGAGGCAACAGGTCAACCATCCGCAGAACCGCATGAGCCGGAAGATTTACAGGGCCAAGCACTAGCTTGGTCCCGCCGCGCAGCGGCCGCTATCTTCCCCTGCTCAAGCCCAGCGCGCGGATGCGCTTGTGCAGGTTGGTGCGCTCCATGCCCAGCGCGCGCGCGGCGCCGGAAACGTTCCAGTTGGTCTCTTCCAGCGCGCGCATGATGTGCTCGCGCTCGGCAGATTCGCGCGCTTCCTGGATGGTGGATTTGGCCGATGTCTCGCGCTGCACGCGCACCTCGACCGGAATCGATTCCCGCGGCAGCCTTTCTCCCGCTGTGAGAATCGCCATCCGCTCGACCACGTTGCGCAGCTCGCGCGCGTTGCCCGGCCAGGCGTAAGCTTCCAGCACCGGGAACACGGCGTCGTCCATTTTCTTGGGCCGGAAGTTGTTGCGCGCGCAGAATTCCTCCAGAAAATACTCGGCCAGCAGCCGGATGTCGTGCGGCCGCTCGCGCAGCGAAGGCACGCGGATGGGCACGCCGTTGAGCCGGTAGTACAGGTCGTCGCGAAATTTTTCCTGCGCCACCAGCCCTCCCAGGTCGCGATTGGTGGCCGAAATCACGCGCACGCTGACGCGAATGATCTGCTCGCCACCCACGCGGTGGAACTCGCCTTCCTGCAAAACGCGCAGCAGCTTGGCCTGCGAGGCGCCGTGCAGGTCGCCTACTTCGTCCAGGAAGATGCTGCCGCCGTCGGCCAGTTCGAACTTGCCGCGCCGCGCCCCGGTGGCGCCGGTGAAGGAGCCTTTCTCGTGGCCGAACAGCTCGGTTTCGAGCAACTCGGTGGGAATCGCTGCGCAGTTCACCTTAACGAACGGCCCGTTGGCAAACGGGCTCAGCGCGTGGATGTGCGCCGCCAGCAGTTCCTTGCCGGTGCCCGATTCGCCGATCAGCAGCACGCGCGCGTCCGAACGGGCGGCCAGCGTGGCCTGCTCCACGGCGCGCTGCCACGAAGGGCTCGAGCCGATCATCTTCGGGCTGCCGCCCACCAGATCGCGCAGTCGCTCGTTTTCCCGGCGCAGGCCTGCCTGCTCCAGCGCGTTCTTGACCGCCACCAGCACGCGGTCGCGGCTGAGCGGCTTCTCCAGAAAATCGAATGCGCCGGCGCGCGTGGCTTCCACCGCGTCGGCGATGGTGCCGTGCCCGGAAATCATGATCGCCGGCGCGGCAGCGGCGTTCTGCCGCACCGCTTTCAGCAGCTCGATGCCGTTGCCATCGGGCAGCTTGATGTCGAACAGGTAGGCATCGGCCCGATCCGCATCCGGATGCCGCCGGAACTCGGCCGCCGACCGGCATATGTTCACCGAATATCCCTCGCGCTCCAGAATCATGCGCAGCGAGCGGCCGATATTCTCTTCGTCATCCACGATCAGCAAGCGTTTGGACGCCATTGGTCTCGATCGGCAGCAGCACGCGGAAGCCCGCGCCGCCGAGTTCTCCTTTCACCGCCACGATGTCCCCGCCCGATAGCAGCGCGCCTTTGCGCGCGATCGACAGCCCCAGTCCCATGCCCCGCTTCTTAAACGAAATCGTCGGCAGGAACAGCGAAGCCCGCGCCTGCTCGCTCAAACCCGGCCCCGAGTCGTGCACCTCGATCGCCACCCGTCCGTTCTCCGCCGCGGTCACGCCCAGTATGCGGCCGCCCGCTCCGGCGGCTTCCGCCGCGTTCTCCAGCAGGTTGGTGAGAATGCCTTTCAGCAGGTCCTGGTCCGCCGTCACGCGCGGCACGTCCGGCGCCAGCCGGCAGTCGTATGCTACTTCCGGATGCGCTGTTTTGAGCAGCGCCACCCGCTCCTCTACCAGCGAGTTGATGTCCAGTTCGCGCGGCTCGACCGGCGGCTCGGCCGCAAACTCGGAAAACGCGCGCACCCGCCGCTCCAGCGTTTCGATTTCGTCCACCACGATATCAACGGCCTGCGCCATAAACCCGCGGTCGGCCCCCTGGTAGCGCGCCAGCATCTCCTCCACCGTCAGCCGGATGGGCGTCAGCGAATTCTTCACCTCGTGGGCCATCTTGCGTGCCAGCGTTTGCCAGCTCGCCATCTGGCCGAGGTAAACCAGCCGGTCCGTCGTCTGTTTCAGCCGCGTGGCCATGCGATTGAACGCCTGAATAGCGCGCCCCACCTCGTCGTCGCGATCGGTGGGCACGCGCGCGTTCAGGTCGCCCGCTGCGAGCCGCGAAAGGCCCTCCGTCAACTGCTGAATCGGCCGGCTGACGTGGTGCGCCAGAAACACCAGCAGCGCCAGCGAAATCAGCCAGAACGAAGCGGCCAGCAGGATGTACGTCACCCGGAACCCGCGCCGCAGATCGCGCTCCCGCGCGTCTTCCACCAGCCGCCGCGCGTCGCCGATCTGCCGGCTGAGCCGGTCCATCCCAACGCCCAGGTCCTCCGAATACACCATCACGCCGTCGCCATGCCGCACCAGGTAGTCCAGCCGGTCGCCTTGCGTGCCGCTGCGCACCCAGCGCTCGGCCTCGTTGCCGTCGGCGAAATTCTTCACCGCATCCGGCCACTGCCGCCGCCCGGCTGCGCGGTATTCCGCCGAAGGCTTCTCGCCGCGCGCCGCGCGCTGTTTCAGGTCCTCCATCGCGCGCTGGTAAAACTTGCGTCCGGTCTGCTCGAGCGATTGGCTGAGTGTGTCCAGCTCTCCGGTGGTCGAAAAATCCACCAGGTACTGGGAGCCGGCCGAGGTGATCCACAAAGTGGCCAGCAGTGGAAGCAGGCTGGCTGCGAGAAAAATCAGGATGAGCCTGTTGCGGAGCCGGTTCACCAGTTGCGCCGGGTGGGCGAGCGGTGCAGGTCCGCCAGCCGCAACCGCCTCTCCATCGTCCAGTGCGGTTCTCCGTCCGGCTTGCGGCTGAACAATTCGATCAGCGCGCTGATGCTGATGCCGGATTCGCTCACGATGCTCGCCATGTCCTTCGGATCGGCCGTGCGCAGATCGAGCCGCATCCAGAAATCCTGGTCCGGCGCCACGCCCAGCGCGCTCACCGTCATGTTTTCCATGCACCACGCTTCGGCCTGTGCCGCCGTAAGTCCCAGCCGCGATTCCGGCGTGACGCCCGGAATGGTGACTTTGAATCGCCCTTCCCAGATGTCGTAGCTGACGTAAAAGCGCTGCGGCGCGCGGCGGAAGGGCGTCACGTGATCGTCCCGCAATAGGGTGATCTGCGACAGGAACACCACCGTGCGCGCGTCTTTCAGCCTCTCTAAGGCCCGCCCGGTGAGAAAATGCAGATCGGGCATCAGCGGACGCAGCGTATCGCCGTCAAATGCCACGTCCATCGTGGCGGCGTGCCCGATGAGCAAAGGAAGAGCCAGGCCGGCGGCAAGCCAGCTTCTTCGGCTCATCCTTGCTGGGCGCGACTGCGCCATCAATAGTTCATGCCCACCATAAAGACCGGATCGATCTTCCCGTCGCGCACCGGAAACGCCAGGGCCAGCGAAAAAATACCCTGGCGCAAACCGACTCCCAACGAGCTCCTGGCGACTGCGGCTTGGCCGCTGTCCCAGATCGCACCCGAGTCGCAGAAAACTTGGAAAATGCCGTAATGATACTCGACGGTGTTGTGAACTACGCGGTTTCCCCCCAGCGGGTCCAGGTCGAATTTATTCCATCCCCGCAGGCTGGTGCTGTTGCCGAGCACGAAACGTTCAAACAGCGGCGCCTGGCCCAAAATCACGCCGCCCCAACTATCATCCACCAATTCGTGCTTGCCGTGTGTGAAGCGGTACCGGAACTCCCAGCGGTGGCGGCTGTAGCCGAAGTCGCTGGCCAGCGCGTGGCTGCCGGCGCGCAAATCGTAGTCCGCCTCCACCGCCTGCTCCGAAGAGCCCTCCACCTCCTGGTGGTACCGCGCGCCCGCGACAAAGGCGTCGGCCGCCAGCGGCGGTGCGCCCGGCACTTGCTGGCCAAGGCTTTCGAAGCTGGTGCCGAAGCTTACTTCGAGCGGTCTCGCCACTCGCACCGACAGCACCGGTTGAAACTCCTGGCGCGTGCGGTAGAGTTGGGAGGCGTCCGAAACCGCCACGGTCGAGGGGTTCCACAGCTCGTGGTAGCTGCCGAATTCGAAGCGCAGCCGCGCCCGGTCGTTCATCAGCGGCTCGCTTTCATAGCGGGCCACCACCCCGGTGTAGCGCTCCACCAGCTCGTCGTCATCGCTCACCAGCCCCGCCGTGAAGCCGTTGTTGTGCAGCGTGGCGGTTCCCTCCACGGCGCCGCTCCAGCCCTGCTCGCTCTGGTAGAGGAACTTGGGCACTGAGGCGTCGAACCGCGTCGGCGGCAATTCCACCTGGAAAACCACCTGCACGTACTCCGGACTCTTGCCCCGCAACACATGGTGTTCCACTGTGCGCGCGCGGAGTTCCCTGCGCAAACGCTTGGCCAGTTCGTCCAGCCTCGCCGGATTGAGTCTTTGCCCCACCAGCGCCGCCATCTCCCGGCGGAGCCCGGAACTGATCTTGCGGTCATGATCCGCCGCGGGACTCGTGCTCCATCCCTCGCCGGAGACCACTACCGTCTCCACTGTGTACCGGCTGTTCACATTGGTTTCCGAATCTTGTGTGCCCGATGCCAGCAGCCCTCCCACGAGCAGCAGGCTGAGCCAGACATATTTCATGCCTGGCCGAGAAGCACTTAACGCACCACGAATAACTGCAAGAAAACAAGAGGAATAAGGGAAGACTCTTTGTGACTTCACGTCACAGGTGTGGGATGCGCGGAGGCGGCGCGCCGCCCGCCAGAGCGGCCCGGCGAAGTTAGAGGACCTTCGCCAGCTCGGCTGCGAATGCGCTGCGGGGCGCCTGTTCCCGGTCGCGGCCACCCCGTTTCCTGCGGTCGGTTCTGACAATGCGAGTGGCATTGGGCACTGCAATCGGCTGCGCTCCACGGCTCTCTTTGCCCTTTGGGGGCTGCGCCGGATTGGCTCGCAACAGACGGTCTTCCAGAGGTGCGCGATCGAAGCGGCGAATAATTGCGGCCATTTCGTCGGCGGTTGGAGCTTCGACAAATGCGAAGCCCTTCGATTCTTGCGTTTCGTGATTGCGGATCACTTTGACGCCGTCAGCCACCAGATCTTCGGCGGCCAGCCATTGCTTGATGTCATCGGCTGTGACCCATGACGGGAGATTGCCAAGAAAAACGGTAAAGCTCATTCAGTTGATTCGATAACTCCGTGGTTGGATTTCACACACACTGGGGGGATTCCGGTCTGCCTCATCGATAGTATCAGACCATCGCCCCGGATTGCAAACACAGATCGTTCTACCCCGGTACTGGGGCCGGGCATGCCCGGCCCGGCTTTCCACGACGCGCGGTTGAAAACCGGGCTGCGGTTGTTCGAGAATGAATCGGTCCGGGGACTGAGCTTCCGCGAGCGCATGCTCACGCCGCCCGAAGGGCGCCATGAAGCACATCATCGTCGGTACGGCCGGGCACATCGACCATGGCAAGACCGCGCTGGTCAAGGCGCTCACCGGCATCGACGCGGACCGGCTGGCGGAGGAAAAGCGCCGCGGCATCACCATCGATCTCGGCTTCGCTCACCTGCAGTTGACGCCCGATCTGCGCCTCGGCTTCGTCGACGTGCCCGGCCACGAGCGGTTCGTCAAGAACATGCTAGCCGGCGTCGGCGGCATCGACCTGGTGATGCTGGTGGTGGCCGCCGACGAATCCGTCAAGCCGCAAACCCGCGAGCACTTCGATATCTGCCGGCTGCTCGAGATTCCGCGCGGGATCGTGGTGCTGACCAAGTCCGACTTGGTCGACGAAGACCTGATCGAGCTGGCGCGGCTGGAAGTGACGGAGCTCGTCGCTGGCTCATTCCTTGAGGGCGCTCCTGTGGTGGCCGTCAGCTCGGCCACCGGCCAAGGCCTCGACGAACTGCGCCGCGAGCTGGCGCGCGCGGCCGCGGCGGTGCCTGAGAAAAACTCGGCCGGCTACTTCCGGCTGCCCATCGACCGCGTTTTTTCGGTGAAAGGATTCGGCACCGTGGTGACCGGCACGCTGATTTCGGGCGCAATCGAAAAGGAACAGGAGACCGAAGTCTACCCCGCCGGGCGCCACTTGCGCGTTCGAGGCCTTGAGGTGCACGGAGTCCCGACCAATCGCGCGGTGGCCGGCCAACGCACCGCCGTCAATCTGGCCGACATCGAACCGGCCGGTCTCGAGCGCGGCGACGTGCTTTCCGAACCCGGCCGCTTTCACGCCGTCCGCTACATCGAGTGCCGCCTCGAGATGCTGCCGTCCGCCCGGCCCCTCAAGCATCGCGCGCCGGTGCACTTCCACGCCGGAACGGCGGAAATCGAGGCCGAAGTGCGCCTCTTCGGCGCCGCCACGCTGCGGCCCGGCGAGACCGCTTACGCGCGGCTGATTCTGCGCCAGCCCGCCCTGCTCCTGCCCGGCGATCGCTTCATCATCCGCATGTTTTCGCCGGTGGTGACGATCGGTGGCGGGGTGGTGGTCGATATCGGCGAGCGCCGTTACGCGCGTGGATTCGACGTGGCCCGGCGGCTCGCCGTGCTGGCCGGCCAGGACCCAGGCGCGCGCATCGCCCTGCTGGTGCGCGAAGCCGCTTTCGGCATGGCGATGGCGGACCTGGTGGCGCGCACCGGAATGGCTGCCTCCGCCATCGCCGCCGCCCGGGCTGGCGTCCTCATGCTGCCGCTGGCATCGCCGTGGCTCGTCGATCAAGCCTGGTTCCAGGCCGCCCGCGCCCGAATGGTAGAGACCGTGCGCGAGTTCCACCGCAAGCAGCCGCTGCTGGCCGGCATGCCGCGCCCGGAGTTGCGGGCCGGCGTCGCCAAAGATATGCCGCCCTTCCTGCTCGACGCGCTGCTTGCATCTTCGGAGGAAGTGGTCGCTGAAGGCGAAATCGTGCGCCTGCCCGGCCATGCCCCGGTGCTGCGCGAGGACGAGGAGCACGCGCGGCAAACCATCGAGCGTGCTTTCGAGCGGGCAGGGCTGGCCGTCCCCGCGGTCGCCGTGGTGCTCGCCCAGGCTGGCGTGGAGATCGCGCGGGCGCGTACCTTGCTCGAAATCCTGATCCGCGAAAAGCGGCTGGTCCGCATCAACCAGGAACTGGTGTTCCATCGCTCCGCCATGGAAAAGTTGCGCGACCTGCTTGCCAAACGGCGCCCCGCGCGCTTCAGCGTTCCGGCTTTCAAGGAGTGGACCGGCATCTCGCGCAAGTACGCCATCCCCCTGCTGGAATACCTGGATCGCGCGCGCGTCACTCGCCGCGAAGGTGACGAGCGTTTGATCCTGTAGCGCCGTGAGGCCGGTCGTGACGCAGGTCCCCGGCCCGCCGCGTATCCTCCCTCCGCCCCGACGGTCAAAACGCGACCAGCACCACACGTTTTACATCCTGCGCCGGATTTGCCCTTGCCAAATGGCGAATAAAAGGCGAAAATAAGATATGGCGCTGGTCGGGATCGCCAAGATGGCCGCACAGAGCACGCTGCTCCAAGCCAAGCGGCAGGTGGAGTATCTGGAAATGCCCGCCCGCAGCATCCTCAACCGCTCGAAGCCCGGCATGCCGTTTCAGTGGACCATCAACCCGTACCGCGGCTGCGAGTTCGGCTGCAAATATTGCTACGCGCGCTACACGTTCGAGTTCATGGAGCTGCCGGTAACGGATTTCGAGGACCGGATCTTCGCCAAATCGGCGTCGGCGCATCTGCTCGCGCAAGAGTTGCGGCACATCGACCGCCGGGAGCAGATCGCGATCGGCACGGCGACCGATCCTTACCAGCCGGCGGAGCGGCGTTACTGCCGTACGCGCTCCATCCTGGAAGTCTTCGCGCGCGAGAAGGGCTGGCACCTGGGGATGGTGACGAAATCCGACCTGGTGACCCGCGACATCGACTTGCTGCGCGAGGTGGCGCGGCGCAACGTGCTTTCGATCCACATGACCATCACCACGCTGGACGAAAAGCTGGCGCGGCTGCTGGAGCCCCGCGCGCCGCGCCCAGCGCTGCGCCTGGAGGCTGTCCGCAAACTCAGTGACGCCGGCCTAGCCGTGGGAGTGACCGCGAAGCCGGTCCTGCCCGCGTTGACCGATGGCGAGCGCGCGCTGGACCGGTTGGGGAAGGCGGCGAAAGACGCCGGAGCGCGGTCCTTCCACGGCGGCGCGGTGTTTCTAACGCCCAGCGCGTTGCAAGTCTTTCTCCCGTTTCTCGAACAGCAATTCCCGGACTTGGCGCCGCGCTATCGCCAGCAGTTCGCGCAAAGCGCCTACCTCGGGCGAGCTTACAAGGACGCCCTGCAAGTTCGTCTGCAGAAGATTCGCGAGCGCTACGGCCTCGACGCAGGCTCGCTCGATTACAAGCCCGAATTGTGGGTCGAGGAGCAGGGCATGCTGTTTTGATTTGGTACGAGAGCCAGGTAGAACAGACGATCGTTTTTTGTCGTCTGTCACGCGTTCGCACTTTGGTCACGCATGACAGACCACGAAACGCGATGGTCTGTCCTACCACGTCGCGTTACAGTGAAGGCTGCATGGATCTGGCGGCTTTCCACTATCATCTGCCGGAGGAGTTGATCGCGCAGCAGCCGCTCGCCGACCGCGCGGCGTCGCGCATGCTGGTGGTGTATCGCAATGAGAACCGCTGGGAAGACCGCCTGTTTCGCGAGTTGCCGGAGTTCCTCCGCCCGGGCGATTGCCTGGTGCTCAACGACTCTCGCGTCTTTCCGGCGCGCCTGTTCGGCCATCGCTCCGGCATGCACTCGCTGGCAGTGGGAAAGAACAATCCGAAGCGCCGCGAGCATCTGAGCGGCCGCGTCGAGATTCTCCTGCTGCGCCCCGTGAGCGCCGATGGAAAAGAATGGGAGGCGCTGGTGCGGCCGGGCCGCAAAATGCGCACTGGCGAGCGAATTCACTTCGAAGGCGGCCTGGAAGGCGAAATTGCCGCGCGCGGCGAATACGGCGAGCGGCGCATCCGCTTCGAAACCGCCGGCGACCCGTTCGAAGAGTTCGAGAAGATCGGCCACGTGCCGCTGCCGCCGTACATCAAGCGCGCCGACTCGCCCGCCGACCGCGAGCGCTACCAGACCGTCTTCGCGCGCGAAAACGGTTCTGTCGCGGCGCCCACTGCGGGGCTGCATTTTACGCCGCAAATTCTCGATCAATGCCGCGCGCGCGGCGCCGCGATCGCCTGCGTCACGCTGCACGTCGGGCTGGGGACATTTCAGCCGTTGCACACCACGCAAGTGGAAGAGGGCCGCCTGCACGCCGAACGCTACCAGATGGGCGCGGAAGACGCCGCCAAGGTACGCGCTGCCAGCCGCGTGATAGCGGTCGGGACAACCAGCGTGCGGACGCTGGAATCGGCGGTGGGGCAGGTCCCCGACCTGCCGCGCAATCGCATCGAGGCCTGCCACGGCGAAACAGACCTTTTCATTTACCCCGGTTTCCAATTTCGCGCGGTGGGTGCAATGCTCACCAATTTCCATTTGCCGCGCACCAGCCTGCTTTTGCTGGTGTGCGCTTTCGCCGGCCACGAGTTGGCGCTGGCGGCTTACCGGCACGCGGTTGAGGAGCGGTACAGGTTCTATTCGTACGGCGATTGCATGTTGATTGTGTAGACCGGGCACTTCAAGCGCGGCGGGCCGGTGCGCGCCATCTTGGTGCGAATTCGAACACGCATTGTGACGGCCCGAACAAGAGATCGAGCTGCAGTCACGGAGTATTATGAAGCGAGGGAGCACAACAATGCCAGCAACAAAGACCGCAGCGCAAACGTTTCCGACCCGGATCGATTTGCCCGAAAGGGATCGCCACCCGATGATCGAATTGCTGAACCAACGGCTTGCTGACACGGCGGACCTGTATTCGCAAATCAAACAGGCGCACTGGAACGTCAAGGGTCTCAACTTTTTCCAACTTCACGAGTTGTTTGACCAGCTCGCAGGCGATATTTTCCCGTTCATTGACATGATTGCGGAGAGAGCCACGGCACTGGGCGGTGTGGCGATGGGGACCGCGCGAATGGCGGCGTCAAGCTCCACCTTACCCGAGTATCCGGTTGAGGCGACGGATGGGCAAGCGCACCTGAAGGCTCTGATCGACCGTTACGCCGCATTCGTGGCAGGCATCCGTAAGGCAATCGACAGGGCAGACGAACACAACGACAAAACCACTGCCGATCTGTTCACCGAGATTTCGCGGACCGTCGACAAACAGTTGTGGTTCCTGGAAGCACACGTTCAGCGCTAGGCGTCCGCTAATACGCCGAACTTAGCCGTAGGGGCTGCGCATGCCCGGCCCGGGCCGTCCCCAAGGACGCACGATCGTACTTACGAAACGGCCTCTATGTCTCGGCGGGAACCGGTTTGGCCGCCTCGGTTCGCTGCTGCGCGCGCTTCATCAGGCTCACCACCATCCGGTAGAGCAGCAGCACAGCCACCAGCGCGCCGTACAACATGGGCAGGCGTATGTCCGATTTCACCAGCCAGTAGTAGTGCACCACGCCCGCGACGGCGGTGACATAGATCAACCGGTGCAGCCGCTGCCAGCGCTTCCCGCCCAGGCGGCGGATCCAGCCCTTAGTGGAAGTGAGCGCCAGCGGAACCATGCACACGAACGCGGTGAACCCGGCGGTGATGAACGGGCGCTTGCCTACATCCTTCCAGATTGCGTGGAAATCGAACAGCTTGTCGAACCACAAGTACGTGAGGAAGTGCAGGCAGCCGTAAAAGAATGCGAACAGGCCGATCATGCGGCGGAAGCGAATCAGCTCCGGTAGCGCAAGCAGCTTGCGCAGCGGCGTGATGGACAAGGTGACCACAATCAGGCGGAGGGTCCAGTTGCCGGTGAGGTGAGTGAAGAAGTCGAGCGGATTGGGCGGCAGGGTCGGCACCAGGAAACGCCACACGATACCGCTCAGGTCTGGCTGCAGAATATACGCCAGGACCACGGCCACCAGGTGGCCACAGGGCACCAGGCAGAGCACGAATACGAAGACTTTCGTCCAGCGGCTCTTTAGCATGGCCTAATAATATTTCCGCAGATCCATGCCCGCATACAGGCTGGCCACCTCGTTATAGCCGTTGAACATCTGCGTAGGATGGTTCTTGAAGAACGAGGGCAGACGCTGTTCCTTGGCCTGGCTCCAGCGCGGGTGGTCCACCGTGGGGTTGACGTTGGAGTAGAAGCCGTATTCGTGGGCGTTGGCCATATTCCACGTGGTGGGGGGCTGGCTGCGCACCAGCTTGATTTTGACGATGGATTTGATGCTCTTGAAACCGTATTTCCACGGCACCACCAGCCGCACCGGAGCGCCATCCTGCGGCGGCAGCGTCTCGCCGTACATGCCGACGCAGAGCAGCGTCAGCGGGTGCATGGCTTCATCCAGCCGCAGCCCCTCGACATACGGAAAATCAATGCCCGCCATGGCCGGCCGCGCCAGCGGCATCTGTTTCAAATCCCAGTAGCTCTCGAACGCCACGTACTTGGCTTTCGCCGTTGGCTGGACCAGGTTGAGCAACGCGCTCAGCGAATAGCCGATCCAGGGCACCACGATGGACCAGGCTTCCACGCAGCGGTGCCGGTAGATACGCTCCTCCAGCGGCGCCAGCTTGAGAATGTCGTCCATCGAGAACTTGCGCGGCTTGGCGACGTCGCCTTCCACCGAGACCGTCCACGGGCTGGTCCTGAAGTTCTGCGCGTTGCGCGAGGGATCGCTTTTGCCGGTGCCGAATTCGTAAAAGTTGTTGTAGTGGGTCACTAGGTCGAAGGTGTTCTGCTGCTCGGTGGTGCTGAACGGGCTTTTTGTCAGATTGGGGAGCCTGGATAGGGCGAAGGCGCGGTTCCGGGGCGACAGCAGTTCCCAGGTGGTCAGGAATGCCGCCGGCGCAGCGGCCAGAAACTTGCGCCGATCCAGGTAGACCTTATTTGGAGTGACGTCTCCCTGGCGAAGGTCGCCAGGCTTGCGGATCAACATCTTTGACACATCCCCCTTTCTGATTTGGACGCTGCCGGCATGCGCTCCGCTTCGACAAACTCCGCAGCCATCCCCTTTCGCGGACCCCATGCTTCCAGCGTTGAACACGAGCCGGTTGCGGCAGCCTCCTGCTCTTAGTATGATGGAATTTCCCCGTAAATGATTCTCGCTTTGGGTGGGAGCGGTGCGGGTCCGGACGGGTGGCCGAGCGGCTAATGGCAACAGACTGTAAATCTGTCGCTCCTTGCGAGCTACGGAGGTTCGAATCCTCCCCCGTCCACCAGAGTTTGTAGAGCCGGCGGTGGAGCGCAGATTCAGCTCCCGGCGGGCGAAGAGTTTGGCCGTTGTAGCTCAGCTGGTAGAGCGTCCGTGATCGGAAGGTCACCGTTCAGCTCCCGGCGGGCAGAAAGTTCTGCCGTTGTAGCTCAGTTGGTAGAGCGCGTCCTTGGTAAGGACGAGGTCACCAGTTCAATCCTGGTCAACGGCTCCAGTTTGATAGCAGTTTGATCGGTAGAGCGTCCGTAACGGAAGGTCACCAGCTCAATCCTGGTCAACGGCTCCAGTTTTATAGCAGTTGATCGGTGGAGCGTCCGTAACGGAAGGTCATCGGTTCAATCCTGGTCAACGGCTCCAGAATTTGCAGTGGTTTGTTTACGTCCTGCGGAGTATTCCGACTGGGCGTCACTACATCGGAATGAGTTCGGATGTAGAGCGGTGTCTTCATGAGCACAATACGAAGACAGGGCGTTGGACCAGCAGTTTTAAGCTTTGGGAGTTAATCGCCCTCGAGGAGTTTGGGTCGCGCAGCGAAGCCGGCAACCGGAACGGTTCCTGAAGAGCCGAGCAGGTCTGGCTGAGCGGCAACGTTTGTACGGGGCATGTCCGGCCCGCGAACAGGCACAATAGCGAAAGGAGCAATCAAAATGCCTCGCGAGATCATTACTTTCCAGTGCGAGGAGTGTAAGAATCGCAACTACACTTCGACCAAGAACAAGAAAATCACCACCGAGCGGCTGGAAATGAAGAAGTTCTGCCGGCACTGCCGGAAACACCAGCCGCACAAGGAAATCAAGTAGAATGGGAATCGGGTGAGAACGAGCCGGGCCCCCGCCACGGGGGAAGTGACCCAGGGGCGTAGGTTTAACGGCAGACCAGCGGTCTCCAAAACCGCGAGTGGGGGTTCGAATCCCTCCGCCCCTGCCAATCACCCGTTTCGCCGGTAGCGAGTCAGGAGCAAGCAAGCGTTATGGCCGATGAGAAGAAGAATTGGTTGCAGGCCACCAAGGAATACATCAACGAGTTGAAGCTTGAGATGCGCCTCGTCTCCTGGCCGACCCGGAAGCAGGTGGAAGGCAACACCGGAGTGGTGATTTTCGCGGTCTTCGCTTTCGCCGCTTATTTCTGGGTGGTGGACTCCATACTCTCCCGGGGCGTCAAGGGAATTCTTTCGTTCTTCACCAGGTAGCCGGATGATGGAAGGCGACGACAACGTGCACATTGACGAGCAGCCCGCGGCCGAACCGGTAGAGGAGCAGGCAGCGCCGGAAGAGTCTTTACCGGCGGAGGTCCCTTCCGAAACCGCGACGGAGGCAGCGCCCGTCGAAGCTGTTTCGGAAGCGGTGCCGGAGGCCGAGCCCGCCGAAACCGCCGCAGTCCCCGCCGAACCGGAGGAACCTGTCGCCGAAGTTGCCGCCCCAGCCGCTGAAACCGAGGAACCTGCCGCCGAGGCGCCCGCCGTGCCTCCGGCCTACGACGAATCGTCGCCCCGGAAGTGGTTCATCATTCACACTTACTCCGGCTTCGAGAACAAGGTGAAGGAATCGCTGCAAACGCGATCGGAAGCGTTCGGTTTCGCCGATAAGATTGGCCAGATTCTGATTCCGACCGAGGAAGTGGTGGAGCTGCGCAACGGCAAGAAGGTCACCAGCCGCCGCCTGGTCTATCCCGGCTACGTGCTGGTGGAAATGGAAATGAACGACGAGCTGTGGCACGCCGTGAAGAACACGCCGCGCGTCACCGGCTTCGTCGGCGGCGGCAACTCGCCGGTTCCGCTGAGCGCGGATGAAGTCAACCAGATTCTGTACCGCCAGGCGTCTTCCGCCGAGCGGCCTCGCCCCAAGATGACGTTCGAAAAGAACGATTCGGTGCGCATCGTGGATGGCCCGTTCGCCAACTTTTCGGGCAAGGTGGACGAGGTCAACACGGAACGCGGCACGCTGCGCGTGATGGTCACTATCTTCGGCCGGTCCACGCCCGTCGAACTGGAGTTTCTACAGGTCGAAAAAGCTTAATACCGCGGGCGGACGACGTGCGATCGTCAGCCGGCCGCGCCAGAGGAATTGAAGAATGGCAAAAAAAATTACCGCACAGGTGAAGCTGCAAATACCGGCCGGCAAGGCCACTCCGGCGCCCCCGGTGGGCACCGCGCTCGGGCCGCAGGGCGTCAACATCATGGACTTCTGCAAGGCGTTCAACGCCAAGACCTCGGGCAAGGACCAGGAAGGCCTCATCATTCCCGTGGTGATCACCATCTTCTCCGACCGCTCATTCACCTTCATCACCAAAACGCCGCCCGTCCCGGTGCTGATCAAGCGCGCCGTGAACCTGGCCAAAGGGTCCGCCGAGCCGCACAAGAACAAGGTCGGCAAGATCAGCAAGAAGCAGGTGGAAGAGATTGCCAAGATCAAGATGCCGGACCTGAACTGTTTTGACCTGGAAGCCGCCATGCGCAGCGTGGCCGGCACCGCTCGCAGCATGGGCGTGGACGTGATATAGTCTTTGCTGCGATTCGTTTTTGGTCTGAAGCATTGCGCGGCGTCTCCGGACGCCGCTTTTTTTTGGACCTTGCCCGACCGGGCTACTCGCTTAGCGCGTGCCAACGCTGCCGGGGCGCCAATATTCGAAGTCACGGAGAGTCCGCGCCGCCATCCGTCGAAACCTTGTGTGGCCAGCGTAACCTGAGGTTGGCCGTCCGAACATCTTCGCTGCAGCAACCTAATGCTTTGGCGGCAACCGTCGATAGAAGGGGTGTGGCCAGGCGGTACATACTCGCGTTGCTATGTTTAGGGTCTGTGGCGCGTCCGCGTGGATCTTGCATCCCGCGTGCGGCACCCGCCATGGCGGAATGATGCCACGAGCACGGCGATGGTGTCATATTGGTGCCCGCTCGTGGGCACGGTGCGGAGAGCCGCGGCCAGATCTGCTACCTGAATGGGCTTGCTCAAATACCCGTCCATCCCGGCCTGCAGACACTTCTCGCGATCACGCTGGGCCGCATTGACTTCGCCACTGTCAACGCCGTACCAGAGCTTCAGGCCGGGACTATCCGTCTTCCTGCTGGGGCAAGCTCGTCTACTGTCTGCCGATTCGATCAATCTCGCTTTGGATGACTTCTTCCTCAAGCGTGGCTAGCGGCAGGGAGAGGAACAAAGTAATCCTCCGATCCAGAATCGAGAACGCTTCGAAGAAGGCGCGCTCAATCTGCTGCTGTGTTCCTTCAACCGCTGCGGGGTCGGGAACGCCCCATCGGGCCGTCAGAGGGTGCCCCGGCCACACGGGGCACATTTCACTGGCCGCCCTGTCACACACGGTAAACACAAAATGCATCTGAGGTGCGCCGGGCCTAGCGAACTCATCCCAACTCTTGCTGCGCAACCCGTCCGTCGGCATGTCGGCACTCGCTATTTGTCTGAGGGCCTCGGGGTGGACACGACCGGTAGGGTGGCTCCCTGCGCTATAGCCGCTGAAGTTCGGGAAACCCTTCCGATTCAAAATTGTTTCTGCCATAACGGAGCGCGCCGAATTGCCCGTGCACAGGAACAGAACGTTGAAATGTCGAGGTGTCACATCGCTCTCCAGCGCCGGGCCGGCCGGCGGCATCCAGCCATTGACGTCGATCTCGCGGAAACACGCATCTTCATTTTCCTATCTCCTTCATTGCCACCTCCCAACTGTCTCCCCGCTCTTGCGCTGACCCAGCCAGACGGCCTCAACCGGCCCCCTCCATTTCCGGAAACCAATGCCGGGTCCGGTTGCAAACGGCGCAGACCGATAGCATCACTGGAACCTCAATCAAGACTCCGACAACCGTGGCCAGCGCCGCTCCGGAGCCGGGTCCGAAGAGCGCAATGGCCGTCGCCACCGCCAGTTCGAAAAAGTTGCTCGCGCCAATCAGCGCTCCCGGCGCGGCTACGGCGTGACGGACTCTGAACAGCCGCATCAACTCGTATGCAAGCGAAGAGTTGAAGTAGACCTGGAGCAGAATCGGTACGGCAATCAGCAGAACGTGAAACGGCTTGCCGAAAATATTGTCGGCCTGAAACGCGAAGATGAGTACCAGGGTTGCCAGCAACGCGAGCATGCTCACCGGCGCAAAGCGCGGCAGAAACCGGTTCTCGAACCACTCCCGGCCGTGTGCCCGGATGAAATACGTCCGCAACGCCGTGCCTGCGCCGAGCGGAATGACGATGAAGATCGCCACCGCGTATAGCAGCACGGCAAACGGAACGTGCAACGAGGAAGCTCCATTCACCAGGAACCGGACGATGGGAGCGAACAGGAACAGCATGATGAGATCGTTCAATGAGACCTGGACCAGCGTATAGGCCGGATCGCCATCGGTCAGGTAACTCCAGACGAAGACCATCGCGGTGCAAGGCGCGGCGGCGAGGATGATGCAGCCGGCGATGTACTGGTCGGCATCCGCGGCCGGAATCCAGGCCGCGAACACGTGCCGGAAAAACAGCCAGGCGATGAGCGCCATGGAAAATGGCTTCACAAGCCAATTGACGAAGAGCGTCACCAGCAGCCCGCGTGGCCGCTTGCCGACCTGCCGGACGGAAGCGAAATCCACTTTCATCATCATCGGAACGATCATCAGCCAGATTAGAATCGCGATCGGAACGTTGATCTGGCTGCCGGCCCCGAACTCCATGCGCCGCAGGGCGTCGGCCGCGCCGGGCATCGTTCTTCCCAGCAGCACGCCCACAATCATGCAAGCGGCCACCCAGACGCTGAGGTAGCGCTCGAAATAGTTCAGCCGTTTGGGCGCCGTTTTCTCAGCCATGGCTTGCGTCACTCGGCCCTCCTCGGAATCGAATATCGACGATTGGCGATGTAATGGAGCA
Source organism: Bryobacteraceae bacterium (assembly GCA_049698695.1). GTDB lineage: Bacteria > Acidobacteriota > Terriglobia > Bryobacterales > Bryobacteraceae > Bog-375. The sequence goes on along the minus strand of JBAVYH010000169.1, from coordinate 36,002 downwards.
AAAAAAGAACTTCCTCAGATGATGGCAGCCAGGGCTTTGAGGCGCCGCAAACCGTCGAAATCGATGCAATAGCCGACGCGCGCGCCATCCTGAGCACATCGCACCAGGCCGGCTTCCTTCAAAATGCGCAGATGTTCGGAAACGGTCGATTGCGCCAAAGGCAGCTCATCCACAATCTGGCTGCAGACGCGCGCTTCCCTACGCGACAGCAGGCGGAGGATGCGAACTCGTGCAGGATGCCCGATCGCCTTCGCCAGCTTCGCCAACTCCTCGTCGGCTTCGGCACCTTCGAGGGTCGGCAGACTCATCTCGCGTGGCGTCGAGCTTGGAGGGCAGCAGAGGTCACCCTTGGATCGTTTAGGCATGCTTATCGTTGTTTAACGATAACATCATTCGATCTGGGTTTGCAAGAGGCTTGGCCGGCGCCGGGCGTTGCCCGGCTGCACCAATTGACAATCGGTGCGCAGGTTATCGACCTGCCCACAGTGCCGTTCACAGAAGCTGGCGGAGCAAGGCACGCTTTGTCGTATGCGGACACAGAGCGCCTACTCCGAAATCATCCCGATCGCCTCCAGCCACGTCTCCACCAACTGAGGCCATCCCGTTATCGGATGCTTCGTGCGCCGCAGCCCAAACGCATGGCCGCCCTGCGCATACAAATGCATCCCCACGGGAACCCCAGCCTTCTTCAGCGCAGCATAGTAAGCCAGCGCGTCGTTTACATTGTCCACGTGGTCATCCTCCGCCTGTAGCAAAAACGTAGGCGGCGTCTGGCTGGTGACATGGAGATCGGGGTTCAATGCAAATCCTTCATCGGTAATCGAAAGATGATCCTGATGAGGAACCACAAACTTTTTGGTGCCTTGCTTAGCATCCCATTCCGCCGCGGCAAGCGACAGATGCCCCGGATAAAGAGCCACTGCAAAATCCGGGCGGCAGCTCACTTTGTCGGCGGCATCCACAGGTGGATACAAACGCTTCTCAAAATGCGTGCTGATCGCTGCCGACAAATGCCCGCCTGCCGAAAACCCGAGCACTCCAATCTTGTGCGGATCGATATGCCACTCCGCCGCGTGAAAGCGCACCAGCCCCATTGTTCTCTGCGCATCTTCCAACGCCATCGGCGATTCCGGATATGGTCCCGATTTCGGATAGTCCCCCACATCCGTCACGCGATATTTCAACAGCACACACGTAATCCCTTTGGGCGTCAGCCAATCACAGACCTCCGTGCCTTCAAGATCGATGGCCAGAACTTGATAGCCGCCGCCGGGGAAGACGACAGCCGCAGCGCCCGTATTCTTTCCGCTTGGCGAATAGACTGTCATCGTCGGTCGCGTGACGTGCTCCACGTATGTCCACGGCTTGCCGGCGACCAGGTGGTCGTTCTCTCTCGTCGTAGCGGCCTCCGGCCCCGCGACAGGCTGGGGATCAGGCACCGCCCCCGGCCATATCGGCACTTGCGTATGTCCCGGCGATGGCTGCCAGATAGTTTGCGCCCTCAGACCACCACACGCAAAGACGACACAGAGAGCAAAGATCAAAGGCTTCATCACGATCCACTATACGCACAAAAACGGGTTAGCTCGTATCGTGAGAGACGGGGGCATGGCGTCCTCTTCCGAGAACGACGGCCAGGGCCCTTATGTTTTGGCGTTTTTCGGCAAGTTTTAAAAGCATGCCGTGCCCACGCCGCGCTGGTTCGCGCTCAAGCGCCGGGCTGGTTGGCAGACAGGGCGAGAATGAAGCGCTCCATGACGATGCGGTCGTCGGGGCGCGTGTCACGCATGCCGCGATCGGCTTCGAAGGTCAGTTTGACGGCGCGTTCCAGTTGCGGGCGGCTGAAGCGGGTGAGGGTCTGATGCACCTGTTCGGCGCGCGATCCCCACATGGGGACGCCCAGCCGCGCAAAATGCCCCTGGATCTGCTGCGCGCTTTTGAGGTTGGCTTCGCGCGCCACCAGCGCCATGCGGAATTGCGTGGAAAGGAACGCCAGAGCCAGCGGCAGGTACTCGCCTTCGCGCGTCAGCGTGTCCAGAATTTCGAGCGACCGCGCGCGGTCGCGGCGGCCCAACGCATTCACCAGCGCGAAGATGCTGGACGCGCGCGCATCCGGCACCAGGGCTGCAATATCCTCCACTCCCACCGCCCGCTCGCCCGCGTAGAGCGCGAGTTTTTCGATTTCGACCGCGATGCGCGCGATGTCGGCGCCGAGCGATTCCACCAGCAGGTCGAGCGCCTCCGCGTCCAGGTGGGCGCCGGCGGCAGCCGTCAGCCGCTCCGCTTCCAGGCGCGCGTAGCGCGCGTCGAGCCGCCGCAATTCCACCGTTTCCGGGACGGCGGCATAGAACTTCGCCACGCGTTCCAGCTTGCGCTTGTCGTCGCCCTCGAAATCGAAGCGGCTGGCTTCGAACACCAGCGCCACACCGGGCGTCGGATCTTTCACGTAGGCGGCCAGCGGCGCCGGGTCGCCATTGGCGGCGGCTCCGCTTTCGCCATCCCCTTCTGCCCCACGGCCCCGCGGCAACGCGGCCTCAGCGTTTACCACCCAGATCAGCCGCTCGGCGGCAAACAACGAGAGCGAGCGCGCATCGTCCAGCACGCTGGCGAGTGAGACCTCGGCCAGGTCGTGGGTGGTGACGGCTTCAGGAGGAAACGCCACCGTCAGGGCCCGCTTTACCTGCTGGCGCTGATATGCTTCGGGTCCGATCAGCAGCGCCACTGCCGGCGGACCGCCTTTTTTCACGTGCGCCAGAAACTGCGGGACCGTCATGACCGGCGGTCCTCACTCTTTCGATGATTGGAGCGCAAGCTAAAGCATGCCCCACCAGAGCGCGGCACTAATGTCCCGCCTCTGAGGTTCGTGGACGCAATCTCCACGAGGCTATCGCTCTGTTACAGGGCCTAAAGGCCACATTTAGCAGACGCGTCGGCACGGCTGAAGCCGTGCCCTCATACAAAGCTCCGCAATCGTCTTGCAAACCTGTGAGACGCGACACTAGAAATTCTCCAGAATGGCGCTCACCACGGATTGCGCCACGTCCTTGCTCAAGCGCTGAATAGCGGTGCCGCTTTCATCGAAATACTGCTGCGGGTTGGTGGAAATCTGGTAGCGCTCGCGCACCTCCATGTTGGGCCGCGAAAACAGCGTTTTGCCGGTGCTACGCTCGGTGAGGCTGAACTGCAGGTTCACCACCACCTGCACGCTGGTGGCGCGGCCGGTTGCCGGGTCGAACAGGGTGGGAAAGTTGCTGAAGTTGAGGACCCGGCCGCTCAACACGGCGTCCGCCTGGCTGGGATCGTCGATCACCGTGTATTTCGTGCGGGCGATCAGCTCGCGCGTGATATCGGCCGGCAGAAGGCGCGCCAGTTGATAGCGGGTGCTGTTCATCGGCGTGACGGCAACAGTGCGAATGCCCTTCGGCATCAGCTCGCCTTGTCCCGAAAGGTGGTAGCCGCAGCCGGCCAAAGCCGCCGCCAGCGCCAGCCACGCAGGAGCAAACCGGGTCATGGTAGTTGGCGCGCCACCTCCGCGGCGTTCTCCGCAGCGAGCCGCAAATTGTCCGTCACCAGCCAGAACCAGCACGCTTCCGGATTGTTGCGGTCCACCGAGACGGCGCCCACGGCGATGCCGCTCTGGCCCGCCTGGCCCACGTTGGTGGGTGGTTCAAATTCGCCCGTGCGCACCTCGATGGGTCCCGCGGCCAAGCTCGCTTCCAGCGCCTCGATGCCCGGATTGCCATCGAATTCCACCCACGCGGAAATGCTGTAGCCGTGAAACACCGGCGCCTGGATCAGCCGCAGGGAGGGCAGGGGCGCGCCGCTGCCTTCTCCGGGCAACGCCAGCAGGGTAGCCAGGTGCCGCTCAATGCGCAACTCCGTATCTTCGAGCGAGGCCGGCGCCTCCTCGCCATAGCGCGCCAGCATGTTGAAGCCGAGCTGCGCATCGAAAACCGCGCGGGGAAGGTTCTGGAACGAAAGCAGGCTGATGGTCTGCTGCTGCAATTCGCTCACCCCGCGCATATCGTGCTCGCTCGCCGGAGCGAAAATCTGGACCACGCTCCGCCGGATGGGATCGTGCCTGTGCAGCCGGCGCAGAAACAGCGCCAGCGCGATGGCAGCCGGATGCGCGATCACGTGAATTCTGGCGCCGGCCGCGTCCACGGCTTCTTCTACTGCTTCTTCTTCGGCGGCGGCTTCCACCAGCGGCGCTCTCAGCCGCGCGTCCGGCAACTCCTCGGCAAAACCGGTGAGGTCGATGATGGCCGTCGAATCGTCACCGTCCAACAAGTCGAGCGTCTGGCGCGCCGAGTCTGCGCCTCCGGCCAGGACCACCGCGCGCGCTCCGGCCAGCGAATCGGCGTCGAGGCCGTCCACCACGGACGCCGTGTCGCCCACCCGCGTCAGTGCGCCCGGCTCTTCGCCCTCGGCGGCAATCAGCTTGAGCGTGAGCTCGGGCGCACCGGTTGCGGCGACATCTCGGACCTCGCGGCCCATCAGCGAGTCGCTACCCACCACCGCGATGACCGGCGTTTTAGCCAACCTGGTGCTCCGGAGTGCGCGCCGCGGGCGCGTGCCGCAAGCGGCGGCGGATGGCGCCGCCAATACGAATCACAATCCCGCTGGCCACGTAGCCGCCGGCCAGCGCCAGCCACATCGGCTGCGAGTAATTCCAGAGGCCGTAAATGATGGCGCCGGCCAGAATGATGATCAGCGGCGTATACGGCTTGGAAAGATTGATCCCTTTGAAGCTGTGATAGCGCCACGTGCTGACCATGAGGAAACTCATCATCAGCAGCAATCCCAGCCACAGCACCGCAACCGGCCACCAAACGAGTGGTTCGGCATCGAACGCCCACACCACCGCGGCCACCATGGCGGCGGCCGCCGGAATAGGCAGGCCGACGAAATATTTGCGGTCCGGCCGGCCGGGATTCTTGGGGACGGGATTCTTTTGAATGTTGAAACGCGCCAGCCGCGCAGCGCCGCACAGCAGGAACAGGAACGAAATGAAGTAGCCGGCATTGAAAATCTGGCCGCGAATCTTCTCGCCCATGGCGGGGTCCAGAAACTGCACGCCCCAGGAGAACGCCAGCACCGCCGGAGCCATGCCGAAGCTCACCACGTCCGCCAGCGAATCCATCTCACGCCCGAATTCGCTGGTGGTGTTGGTCATGCGGGCGATGCGCCCGTCCAGGCCGTCGAGCAGCACCGCCGCGCCGATGGCCTTGGCAGCCACCGCGAAATGCTCGGCCGCGCCGGCGCCGCCGACGGTTGCGAGCATGGCGCCGTGGAACGACCGCAGAATGGAAAGATAGCCGAGGAAGATGTTGCCGGCGGTAAACAGCGTGGGCAGCGCGTAAGCCGCGCGCCGCGGCCGCCGTTCCGGCGATTTGGGATCCACCAGCCGGTCTCTAAGCCCCATGGCCCGGCTCCCGCCGCCGCGCGATGACACTCGATCCCGCGCTGACGCGGTCTCCGGGCCGAACCGCAATTTCCCAATCCGGACCCAGCAGCACATCCACGCGCGAACCAAACTTGATCAGGCCCACGCGTTCGCCCGTGGCCACCCGGTCGCCCGGCTTCTTGTTGAACACGATGCGCCGCGCGATCAGGCCCGCAATCTGCTTGAACACCACGGGCGAGCCTTCACCCTGGACGGTGACGATGTTTTGCTCGTTCTCGGTGGAGGACTGCTCGCGGCTGGCCACGTGGAAAGTCCCACGATGATATTCCACCTTGCTTACCGTGCCCGCCACCGGCGCGCGGTTCACGTGGACGTCGAAAATATTCAGGAAGATGCTGATGCGGCTTACGTCCGGGTTCTCGGCTTTCACCGCCACCACCTTGCCATCGGCGGGCGCTACCGCCAGCGGCCCTTCCGGAATCGCGCGCTCCGGGTCGCGGAAGAAGTACAGGCAGAACAGGGCGGCCACCCATAGCGGCACGCCGAACCACGGCCCAGCGAGCCAGCAGACAACGCCGCCGGCGCCCGCCAGGGCAAGCGCGTAATAAATGCCGTCGATAACGATCACGACAGTTTCATTTTCCCATGAATGCCAGGAAGGGACGAGCGAGGCTCCGGGAGTTTGCTGGCGCCTTGGACCGCTCCCTCACGGTCGCGGCTCTGAAAAGCGCTCCCGATCCGGTGCCAGATCCTCACCCGCGGCTGACAAAGCGAAAGAACAGCGCCTGCTTGGAAACGGGCTCCGCCAGCGCGGAGAGTGACGCCATCTGGTGTTCGCTGAGCGGCGTGAACTCGCGCGCCAAGTGCACGTTCTCTTCCAGTTGCGCGATCGAATCGCAGCCGACAATCACCGTGCTCACCGGGTGCGAGAGCGAATAATACATCGCATCGCGCATGGTGAGCGGCCCCGGTTGGGTGGCAATCACCGCGCCTTCCCACGAGTGCCGCTGCTGCTCCAGCGGTGGCGGAGTCCAACTGGCCAGCAGCCGGCTGCGCCCCGGCACTTTCATGCCGATGATTCCCATCTGCTTCTCCACCGCCAGCGACAGAAGCTGGTCCAGGAAACTGTAGTGGTATCGGTCGGCTGCATTCAGGGCCATCAGAATGGTGTCGAACGGATGGCGGCGGATGGCCTCCATCAACGGCTCTGGGCGAAAGTGGCCGGTGACGCCCAGGTAGCGCACCGTCTTCTGCTCCTGCGCCTGCCGTAGGGCTTCCATGGCGCCGCCCTTGGCGAATACGGCGTCCACGTCCTCCGCGAGACCGATGTCGTGCAGTTGCCAAAGGTCCAGGTGATCAGTCTGCAGCAGCTTTAGCGATTCTTCGAGCATGCGCAGGCTGCCGTCGCGGGTGCGCTCCTTGGTCTTGCTGGCGAGGAAGGCCTGCTCGCGGCGGCGCTTCATTACCGTGCCGATATAGCGCTCGCTCCAGCGCTCCGAGCCGCCATAAATCGAGGACGTATCGAGGTAATTCACGCCCAGATCGAGCGCCCGTTCCACAATCGGCACCGCGACAGCTTCGTTGTTCCCGCGCTCCAGCGCCGCTTGCCCGCCGAGGCTGAAGATGCCGACCTTGTACCCGGTGCGCCCCAGGTTGCGCACCGGCATGGGCAGTGCAGCCGCCGGGTTCTGCGGCGCTGGCGCGGCGTTCTGCGGTGAGGGCTCCGCCTGGCCCAAAGCGGCATTGCCCATCAAACCCGCCGCCGCCGCGCCGCCCCATTTCAGGAAAGCTCGTCTGCCAGCGTGACCGCCTTCCGGAGTTCTTTTTCGCATCGCGATTCTCCTTGCAGAAAGTCTATTTTGCGGCCCAGTAGGCACGGTGCCCGATGTAATCCGGGTCCGGCAGATTCGCCAGAATGATGCGCCGCAGCTCCAGTATATCCACCTCTCCCTGCTTCCGATAGAGGACTTTGCCATCCGGCGCGATGAGCATGGTGAAGGGCACGCCGGAGTCCCAGGTGGGGTCGAACGCAGCCTGCATGACGTATGTGTCGGTGGAGGCGAACTGGAGATTGCGGCTGGAGGCGTGCTGCCGGGCGAGCGCTTTCTCGACCCCGGGCCTCTCATCGGGCAGGTTGGCGGCTACGGTGACGAAATCGAAGTCGCGCCCGCGATACATGCGATACGTCGTTTCCAGGTCAGGAAACTCGGTCATGCACGGCCCGCACCAGGTGGCCCAGAAATCGACCAGCAACACCTTGCCGGTGGGGTTGGCGCGCAGTTTCTTCAGCTCGGCTGCATCAGCCATCTCCAGACGCACCGGTTCCGCTTCAATCTTTTTCATCTCCGCGAGCTGGTTGGCCTGCTTCGATTTCCATTTGGTGGAGCAGCCGAAGACGCCGGTGTGCGGCACCGCGACGGGCACGCCCAGGAGCAGCGCGTCGATGGCGTTGCGCGCATCCCCGGTTGTCGCCAGCGATTCGCGCTGGCTGTTATCGATGCGGCCTTCATAGGCCAGCTTGCGCGCCGCGTCGAAGATGAATACGTGCGGCGTGGCCTTGGGCCCGTACGCCCGCGCCACCGCCTGCGTTTCGCCATCGTACAGATACCGGAAGTTGAAATGCCGGTATGCGGCGCGGATCTTCATCCCTTCCAGATCGTCACTGACGTCGGTGTAGCCGAGCTCGGAGAGCAGAATCGCGCTAGCATCGTTCGGCTCGATGGCGACGAAAGCGACGCTCTTCCCGCGGTAGTCCTCGACGAGTTGCTTGAAGCGGCTTTCGTAAAGCTGGGCGGTGGGGCAGTGATTGCATGTGAAGATCACCACCAGCACGCGGCTGCCTGCGTATTCCGCCAGCGTATGGACCTTGCCATCGATGCCGGGGAGCGAAAAGTCGGGAGCCGGCGAGCCGAGCGCGAGCGTCGGATGAGCGTCATCCGCCATAGCAAAGAAAGCGCAGGCCAGAAAAACCAGCAGCCGCAACACTACGTTTACCCCCTTGAAGCACCGTTCATGACAAGTGTACAACCGCTCCCTCACGGTCGCGGCTCCGATGCGCGGTTGCCGACGATCAGCCTGGCATTTCCCGGCGGGCTCCCATACGAGACGCACTCATCGCGCCTCCCGCTCTTCATTTCACAAACCCCAGGCGCCGTAGCGTCGCTGCCGGCTCGATCCCGTCAAACCGCCGCACCGGAGCTCTCTCGCGGCCGTCGTCGAGGGCCACGCCGAACGGGTAGGCGGTGTACCCGAAGCGGCGTTTCAGCAAATCGAAATCCGACGTCACCACGGCCTTCAACCCGCTCTCCGCCACAAACTGCCCCGCAAACTGCGGCAGCTCGACGGGAATCGCCACCACGCGCGTGTCACCCCATTCGAGCTGGGACATTCGCTTGGCGGACTCGAGACAGTGCGAGCAGGCCGGGTTGAAAAAGAAGAGGAAATACTTCCCGTGCGCGATGGCGTACGGCTGTCCGCCAACCAGGATGCTGGCGGGTGCGCGAGTCCCGCTCTCCCGCACCTCGCTGACCCCGTACGAGACCAGGGCGAAAACCGCCACCGCCCCGGCAATCACCAGCACGCTGCGGAAACTGCCCGACGGTTTCGACCACCATCCCGCCACCAGCGCCAGCCCCAGCATCGCCAGGTCGCCCAGGAAAAACTGCGGTCCCACCGCCCGCTTGATCCAGGGGAAGCAACTGCAGTCGTCGCCGCGCAGCGCGCCGTAATGGGCGGCAAAATAGCCCATGAACGCAATCAGCAGCAGGCCGATGAGGATCGCACCCCAACGCCGGAACCGCGGCACCAGAATCAACACCGCGCCCAACGTCTCGGCAATCCCCGCCACCAGCGCCAACGGCAGGCTCAGCGCGCCCGGAAACTGCAGTTGGGTGATGCGCTGGGCCCAGCCCTGAGCGTCGGTGATCTTCCACAGCCCGGAGAGGAGGAACAGAACCGCCAGCAGAACGGCCGCTATCCAGCTCAGTTTGGTCTTCCAACCCGGCAGTTCAACGGCGAGCAAGCGGAAACATCCCCTCCCGCGGCTGTGCCATACTGTCGTGCATGGCATCATTGTAGCCCCTCGGAGATGTGCGAGGGAGGAGATGCCCGGCTTCCGGTTGCGCCTCATGCTGGCTCTTGTTTGCACGCTCGCGTTCGCCTTTGCTTCCGCCGGGGAACTGGTCAACCAGGTGTACACCATTCCGGCCGATGAGTGGCGCTACCTGGATCTCGGAATCGGGCAGCGTCCCACGCTGGTGGAAGCCGAGTACCAGGTGACCGCCGGTTCGGAACAGGTCCGCCTGGCCGTGATGCGGCGCGACGATCTGGAGCACCTGCGCGAAGGGCTGCCTCATGGCGTGGTGGACGCGACCGAACCTGGCGGTTCCGGCAAGCTCACGTGTGAGCTGCGGCCGCCCGGCGGGTACGTGCTGGTGGTCGACAATCGAGTCGGCGACGGCCACGCCGCGGTGGTGCATCTGCGCATCCGGCTGGGTTTCGCGCCCGCCGCCGGCGCCATCCCGGAACGGCTGTCGCCGCAGCGCCGCCTGGCCGTGATCCTGGTCAGCTTCGCTGCGTTCTTCGCCATCGTCACCTGGTCGGGCCGCAAGCTGCTGCCTCCGGTCAGGCGTTGAAAGCCTCGCGCGCGGCAGCAATGGTCTGCCGGATATCGTCTTCGGTGTGCGCGGCCGACACAAACGCCGCCTCGAACTGCGACGGCGCCAGGTACACGCCGCGCTCCAGCATGGCGCGGAAATAGCGGCCGAAGCGGGCCGTATCGCTACGCTTGGCGGATTCGTAGTCCGTCACCGGCCCGTCGGTGAAGAAAAAGGTGAACATCGAACCCACTTGATTCACCGTGACACCAGCCGGCGGGGCGGCGCATAACTCGGCGGCGCGCGCCTCCAGCCGCTGGTAGATTTCCGGATGCGCTTTCAGATGCCGCAGCATGGCCAGGCCCGCGGCCACCGCCAGCGGATTGCCGGAAAGCGTACCCGCCTGGTAGACTGGCCCGGTGGGCGCCACCTGGCTCATAATGTCCCTGCGGCCGCCATATGCGCCCACCGGCAGGCCGCCGCCAATCACTTTTCCCAGCGTGGTCAGATCCGGCCGGATGCCGTACCGCTGTTGCGCGCCGCCGAAGGCCACGCGAAACCCGGTCATTACTTCGTCGAAGATCAGCAGCGCCCCGTGGCGGCTGGTCTCGTCGCGCAGCGCTTTGAGAAAGCCCGGCGCCGGCGGCACGACGCCCATGTTGCCGGCCACCGGCTCCACGATCACCGCCGCAATGCGCGCGCCGTGCGTGTGAAACGCCGCTTCCACCGCGTCCGCCGAGTTGTAGGGCAGCGCAATCGTCGAATCCGTGAAGCTCTTAGGCACCCCCGCCGTGTCCGGCAGGCCCAGCGTTGCCACGCCGGAGCCGGCCTTCACCAGCAGCGAATCCACGTGGCCGTGATAGCAGCCTTCGAACTTCACCGTCAGGTCCCGGCCGGTAAAACCGCGTGCCAGCCGGATCGCGGACATGGTTGCTTCGGTGCCCGAATTCACCAGCCGCACCATTTCCATCGACGGCACGGCCTCGCGGATGGCCTCGGCCAGTTCGACCTCCGCTTCGGTCGGCGCGCCGAAGCTGGTGCCGATGGCAAGCGCCCGCTCGAGCGCCTCCAGAATCTCCGGATGCCGATGGCCCAGCAGCAGCGGTCCCCAGGAGCCGACGTAGTCGATGTAACGGTTGCCGTCCACATCAATGACGTGCGACCCTTCGCCGCGCGCCAGAAACAACGGCTTCCCGCCCACGCTGCGAAACGCCCGCACCGGCGAATTGACGCCGCCCGGAATGAGCTCCAGCGAGCGGCGAAAGAGTGAATCGGACTTGGAATGATTCATCTCAGTGTGCCGGCGTGGCTCGGGCAGTCCTGCCTGCCGTATCGAGATTCATCTCGACATTTGTTGCGCGCAACACTCTACCGACGCCCAAAAAACGTCGCCACGACTGGCGACGCTGCAGGCAGGACTGCCCGCGCCACGCTCTGCCTGAGCTTCTCACAACAGGCAACTCGGGCTGCGGCCCGGCACCACGCGGGCGAAGCCGAGGCTCATGAACATGTCGTAAAGGCTCCCGTTCAAGTTCCGCAGCAGCCGCCGCTTGAGCCCCGCATAAGGCTGCCGCCCGGCGAACAGATCCTGCATGATGAGGGAGAACCGCGGGCTGCGGCGCGAGAAGTCGACCATCCGCTGCGTCACCGCGCCGCACAGGAACCTGCCCACGAAGAAGCGTTTCGCCAGCCGCGCGCCGAATTCCAGGTCGGCCGCGAAGTCGCGCTGCAGCAGCGCGCGGTAATGGGCCAGCTTCGCCGTCAGGTCCCCTACTTCGGCCAGCAACGCGCGCGCCGCCAGATCCGCGGAGCGAATCGCATAGTAAAGGCCTTCGCCGGTAAGCGGATCCACCAGCCCGGCCGAATCGCCCACCGCCATCCAGCCATCGCCGGCCACGCGGTTCGCCTGCCAGGAGCCGCTGTCGAGCGAAGGCAGCAGGTGCGAATAGAACTTGCCGTCCTGGCGCGAAATGCCGCGGTCCGCCATGAACTGGTCCAGCCGCTTGCGCAACGCAGCCGCCGGTTCGCCCTTGCCGCAGATCCCCACCGAAAGGTGTCCGCAGCGCGGAAAAATCCAGATGTAGCCTTCCAGGCCGGGCAGGAATTGAATATCGATCCGCTCCTGGTCGCCGGCAACGTAATACCCGAGCGCGGCCATCGTGTCGCGCGGCTTCAATTCGGTGCCCACCTCGCGCAGCGGGTTGCGGGCGCCCATCGCCACGATGCAGAAGTCGGCGCTGGTGGCGCCGCCCGAGGTGCGCAACTGCCAGCCAGCGTCCTGCCGCTTCATCTCCAGCACGCGCGCCTTTTCGATTTGTGCCCCGGCGCGCTCGGCCCGCTCCAGCAGCATCCGGTTCAGATCGAAGCGCGAGTAGATCACCAGCGGGTCCGTCAGCTTCAGGCTGGCTTCGCCGCCGCGCGGCGCGCTCAGTACCGTCTCGTGCACCAGGCGTTTGGGCGTGGAGTTGTCAATCAGAAACGGGTACTGGCTGTAAGCCTTGTAAGTAAGTCCGCCGCCGCACGGCTTCTCCCATGCGAGCTTCTCGTCGAACACCACCACCCTGAGCCCGGCGGATGCCAACTGCTCCGCGGCGAATGCTCCCGCCGGCCCGCCGCCCAGGATTGCGACACGTTTCATTTTTTTGTCTTGTCGACGGGAGGCAGATCCTGCAGCGCCGGCACGGCGCCTCCCGCACCCGCTCCATGCGGATTGGCCGCGGCGCCGGGCGCCATCGCGCCGTGAGGATTTTCCATTCCGCCCGGCATGGCGCCACCATGCGGCATGCCGCCGGTTTGCTTGCTTCCCGTCACCACCCACCTGGCGCCTCGCTGCTCGAGCAGATAGATCTTCGACAAGCCCGGCGCGTTCGGGACGCTCTTGGCCGTAAAGGAGACATTGGCTTCGCCGTGGTCGCCGGTGATGTGCACGGCGGTCACTTCGACGTTCATCGCGGACACATTCAGGCCGCGCCCACCCACGTAATCGATCACTGCCTGGCGTACGGCTTCCTTGCTCGAATCGCTCCGATGACAGCCGGCCAGCGCCAGCGCCGCTAAAACCAGGGCACACGAAATTCGCACCTCTTGATTATAATCCGCCGCCGCCGGCCACCCCGGCTGCCGCTGCCACATTGGCATTTGCCCGGTTTGCGGATAAACTGATGGCTATGCATGGCAACGAAGAGGTTTTGAAATGTTTAGCGGAGTCCCTGCGGGCCGAGCTGACGGCCATCAATCAATACTTTCTGCACGCTAAAATGTGCGAAAACTGGGGCTACTTCCGGCTGGCGGGCTACTACCGCAAAGAGTCCATCGAGGAGATGGTGCACGCCGAGAAGTTGATGAACCGGATCCTCTTCCTCGAGGGGGCGCCGAACATGACCGACCTCGGCCCCATCCGCATCGGGACCAATGTCAAGATGCAGTTCGAGAGCGATCTCGCGCTGGAAGTCGAGGCGGTCAAGCAGCTCAACCGCGCCATCAAGGCTTCGACCGCAGTTGGCGATAATGCTTCGCGGGCATTGTTCGAGGAGATTCTCCGGCAGGAAGAGGATCACGTCGACTACCTCGAGGGCCAACTCCACGCTATCGGCGAAGTGGGCCTCGACAACTACCTCGCGCAGCAACTGCACAAGGGCGAAAAGGACTAGGCCGCACCCCCAGGTCTGCCTGCGGCCGGCGATTCGATCATAATAGCGTCAGAACTCCGCATGCCACTCCACCGCATCGCGGCGCTGTTGCTAGCCGGGCTGGCGCTGAGTGGCCAGGCCGCCGGCCAGATCGTGTGGAACGGCCGCGTGGTCGATCAGAATGATGCCCCGGTAGCCGGTGCGCGCGTTCGCGTTCAGCAGGAAAACGGCGCCACGCTCGAGGCGGAATCTTCGCCTACCGGATCGGTTGTCATCACCGTGCCCGCGCCTGGCCGCTATCTCGTCACCGTGGACCGCGCCGGATTTTTTCAGTTGCACCGCCAGATGGTGGAGATCGCAGCCGGCGGCGCCGAAACCACCCTCGTGCTCAATGTGCAGGAGGAAGTCTTTCAGAGCGTCCAGGTCGGTGTCTTGCCCAATCCCGTCGATGCCACGGTGACCGCCGGAGAGGAGCGGCTGAGCGGCACGGACATCAACGACATTCCTTACCCCGCCACCGAGAGCCTGCGCAACGGCATGAAATTGCTGCCGGGAGCGGTCGAAGACCCGTCCGGGGGCCTCCATTTTCATGGCGCAGCCGAATACCAGACCCAGTACACGCTGAACGGCGTGGATATCACGGACCCCATCAGCGGCCGCTACACCACGCCGCTGGCGGTGGATGGCGTGCAATCGGTGGATTTAGATGCCGCGCGGGAGCCGGCGCAGTACGGGCCCGGCTCGGGCGGCACGCTGGCCATCCACACCGAGACCGGAACCGACGAGTATCGCTATACGATTACCAATTTCATTCCCGGCATCGACGAGAGGGGCGGAACGCGCATCGGCGATTGGACGCCGCGCGCCGTTTTCTCCGGGCCCATCGACAAGGGCACCGCCTGGTTCTCCGACAGCGTCAACGGCAATTACAACAGCGGCTATGTTTACGGCTTACCCTCCGGCGCGGATACGAATCCAGCCTGGGCGCTGGGCAACGTAGCTCACGCTCAGGTGAATCTTTCTTCCGCCAACATTTTCTACGCGGACTTTTTGACCAACTTCGATCACCAGGCGCACCTCGGCTTGGGGCCGCTCGACCCGGATCCCACCACCAGCGGACTAAGCGACCATGAATGGCTTCTGGCGGCCAAAGATTCGCACTCGTGGTACGGCGGATCGCTGGTGGAATTTGGCATAGCCTGGCAGGATGTCTATCACCGGCAGGTGCCGGAAGGCACGGCACCCTATCTCTACACCCCCGAAGGCCGCAGCGGAAATTACTTTGTCGACTCGCGCCAAAACGGGCGCCGCGGGCAGGTTTTCGTCAACTACTTTCCTCGCGCCCGCCAGCTTTGGGGACGCCACCAATTGCAGGCTGGAACTAATGCGCAAGGGCTGAATTACGATGCGCGATTCGCGCGATCGGAGAACGAAATCGTCGGCTTGAGCAGCCTGCCCGAGTTCATCACAACGTTTCGAGGCAGTGGGATATTCAATCGCACCAACCCGGTGGCATCGGGTTACGTCATGGATCACTGGCAACCCGCCGGCCGCCTCACCGTGGATGCCGGCGCGCGCCTGGATTGGGATGGCCTGGTGGGGTCATCTGCGGTGTCGCCGCGCGTCGCGGTCGCCTGGGCGCCGATGGCGGACAGCCGAACCCGGCTCACCGCCGGCTACGCCATTCTGCGCGATCCCAGCAACCTGGCGCTGTTCTCCTTACCGTTCGATCAGCAAGCCGTCACGGTGCCTTACAGCTCTGCAGGTGCGCCATTGGCGCCGCTCATCACCACGTTTCTTCCCGGGCATGGCCTCAAGTTCCCGAGTTACGGCCAGTGGAGCGCCGGCGCTGCGCGCGACCTGGGACATCGCATTTCGGCGGATGCCGAGTGGATGCGCAAGCGCGGCTCGGATGGTTTCATTTACGCTCCCACGGGCTCGCCCGGTCCGGTCAATTTCGATCTCGTGAGTTTGGCCGGGGGATATGGCGGCGACTACGTTCTCTCCAACTTGCGGCGCGACGCGTACGATGAGGTGGCGTTCACCGTGCGGCAGTCCTTCGGCGACCAGTTTGGCTGGATGGCCAGTTACACCCGCTCGCAAGCCATCTCCAATGCAGTGCTCTCCACCACGGTTGACCAGCCGTTACAGGTAATGAGTAACTTCGGCCCCATGCCCTGGGATGCGCCCAATCGCTTACTCGGCTGGGGTTACTTTCCCCTGCACGGCCCCAATTGGGCGCTGGCCGTCCTGGTGGACTATCGCACCGGCTTACCCTATTCCGTCACCACCGATTCCGGCGTGTTGGTGGGAACGGTGAATGCGCAACGCTACCCCGACAACTTCGACCTCAACGTGCATGTCGAGCGGCGTTTCGTGTTTCGCGGCTACCGGCTGGGAGTGCGGTTGGGCTGCAACAACGTTACCGGGCACCAGAACTACACGGCCGTGAACAACGTGGAAGGCGCGCCCAATTTCGGCCAGCTTTACGGCGCCGAAGGACGGCGCTTCGTAGTGCGCATCCGCATGTTCGGCCGCGTCCGCAAATAATGGGCCCGGCATGCCCGCGGTGCTTCCAGGTTCTTGTCGAAGCGGGCATCGGGTTCGAAGGGCTGGGACGTTTCGTAGCCACGGTAGCCGGCGATGGAACGATCGGCACGTGGTACAGTTTGCTGAAGATGCAACTCTATGAAGCCATCGCCGGCGCGCGCGTCTTCGATCTGGCGCAGCCCTACTTTCCCGGCATGCCGCACCACCCGTCGCATCCTCCGTTTCTGTTCGGACTGATGAAGCAGCACGGCGAGTACATCGGTCCGGCGGGAAACAGTTCCGCGGCGGATGCGCTGGCACTGGGCAGCCACGTGGGTACGCACATTGACGCCTTGTGTCATTTCTCTTGTGGCGGCAAGCTGTTCGGCGGCGTCGAGGCGGCATCCGCCCAGTCGCCTCAGCAGGGCCTCAGCGCGCATTCCATCGACACCGTGCCGCCGATTGTTCGCCGCGGCGTCCTGCTCGACGCTGCGCGGCACGCAGGCATGGATGCGCTGCCGGCGGATTTCGAAATTACCCCCGGGCATCTCGAGCAGATCGCCCGCGCGCAGGGCCTCGAAGTGCGACGTGGCGACGTGGTGCTGCTCCGCACGGGTTGGGCGCGCTACTTCCACGATGCGGCGAAGTTCGTGTCGGAAGTGCGCGGCCCCGGCCCGGCCCGGCCCGGCGCGGAGTGGCTCAGCCGGCGCGGTATCTTCGCCGCCGGTTCGGACACCCTGGCGTTCGAGAAAATGCCCGACGCCGCCATGCCCGTGCACGTCCACCTGCTGGTGGAAAGCGGCATCCACATCCTCGAGTGCCTGAACCTGGAAGAACTAGCCGCTGCGGCCGCCTGGACCTTTCTGCTGGTGGCCGCCCCGCTCAAAATCCGCGGTGCAACCGGCGCCCCCATACGCCCGCTCGCAATTGTTCCGCCGCCCTCGCAGGACACGAGGTAACGGGGAGGCCTCCGCCTAACGCTTCCCCGTAGCACTGGCCGTGGTTGAGCTTTGGTAGATGGTCTTGTCGCCGCCGCCAGTAATAGCTCCGATGCCGGCGCCCACCGCAGCTCCGCTGCCCAGTGTTATGCCCGTGATGTCGCGCCCTTCATTGGAAAAATGGGCACCCAGCGTGCCGTTGACAATAGCACCGCCGGCCAGACCGACCGCTGCGCCCAGCAACGTCCTCATCTTCCGGCTCAGCCGCGGTCTCCGGTAGACGCGGACCACGGTTTCTCTGCTCACCGTGATCTCGCGAGAGGCCCGGTAGGTAAGCTCCGTTTCCGAAGCACGCGCAAATCGGCCCTCCACACGCCTTTGATCGGATAGCGTGATTGCGATCCTGGTTCCAACGTGGAGCCGCTGCACGGGCTCCACTGGCTGGTATCTTTTGCCACAGCCGGCAACGCGGCTATGGCAAGGGTGACAACGATGAGAGCAAGTCGCTTGGACATGAGCCGGTTTCTTACGCGTTTTATTATTCCGTCGCCACCGCGACCGTCTTCTCCAGCCTCACGTCCGCCGCCGAACCGCCCACCATCAGCTTCACCTGGTCGGCTTCCACCACCCAGCGCTCTCTGGCCATGTCCCAATAGGCCAGCGTCTGCGCAGTCAGCGGTAGTGTGACGGTGCGCGTTTGGCCCGGCACCAGCGTGACGCGCTGGAAGCCCTTCAGCTCTTTGAGGGGCCGCTCCACGCCGGAGTTGAGGTGCTGCACATAAAGCTGCACCACTTCATCGCCATTCCGCTTACCCGTGTTAGTAACATCCACGCTCACCGTGATCTCACCCCCGGCGCGCAATGCCGGAGCGCTGGTCCGTAACCCGGAATACCGGAACGTGGTGTAACTCAGGCCGTAACCGAAAGGATAAAGCGGATCGCCATGGAAATACATGTAAGTCCTGCCATGGCGGATGTCATAGTCCATCTTGGCTGGAACTTGGTCGAGCGACTTAGGAAACGTTTGCACCAGCCGGCCGCCCGGGTTGTAATCTCCGAACAGAACCTCAGCGATGGCCGTGCCTTCCTCCTGCGCGTTGTGCGTGATGTGCAGAATGGCCGGCACGTTCTGCTCGGTCCAGTTGATGGCGAACGGAAAACTGGAAACCAGCACCACCACCGTTTTGGGATTGACTGCGTACACCTGCTTCACCAGCGCTTCCTCCTCCAGGTCGATCCACTTGCGGTCCATGGCCTCCTTACCATCGCTGGGCGTCGGGCAGTGGGCCCACGGCGCGTCGCAGGTGGGATGATTGCCGACCAACACGATCGCCACGTCCGATTCCTTGGCCGCTTGCGCCGCGGCGTCGTCGTCGTTGTTGGCGGCGTAGTTGACCTTCACCGCCGTGCCAACTCTTTCCTTGATCCCGTCCAGCGGCGTAATCGTGTAAGGCGGCGTGCCGCTGTACCAGTCCAGTGCCACGCTGTTCGCGCGCGGGCCAATCACGGCGACCGATTTCAGCGCGTTCGGGTCGAGCGGCAGCAAACCGCCCGCGTTCTTTAGCAGCACCACCGATTCAAGCGCCACCTGTTTCGCCACCGCCTTGTGGTCGCCCAACTTCCAGGCGTCCTCATCGCCCTTGATCTTGGTGTAGGCAACCCACTCGGGAGGATCGAGCATCCCCAGCTTGATCATCACGCGAAACTCATTCTCCAGCACCGCGTCGATCTCGGGTTCGGTCAGCAGGTTCTGCTGCAGCGCGTCGCGCACGGCATTGCCGAAAATGCGGTCGAGGAACTGGTTGATGCCTGTCTTGACGGCGCTCGCTGCGGCGTGCGGGAGGTCGGCGTAATACTTATGGAATCTCACCATGTTTCCCAGTGCGCCGGCATCGGTGCAAATGATGCCGTCCTGCCCCCACTCCTTGATGGTGATGTACTTCAAAATGGGGCTGACCGTCATCGGGATTCCGTTCATGGCGTTGTAAGCCGCCATATAGGCGCGCGATCCCCCTTCCATCACGCCCATGCGGAAGGGCACGGAATAGTATTCGCGCAGCAGGCGCTCATCGAA
The DNA here is from genome assembly GCA_049698695.1 of Bryobacteraceae bacterium. Lineage (GTDB taxonomy): Bacteria > Acidobacteriota > Terriglobia > Bryobacterales > Bryobacteraceae > Bog-375. The sequence goes on along the minus strand of JBAVYH010000169.1, from coordinate 16,830 downwards.
ATTGGATGACGAGCCGTCGCGGCCGTCCTCGTTGCTGTTGGCCAGAAAATGCTTCATCAGCGAAGCCGTCAGCCAGTACTTCGGGTCATCGCCCTGCAGGCCTTTGACCATCGCCACCACCATGGTTCCGTTGAAGAAGGGGTCCTCGCCGAAACACTCTTCGGTGCGCCCCCAGCGCGGGTCGCGGCCTAGGTCGGCGTTCGGCGCGCGCACCACCAGGCCGCCGCGGTGTGTCTTTTCGCTCTGGAAAATGTAGCGCGTTTCGTAGCCTTCCACGCCGCCGGCCTTGCGCACCAGTTCCGGATCCCAGGTCTCGCCCATGCCGATCGCCTGTGCGAATTGCGTTGTCGGGATCGGCGCCGGCCGGCCCCATCCGCCGGGTCCGCCTAGCGCCAGGCCGTGCAAGCCCTCCACGTGGCGCGTGCCGTGAATGCCCAGGCGCGGCACGCTGGGGTCCGTGCCCAGGCAATAAATCTTTTCGTCCACCGTCATTAGCGAGACGATGTTGCGCACCCGCGCCTCAATCGAAAGATCCGGGTTTTGAAATGGATATTTGTACTGCGCCGACGCGTTTCCCGCGCCCCACATCGCCAGCAGGCACAACCCGCCGACCAGATGCACCGCATTCTTCATGATGATGGCTCCTTCGCGATTCACTCACGAAGATGGTAACCCCGCGACGGGGGCCCATGAGCTTGGTGGGGCGGAGCCCGTGGTCTGCTTTCGCGGCTCTGCAACTTGCCGCGCGTTACAATCCAGGCATGCCCAACCATCGGACCTGCGCCGTGCCGCGCCTTGTCACTTGTCCTCGCCGTTCCCGCCGAGCCGCGTGGCTTCTCACTCTCGCCGCCGTCTTGCCGTTCGCCGGCACGGCCCGCGCGCAATGGATTCCGCAGAACGCCGTGACGAGTTTTGAAAAGCAGGCCGATGGAGTTGTCTTCACTATGCAGACAGGAGCCCTGCGTGTCCTGGTCTCCACCGACTCCATTTTTCACGTCACCTATGCGCCCACCGCGACCTTCTCCAACCGCCCCGACTACGTGATCGTCAAGACCTCCTGGCCGGCCGTGTCGTTCACCGTAGCCGAAACACCGCGCGCCGTTTTGATTTCGACCGCCCGCATGCGCGTGGCCGTGAACCGCCGTGACGGTACCCTCGCTTACGCCGACGCCTCCGGCAGCCCGTTGGTGCAGGAAGGCCCCAACACGCTTACCCCGGTTACGGTGAATGGCGAAAAGACGTATCACGCCGAGGCTTTCATCGGCCTCTGGGGATCCACCGAGGCGTTTTACGGGCTGGGCCAGCACCAGGCCGGCGTATGGAACTATCACGGCGAATCGGTCGACATCGCGCAGGACAACACCAATATCTCCGTGCCCATGCTGCTTTCGAGCAAGGGCTATGGCATCTTCTGGAACAACACCTCGCGCAGCCGATTCAACAACCGCTTTGTGCATGCGATGTACATCACCTCGGAAGTGGCCGATGACATCGACTATTACTTCTTCTATGGCCCCGATTTCGATAAGATCATCGCCGGCTACCGCGAGCTGACCGGCCAGGTGCCCATGTTCGGCCGCTGGGCCTACGGCTTCTGGCAATGCAAAAACAAGTACAAGACCCAGCAGGAGCTGCTGGCTGTGGCGCATAAGTACCGCGAGCTGCACATTCCTGCCGATAACATCGTGCAGGACTGGTTCTGGTGGACCACCATGGGTTCCTTCAAGTTCAGCGATAAGTATCCCGATCCGAAAGGTATGATAGGCGACTTACACGCCATTCATTTCCACCTGATGATTTCCGTGTGGCCTTACTTCTATCCAGGCTCCGATGTTTATGCCGACATGGACCGCAAAGGCTACTTCATCGACCGCACCAAGGTCGCCGCGTATCATCCCAAGGGATCGGCACTCTACGACGCGACGAACCCCGCCGCACGGAAATACTATTGGAACCTGATTGATAACTCCCTCTTCAAGATCGGCGCCGACGCCTGGTGGATGGATACCACCGAACCGGAAACCGAGGGCCGCGAGGACAACGTGATGGTGACTAACCACGTGTTCGCCGGCAACGGCGCCCGCTACGCCAACATTTTTCCGCTCATGACGACCGAGGGCGTGTATGAAGGCCAGCGCGCCGCCTCCGACCAGAAGCGCGTCTTCATCCTCTCCCGATCGGCGTTTGCAGGCGCGCAGCGCTACGCGGTCACGGCCTGGTCCGGCGACGTCAACTCGGATTGGGAAACACTGCGCCGACAGATCCCCGCCGGGCTGAATTATTCGCTTTCCGGATTGCCCTACTGGACCACCGATATCGGCGGCTTTACCGACGGCAATCCCAACGATCCCGCGTATCGCGAGCTCTTCATCCGCTGGTTCCAGTTCGGCACCTTTTGCCCCATCTTCCGCGTCCACGGCACACGCAGCAACGATCAGAACGAGCTGTGGTCATACGGGCCGGAGGCGCAGAGAATTCTTACAGCCTATGACACCCTGCGTTATGAGTTGATGCCATACATCTACTCGGTGGCATGGAAGACCACGAGCGATGCGTACACGCCGATGCGGCCGCTGGTAATGGATTTCCGCACCGACCCGCGCGCCGAGAACATCGGTGACCAGTTCTTGTACGGGCCATCTATCCTGGTGAACCCGGTTACCGAGCCGGATGCCACCACGCGCCACCTCTATTTACCGAAGACCGAGTGGTACGACTTCTGGACCGGTAAAACGATCGAGGGCGGCAAAGCGATCGATGCGCCGGTGACGCTCGACCGCATTCCACTTTATGTGCGCGCCGGTTCCGTCGTCCCTATAGGTCCCCATGAGGAGTGGGCCGCCGAGAAGCCGGCTGACCTGATCGAGCTGCGTATCTACCGAGGCGCCGACGCCAGCTTCACTTTATACGAAGACGAGAACGACACTTATAACTACGAGAAAGGCGCTTACACCACGATTCCGATCGAGTGGAACGAGGGCGCTCAAACTCTCACCATCGGCGATCGCCATGGTAGTTACCCCGGCATGCCCAACAGCCTGCAGTTCAGAGTGGTCTTCGTTACCGAGAACCATGGCGCCGGCATCGGCCCAACGGCAAAGGCGGACCACGAAGTAATGTATGAGGGCAAGGCAGTGACTCTGAAGCCGTGATGAACTTCTCCTGCGCGTGGAACCGCGGCCTCGGCTGGAGTCTTCATATCTTTGCGTCATCGGACAGCCGCTCAACAGGCGAGAGAAAGTGGCCTGCGGCGCAAGCGGTGCGGAGTCAGAACACGGTGTAATTGAGCCGCGTCAGGGCCGCGGGCCGGGCATGCCCAGCCCCTACGGCACAGCGCGTTCAACGCTTGCCGGCGGTCTCCAGTCCCGCCAAGGCCTCGCCGGTGGCTTTCTCGACATCGGCATGGAGGCTGTTGCCGTGCGCGTCCATGGTGACAATCGCTGGGAAGTCCTTCGCACGAACGTGCCACATCGCCTCGGGGATGCCGAACTCCATCAGGTGCACATCGAGCACCTCAGGCAGCGCGCGCGCGTAATACTGCGCCGCGCCGCCGATTGCGTTCAAATACACCCCGCCCGACTCCTTCAGCGCCGCCAGCGTCTTCGGCCCCATGCCGCCCTTGCCGATCACCGCCCGAACGCCGTAGCGCTTGATGACATCGGCCTGGTAAGGTTCCTCGCGAATGCTGGTAGTGGGGCCGGCGGCTTTCACCTTCCAGCGGCCTTCCTCCTGTAGCATCACCGGTCCGCAGTGGTAGAGCACCGCGCCGTGCAAATCCACCGGCGGCGGGTTCTTCATCAGGTAGGCGTGGACGTTGTCGCGCCCGGTGTACATCTCGCCGCTGATCAGCACCACGTCGCCCACTTTGAGGGCGCGCACCTGCGCCTCGCTCAACGGCGCGGTGAGAATCACCTCGCGGCCGGTCAGCGGGAAACCTTCGCCGCGCGCCATGCGTGCCACTGGCCTCGCGGGGTCGCGATACAACCACTCGGTGATGGCGCCGGTCGAGGCATCAAGGCGCACGCCCAAGCGGCGGAACGCCCAGCATTCATATGCTACGGAAACGAAGAAGCTGGCGGGCAGGCGATTGGCAGCCGTGATCTTGCATCCGATCAGAGAAGACTTTCCGCCGAAGCCCATGGCGCCAACACCGAGCCGGTTGGCTTCCTCCATGATCTCCGCTTCCAGTTTGGCCAGCACGGGGTCGGGGTTCACATCGTCGATGGTGCGGAAGAGCTGATCCTTGGCCAGTTCGTAACCGTGCGCGCGGTCGCTGCCAATGCACACGCCGATGGCGCCTGGCGCGCATCCTTGCCCCTGCGCCTGCCACACCGCGTGCAGAAGGCACTTGCGCACGCCCTCCAGGTTGCGGTCGGCGCGGCCCAGGTGATCCAGGTCCGCCGGCACCGAATATTGAATGTTCTTGTTTTCGCAGCCGCCGCCCTTGAGGATCAGTCTGATTTCGATCTCGTTTTCTTCCCACTGCTCGAAGTGCATCACCGGCGTTTCGGGTCCCAGGTTGTTGCCGCTGTTCTTACCGGTAATCGAATCCACCGAATTGGGACGCAGCTTGCCCAACCGAGTGGCTTCCGCCACCGCTTCGCGAATCGCCTTTTTGAGCGCGATCTGGTTGAAACCCACCGGCGTGTGCGCCAGGAAGGTAGGCATGCCGGTGTCCTGGCAGATGGGGCCTTCGTCATCGTGCGCCATGTCGATGTTGGTCAGAATGATGTCGAAGGCCTGCGAGGACTGCGTCCCCGGCGTTTCGCTGCCGGCGGCGGTTCCCATCGCTGCGCGCACGTCGGGGGGCAGGTTGGTGGACGTCTGGACAATTAGCTCCAAGAGGCTGTTGGCGAGGAATTTCATAGCTATGACTCCATTTTAAGCCGGGACGGGCGAACATCGCTGAGTGAGGGGGTGGAGCGGCGTGATGGCTGCTGGACCGCTCCCTCACGGTCGCGGCTCCGATCGCACAAAACGGTGGCTCGCGTGCTAGACTTGACGGAACCATGAATCCGTACGCCAAGTTTCTGGGAGATCGCGACCCATTTACTGTGATCGCCGCCACGCCACGGGAGTTAGAACGGGCGATCGGAAGACTGACGCTAGACCGCGCGGCTGCCGCGCCCGCTGCGGGAAAGTGGAGTGTGCGCGAGATCGCTTGCCACCTTGCCGATTGCGAAACGGTCTTCGCCTTTCGCTTCCGCCAGACTGTGGCCGCGCCGAACTACATCATCCAGCCATTCGATCAGGAGAAGTGGGCGGCCGTATATAGCGCATACGATGCGGCTGCGGCGGTCGCCGCATTCTCCGCCGCGCGCCATTGGAACCTGCTTTTTCTGAAAGCGCTGCCGCCGGAAGCATTCTCAACGCCGGTCACCCATCCGGAGCGCGGCACCATGACCTTGCAGACCCTGGTCGAAACGATGGCCGGTCACGACCTCAACCACCTGGGGCAGATTCGGGCTCTGGCGTCGTAACGGCGTCATTCCCGGTTCGCAGTCCGAGCGGCCTGCGCCACAAGGGCCCCTACTGCACGCCGCTTTCGACGGGTTGCGGCGCGGGCTGCTTATGTTTGCACTCGGCGTTAGGGCACTGCCAGACGGTTCCGGCCTTTAGCCACTTTTCGATCATGTACGGGCTGCCGCACTCGGGGCATTTTTCGGGCACCGGCTTGCCCCAGGCGACAAAATTGCACTCGGGCCATCGGTTACACCCGTAAAATGTTTTGCCGCGTTTGGAGCGCCGCTCCACGATCTCGCCTTCGCTGCATTCCGGGCACTTCACACCGATGGTTTTCTGCTTGACGTACTTGCAGGTGGGGTAATTGCTGCACGCGGTGAACTCGCCGAAGCGGCCGGTCTTGAGCACCAGGTGGTTGCCGCACTGCGGGCAGATCTCATCTAGCTTCTGGTCGGGCTTCTTTTGCGAGCCGCCAATCGGCTTGGTGGTCTTGCAATCCGGGTAGCCGGTGCAGGCGTAGAAGGTGCCGAAGCGGCCCTTCTTTAAGACCATCGGCCTGCCGCAGTTTTCGCAATACTCTTCGTCGCCCTGTTCGGCGAGATCCGCCTTGTCGACGTCCGGCAGATCCACCGTCAGCTCGCGCGTGTAGGTGCAATCCGGGTAGCCGGTGCAGGCGATGAAGCTGCCGTGCTTGCCCCACTTGATCACCAGCGGTTTGCCGCACTTCTCGCAGGTCAAGTCGGTGGGCTTTTCCATCCGCTTGATGTCGGTCATGTGCTCTTCGGCGTGTTTCAGGTCCTTGTCGAAGCGCTCATAGAACTCCTGCATGGCGACGCGCCAGTCGATCTTGCCATCCTCGATCTCGTCGAGCTCCTCTTCCATGCGCGCCGTGTACGTCACATCGAAGATGTCGTCGAAGCTTTCGAGCAGCAGGTCGGTCACCACCATCCCGAGCTCGGTGGGAGTGAAGCGCCCGGCGTCTTTCTTGACGTATTCGCGCTCCTGAATGGTGGAGAGGATCGAAGCGTAGGTCGAGGGCCGGCCGACGCCATCGGCTTCCAGGCGCTTCACCAGCGTGGCTTCGTTGTAGCGCGGCGGCGGCTCGGTGAAGTGCTGCTCCGGCCGGATGGCCTTGAACCGCAGGCGCTCGCCTTCGGCCACCACCGGCAGGCGATGCTTCATTTCCTCGTCTTCCTCGTCGATCTGGTCCTTGCCCTCCTGGTAAACCTTGAGGAAGCCTTCGAACTTCAGCACCGAACCGGTGGCGCGAAACAGGTAATCGTCGCCCTTCTTGCCTTTGGCGCCCACGTCGATGGTGGTCTGGTCGTACAGCGCCGGCATCATCTGGCTGGCTACAAAGCGGTTCCAGATCAGCCGGTACACCTTTCTCTCGTCTTCTTGCAGGTACTTGTCCACCACTTCCGGCGCGTAGGCCATGGAAGTGGGGCGAATCGCCTCGTGCGCGTCCTGCGCGCCCTTCTTGGACTTGTAGAAGTTCGCCGAGTCCGGCAGGAATTCGCGGCCGTAGCGCTCGCCGATGAAATCGCGCACGTCGCGGATCGCGTCATCGGAAACGCGCGTCGAATCCGTGCGCATGTATGTGATGAGGCCGACCGTGTCTTTGCCCACCTCCACGCCTTCGTACAGCCGCTGCGCCAGCATCATGGTGCGCTTCACGCTGAAGCGCAGCTTGCGCGACGATTCCTGCTGCAAGGTGGAAGTGATGAACGGCGCTACCGGGAAACGCCGCTTCTCGCGCGTCGAAACCGATTGCACCGTGTACGCGGCGCCCTCGAGCGCCGCCACCACGCCGTTGGCGGCTTCAGTCGAGCCGATCTCGGCGGCCTGCCCGTTGATCCGCGCCAGGCGTGCCGTCAGTGCCGGCGGCTTCTTCGCCGCCAGGTCGGCATCGATGGTGCAATATTCCTTGGCCACGAAGGCGCGGATCTCGCGCTCGCGCTCCACCACCAGCCGCAGCGCCACCGTCTGCACCCGGCCGGCGGAAAGCCCGCGCCGCACTTTGTCCCACAGCAACGGTGAAATCTTGTAGCCCACCAGGCGGTCCAGCACGCGGCGCGCCTGCTGCGCGTCCACCAGGTTCACGTCCACCTGGCCCGGTTTTTCGAACGCCTTGGCGACCGCCTTCTTGGTGATCTCGTTGAACATCACGCGGTAGATCCGCGGGCCATTCTTTTTTTCCGAGAGCTCTTCCTGGAGGTGGAAGCAGATGGCTTCGCCTTCGCGGTCAGGGTCGGCCGCCAGATACACATCCTTCACTTTCCGGGCGGCTTGTTTCAGCTCGGCGACGAGCTTTTTCTTACCTTCGATAACCTCGTAGTGCGGCTCGAAACCACGCTCCACATCGACCGCCAGATCGCGCTTGGGTAAGTCTTTAATATGACCGAGCGAAGCTTTGACGATAAAGTCCTTGCCCAGGTATTTGTTGATGGTTTTCGCCTTGGCGGGCGATTCCACGATTACCAGAGCTTTTGCCATATATAAGGTTCTTCGAAAAACAGTCTATCCCCGCCGCCCGCGAACATGGATTTGACGGGAACCCAGACTGTGCTACCACACTTTAACAAAATTTTTACCGGGAAGCTGCCTGACCAGCCCCATCATCTCCAGTTCGAACAGCGCTGCCAGGAGTTCGGAAGTTGAAGTGTCCTCGATTTTCTGCAGCAGATCGTCCAGGTGCGTCGCGACATCTACCTGGAGAGCTTCGAGCGTGCGGCGGGCAACCGGCTCCAGGCCGGAGGCAGGGTCATTAGGCTTGGATGCTGCAGCCGCCGCGGCGGATTCGCCGCCCTCCACCAGAATGCGTTTTCGCCCTCTCTCTATTAGATGCCGGCGGGATTCAGCCGGCAGTTGGGAGACCACGTCGTTCCAGTCCTGCACCAGGCGCGCGCCCTGCTTGATCAACAGGTTGGGGCACCAGCTCAGCTTCGACGTGATGTTGCCGGGAACGGCGAACACCTCGCGGCCCTGGTCCATGGCGAGCCGCGCCGTGATGGCCGAACCGCTGTACTGCGCCCCCTCCACCACCAGCACTCCCAGACTGATGCCGCTGATCACGCGATTGCGGATGGGGAAATTCTGCGGGAACGCCGTGGTTCCCATGGGAAATTCCGAAACGATCAATCCCTTGTGCGCCAACTCCGCCATCAGCGCGCGATTCTCCGACGGGTACACCACATCCACGCCGCAGCCGAGTACTGCGATGGTATCGCCGCCCGCCTGCAGCGCGCCCTTGTGCGCCGCCGTGTCGATACCGCGCGCCATGCCGCTCGAGATGGCGAGGCCGGCGTGTGCCAGGTCCGCGCAGAGCCGTTCGGCCACCGCCGTACCATACGGCGTAGCGCGGCGGGTTCCCACCACGGCCAGGGAAAGGGCGCTCAGCAATTCCACCCGCCCAAGCGCGAAAAGCAGGATGGGAGGGTCGAAGATCTCGCGCAACCGTTGCGGATAGCGCGGATCGCCGATGGTTACGGCCACGGCGCCGGCCGCCGCCATCTTCTCCTGCTCCGCCACACCGTCTTCAAACGTACAGCCGCTGGCGATGGACTGCGCCACCGCGCCGCTCACGCCGGCGGCTTCGAGCTCGGTGCGCGAGGCGCGGAAAATAGCTGCGGGCGTGCGGAACCGGTCCAGCAGCTTGCCGGCACCTCTGGCGCCCAGCCCGGGAACCAGTTGCAGCGCCAGCCAGTAGAGCTCCTCATCCCGGCTGAGTACGGGAGGTGACATGGGGTCCAAGTTTCCGATCACGACGATAGCAGCCGGGCGGCAAACCACGCAAGTGCACCCGGCGCGCGCTTCGGCTTACCTGTGCGCCTTTCCCTATTCGTATCGGAGCGCCGAGATCGGATCGATACGCGAGGCGCGCCAGGCCGGCACAAAGGCCGCCAGCGCGTCCACGGCGGCGAGGACAAGCGCCGCACCCGCGTAGATATACGGGTCCGCCGCCTTGACGCCGAACAGTTGCGACTCGATGTAGCGGCTGAGCGCGAAGGCGGCTCCCAAGCCGACGACGATGCCAACCGCTGCCATGCGGCCGGCATCGAGCAATACCATCCGCAACACGTCGGCAGGCAAAGCGCCCAGCGCCATGCGGAGGCCGATCTCGCCGGTGCGCCGCGCCACCGCAAAGGCGATCACGCCGTATAGGCCGATGGCGGCCAGCAGCGTCGCCAGAATGCCGAATGCGCTCGACAAAATGGCGACCAGCCTCTGGGTGTAAAGCGATTCGCGAATGCGCACCGCAACCGGCTTGATTTCGGGCACGGGCAGACCTGCGTCGGCTTCCCGCACCGTGCGGCGGATGGCTGCGGCGAGCCGCGTCTCGTCGCCGCCGGCGCGAACGTATAAAACCAGGCGGGCCGGTTTCTCGCGCTGGGTATAAGGGAAGTAGACGTTGCTGGAAGCCTTGCGGCGGACATTGGTGTGCACATCGGCCGATATGCCAACGATTTCGCGATCGAGCGCGTTCGCCACGGGACCTTCGAACGACAAGTGGCGGCCAATCGGATTCTGGTTGGGGAAATAGTGTTTGGCGAATGCTTCGTTGACCACCACCGCTTTGGGAGCCGCGGCCGTATCGCGGTCATTGAACTCGCGGCCGGCGCGCAGCGGAATCCCGAGCGCGCGAAAGTAACCGGGAGTGATGGCCTCGAAGGTGTCGTACCAGAACTCCTGGCTGCCCGGGTGATAGCCTTCCACCTGAACTCCGCCGCCAAAGCCGGCATCGCCGTATGGTCCGCCGTCACTGGCTGCCACACCGGAGACGCCGGGTGTCGCGTTCAACCGCTCCAGCAGATCGCGGTAAAACGCGTTGGCCGCGGTCGTGCCGGTGCGAATCAGCGTGGCATCCACCGAAAACATCAATAGGTGCCGGGTGCGAAAGCCGCGGTCTGCGTTCGCCAGTCTCGCCGCGGTCGCGCTGAACAAGCCCGCGCCAACCACGAGCATCAGGGACAGAGCCACCTGCGCGGTCACCAGAAACCGGCGCAACCGCGCCGAACGGCCCCGGGAGAGCACGTTGGAGGCCTGGTCTTTCAGGGTGGTGGCTAGATTTGGCCTGGTCGCCTGGAGGGCGGGAACCAGGGCGAACAAAAGCGCGCACGACATCGATAGCGCCAACGAGTAGCCGAGCACGCGCAGATCGGGCGCGTTCGTCACCCAACCGGCGACGGCGTCGCGCGGCAGGATGCGCAGCAGCCCGGCAGTGCTCCACTGTTCTATCAGCAGGCCGGCCGCCGCTCCCGCCGTAGCCAGCAGGAAGCCTTCGATGAGCAACTGTCTCACCAACAGCCAACGCTTCGCGCCCATAGCCAGCCGGATAGCGATCTCCCGCTGCCGCCCCGCGGCGCGCGCCACCAAGAGGCCGGCCACGTTAGCGCAGGCGATCAGCAGCACCAGGCCGACCATGATCATCAGCACGGCGAGAGGCTTTTCCCATTTTCCCTGCAACTCGGTGATGCCGCGCGCGGCCGGCCTCAACTCAAGCCGCGTCTTGAGCGGGTAATCGCGATCCTGCTGGCTGCGCGGGACAGCGGCCTGGCCGAGGTCGGCTTCGACGATCGCGTGAAACGCCACGTCGGTCGCTGCCTGCGCCCTGGCAAGGCTCTCGCCGGGTTCGAGACGGGCGAAGAAGTTGAGCCAGCTAAAAGAGCGATCGTCGAGCGCGTCGATGGTGGGCGTGATCGTACGCTGCATGGCGATGGGCACAAACACGTCCGGTGAATCGCCCTGCACCAGGCCGTTAAAGCCGGCGCCGGCCACGCCGACCACGACAAACGGCAAGCCGTTGATCGCCATGGTTCGATTGAGGACGGCCGGATCCGCGCCGAGGCGGCTGGACCAGAAGCTGTGGCTGAGCACGGCGACCGGCCTGGCGCCGGGTGCGCCATCGTCTTCCGGCATCAGCACGCGGCCCAGAGCCGCTGGAACACCCAGCGTGTGGAAGTAGTTGCCCGTCACCATTTCGGCATCCGCCGCCTGCGTGCTAGACCGCCAGGTGATCCGCACCGGCGCCGTGGCACAGGCCAGAATGCCCGAAAACGCGGGCAGGCGATCGCGCAGGTCCCTATAGAAGGGATAGGGAAAAGTGGACTCGGAGTTGGTCCCCCAGCCCGTTGAGTAGCCACCGGGTCCCGAGTAGCTGCCGTGAAGGACGACCAGGCGTTCGGGGTCCTTGACAGGCAGCGAGCGAAGCACGACTTGATCCAGAAGAGAAAAGACGGCCGTGTTGGCGCCGATGCCGAGCGCCAGCGACAGCACGGCGGCCACCGTGAAGACCGGGCTGCGCCGCAGCGACCGAATCCCGTAAGAGAGGTCCTTCCACATGACTCCATTCTGCCCCTAAACGGCTCCGTGAGATAGCGTTTCTTAAGCCTGCGAGGGGGATTGGAACAACAAAGCGGGCAGACGTGGGCAGAAGCATTTCTGAGATCGCCGCAGCGCAAGCCGGGGGCCTGCGCCACACGGGTCTAGTAGCCTTGGCCTACATCCGGTGGAAGGCTTTCAGGATTTCGCGCGTGGAGTAATGCATGGCAATCGGGCGGCCGTGGGGGCAACTCATCGGGCAATCGGTTTCGGAAAGAGCGCGGAGCAGCCATTCCATCTTGGCGGCGTCTAGGGGGGTGTTGATCTTGATGGCGGCGCGGCAGGCGATGCCGGCGGAAATCTCGCGGCGCAGATCGTCGAGCGAGCGCTGGCGCAGCTCGCCTTCGGCGATTTCCAGAATCTCGAACAGGATCTGCTCCAGGTCGGCGGCGCCGATGGCGGCGGGGGCGGATTTCACGGCGATGGTGCGGTTGCCGAAAGGCTCGGTCTCGAAGCCGGAGGCGCGCAGCTCATCGGCGATGCGGGCGTAATCGATCTGCTGCTCGGCGGTGAGGGTGAGAATCATCGGCATCAGCAGGCGCTGGGTTTCCACGGTTCCGGCGGCGCGCTGCTTGAGTACTTGCTCGAACAGGATGCGCTCATGCGCCACGTGCTGGTCGATGATCCACAAGCCGTCGCGGCCGGCGGCGACGATGAAGCTCTCGTGGATCTGGCCGAGCGGCCGCAGATCGGACAGCACCGAAAGCGACATTTCGGGCGGGGGGACGGCCTCGGGCGGAAATTCCCCATGGGCGTCGAGGTGGCGCGAGAGTTTCCCGGAAGGGCGCGGGCCGGGCGCCACTTCGAGCGGCGGCGCGCTGAAATCGAGGCGCGGCGAGGGACCGGTGGTGGGCCGCAAGGCAAACTTGGGCAGCGGCGAATCGCCCGGCGCGGGTGGCGCCTCTGGCGGCGCTATTTCGCCGGTCGCGAGCGGCACAGGTTCGGCTTCGACCAGGCTAGCTGCATCCGGCGCCTGGTTTTCGATCATCTGGCTGAATTCGGAATACGGCAGCCGCGCGGCGGGCTGTTCAGCGGTGGCGGGACGCGAGGCGGGCGGAAAGGAAGGAGCGGGGCGGCTTTCCATCAGGCGGTCGCGAATGGTGTCGCGGACGAAATCGTGCACGAACGAGCCGTGGCGGAAACGAACCTCGGTTTTCGACGGATGCACATTGACGTCCACCTCCTCGGCGTCGCACTCGAGAAACAGCAGCGCGAAGGGGTAGGCGGCGGGCGGCATCAGGTTGTGATACGCCGAGGAAAGGGCGTGCAGCAGCAGGCGGTCGCGAATCAGGCGGCGGTTGACGAAGATGAACACCGAGTTGCGATTGGCCTTCTGCACTTGCGGGCGCGAGAAGAAGCCGGTGAGGCGGAAGCGGCGGCTGGACGGCTCATCCGGCTCGGCGCGGTATTCGGCGATGGCCTGCGCGGGCGGCGCGCTCTCGTGCGCCAGGAAGAGATCTTTCTCGCGGTGGCCGATTTCGACCAGGTCCTCCAGCGTGCGCCCGCCGAAGACCTGATAGACGCGCTCGGCGAGAGTGGCGACGGGCGTGACGTACAACAGCTCGCTTGCGCCGCTGATCAACTGAAAGGTCTTTTCCGGGTGGGCGAGGCTGTAGTGAGTCACCAGGCTGGCGATGTGGGCAAGCTCGGTTTGCTCGGTTCGCAGGAATTTTTTTCGCGCGGGAACGTTATAGAAGAGGTCGCGGACGGTGATGGCGGTGCCGCCGCCCAGCGCCGCTTCTTCGCAGCGCAGCATTTTGCCGCCGGCGATTTCGATGCGCGTGCCGGTGGTCTCTTCGGCGGATCGGGTTTCGAGCAACAGCCGCGATACGGAGGCGATGGAGGGCAACGCTTCGCCGCGGAAGCCGAGCGTGGAGATGGAGAGCAGGTCCTTGACGTCGCGCAGCTTGCTGGTGGCATGGCGCTCGAAGGCGAGCAGGGCGTCGTCGCGGAGCATGCCGCAGCCATCGTCGGCGATGCGGATCAGGCGGCGGCCGCCCGATTCAACCTCGATGCACAGCTCGCTGGCGCCGGCGTCGAGCGAATTCTCGAGCAGCTCCTTGACAACCGAAGCGGGGCGCTCGACCACTTCACCGGCGGCGATCTTATTGGCGACCTGGTCGGGCAGGATGCGGATGCGGCCCATGGGCGAATCTTATAGTTCACTATAGCCCAGGGGGCGCTTCAGGGCCGCGACCGTCAGCGAGCGGCGCAGTCGAATCTCCTGACGGCGCCACTATCCCTGCGGCGGCTTTCCGAGGTTGAGCAGCCAACGGACGCCGAACTGGTCGGTGAGCATCCCGAAGCGAGCGGCCCAGAATGTCTCCTGCAAGGGCATGGCGATCGTGCCGTTCTCGCCGAGCGCGTTAAACAGCTCATCAATTTCCTGCAGGCTCTCGCATTGGATCGCCGCCGAGAAATTGCCGCCTGGCTGGAAAGACATGCCAGGCATGATGTCCGCCGCCATCAGAAGCGTCAGCAATCCCTTGCTGAGCGACGAATGCATGATGCGGTCTTTCACTTCCTTCGCCTTCCAAGCCGGATCGCCCGGCGCTTCGGCGAACGGCAAAAGGTACAGCTCGGCCGAAAAACACTTCTTGTAAAACTCCATCGCTTCGCGGCAGTTGCCATCGAAGTTCAAGAAGGTGACGACTTCTTGCATGACTGACTCCGTTTCTCTTCGGCGGCCGAGTGGTGCGTGGAAGGCCGCACCGGGCATGCCCGGCCCCGGCAGCCAGCGCAAGGATAGGTCAGCGCATTTGGCCTATGGGAGTTCTGCCTGAGCGGGGGTCGGGCGCAGACGAGAGCGTGCGCCCCACACACTATGCGGGTTTGGGTTTCGCCATCAGTCCGGCAGCGGTGACATAGCCAATGGCGGCCATGGGGACTACGAAGCTGAAGAGCACTGAACTGTGGTCGGAGACCACACCCATCAGAGGAGGCAGAATGGCGCCGCCGACAATGGCGGTGACCATGAGGCCCGAAAGCGGGTTCGCGTGTTTCGGCATGGCGTCGATGGCGGTGGAAAAGATGAGTGGGAAGATGTTGGCGAATCCCAAGCCGACGACGAAACAGGCCGCGGCGGCAAAGGCCGCAACGGGCACAAACAGGCCGAACAGTCCGAGGAAGGAAACCGCGCAGGTGAGAGCAAGAAACTTGCGAGGCGCCATCCAAGTGAGAATAACGCCACCGGAGAAACGTCCGATGGTGAGGGCGGTGAAGAACAGGCCGGTGCCGAGCAGGCCTTCGCGCGCGATATCGATGCTGAATTGCTCTTTGAGGAACAGAGGAATATAGGAGCTCATGCACACTTCGGCGCCAACGTAGAAAAAGATGGCGGCCACCATGGCCAGCACGTAGCCGTTGCCGAGCAATTCCAGGCACGAAGAGAAGGTGGCGGCATGGCGGTCACCGGCATCCTCTCTCACCTTGAGCGTGCTCACCGCGAGCACGGTAACCGCCAGGGCGACGGCGTAAATGGGGAACATGACTTGCCAACTGGCGTGGAAGTAGCGCTTCGCGACCAAGGGAATGAGGGGTCCGGAAAGCGACCCGATGGCCTTGACGAACTGCCCAAGGGATAGATTGCGCGCGTACTTGCCGGGTGCGGAGACGTCGCGCATGATGGGGTTGCCGGCCACCTGCAGAATGGCCGCGCCGGCATCGAGCAGGAGCACGGTGAGCAGAAAGCGAACGAATGTCGTGAGCCCGAAGCTGGCGTTGAGCAGCCCGACCAGGGCGACGCCGAGTCCGAGCATCAAGACGGTTTTCTTGCCGCGCCGGTCTTGAAACACCCCCATCGGCACGGAGAGCAGGCCGAACATGCTGAATCCGACGAAGGGAATCAGCGAGGCCACGGCATTGCTCAAGTGAAATTCATCTCTCGCCAGGCCGACGAAGGGGCCAACGGCGTCGCCGAAGCCCATCGCCAGAAAGGCCAGAAAAACCGGAAGGGTGCGTATCTTCATAGGCTCCGATGAATTGTAGCAAGTGGCGGGCGGGAGGCTTGGGGAAGCTTCGAAACGGCGGCGCGGTGCTTTCCGCAAAGCGAACGGACAGCATGCCGCGGCGCTCCACGGGCTCGTCCACGCGGACGGCCAACAAACTTGCTGAGAGCGTTCCGGTCCACGGGGCACTGAGATTTTGAGGTCTCTTGAAACCAAACCTACCAATGCCGACCAGGAGGAATCGAGCAGAATCGCTGGTTCCAGCACAAGTCATCGAGCGGCGGATTCTCCTCATTCGTGGGCGCAAGGTTATGCTCGACCGCGATCTCGCCACGCTCTACCAGGTGAAGCCGATTGCGTTGCGCCAAGCCGTCA
Organism: Bryobacteraceae bacterium; assembly: GCA_049698695.1. Taxonomy (GTDB): domain Bacteria; phylum Acidobacteriota; class Terriglobia; order Bryobacterales; family Bryobacteraceae; genus Bog-375. Next base: position 664 of record JBAVYH010000169.1, on the reverse strand, counting down.
AGCGCAATCAGAGCCGCTTCCCGCCCGATTTCGTAATCCAGCTTTCCCAGGAAGAGGCAGAGGGCTTGGTATCACAGAATGTGATACCTTCCCACCGGAGCTTGGGCGGGTTTCTCCCATATGCGTTCACCGAGCAGGGTGTTGCCATGCTCTCGAGCGTCCTGCGGAGCGAGCGCGCCATCATGGTGAACATCGCGATCATGCGCACCTTCGTTCGCCTCCGACAGATCCTTGCGACCCACAAACTGCTCGCTCGGAGGCTCATTGAGATGGAGGAAAAGTGCGATCGCCAGTTTAAGGTGGTGTTTGATATTTTGAAGGAGCTTATGGATCCGCCGGCGTTGCCGGGGAAAAAGCCGATCGGTTTCATTACCGCGCCGCGAAGCAGGAACCAGTTGTCCAACGCTTAAGCGCGGCAAGCCTCTTGAGCCGCGCCGGCCTCAGCGAGGCGCTCCCGGCCCATCAGTCCCGGCGCCCATAGCCACAGAAAGACAGGCCAGTTGCAAGTAGTGCGCTGGATCTAGCGCAGCACCCCCAGAGCATTTTCTAATCCAAGAATGAGCCTGAAGGGCTGAAATCTGGTTGGCGCAGTGCCGGGCTCCTTTCGCTGGGTTTTCTTGTTCGTTTTCGGGGGAATAGACCGTCGTTGCCGGCGCGGTGGGAA
>JBAVYH010000168.1:0-73240 GCA_049698695.1 Bryobacteraceae bacterium | reverse complement strand
TTCCCACCGCGCCGGCAACGACGGTCTATTCCCCCGAAAACGAACAAGAAAACCCAGCGAAAGGAGCCCGGCACTGCGCCAACCAGATTTCAGCCCTTCAGGCTCATTCTTGGATTAGAAAATGCTGGGCGGCTGCCTACGGACTGCTCTGCCGCACCGGTCCGCCGTAAGCCCGCTCCACCTTGGCCACGCGGATTTCGTAGTGCGTGTACCATTCCCGCTTGCCGCGCGCCTGAGCGGCCTGGTGCTCGATGTGGCGCTTCCACTCGGCGATGGCGGTTTCGCTCGCCCAATAGGAAACCGTGATGCCGAAGCCATCCGCGCCACGCGCGCTTTCAATGCCGAGATAGCCTGGCACCTCCCGAGCCAGTTCCTCCATCCGCGCGGCCATCTCGCCATAGCCACGGTCGCCATCGGTTCGAACGGAAGTGAAGATCACCGCGTAGTAAGGCGGTTCCGGCGTGGTGGCGAATTGGGACATATTATTTTGGCGCGGGGTCGCCGTGCTCGATGTAGTTCTTGAGCCGCGTGATCTGCTCCAGCAGGACCGAATCCACCGGCTTGGCCCAGGTGTCAAGTCCGTCCTTCAGGTAGCCGCCGACGGCGTAGGTCACCTCCAGCTTGGAGCCGCCTTCAACCGGCGTGATCGTGAACCGCATGCTGCCAATAGCCGCCGCCGTCCCCAACGGCCCCAAAGCGCCGCTGAGGCCGAGACCCTTGCCCGGCGCCAGGTAGATCACCTCCATGTGGCGAACGCTGCCACCGCCGGGGAGCTTTTCGCAAAAACACCCCATCGGCTTTTCTTCGATGCTCAGGTTGTGCGCGTCGCCCGAAAAGGTGTGGGCGGAGTTCCACCAATCGCCCACGTTGTGAATCAGCCGGTGGTATACCTCCGCCGGCGGCGCCTGGATGGTGATCGCCAGTTTGACCGTAAACCCATTGCTCGATGAATCGATGACCTCGGCCGCCGCCCAGGTTGGGGCGAGGACCATCGTCGCAACCGCCAGTAGTCCGCTTGTTCGCATAGTGCCTACCAGTCTATCTTGCCCGGAAATGGTCGTACCCGCCCGGCGCAAGCGGCTTGCCTGCCATCGTAACCTTGCCGGGTCCTTGCCGGCGCATCACGCCGATGCGCGTCAGTGGAACGCCGTGGAAAGCTGCCGGCACCGGGACGCGCGCCGGCGCGGTGAACAGCAGCTCGTAATCCTCGCCGCCGTGGAGCGCCTGCGCCAGCGTAGCACGCGGCCAGGCGGGTGGCGCGGCAATTTCCGCGCCCAAGCCGGAGGCCGCACATAAGCGCGCCAGGTCCAGCGAAAGGCCGTCGCTCAAATCCATGGCGGCGGTGGCATGCACGGTCTCGCGCAGGAACCGGCCCAGCGCCAGGCGAGGCTCCGGCCGCAGGTGCCGCCGCCAGGCTTTGCCGCGGCCCGCCGCCATTCCCAAGGCCGACCCGCCGAGCGCGCCGGAAACATAGATGGCGTCGCCGGCGCGGGCGCCATCCCGCCGCAGCGCACGGCTGCGGGGAACCGCGCCGCCCACCACCACGTCGCAGGCCAGGCCGGCGCCGTGCGAAAGATCGCCGCCGGCCAGAACCGTGCCGGTGCGGCCCGCCAACCGCAACAGGCTGCGGAAGAACGCATCCACCCAAGCGGCGTCGCACCAAGGGGCCAGCGACAGCGAGACCAGGCAGAATCGCGGTTCGCCGCCCATGGCGGCAATGTCGCTCAAACCGCGCGCCAGGGCTTTCCAGCCGATGTCGCCGGCGCTGTGCGTGGCGCGGTGGAAATGGGTGTCTTCCACCAGCAGATCGGTCGTGAACAGCAGGTCTTCCCGGCTGTTTCGGGGGCGGAAAATGGCACAATCGTCGCCAATTCCCGTCACCACGCCCGAGCCGCGTGGTACCACAGCCAGCCGCCGCAGCCTGTCCGTCAGTTCGGTTTCGCTCTTTAGATAACGCTTACGCTTGACCATAGGGGAGCCATCTGAGAGAATACCTTACGCAGTAGATATGGTTGTTGGCCGTCGCCTGGACATGTTCTTAGCAAGTCTCGAAAGTCTGCTTTCCTTGCCTCAGGAACCCACCAAGAGCACGACGAACAATAAATCAGGAGAAGTGTAGTGAAGGAAAAAGGCGTTGTGAAGTGGTTTAATGCCGCCAAAGGCTATGGATTCATCCAGCGGCCGAGCGGCGACGACGTGTTCGTTCATTTTTCCGCCATTCAGTCGAACGGCTACAAGTCGCTCGATGAAGGCGCAGCGGTCGAGTTCGAGGTGAAGCAGGGACCCAAGGGGCTGCAAGCTGAAAACGTGACCGTCGTTTAAGGCATGCCCAAATTACGGAAGCACCAGCCGAGGGCCCCATGGCGGGCCCTCGTGCTGTTTTAGGGAGGCCAGGCAACGTGGGGGTGGATTCTCCGGAGACGCCCGGCCTCGAACGGGCCCGCGACTGGCTGGCGTACGCGGCGTCGCTGGCGGTGCTGACCGGGGCTGGCATTTCCGCCGAGAGCGGCGTCCCCACCTTCCGCGGCGCGGGCGGATTGTGGAAGGACTACAAACCAGAGGACTTAGCCACGCCGGAAGCCTTTGCGCGCGATCCGCGGCTGGTTTGGGAGTGGTACAACTGGCGGCGCGAGCGGCTGGCGCCGGCGCAACCGAACGCGGCGCATCACGCGCTGGTCAAGCTGGAAATCCGCATCGCCCGCTTCACCCTAATCACCCAAAACGTGGACGGCCTGCACGACCGTGCCGGCAGCGGCAAGATCCTCAAGCTGCATGGCGACATCTGGCGCCTGCGCTGCACCACTTGCGGCGCCAATTGGCCCGACCGGCGCGTGCCGCTTCCCAAGCTGCCGCCCCACTGCGGTTGCGGCGGGCTGGCGCGTCCCGGCGTGGTCTGGTTCGGCGAGGCGCTGCCCGAAGGCATGATGAAGGAGGCCGAGCACGCTGTCTCGAATGCGGAAGTGCTGCTGGCAATCGGCACCTCGGCCCTGGTTCACCCCGCCGCCGGCCTGATCCCTTACGCCAAGCACGCCGGCGCCAAAGTGATCGAGATCAACACCGAGGACGGGCCGTACTCCGCTATCGTCGATTGCGCCCTGCGCGGCCCGGCGGGAGAACTGCTGCCGAAGCTGCTGTGAAGCCGTGGGGCAGGTTGTCAACCTGCGGCCGATTGTCAATCGGCCCACGGCTCCGCAACGTGAGAATTTCTGCCTCAAACGTGCACTCTTTGATGTGATCGCCTTCCATTCCCGGCGCTTACCCCACCTCTATGCCGCCGGCCATCCCATCTTTCTTACGTGGCGCCTCCACGGTAGCCTTCCTCCTGGCCGCGTCTTCCCCGCAGCAACCAACCAAGGGCGGGCATTTGTCGCCATGGACCGCCTGCTCGATGCCGTCCGTAACGGCTCGTCCCACCTTCGCCGACCCGAGCTCGCCCGGATGGTGGTGGACGCGCTCCTCTATCACGAGCACACGCTTCAACACCACCGCTTGCACAGCTACGTCGTAATGCCCAATCACGTGCACCTTCTGATTACTCCGCGGGTGCCCGTCTCCAAATTGATGCAATCGCTCAAGCGCTTCACCGGGCTGGAAGGAAATCGAATCCTGGGCGCAACCGGGCAACCGTTCTGGCAAGACGAAAGCTATGACCGGCTGGTGCGCGACGAGAGGGAGTTTGAGCGGATCGCCCGGTATATCGAGAGAAACCCGGTCAACGCAGGTCTGGCGGCGTCACCGGAAGAGTTTCCGTGGTCCAGCGCAGGGCCGATTGACAATCGGCCGCAGGTTGACAACCTGCCCCACGGCGCTCAACAAATGTAGGGCCCACTGGGGCCTGGCGTGCCCGGCCCGACGGCCTTCTCTACCCTTCCAACCTGAACTCGCCGGGTTGGCAGAACGGGCTGCGGGCGGTGCGCACTCTGGCGAGGTGGGTCCCAGCGGCCAGGTCCGCGGGGAGTTTCGCGTTCACCTGCCATTCCACGCCGCCGGGGTTCATCAAGAGGTGAACCGGCACGTCCCGGCCGTCCACCTGTAAGAGCACTTCGTCGCGTCTCAAGGCGGTTTCTTCGGTGGTGAAGAACACCGACAGGTACTCGCTCTTGAAGCCGCGGAAAATGGCGGAACCGTCGAACGTATTCTGGACGGCAACCAGCGCGGGCGCGGGCGCGGTGGCCGCTTCGAGCGGCGGGAAGTCCGCGGGCAGCCCGGGAGACGGGACAGCCCCGCCGGTCATCAAAACCGCCACGCCGTTGCTGAAGCCCGAGTTGACGGTGCGCAGCCGAACCTCATGCGAACCGGCGGCGAGGCCGGGCGGAAGCCTGAGATTGGCCTGCCAGTCTCCAGTTCCGTCGCGTTGCTCCCCGGTCCTGGTCACAGCCAAAGCAGGCACGCCGAGCCCGTCCACTTCCGCGCGCAGATCGTGCCTGGTGAGATCTTCGCGCGAGCGGAAGTAGAGGCACATGTATTCGTCCTTCCCTCGGTGGAACGTGGCGTCGTTGGTCCGATTGTTGACCGCAGAACATAAATAGGGAGGCACGGCCGAAGGGTTTGCCGCCGGAGCTTCCCAGCGCCGCCGGCAGGTGATGCCCGCCCGCCCATTGCCGACGTACTCGAGCTTCACCTGGGCGAATCCGGCCGACCGGCACATTGCCAGCAGGCACTTGGTGGTGGGGCCGAACCAGTTGTCGATCTGGCCGCCCAGCTCGTCGGTTTCGTAAAACTCCAGCGTGCAGGCCTCGTTTCGCTCTCCCAACCCGTCGGCGACGAACGATTCGACAAACACGTGGTCGCGGGCCAGAGCGCAAATCTTCTCCAGGCCCAGCAGCGGATGGCGCAGATGATAGAGCACGCCGAAGAACAGTATGTAATCGAAGGTGCCGATGCCGGCCGGGTCCAGTTCGTCCACATCGAGCAGCCGGTAATCGATGCGCGACCCGCGCAACTCCGCGACGGCTCGGAGCTCGCTGTACTCCACGCAGTCGACCGCGACCACTTCCGCGCCGCGGCGCTCCACCTCGAAGGAGAACCAGCCGGAAGCCGCTCCCACATCGAGCACACGCCGGCCCCGCAGGTCTTCCGGGATGGGGAACGAGCCGAGCCGCGCGCGCAACACCTCCAGGCCATTCACCCCCGGCAGCACCGTGCCATCGTTCAATTCCAGGCTGTGATAGTGCGCTTTCCGCGAGAGCTCCGCCACGTGTTTCTGAATGCGCGCGGCGAAGGCCGGATCGTTCGCCAGGGCCGAAGTGCGTTCGCTCATCACACCCATTCTCGCCTAAACGCGCCACGTCGCGAGCGAAAGATGCGTGCGGCAATTGAGGCTGGCACCTTCGTTCGCCAACCTCCGCAGCGGCCAAGCCGGCGGGAAGTTGCGCCTTCAGCGTGTAAGATCGAATATGGAGCGCGAGTGCCAATAACAAAGTTCCCCGGCTGGCTCCGAGTGATCCGGCAAAGTTTCGAACAAACCACATCTGATTTCATCCTGCATAGAAAGAGCCTGCTCGCGGACGCTGGGTTAGCGGCCGCGCTACTGATTGCCAACCTGCTCATCCTGGGTCCTTACGTTCTTACCGGCTTCACCGACCAGCCATGGAACAATGGCTATTTCTGTGAGGCGACCGCGCGTCTTTTCCGCGATTTCAAGTGGACCTGGAATCCTCTGACCTATGCGGGCGCACCCTTGCATTACATGTACCCGCCGCTGTTTCATGCACTGGTGCGGGCCCTGCCGGTTTCCTCGCTCGGCCGCGCTTATCATCTGTTGACGGCTGCCGCCTATGCCTTAACTCCCGTCTGTCTCTACCTGCTCGGCCGGGTGCTGTTCCGCTCGCGTGCGCTGGCCGCGTTCGCCGCGATCCTGTACAGCGCTTTTCCATCGCCCGCATACTATTTCCTTCCGCTATGGCGGAACCTCGCGCTGCCTTATGCGGGCGCGCCCTGGGGTTTTGTAGCACTAGTCGGCTACGAGGAGGCCGCCCACGCGTTTGCGTTTCCGTTCGCTTTGCTCGCTATCGCCGCTGCGTGGCGCAAACGGTGGACGCTGGCGACTCTGTTGACCGCCGCGGTTTGCCTTACCAGTTGGCCCGGCATGCTCGGGCTGGGAATCATGCTGGCCGCCGTCGCCGTGGCCAAAACGCATGAGGCCGGCCTTGGCAAGAGCTGTCTAGCCGTCTTCGGAACCGTCGGTACAGCCTATGGGCTCGCCGCATTTTGGATTACCCCGGGTTACATGGTCTCCATCTCGCTGGTCAACCGGGTCGTCCTTCGGCATGCCGGATTGATCCCGACGCTACCCGCGGCGCCATGGAATCGAACCACGTGGATCATTCTCCTGACCGCCGGCGTCTTGCTGGGCCTCGCATTCTGGCGCCGAATCGCACCCGAGCTGGCCTTTCTGCTGGCGTGGCTGGCAATTGCGGGCGCCATCGTGCTGGCATTCACGCTGGAAGGCAACGCTCTGCTGCCGATCCCCTATCGCTATATGCTCGAACTCAGCGCTGGCCTTGCGATGGCGGCGGCCGGCGCCGTCTCGCTGCTGCGGAAATGGCGCATGGCGGCTGCAGTTGCGGCGCTGGCTATCCTCGGCGCCGGTGCGCCCTCGGCCTTCAGTTTTGTCAGCCACGCGTGGAAGGTTCAGCCGCATGCCGCGGACCCATCCGGCACCCTCGTCTATCAGCTTGCCGGATGGCTGAACCGGCACGCCGGCGGCGCGCGCATCATGGCGTCCGGTGGACTCAACTCCGATCTTTTTCTCTGGTCGGATGTCCCCCAGGCCGGCGGTGTGCCCGCGCAAGGTATCTCGAACTATCTGATCTTCGCGGCCCAGCGGCAGGTGGTGTTGGGATGCAGCAGCGATCCGGAGCGTATTGCCGAACTGTGGCTGCGCGCCCTGAACGTTCGCTACCTGGTGGTAGATGGCGCCGATTCGAGGGATTACTTTCACTGGTTCGCGCAGCCGGAAAAGTTCGCAGCTCTCCCGGTTGCGTGGTCGAACGGCGCCGGCGACACGATCTATGACACTCCCGGCTCCGGCCATGAGGATGCCGTGGTAGTAGACCTTCCCGCCATGGACCGCTTGCCGCGCCTGACCTCGACCAGCGACGCCGGTTTTCTGGCGGCCTATGTCGCCTGGGCCGCCGGCAAGCGGCCTGTCTCGATCCACTGGAACGCGGCAGACAGCGCCGTGCTCGATACTCAACTCGGTCCGGACGAAGCCGTTCTGGTGAAGATCAATCATGACCGCGGCTGGCGAGTTTCGGGCGCAACCACGAAGAGCGACCCCATTGGTTTCCTTCTGGTCCGCGCTCACCCGGGCCGGCAACACTTGGAACTGCAATTCACCGCGGCGTGGGACGTGTGGCTGGGACGGGCGATTACGATTTTGTCGGCCATTCTTCTTATCCTTCGCGTGCCCAAACCCTGGATTGCCGCGCTGGCCGTGATTCCCTCCATGGCCGCATTCGGGTTCCTCGCCTCCACCTTGCCTCCCACCGTCAAAGTGGCGGAAGAGGCGTTCATCCGGCCGCAGGCGCCGATCATAAACCCGGGAGGGATCGTTGACGACCTCACGAACCGGCCGCCGCCGTTCGCTCGCGGCCGGGCGCTTACGGTTTGGGGAGTGAACTTCGGTTCGAGCACGGATTCGGACCGCGTGTGGCTCGGCGATCGCACCGCCGAGATCACCAGGCGTTCGCCGAACACGATCACTTTCAAACTGCCCGCCGACGCCGATCCGAAAACCGTCGTGAGCGTCGAAGTCAATGGCTGCCGTGGCAATGAGTTCACCGTGGAGACGCGCTGAGCGACGGCGCGCTATCAGCAGGCTACGGCAGCGGGATCGAACCTTTGCAACAAGACCTCGCCGATGGGCCCGCGCACGGCAAGGGCTCCAATATAGGATTCTGCCGGCACAAAAGCGCGCAGGCTCCACAGCGCCGGATCGTCATCCGGTCCTTCGATGTGCTCCAGCCGGGGGATTTCGCCCGGTCCGCTGCTGACCGTGAAGCCCTGCAGCTCGCGGCTAAATCCCTCTCCGGTTGCCTTCAGGAACGCTTCCTTGCGAGTCCAGATTTCAGAGAATACCGCGGCAACCGAGTCGGCTGGCGCTGCCAGCACGCGCTGCGCCTCGGCGGCGGAGAAGAACCGCTTCGCGATCGCGGCGGCCTGGGGCTGCGGCCGCACCCGCTCGATATCCACACCGATGGGCGCCACCTCGGTCAAAGCGCAAACCAGCAGCGAGCCGGAATGGGAAACGTTGAAATGCCATTGCCCGGCTCCCTCGATGGAAGGCTTGCCGTAAACGGAGTATTGGAAACAGAGGGCGCGCGGATCGGCACCAAAGCGCCGGGCCAGAATGGTGCGCGTCACTCCGCGCCCCAGGATGTACGCCTCGCGCAGGTGGTCGAACTTGAACCGGCCGGCCCGCTCCAGTTCGTCCGCGGAGAGCAACGGCAGATACCGTGCGGCCAATTCCGCGGCCCGTTCGAGACCGCAGATCCAGACCTCCACGCCGGGATGCATTCCGGAACATTCTAACAGTGTGAAACTGGTGACCGCCGCCGGCCTGAAAGTAGATGTCGACATCACGGCTGGCAGACCGAGACCCAAGCACAAGCGGGTGGCCTGATTCGCAATGCGCTCTCCGGCGCGCCATGAGAACGTACTTGATCACACATTAAGAGAAGCACCAGGATCGAGAGACTTGACGCGGTGCTATGATTGCGGCAGAGCACTCAGTGCCTTGAGGTAGGGCTGGATCGCAATCCGGGAGGCTGCGCATGACCCAAAGGCCGATTAAGAACTGGTGGTTACTGGCACTCGGCGGCGTTCTTTACGCGATGTATTCCGCCATGAACTTTTTCATGCAACGCCCGGATGGATCCCTGGCTCTGCGTACAACTGTGGACGTGAACGGCACGCTTGTGCATATGGGTGAGCTAGCACTGGCGGCCGGAGTTTGCACCGTCGCAGCCGGCACTTGGAGTTTCGCAAAGGGCAAATCCTGGCTTCTGGTGTTGAATGGCATCGCTTGCAGCGCGCTCGGAGTGATCTTTACTTTCTGGGCAAATAGACCAATCGCCTTTCGAACCATCGCGCTCCTGATCGTCGTCATGGCAATCAGCATCGGCATTTACGAATTGGCAACCGCGCGAACGTTGCGTCATGTTGCGGGTAAATGGCTCCTTGAGGCGGCCGGAGTGGTCGCGGTTGGCTTTGCTTTGGCGTTTCTTGCGATGGCGTTTCGCCGGCTGAACGTGCAACGAAGTCCACTCTTCGACTTTCTCTGGTTTGGCTCTTACTTTGGCTTCAGCGCAATCTGCATGCTGGGGCTGGCCCTGCGCGTGCACGGCCAGGGCCTTTCCCCATCCGGCCGGCGGGAAGACTTACCGGCACTGGGAAATCCAAAACACGCGCATTAGAAATTCGGTGAGAGGCGGCGATGGCGAGAATTACCGGGCGCTAGTTTTCGGTCGGCAGTCTCGCAGCAGAATCGACAACAAGGATGGTAGCGGGACCCCTCCTTGCCTCGAGCCGGAGCCCGAGCTGGTCCCTGAGGGCGCCGAATATCGTGGGACCGAGAACGCCGTCAGGTGTGCTTGCAGTAGGGCTCGCGGCATCCGTTTCCGCGGTCGCCGTAAGCTGGGTGGCGTTCATCTCACCGGACATCCAGTACAGCGAGAAATTGTATCGGGCTTTGAGACCGGTGGCGTCGGTTACCGGTTTGCCGAGTTCGCCGGCGAGCATCCGAGTTAGCTGCTCGATTCCTGCATCAGGGTCCTGCCAGCGAGCCCGGCCATCGATGACCAACTTATTCGCCCGACCGGGAGGTATCTCGGGAAATCCGTTCCTATCCAGGGAAGGTTCGCCGTTTACCCCTTCCTGGCGAGCAAGGTCGCCGCTGGCTGGCTTTAGCTTGGGTCCGCCCTTCGCCACCGACAGCTCAAGGATTGGCATGTTCTTCGTTTCCTGGTGCACTTTGAGCTTGAAGCGGTCCGCCAGCAGGTTTTGGAGCATGAGCGGAATCTGCTCCTTGGTGGCGCCCTCCGGGACCTTCGCGATAATGTCGAACCGGACGGTGTTGAGCCAGTCGGGATAGGATAACTGGAACGGGTAGATACCATACGCCTGGCTGACCAGTCTAGCGAGGGTCACATAGGAAAACATCATGCGCCCAGGGTCGCTGCTTCCAGGACCGCCCCGCGTTCCCATCCAAAAGCCTTTCCTGTTGGGCGGCGGAGATGGCTTGATGGAAACGACCTCAAAACTGCTCGAAGCGCCGGTGGGTTGGGCTTGCGCCGAAAGGAGGGTAAAGATAATGGTCAGCGCGGCGCGATAAAACACTGCGTACTCCTCTGCGTGTAGTCTACACCGACTGGGACACAGGCTACGAAACTCCGAAATAGGAGGTCCGGCGGATTTCAGGGTTCGCGGCCTGTGCCTGAAATGGCCCTGTTTGAGTATGCACCGAAATGTATGTACAATATGTGAAGTACCGTCGATGCGCTTCGAATGGGACGAGGACAAGAACCGTCGCAATCTCGCAAAGCACAAGGTCAGCTTCGAAACCGCCAGTCTGGTTTTCGACGATCCTCAGGTGCTCAGCATTCAGGATCGCGTTGTTGAAGGAGAGGAGCGATGGCAGACGGTTGGAATGGTGTCTGGCGCGGTGTTGTTGGTGGCCCATACCTATCGGGACGAGGCTGGCGACGAGGTGATCCGGCTGATTTCGGCACGAAAGGCAATCGCGCGTGAAAGGCGAGCATATGCAAAGAGCCAAAAACGCTCAAGCGAATGAAATCCGTGCGCTCAAGCGGATGAAAGACCGGGAAATCGATACCACCGATATTCCGCCGGTGCTCGACTGGAGCAAGGCAGTTGTCGGCAAGTTCTACAGGCCAATCAAGAAGCCCCTCACGATCCGGTTGGACGCGGACGTTCTTGACTGGCTCAAGGGACAAGGCAAGGGCTATCAGACGCGGATCAACGCCCTTTTGCGGAGTTCGATGGAGAGGGACCGGGCGCGGTAAGTTGGCGGTCGCGGGCGACGTGGAATTGGGCGACGGGCACGAGGTTCGGTGGGATTCGGGAACACGTTACGAAACTCCGCAGTAGAAGTTCCTCGGAATTTCGGAGTTTCGTAGCCTGTCCCCGAAATAAATACGTCGGGGCGTGGCGCAGCCTCGAAGGGGCGGATGCGCCGGGATGTCTACGCTTCGGCGCTCCTACGGGCTCGCGCCAGCAGGGCGCCCGCCGCCAGAAGCAGCATGCCAAGCCCGCCTGTGAAGATGCTGCTCGGGGCGGGAGTACCGACGAGCGACACACTGCCATAACGGAGCTGCGCCATGGCGAAGCCACCAGCCGCCGCGGTTGTGGTGACCACCACACTGGTGATGGTGGCGCGGTCGGACCCACCCGCCAGCAACGCGCCCGCGTGTCCGTTGACGGTTATTGACACGGTGCCGAGGAGCGTGCCTCCGCTGTAGAAGTTGGCGGTGAAAGGGACTATGGCGAACGCGTCTGACTCAATTTCAAATCCCAACGTGTGGGCGGGAACCGAAAGAGTCAGGGTGAGGCTCGTCGCTCCGAAATCCGTCAAAACGCGAGGTGTGCTGCTTTCCGTATACGGTGGCGAGCCCCAGGTTTGCCACGACGTCGGCACCGTTGCCGCGTGAAGCGCCGTGGAAAATGTGATGGTTTGGGTGCCATCCGTAAGCGACGGCACCGAAGTACCATCCGTGACCGTGATGGGAATCACTGTGGTCGACCCCGTATACGCAGGGATCGGATAGGCAATCGAAACAAACTGCCCGAAGGCTGGAATGCATCCAACGAGGCCAAGCCACACAACGGCGGCGACAATTCGATTCAGACGCGCCATAATTATCCTTAAAAAACGTCTCAACAACTGTATCACACAATCGTAGCTGAAGTTCTGATTTTTCCAGGCATGGGGTTGGCGGACTTGCCGGACAGAGCAGGAGTGCTGACGCGCAGATCCCCTCTACCAGAATCCGTTCTGGAACACCGGCTTCCGGCAGCGGGCACAGAACTCGTTGGTCTTGACGTCGAGGCGTTCGACGGCGTGGCTGGAAGTCATCACGCAGCGCCAGTCTCCGCAGTGGCGCAGGCCGAAAGTGTGGCCCAGCTCGTGAATGGCCTCCTTGAGCAAGCGGTCGCGCAGCAGGTCGTCGCGGGGCGGCATGCCGTAAAAAGGCTCGGCCAGGCGCGCCGTCGAAACCACCGCGCAGTTGCCATCCAGTTGCGCCTCGCCGAAGACGAATGTCAGCACGGGCACGTATAAGTCGCAGGAAGTGACGCCGAGCACGCGCGCGTCCGGATCCCAGGCGCGCTCCAGCTCCTGCAGGATGACGCTGGAGTAATACTGGCCGCGCCGCCCGTCGAGCGCGAATCCCAGCTCCAGGTTGCGCTGGCTGAGACGGCAGGGCACGCGAAACGTGCGCGCCAGCCCCGCCGCCAATTGCTCCAGCAGATTGAGTGCCGGCTCCTGCAAGGACCCGTCCGCGCCCGAACCGGCAAGCGGAACGAGTTGAATGGGTTTCACCGCAAACCGTAACGGCGCAGCTTGTTGTACAGCGTGGTGCGGTCGATATCGAGGATCCGCGCTGCGCGCGACAGGTTGTGCTGCGTTTCGCGCAGGACGCGCTCGATGTGCGCGCGCCCGATGTCCTCCAGCGTCTGGCCGCCCTTAGGGGCGTCGGCCTCGAACTGGAACGAAAAATCCGCGGCGCGGATCTCCGGCCCGCGGCTCACCACCAGGGCGCGCTCGACGGCGTTCTCGAGCTCGCGCACGTTGCCCGGCCAGTCATGACGCATCAGCAGGTTCAGCGCCTCGCCGCCGATCTGCGGCGCCGGGCGGCTGGTGGCCATGGCGTACTTGTTGAGAAAGTGGTTGACCAGCAGCGGAATGTCTTCTTTGCGGTCGCGCAACGCCGGCAGGTCGATACAAAAAACGTGCAGACGATAGTAGAGATCGGGGCGGAAGGCGCCCTCCTTGACCAGCGCATCCAGGTTCTTGTTGGTGGCGGCGATGGCGCGAAAATCCACTTTGATGGTTTGATTGCCGCCCACGCGGGTGATTTCCTTTTCCTGCAGCACGCGCAGCAGGTCGGTCTGGGTCCGGAGGCTGATGTCGCTGATTTCATCCAGAAACACCGTGCCGCCATCGGCCACTTCGAACTTGCCCTTCTTGCGGTATTGCGCCCCGGTGAACGAGCCTTTCTCGTGGCCGAACAGCTCGCTTTCGAGCAGCGTCTCGGTGAGTGCGCCGCAATGGATGGTGACCATGGGCATATAGCGCCGCGGGCTGGCGGCGTGAATGGCGCGAGCCACCACTTCCTTGCCGGTGCCGCTTTCGCCGGTGATGAGCACGGAGGCCTCGGTGGGCGCCACCATCTCGATCAGCTCGACCACCTTTTTCATCACCGCGCTCTTGCCGATCAGCTCGGTGCCGGGCGAGACCTCCTGCAGGTTCTCGCGCAGCCGCACCACCTCGCGCCGAGTGCGCTTGTGCTCGAGCGCTTTTTCCACCAGGTGCGAAAGCTCATCGGGATCCACGGGCTTGGTGATGTAATCGTAAGCCCCGCGTTTCAGCGCCTGAACGGCCGTATCCACCGAGGCGTAGCCGGTCATGATAATCACCGTCAGGTCCGGATCGGCCTCATGCAGCCGGGCCTGCACCTCCATGCCGTCCATGCCGGGCATCTTGATATCGAGCAGCGCAATATCGAACTCCGCCTGCTGGATGGTTTCCAGGGCTTCCCGCCCGCTGCCCACCGGCCGCGCCGTGTAGCCCTCGCTGGTGAACCACTTTCCCAGCGAATCGCGGACCACCAGCTCGTCATCGACGATCAGGATTCTGCCCTTGGTTTTCACCGACGCCGTACTATCCACTGCTGTTGCCATACCGTCCTCCCGTCTTACGTGCGGTCTGGTCCCGCCTCGCCTTTCCGCCTATGCGCCCGCCGCCGCAACCGCCGCCGCGCTCAGCGGCAGGGCCACGCGGAATTCCGTTCCCTGGCCCGGCGTCGAGTTAACCACGATCTCGCCGCCGTGCTGTTCCACGATGCTGTGCGCCACCGCCAGGCCCAGGCCGGTGCGGTTCTGATCCTCCTTGGTGGTGAAGAAGGGGTCGAAGATGTGCGGCAACACCTCCGCCGGAATGCCGCATCCGGTGTCCTTCACCCGCAGCGCAGCTTCGGCGGTAGCGCCGTCGAGCTCGGTGATTACCTCCAGGCGGCCGCCCGACGACATCGCCTCCGAAGCGTTCACCAGCAGCACCAAAGCGAGCTGCTGGATCTGATTGGCGTCGCAATCCACCGGCGGCAGGCCTTCCGCCAGCCGTTCGACCAGCTCGATGTTCTGCATTTCCAGCTTGTGTTTCACCAGCAGCACGGCATGGTGCACGATGGTGTTCAGGTCGTTGGGCGCGCGCTCGCTGGCCTTCTGCCGCGAGAAGGTCAGCAGGTTCTTCACCAGTTCACCGCACCGCTTGCTTTCTCGCTCGATGGTTTGCAACTGTTCGGCCATCTCATCGCGGTTGGGAGCGTCGCACTTGAGAACGCCGCGTTCCACCAGCCGCGCGTAGGTCAGGATGCCGAACAGCGGATTGTTGATCTCATGCGCCACGGTGGCGGCGAGCTTGCCGATGGAGGCCATTTTTTCCGAACTGAGCAGGGTGCGGTGGATACGCTCCAGCTCGGCCGTCTTGCGCCGTACCTGCTCCTCGATCCTGGCCTGGACGCCGGCCACCTGTGCCGTCATCTCGTTGAAGCTGGCGGCCAGGTCGCCCAGTTCGTCATCCGAGCGCACCGGCAGGCGGTAGTCCAGGTCGCCTTCGCGCACGCGGTGCGTGCCGTCGATCAACTCCTTCACCGGCTGGTAGACCACCCGCCAGATGAAGGCCACGGCCACCCCGGAACCGAGCAGGATGCCGCCCAGCAGAAACCAGCCAAGCGACGCCTGGTTGTGCGCGATCTGCGCATCCACCGGGGCGAGCGACAACTGCGCGTCCACTACCCCCAGCACCTGCTGGCTGGCGGGGTGCACGTGGCAGGCGGCGGTGGAGCATTCCGGCGCGTTGTCGATGGGTTGGATGACGGCGATCAGGTGATGGCCTTGCTTGTCCCAAAACGGGCGCGCCCGGTCCGGCCGGTTGAGCTTGGTGAGCGGCTGCGATTGCGCGTGGCAACCGTAGCAGGCCTCGGCCGACTTGTCGACGGCGGTGTTGACTTCTCGCGCGTCGGTGGAAAACATGATGTGCCCGTCGCGGTTGAAGATGCGGACGCGCTGGATGCCGGGCTCGCTGCCCAGCGCTTGCATCACGTTGTAAAGCGCGTCGCGGTCATGGCGCATCATGTCGTAACGGGTGCTGCGCAGGATGACGTCCGCCACCCGGTCGGCCGATTGCACCATCAAACTTTCCGCCTGGCGGCGCTCGGCGCGGAGATTGATGAAGCCGAAAAGGGCAAAAAATACCGCCGTGCTCACGATCACGCTGACCGCCAGCTTGGCGGCCAGTCCGAGCCGGATTGACCGGAAGAAGGTCATCCTACCGCGAGCGGGTCGACCTCCCGTTCCACCCCGTCCTGGGCCGCAGACTCCAGCGAGTGCGCCTCAAAAACGGGGAAATACTGCCCGATCACACGGAAAATCGCAAAACCAAAGGCCACCAACATCAGCGTCACCGACACTTCGCTCCACTTCGGAATGTAGTGCGTCCCGCTTCCCACCTCCATGCCGGTGATGGCCACGTTGAGCCGGTTGGCGATGAAGCTGAACACCATCATCACGGAGCAGGCATACAGGGCGGCCGGGTTGCGCCGGATGCGCGACTGGTAGAGGAGCGCGGTGGGAACCAGCGCCAGCGCGATCTCGAGCGCGAACAGCCAGGTTTCGGTGCGGTTCCGCAGCAGCAGGTGGAGCTGGCCGCGCTGCGCCAGGTCGAGGAAGCGGATCCAGAGATACACGCTCATGGTCACCGCCAGCACGCGCGCGATGCTGGCCAGCAGCGGCACCTCCAGCGCGCGTCCGAAGGCGCGGCTGCTGTGCCAGGATTCGAAAATCGTCATCGCCAGCCCCACCCCGATCGCCGAAATAAAAAATAAGACCGGCAGAATCGGCGTATACCACAGCGGGTACTCCTTCTCCGGCACGATCAGGAACAGCGTGCCCAGGGAACTCTGATGCAGAGTGGAAAGCAGCACGCCCAGAATCATCAGTGGTACCGAGATGCGGTGAATCCACTCCATTGGTTTGTGCAGGCCGAAGCGCTCGAACACCATGGGAACGAACTCGAGGAACAAAACGGAGGTATAGAGTGTCACGCACCAGGCCACTTCGAACATCACCGAGTGTGGATTCCACATCACCAGCGGATGCCACATGCGGTCGGGACGGCCGACGTCGTAAAGCAGGCCCAACGTCACCAGCAGATAACCCAGGAAGGCGGTGAGAATGGCGGGGCGCAACACCGGGCGGTATTGCTTGACGTTGAAGATATGCACCATCGCCACCAGGGTGAACCCGCCAGACGCCAGACCCACGCCACCCATCACGTCGAAGCCGATCCAGAGACCCCAAGGGAATTTGTCGCTCAGGTTGGTGGAACCGCCGAGGCCGTGGAAAATGCGGAGATAGGTCGCATACGCCCCGCTGAGCAGAATCGCGGCGAAAATCGCCCGCCACACCGTGATTTTCGGCAGCTTCGCCGTCATTGGCCCGATCCCTCCTTGCGTGTACGCGGTCCCTTCTGGCGCCCAGGCGGTCCTTCCTCGCGCGCCACTTCGGCGCGGCGGTTGGTGATCCACCAGATGCCGCCCAGCAGAATGGAGCCGGTCGAAACCACGTCCGGCAACAATTCCAACACGCGCCAGGTGAGCATCGGCATCGGCTCGTTCGGCAGGTTGGTGCGCAGGCCGATTTGCTCGAACGGCACCGCCGAAAGAAACAGCACCGACGTGCCGCCCACCACGGAAAGGCCATAGATCTTTTGGTAGTACTGGCCCGGCGTGGCCGCCAGGCGCGAGCGCGCTTCGGCAATCAGCTCATCACGGTCGCCGCTGATGGTGGCATGCACGGGGCAGATTTCGGCGCACGCCGTCAGCTTCCCGGCGCTCTGGCGCGCATAACACATGTCGCACTTGCGCATCCGCGGCAGCCGACTCGACCATTCATACGTGGGCACCTGGAACGGGCAGGCCTCCACGCAATACCGGCAGCCGATGCACTTGGAAGCCTCGTAAATCACGGGGCCGAGCGCGGTTTTCTGCAGAGCACCGACCGGGCAAACTGAGGCGCAGGCCGGCTGTAGACAATTCATACACAAGCGGCGGCAGAAATGATCGCCATGCGTCACTATGGTGGTGAGCTTGTGAGCTGAGAGCGTTTCCTCGGCGGCGATCTTGTCGTTGTATGGGAGGCCCCAACGCTCCGCGCAGGCACCCTCGCAGGCCCGACAGCCTATGCAGAGGGTACTGTCATAGAGGATCGCTTTAGGCATATACAGACCTCTAACTCTGTTTTAGCAGAAATTGACCTCAATGTGTAGAAAAAAATGACATATCTGGTTATCGACATCACCTGAGGGTGCCTCGATCCGACCGCTCCAGCGTCGATTTTCGCCACCGGGCGCTCGCCAGCGGGAAAAACCATGTAGCAGAGTTTGGAGGTGAAGGTTCGGCTAAGCCCGGGCAGGATGCCCGCCTCAATCCGCCTGGTCGACGAATGGGGCGGGCGATCTCATCAGGGCTCGGCCGGATGGAAGCAGCATCCCTGTCACCGCAGTCAAGAGCATCCCCTGGGAATCCTTACGCCGTGAGGAAGAACTCGCTGGTGATCTGCTTCCAGTTGGCGTCGGGAACTTCCGCCAGCAGATCCTCGGCGGGACGTCCGCCATCGGCTGCGGCGGCGCCAGCCAGCATCGGTTGGCGGCTGTACAGACGGTCCACAGCCAAGCGCATCCACTCATGAACCAAGCCATTTGGTATCAGGTTACGAGTAGTGCTTTCCTCATCCGGAACATTAATTGTCAGCAACCAGCCTTTGCCGTACGGGTCGCTGCGCACCAGCGCCGGGTTGTTGACTACCTCCGGGTTAACGGCCATGACCTCACCTTCGGTGGGCGAAACCATTTCGGCCTTCTCGCCGTTACGGCAGAAGGAGAGGATTTTTTGGCCCTGACGGACCCACTGGCCGGGCTTGGGAAGCTCGATTTTCTCGATCTTTCCCGCCAGCGCCGCGGCAAACTCGTCCGCACCGACGCGCACCATGCTCTTGCGCTCTTGCACCAGCCAGGTGTGTCCGGGGTGGTAGGAAACCTGTCCCGGGGTGTGGAACCCACTGACGTAATCCGCGCCGGCCGCAAGCGGGGCCATAACGCGCTCAGCGACGGTAACGGTGTTGAGCGCCTTCTTGCGATTCAGGAAATAATCCAATACGATGAAGGTCAGAAACGTGACGAGAACCAGAATGACTGTCATACTCTTCGATCCTTTCTGATTCTGTACAGGGCACGGCAATGGCCAAAAAGCGGAGTTTTTTACCTCTTTATCCGTTGCAGAATGAAGCAGATAGATCGGTGCGGTATTCCGCATCGGCGGTCTGTGTTGAAATATTCGACGGCAGGTATGTCGAAAAACGCTATGAACTGCAATCAAATTAACGAGTTTCGTGCCCTGTTGCAAAACACGACGGCACGGTCGCGGAATCCTACAACATCGAAAGAGCTCTTGCGTGTGATCATACGATACCGAACTTCTCTCTTAGTTACCCTTCTGTTCGCCTTGGCCACCGTTTCGCTTGGCTGCGGACACTCCGCCCCGCCTGCGGCAGTCTCCACTGAAAAAAAAGAGTCCGCTCCTGAGGTGCCGGCTCGGGTGCCGGAAAACCGGGAGGCGGACGATACGGCCCGCTTCCTGGCCGGAGTCCCGGCGAACCCTGGCAGCCCGTTCGCGGACCTGGAACAAACCGAGGCCTGGACCGACCACCGCGCCCGTCTGGATGCGGCTTGGCATAACCTGGACGGCACGCTGGCCGCCGGCCTGCACGAGTTTGCGAAGGCTGAGTTATCCGACGCGGCCCTCCGCAGGGCGACCGTCTTCTACCCGTTCAGCGGTCCGGACGCGCTCTATGCCACGGCATGCTTTCCGGATAACGCCACTTACGTTCTGGTGGCGCTGGAACCATCCGGAACCCTGCCGACCGTCAAGCAGCTTAGCCGGAAACAGGACCTGGCGGACTATCTGGCGGCAACGCGGGACACGATGGGCTCCGTGCTCGGCCGCAGCTTCTTTATTACCCGCGAAATGGACCGCCAGTTCCGCGGGCAAGTCACCGATGGCCTGCTGCTGCCGATCCTGGAGGTGCTGGTGCGCCTGCACAACACCATTCTGGGCTTCCGCTACACGCGCCTGGACGATGCCGGCAAGCTGATCGACCGCGACCGTAGCTACAAGCCGCGCACCCCATACGGCGACAAGGGACTGCAAATCGAGTATCGCTCCGACCTGGACCAGTCGGTGCACCAGATGTACTACCTGACCATCAACCTGGACGACGAACACCTCAAGACGAACCCGCAATTCGTCAAGTATGCCGGGGGGTTGAAAGGGGCCGTCACGCTGCTCAAGGCCACCTCCTATATGACGCACCGGGACGAGTTCTCGATAATTCGCAACCTAATCCTGGCCAACAGCCTGGCGGTATTACAGGATGATTCGGGTATTCCGTTCCACTTCTTCGATCCGCAGACCTGGAAGGTGCAGCTTTTCGGCGAGTACACGCGCCCATACGGCAGCTTCCGCTACCTGATTCAGCCCGATCTGCAAAAGGCCTACCACGAGGCCGGCGTGCGTCCCCTGCCCTTCCGCATTGGCTACGGATACGGCAAGGTCAATTCCAACTTGCTGCTGGCGCGGCGCAGGGCGCAGGTCGCCGCGCAGAGCCGGCCAACCAACTGAAGCACCGGGACCTTTCTGTATCCTGCCGGCGCGGATTCGCCAGCGCCGCTCGCCCAGCAGGGTGTCGATTACGTTCGAAAGCCCGGCTTGCAGGTGTTCCGAGGCGTCGCAGCCAGCGCCCGCCAGCGTCCCGCTCAACCGGCAGCCCGAGGAAGTGCAATAATAGTCCCGAATCCCAGCAAAAGGACAACCTATGAAACTCTTCGCCGCTGCGCTATTGTTTACCGCCGTCGTTTCCGCTCAGGAAATGCCGTCCAACCCGCTGGTCACCGTTTCAAAAAGGATCTACGCCATCTCCAAGAGCGACGTGCTGCGTTCGGTGGACAAGATCCCCGACGACCTGTGGTCCTTCCAGCCGACCAAGGACGTTCGCACCGTCGGCCAGTTGTTTGCCCACATCGCCGACGGCCAGTATGAGTTCTGCGGCCTTGTCGCCGAAGGGAAGAGCGTTCAGAAGGGCATCGAGAAGACCATGAAGACCAAGGACGAGATTGTGCCCGCGCTGAAAGAAGCCTTCGCCTATTGCGACGCGGCGTACGACAAGATGACCGACGCCAACGCCGCTGATTTGGTCGCCTTCTTCGGCATGAAGATCACCAAGCTCGGCGCCATGGACTTCAACACCGCGCACAACATGGAACACTACGGCAACCTCGTCACCTATATGCGGATCAAAGGTATCGTGCCGCCCTCCAGCGAACGGCAGATGCCGGCTGCCGCCGTCAAGAAGTAGCGCGCCATGACACTACTGCGTATGAAGCGTCGCCTGGGATTGTTAGCCGCAACTCTCGCCTGGTGTGCCGCGGCCGCGAACGCGCAGACGGCCCCTGTGCCGCGTCCACCGATCGTCGGCGTGGGTCACATCGCCCTGAAGACCGACAATTTGGCCGCAGCCCGCAACTTCTACGGCTACGATCTCGGTTTCGAGGAGCCGTTCACGCTCGATAAACCCACCGGCGGGCTGCTGCTGACCTATTTCAAAGTGAATGACCATCAGTACATCGAAATCTTTCCGGAATTGAAAGGTGCGGCCGAAGACCGTCTCTCCCACATCTGCTTTGAGACCGCGGATGCCGGCAAACTGCGGGCCTATCTGGCCTGGCGCGGGGTAAAGGTTCCGGATTCGCTCCAGCTCGGCCGCGACGGGAATTACAGCTTGATGGTCAAGGATCCGGACGGCCACAACGTGGAGTTCATGGAGTACATTCCGGGATCGCTGCATAGCCGCAATTTCGGCAAGTATCTGCCGGCGACACGGATTTCCGAGCGCATCATCCACGTCGGCATAACGGTGAAGGATCGCGCCGCGGCCGACCGCTTCTACAAAGACATCCTCGGCTTCCACGAGACATGGCACGGCGGCATGACGGACGATCGCACCGATTGGGTGGACATGCGCGTGCCGGATGGCACGGATTGGCTGGAATACATGCTGAACGTCAACAATCCGACGCCTCGCACGCTGGGCGTGATGCATCATCTGGCGCTGGGAGTGCCCAGCGTGGCGCGCGCACTGGAGACACTGAAGGCCCGCGGCATGGACCTCGACGGCGACCAGCCCAAGATCGGACGCGATGGCAAGTGGCAGTTGAACCTCTACGATCCGAATCTGACGCGGGTGGAATTGATGGAGCCGAAGCCGGTTCAGACGCCGTGTTGCTCGCCGATCACCGAGTAGCGTACGGCGGCCGGGTCCGACGATCCCAACGCCGGCCGCAGGTCCGGGGCGCCCTACCCGGCCGGCGGTATACTGGAGAAAACCGCCGCCGCCTTTTTGTCACGGGATGCGCGGTCAGCGCATCTGAACTGTAAAGGGGCGTGGAAATCTCCATGAGTGCTCACAAAGGGTCAATCGCGGCGGAAGCAAGGGAAGCCGACGCTTCGCCGGCCGCGCCATCTTCGTCATTCAAGATCTTCCATCGCGTGGTGGACTGGATCACCAACGAGCGCCTGCAGCTCATCAACATCACCGACCGGATCAACGACATCGTGCGCAAGAGCGGCGTCCGCGACGGCATCGTTCACCTGCAATCGCTGCACACGACCACGGCGGTCTTCCTCAACGAATGGCAGGACGCGCTGCTGGCCGACATGCGCGCGATCCTGGAAGACCTGGTGCGCCGCGACGGCAACTGGCGGCACAACGACCCGCGCTACAGCGACTGCGATCGCCGCAACGCCGATTCTCATCTGCGCGGCATGCTGATGGGCCAAGCACTTTCCCTGCAGGTGCGCAATTCCGCGGTGCTGCTGGGCACCTGGCAGAGCATCATTCTGGCGGAATTCGACGGCCCGCGCAGCCGCACCATGTCGGTCCAGGTGTCCGGCATCTGAAACCATGTCCAAGCGCTTCACGCTGGCCGAAGCCGAGCGGTTGCTTTCGCGGCTGGAGCCGCTGCTGCGGAGCGCCATCGATCTAAAGAGCGATCTCGAGCAGGCGCAAGGGGAGCTCACCGAGTACCGCGAACGCGTGGCCCTGATGGGCGGCGTGAAGCTGGACCGCGGCCGCATTGGCGCGGTGCAGACGCGGCGGGAGACCGCCATCGCTCACCTGCGCGCCGCCATCGAGCAGGTGCAGAACTTGGGCTGCCTGATCAAAGACCTGGACACCGGCCTGGTGGACTTCCCGACCCTGCTGCACGGCGATGAAGTCTACCTGTGCTGGCGGCTGGGCGAGCCTGGGATCGGTTTCTGGCACGGAGTGGACGAGGGGTTTCGCGGCCGCAAGCCGGTGGACCGCGACTTTCTGGACAACCATCGCGGCGACTGAAACGCGAATGCTCCGCGGGACTCACGAAATCGAAATCAAGCTGGCGGCGCCGGACGCGGCAGCCGCGCGGCGCCTGCTGCGCCAGGCCGGATTTCGCGTCGCGCGCCGCTGCGTGTTCGAAGCCAACACGATTTTCGACACGGCGGATCGCGGCCTGCGCCGGGCGAATCTCCTGCTACGCGTGCGCGAAACTCCGGGCACAGACACCTTCACCTTCAAGGGCCCACCGCTGGCGGCCCGGCACAAGACCCGCGAGGAGCTGGAGGTGAACCTGTCGAGCGCCGCCACGTGCGGCCTGATTCTGAAGCGCCTCGGCTACCAGCCGGCGTTTCGCTACGAAAAATATCGCACCGAATATCGCCTGCCCGGCACTTCCGGCATGGCGACCCTGGATGAGACGCCGATCGGCGTCTACCTGGAGCTGGAAGGCAGCCCGCGCTGGATCGACCGGATGGCGCGGCGCCTCGGCTTTCGCGAGCAGGATTACATCACCGCCAGCTACGGCCGCCTTTACCTGGAGTGGTGCGCCGCGCGCCACACCGCGCCGGGTCACATGGTGTTTCGATAACGCGCGTTTCCGATCGCGCGCTCGCAAAAGGTCCGCCGTGTGCGGAGCGCCGAGGCCGGCGCGGGCCGCTGCCTGCCTCTCTACTGGATCGGCAGCAGGACGGCGTTGCTCACCACTTTGTTGATGGTCACCGTGATCTGGAAGTCGCCGCCCGAAGGCGCATCGGCCCCGAGCGCGAATTCGACGACATCGATGCCCACCGCGCCGGGCATGGCATAGGCGCTTTGTGCCGCGAAGCTGGCTGTGCCCACTTGCACGCTGGCCGGGTCGGTCACCACGTACGAAGGCGATTTCGGCACCGGCAGGCCCTCCGGCCGCAGCGGTGTGGTCGGGCCGAAACCGGTTCCGTACAGGGTGAGCGCTTCGCCCGCCTTGGCGGGAGAAGCTTCGGTCACCAGCGTGCCGTCCGGATGAAACGCGAGTGCGTACGCCTTGTCATTCGAAGTGACGGCAAATAAGCCCGGCGCATCCTGCGCGATGGTGAAGCTGGAGGTGACCTGCGCCTGTTCCGGCGTGGTCACCACCAGGTTCGAGGCGCCCAGCGGCAGGTCCGCCGGCAGTTGGGCGTTGATTTGGGTCGGCGACACATAATACAGCGGCAGCAGACGGCCGGCGATCGAGACTGTCACTCCGTCCAACGTCTGCGGCATCGAACTGGCCAGATTCACCTTCACGTCGTCGGCCAGGTTTGCGCCGAAAATCGAAATCGCCGAGCCGGGCGCCACGGCACTGGAGGGAGTGGTTCCGACGGCATTGGTCACCGCGCCGTCCGGCAGATAGGGAATGGTGGCAAACAGCGCCGTCACGGAGCGCGGCTGGCTCATCAAGAGCATTCCGAACGGCGTGATGCCGTTCAAGTCACCGCTCCAATTGCGGAATTGATAGCCCGGCAACGGGCTCAGGCTGATGTTGACCACGGTCCGGTAATCGTAGTATCCGTCCGGCGAAGCCGGCTGCAGGTTCCAGGTTGCCGCGCCTGCGGGGTTGGTGGCCGTTGCCAGATAGTTCATCAAATGGTAATTGGCGGTCACGGTAGTGGCGCTGGCCGGCGCGGTAAGCGTGAGGTTGCCGGCTGCGGCTCCGGTTGACCATCCAAGCAGATCCTGCCGCGAATTGGCGCTCACCGGCACGCTGGCCGGCGCAGTGATGGTCACCTGCGACCCCACCGGCGGCTGCACCGTGCAAGGCGTGGCGCAGGAGGTTCCATTCACGCTGACCGAAATGCCGGGAAGGCTGCTGCTCACGGTGAGCTGCGCTAACTGCTGGTAGGTCGCGGTGTAAGTGCCGCCGGTGGTGACGGTCACCGTCTGCGCCGCCGCTCCGCCGTTGGACCAACCGGTGAAACTCCACAAACGTCCTTGCGCATCGGTCTCGGTAGCCGGCGCGGCGAAAGTATGAGTCGAGCCCAAGGCCCAGGCGAAGTTCCAATTGGTCCAGTTGCTGCGGCCATCCACCGTCAGATTGAGTCGGGGGGGTGAAGTCAGAAAAGTGTTCAACACACCGGGCGTGAAGGTGGCGGTAAGTGTGACCGGCGCCGAGGATTGAGGCACCGTGAGGTTATGGCTGATGGCTCCGCCATCGCTCCAGGAAGCAAACACCCACAGGTTCCCGGTAGCGTCTTTCTGCTGAGAAATCGTGGACAGCGCGTGCACACTTCCCCACGCCAGCCACTCGGTGGAGGGAGTGACGGTTGGCTGGCTATCCACCAGCACTTCCAGCCCGCTTGGCACCGAGGCGAAAGTGACCGGCGCGGCCAAGGTGAAATTGGCAACGGCCACGACGGGCCCATTCATGGTGACGGTGTCCTGCTCTCCAGTAATCAACTGATTGGCGCCGGGAGTCCAACCGGTGAAGGTATAGCCCGGATTGGTGACGGCTACCAGGATCACACTGCTGCCTGCGGCATAAGGCTGCGGCAACGGTGGCACCATGAGCGCCTCCGCGATCCCGTTCACGAAAATCGTCCCCGGCGATCCACCGCAGGGGACAGCCCCGCAGGTCGAGCTGACAATCGCGTTGAGGGTGTAGGTGGTACTGAAATTCGCTGTATATTGCGTCACGGAGGGGTTAGCCATGACCATGATCGATGGCGAGGTAAACGTCTCCGAACCGGCGCTCCAGTTGACAAACGTATACACAGTGGGAGCCAGAATGTATGGCTGAATGGTGGAAGCTACGACCAGCGTGTGCTGACTTCCCACCGGCCAGGCGAAGCTCTGCGTAGAGTTGTAGGTCTGGTTGTCCACCATGAAATAGGCTCCCGCGGGCACCGCCGAGACATGGACCAACACCGTCTGAGCGCGGGCTTGCGGCGTAAACGCCAGCCCACCGAAAAGGCCCGCGGCCAGGAAGAGCCTTGCCGCAACATCTCTGATCAAGCTGAATTGCGCGCTGGAGCGCGCGAACATTTGTGACACCTTGCAGCCTCGATTCCGAGGCGAGTATACGCGTAAACCCCCAGAAATACACGACTAACTTTGGTAATGGCGGAACTACTAGCCATTTCGATCATTGATTCACGCCCCATTTGGTCCTGTAATTCGAATAGTCGCGGGAAGACTATATTGTATGCGTGGGACAAGACTACTCTTTTCGATTACAATGACGCTTCTGACTGCCGGAGCTGGGCTGTCAGTTGCCGCAACGTTCGGAACCGTGGTGCCAATCGGCGGCACGGCTTCCGATATCGCCCTCGATGAGCAGCGGAACGTTTTGTACATCGCGGATTTTGCCTCCGCCACCATCGACGTGATGTCGCTTGCCGATTACACCATTCAGAGCTCGTTCAACGTGGCTCCGTTTCCGGCAGCGATCTCTTTGGCGCCAAGCGGGCAATACCTGGTAGCGGTCCACTATGCCAACTTCGGCACCTCCACCGGGACCGGTGCAACGGCCGCCGGCGGCAATCTGGTCACAGTGATCAACCTGGGCACACAGGCGCAGACCACTTACGCGCTGGGCGAATCGCCGCTGGGAGTGAGCTTCGTCAACACAATGAGCGGCGACCAGGGCGGCGTGGCGATAATCGTAACGACCGCACACATCCTGACGCTCAATCCGGAAACCGGAGAGATCGATACCCTGATATCATTAGCCGATCTCGCGGCTTCGATTGCGCCGCAGCCGATTCCGCAGCCGGGGCCGGCGCTGCCGGGAGCCTTCACCGAGGCCTCCCTCAGCACATCGGGCGACGGCTGGACCGCATGGGGCATTTGCGGCGCGGGAACCGGCACACAACTGGTTTTCTGGTATAACGCCCTCAACGGCAGTTTCAACGCGGTTACGTGGATCACGTCGCCGGCGCTGCTGCCGCGCATCGCCGTGTCCGGAGACGGGACCAGCGCCATGGTCGGCTGGTCGCTGTTCAACGCGAACATCATGGTGCAAGGGCGCTACCCCAACGTAGTCACATCCAAGTACATTACCGGCAGCGCCTACGACTGGGCTAACAGCATCATCTACGCGCAGATCCCGGATGCATCGCAGCCCGGCGGCAGCCCACTGCCATCCTCGAACCAGCCGGCGGGGTCGTCCACGCTGCTGCCGTCCATGCTGGTAATGGACGCCGACAACCTGACCTACCGGGAGCGGCTGACGCTTCCGGAGAACCTGGTCGGGCGGGCGGTGTTGAACCAGGCGGCGACCGTGATGTACGCCATGTCGGATAGCGGCGTGACGGTGCTTCCGGTGGGATCGCTCAACTCGTTCAACCGGGTCGAACCGGGCCAGGAAGACGTGCTGATCCAGACCAGCTTCTGCAACGAGGCCCAGGTGAGCCAGACCTTCACCCTCGCCGATCCGGGCGGGAATCACACGGATTTCGAGCTCACTCCGGGCGCCGGCATACTGATTTCGCCGTCTTCAGGCGTCACGCCGGCCACCATCACGGTGAGCGCTGACCCGACCTACTTCAAGAGCGCGCTCGGCACCAGCGTGGTTCCGGTGACGATCTCTTCGGTATCGGCCGTCAACCAGCCGATTCCGGTGCGTGTGCTGGTCAGCAATCCGGACGAGGACCAGCGGGGCACGGTGGTCGACGTCCCCGGGGTGCTGAGCGACATTATCGCGGACCCCATCCGCAACCGCTTCTATATTGCGCGCCAGGACCGCAACAAGGTGCTGGTCTACGACGGCGCTACCAGCCAGTTGCTGACCAGCCTGCGAACTGCGACGACACCGTCGGGGATGGCGATCACGCAGGACCAGACGCACCTCCTCGTGGCCAACAACGATTCCAACCTGGTGAATGTATTTAACCTGGATACGCTGCAGGCGCTGCCGCCCATCACCCTGCCCGGCTCGCATTACGGGCGGTCGGTCGCCGTGTCCAACAGCGGCATCCTGGCGCTGGTGCGCGACGAATCCGATTTCACCGGGAAAGTCGATGTGCTCGATCCCGTCAATCTGGTCGGCACCCAAATGCCTACCTTGGGACCCTGGAAGAACTCAGTTTCCGATATGTCGGTGCTAAGCTCCTCGCCCAACGGAGCCAACGTTCTGCTCGCCGGGCCCGATGGCACGGTGATGCTATACTCCGCGGCAGCCGGCAGCTTCACGGTCGCGCGGCAGGACTACTCGGCCCTGTCGGGCTCCTACGGCGCGTCAAGCTACGACTACTATGTCGCCGGCAGCGCCATCCTGAATGCATCCCTGGTGCCGGTCGGGGCCTTCAACACGGCCGGTGGCAATCCCTCGGGCTTCACCTTCGTCGATCAGAACAACACCGCCAGCGGCTATCTGACGACGGCGCCCACCATTGCCAGCCCGGGCACGATTCAATATTTCGCGTCCCTTTCGTCGACCGCCCAAAGCCCCATCCCGATGGTAGAAGCGCCGCTGTTGCCCACCAACGGCAGCAGCCCGGCGATCGCCTCGGGGAGCTCCAGTTCGAGCTCCAGCTCGGGATCGGGCTCGACCACCACGACTGGCACCACTTCGACCAATGGCTCGGGCAGCAGCAGCCTCAGCCAGTCGACCGATTTCAGCCGCACGGTGGCTCCGTTGCCGGGCTCGGGCCAGATCGTTGTGCTCAGCACCTCCGGTTTCACCGTCCTGAGCCAGAACTACGCAGCCGCCTTCGCGCCGCCTGTAATCAGCAGCGTCGTGAATGCGGCGAATGGCACGGCGCCGGTTGCGCCGGGCGGCCTGATCACGGTTTGGGGCACCGGGATGAGCCCGGTGAGCGTGGCGACTTCGCAAATCCCGCTGCCGACGGCGCTGGGGCAGTCTTGTCTGAGCGTCAACGGCACGCCGGTACCGCTGCTGTTCGTTTCCCGTACGCAGATCAACGCGCAGTTGCCTAACAACGTCATTGGCCCCTCCACCATCAGCGTTCACACGCCGGGCGGGGTCAGCAGCAGCCTCCACTTCACGGTTCTAGCGACCGCGCCAAGCGTGTTCCTGTCCGGCGTCGCAGGGCCGGTCACGGGCCTGGCGACCGTCTTCCGCGCGGAGAATAATCAGCTTGTCACCGGCACCAATCCGATTCGGCCGGGAGACACGCTGGTGATTTATCTGACCGGTATGGGCCTCACCTCTCCCTTGGTGACCGCTGGCTTGCCGGCGCCCACCAGCCCCCTGGCCTGGGCTTCCATTGGACCCACGATCACGTTGGGCGGTTCCCAATTGCAGATACAATATGCCGGCCTGGCACCGGGTGAGATCGGGGTCTACCAGATCAATGCCGTGGTACCCGGCAGCGTCACCCAGGGCATGAGCGTGCCACTGGTGATCAGCCAGGGCAGCACCGGCGCCACCACGCTGAACGAGCGCGTAGTGGCCAACTAGCAGTCTCCTGGAGAAGGATATGAAAACGCTTGGAAAGATATTCCTGATTCTTGCGTTCGCCCTCTGTGGCTTCGCCCAGCAATGGGAGTTGGGAGGCATTGGCGGCGTGGGCTTCCTCAACAACGTTTCCGTGAGCGGCGCCGCCGGCTCGGCCAACGCGGGCTTTGCCCCGGGCGTGGTCGCCGGCGCCTTCTTCGGCCAGAACCTCAACGCGCACTGGAGCGGCGAGGTCCGCTATGAGTTCTTCGACAGCGGCCTCAAGCTCTCGGGCGCCGGCTCTTCGGCATCGTTCAGCGGCGTCGCCCACGCCGTCCACTATGACCTGATTTATCACACCAACCGGAAGCACTCGCCGGTGCAGTTCTTTGTGGCGCTCGGCGGCGGCATGAAAATCTTCGACGGTACCGGAGCGCCGGAGGCCTACCAGCCTCTTAGCCAGTACGGATACTTCACCCAAACACACCAGCTCAAACCGATGCTCAGCGTGGGCGGCGGCTTCACTTACAAATTGAACGAGCGCCTCTACCTCCGCACCGAGGTACGGGATTTCATTTCCCCGTTCCCCACCACCGTAATCGCGCCGCCGCCCGGCGTCACCTACGGCAGCATCCTGCAGAATATTGTGCCGATGGTCAGCATCGCTTACGTGTTTTGACTTTGGCGGCTGCGCGGGGCGCGCACCGCATGATCGATTGAGAAGGCCTCCGAGCAAGGGCCGCGGCGAGCCGCGGCCCTTTTTTTGCGGCACACGGCAGGTCGGGGACCGGCCTCAACTTTACAGGTGGTACAGCATCAGGTACACCACCACGCCCGTGACGCTCACGTAGAGCCAGATGGGCAGCGTCCAGCGCGCGATGTGGCGGTGGCGATCATAGCGTGCCGCGAGGCCGCGGCGCAGCGTGATGATCGCCAGCACTGGAACGGTGGCAGCCAGCACCGTGTGCGTGCCCAGGATGCTGAGATAGATGGTGCGCAGGGGCCCGGTCCGCCGAAACACCACGTGGCCGACCTGCAGGTGATAGACCACGTAGCACACCAGGAACGTGCAGGAGACGACGAACGCCGTTATCATCACACGGCGGTGCGTTTCCCTCCGCTTGTGCCGGATCAGCCAGTAACCCCACACCAGCAGGATCGCCGCGCTGGCGTTCAGAAAGGCGTTGATCGAAGGCAGAATTGCGGTCATGTTTGGGCGATCTCCGTCTGCGGTGCTCCGGTCGCTATAGGCCGGGTATTGCCCGGCTGCGCCGATTGGCAATCGGCGCGCAGGTTATCAACCTGCCCCACAAGTTTCATGCGGTGCTGCGCGTGCTTTTTTGCGCAGCCAGAATTCCGGAGGCCGCCAGCAGCAGCAGTCCGAACGCCAGCGTCACCGCCAGGCTCATCACCGCACCCGGCTGCGCGTTCGGCAGCGCCAGCGTATGATTCAGCAAGGCGATCGAATATGTCAGCGGGTTGGCCCACATCAGCGCCCGCACCCAGCCATGCGCGGTGGACATGGGGAACAGCGAGCCCGAGACCATCCACATCGGCACCAGCAGCAAATTCATAATGGCGTGAAATCCGGCCGTGGATTCCATCCGCCAGGCGATCACGAATCCCAGCCCGGTGAGCGTAAAGGAAATCAGCAGAATCGCCAACGCCACCGGAATCAACTCCAGCACCCCGATGCGCACGCCCGCCAAAGGCGCGAAGCAAAGGAAGATCAAGCCTTGCACCCAGGCCAGCGTGGCCGAGCCCAAGATCTTGCCCAGCACCAGGCTCGAGCGCGGCGCGGGCGATACCAGCATGGATAGCAAAAATCCTTCGCGCCGGTCTTCGATGATGGAAATGGTCGAGAAGATGGCCGAGAACATCACCGTCAGCACCAGGGCGCCGGAATAATATCGCTCCAGGTCGTTCGATCCGGAGCCGATCAGCAGCCAGAACACCAGCGGCGATGCCACCACCCCCAGCACGCGGCTCTTCTGGCGCCAGAAGCGGACCAGCTCGCGCTGCCACAGCGTGGCGGCGGGCAGAACGAAGCTATTCAATCTGCGCCCCCGTTTCGCGCACGAACACATCTTCGAGTGTCGGTTTGTGAAGGCCCACCGATTGGATGGCGCCGGGGAACGCCTCCACCACTTCGGCGATGAAGCGGTGGCCGTTTTCGATTTCCACCCGCACCTGCCCGTCCACGGTGCCGGCATGCAATCCGAAG
This sequence comes from Bryobacteraceae bacterium, assembly GCA_049698695.1. Lineage (GTDB taxonomy): Bacteria > Acidobacteriota > Terriglobia > Bryobacterales > Bryobacteraceae > Bog-375. The sequence continues at coordinate 41,939 of JBAVYH010000168.1, read as the reverse complement.
TGCTGCTCGATGGCGCCCGCCAGGGCTGTCGCGTCCTCCGTTTCGAGCACGACGACATCGCCGCCAATGCGCGCCCGCAGCGCTTGCGGGCTGCCCTCCGTCACCACCTCGCCGCGGTGCAGCAGCACCAGCCGGTTGCAGCGGTCGGCCTCTTCCAGCACGTGGGTGGTGAGCAGAATCGTCACACCCTCCTCGTCGCGCAACCGCTCGACGTGGCGTGTCAGGTCGCGCCGCGCCGCCGGATCGAGGCCGGTGGACGCTTCGTCCATCAGCAGCACAGGCGGCCGGTGCAGCAACGCTTTGGCGATTTCGACGCGCCGGCGCAACCCGCCGGAGAGCGTCTCCACCACGTCCTTGCGGCGATCCTTCAAACCCAGTTGCGACATGGCGTGTTCCATGCGGTCCCGCAGTAGCGCGCCCGAAAGCCCGTGCAGATGGCCTTGCGCGCGCAGGTTCTCTTCCACCGTCAGCGCCTTATCCAGACTCTGCGTCTGGAACACCACTCCGATCTGGCGCCGCACCGCAGCGCGGTCGCGGACCACGTCGCAGCCACCCACCAGCGCCCGCCCCTCGCTCGGCGCCATCATGGTGGAAAGAATGCGGAAGAGGGTGGATTTGCCGCCGCCATTCGGCCCCAGCAGGCCGAAGATCTCGCCCCGGTCCACGGCGAAGCTGACGTTGTGTAGGGCCGTGCGCTCGCCGTATCGATGGGTTAGATTTTCAACTTCAATCACAGACCCGGCCTGTCCAGGAGCATCAGCCCGTAAAGGAACGGCAGGTACACCACCGAGGTGAGCAGCACGCCGCGCGCCCGCGCCAGGGTTCGGTCGCGGGCCACCCGCACGCCCGCGTGCAGGAACCACAAGCCGAGCAGCAGCGCTCCCGCCAGGTAGATGCGCCCCGACATTCCCAGCATACCCGGAACCAGGCTGACCGGGATCAGCGCCATGCCGAAGAGTACGATTTGCCGCGCGGTGGACCGGCCGTCCGGTTCCACCACCGGCAGCATGCGTATGCCGGCGCGCGCGTAATCCTCTTTATACATCCAGGCGATCGAATAGAAATGGGGAAACTGCCAGAGAAAAAGGATCGCGAAAAGCACCCAGGAATCCGCCGTCAACCGTCCCGCCGCCGCGGCGTACCCGATCACCGGCGGCATGGCGCCCGGGATGGCGCCGATGGTGGTGGACCACCAGGTGCGCTGCTTGAGCGGCGTGTAGAAGAACAGGTAGCTGGCCAGGGTGAAGGCGCCGATCCAGGCGGCCAGCGGATTTGTGCCCAGCCACAAATCGGCGAATCCGGCAACCGAAAGCGCCACGCCAAAGGCCAGCGCCGGCCCGGAGGCGAGCCGTCCCGAAGGCAGCGGCCGGGCTGCCGTGCGCCGCATCTTGCGATCGGCCTCCCGTTCCAGCCACTGGTTGAGCGCGGCCGTGCCGGAAGCAATCAGCCCCGTTCCCAGCATGGTGTGGAGCAGGCGCAGAACGCCCACGTGCTGCAGAAACTCGCTCCAGCCGGCCGTGCCAGGGAGTCCAAAAAAGTAGCCGATTCCAGTGCTCATCAGAATCAGCCAAGTGATTCGCGGCTTGGTCAGCTCAATGTAATCGCGCATGTGTGGGATCGATGGCCGTCCGGCTCGTTTGCCGGGCATGTTTATGAGATGCACCCGCAGCGAAGCAAGCTTCCCAAAACCAACCCCCAATTCACCCTCCGTCGACATCATCCTTCGGCCGGCCATCCTCGCGCCCGCCAGTGTTGAAGTTCACAACACGGCTGCCGCGTCCCAGGGATCGCCGGTGACCTTTTATTGTAATCGTTTTGGGGCGAGCAGGCTCGCGCAGGTGCACCGGTGCAGGCTGGCGGGAATGCCGATCAGGGCGAGATTAGCGCCTACTGGCCCTGCTCGCGGCCGGCGTATAGGGCGTCGATATCGTCCTTGAAGTTCTCGATGGCCTTGGTGCGGCGCACTTTCATGGTGGCGGTGAGCTCGCCCTGCTCGATCGAGAAGTCTCGCGGGAGGATGCGGAAGCGGCGCACCTGCTCGAAAGGCGCAAGGTGGCGGTTCACCTGGTTGACGATCCTGCGCATCTCCTTTTCGACCGGCGGCGCGCCGCAGATTTCGGCCGGCGAGCGGCCATCGGAGCCGTTCATGCCTTTGAGCGTCGCGGCGACGCCGGTGTTGATGGTGAACAGCGCGGTGAGGTATGGCAGCCGGTCTCCGATCAACAGCACCTGGCTGATGAGCGGTTCCATCTTAAACAGACTCTCGACGCGGCTGGGGTGGATTTTCTTGCCGGTGGAGGAAACGATCAGCTCCTTCTTGCGGCCGGTGATGTAGATGTAGCCTTCGGCATCGATGAAGCCCAGGTCGCCGGTGTGCAGCCAGCCGTCGCGCAACACTTCGGCGGTGGTGGCGGGGTCGCCCCAATAACAGGAGAACAGGCAGGGGCCTTTGATCAGCAGCTCGTGATCCTCAGAGGTCTTGATGTCGACACTGGGCAGCACCTTGCCGATGCTGCCGGGCTTGGGAGCGTCGAGCGGATTGAGCGCGGCCACACCGCCCTCGGTGAGTCCGTAACCTTCAATTATGGGCATGCCGACGGCCTCATAAAACTCGGCCAGGTCCTTGCTGAGCGGCGCCGCGCCGGAGGCCGGCACGCGCAGGCGGCCGCCAAAGCGTGAGCGCACTTTGCGAAACAGCAGGCGGTCGGCCACGGCCAGCGGCGCACGGATCCGCGCCGGCACCGGTTTGCCCTCGCGGCGATAGCGCGCAGCGGCCAGGGCCAGCGCGAGGCCGGTGTAAAACGCCTTGCGGGAGGCGGCGGAGCGCTTGCGCAACTCGGTGCAGATGGTCGAATAGATGCGCTCCCACATGCGCGGCGGCGCCAGCAGGATGGTGGGCCGCACTTTGCGGATGTCCTGCGGCAGCTTCATGAGGCTTTCGAAAAAGTGGACCGGCATGCCGCAGCGCATCGGCAGAAACTCGATGACCACGCGCTGCGCGATGTGCGCGGAAGGCAGAAACGCGACCGTCGCATCTTCCGGCCCCATGGGCAGCACGGACGGTCCCATGTCGAGGTTGGAGACGATGGCCTGGTGCGTGACCAGCGCCATTTTCGGTTCGCCTGTGGCGCCGGAGGTCAGGTACAGCACGGCCGGATCGGATGGCTGCGTCTCGGAGCGCAGCCGGCCGGCCAGTTCGGAGTCCCGCGCCAGCGCTTCGCGTCCCAAAGCGCGCAGGTCCTCCAGCGCCAGGGCGCCCTCTGCCTCGCCGGTGAGCAGAATCCAGCGGTTAGCGCGGGCGTGCCGCAGCGCGCGGAAGGTCTGCGGATCCTCGACGAACACCGCCGCGGCGCCGGCGGCCTCAATTGTGCGAATCAGGTCGGGCGCAGGGTAGCTGGGGTACAGAGCGGCGGCGATGGCGCCGCAGGCCAGAATTCCCAAGTCCGCCAGGTAGAATTCCAGCCGCGTCTCCGAATCCAGGACGACCACCTGCCCCTTCTCCACGCCCAGCGCCCGCAACCCGGCGGCAATCTCCTCCGCCGCGCGGCGGTACTCATTCCACGAATAAGTGAGATAACCGCCGGAGGCCAGGGGCTGATGCAGGGCCGGCGCGTCGCCGTAACGCGCCGCGGTCTCCTCCAGAACCTGGTACAGAGTGCGTGGACCCACTTCAAGCACTTTATCACGGAGGCAGGGGAAGCGACGGAAGGGAGGCGACAGAAGGGACACTTGATCCGGGCTTCATGAACAGCCGGATCAACAAGCATGGCTTGCCCGCAGTGCGGGCGGCTATGACCCCGTCCTTGTCGGGGCGATAGCTCCGTTCATCGCTCTCGCAAGAACCTTGCGGCTCCGATGCGGAATCGGATAACCTTGTCTTTATATGCGCTTAACTACGATTGCCTGGGCGGCCCTCCGAGTGACGGCCGCACTGCTGATTGGGTCGATTGCCTTCGCCCAAAGCACGTCCACGCCTCCTCAAGCGGCGGGAGCCGGTGGCCAGAGCTCACCACGCTTCGACGGCAAGTGGCTCACGAAGCTCAGTTGTCCCGCAAAAGGGAACACCGAGGGCTACACCTGGCAGTTTTCGAGCGTGATCCAGAACAGCAACTTTCACGGCGAGCGCGGCACGGCAGGGGAGCCCGGCTACCTGCTGATCGAAGGCAAGATCGCGGAGGATGGCAGCGCCAAGCTGTCTGCAACCGGCATCGTCGCCTCCCGGCAATACGCCCGTGGAATCCTCGCCCACAAGGGCGCGGATTATAGCTACAACATCAAGGCCAAGTTCCAGGATGCCGAGGGCACAGGCACACGGGACGCGGGCCTCGGCGTGGTCGGCCGCCCCTGCACGTTTGACTTCGTGAAGCAGTAGGCCACGAACCAGGGCGGGTATCAGGCTGCGTCTGGAATGCCCCACTTCACTTGGGCGCCAGCGCAGCCTGGCTCATCGACCGCTCTTATTCAATCGGGTCGCCGAAGCCTACGGCTTCAATGCCGAATTGCCGGGTTGGCAAGTCGGGGACCTGCCTCACTGCCCTACTCCTCCTTGTGCCCCTTCTCGGGCGGCTTCACTTTGGGCACGCCGAAATGGCCGCCCAGCTCCGCCAGGGCTTCGAGATCGATGGTGCCGGCGATGTTCACCACAGTAATTTCCTTCGGCTCAGTAGAGACAATCGCCACACCAATGGATTTGTTGCCGGAAGTGCGCAGCCATATTTCGGCATTCTCACCCTCTTCGGAACTGACGACGCCGACGATCTTCGACCACTCCGGCCCGCGCAACTGGGCGCGAACCGGCTCCAGGTCGGCCTGGCTCCAGGCGCCCGCGGACTTGAAGGTGAAGTGGCGCACGTAGATGCCCTCGAGGCCGGCGATCAGCTTCTTCACCTTGGCTTCGTCCGGGTTGTTCGCATCGAGAAACCTCGCCGCGAATTGCAATGTGGACGCGTTCAGCGACACCTCCACATGCTCGGAAGCCTTGGCCGCCACCGAATCGAGATTGAGCTGGAACTGCTGCGGAGCCGCCAGCACTGGCAGCGCCGCCAAACACACAAATACGAATAGCGATTTCATTGCGTTATGCCCCTAACCTCAGATTGAATGCGATGCACCGGCGCGGAGGCGAGTTTCAGCGCCAGTATTACTTCCTGCTTGGCCTCGTTCCCCTGGTGCTGGCGCCAGGCACCCCCGGCGCCCGCCGCCACCACTACCATGGCCGCCAGAGCCAGCCATCGGCGCGCGTCCGATGCCCCGCGCACGGACCGGGCCAGCACACGCTCCGCGAAGCCCTCCGGCGGTTCCTGGCGGGCCAGCGCCCGCCGCAACTCGTTTTCTAGCCAGTCCATCCGGTTTCTCTTTCTCCTATGCCGCGCCGCGCCAACTTCCCGCGCAGCACTGCCAGCGAGCGTTGCAGATGACTCTTCACCGTGGCCACCGGCATCTCCAGCGTGGCGGCGATCTCGGCGGGCTCCAGGTCCTCCTGGTAGCGCAGCACCATCACCATCCGTGGCGCCTCCGGCAGGGTGGCGACCAGCTTGCGTAGCAACTCGCTGAGCAGCGGATCGCCCGGCGCAACGTGAGTGGCCGGTTCCCCCACATCCTCGAGCGCCACTTGCGGCCTGCGGCTGCGCCGCCGTCCTTCGTCGATCGAGCGCTGAACGGCCACTTTTCGCAGCCAGGCGGCCGCGTGCGCCGGCGTTTCGACCTGATGCAAATTCCTATGCAAGCTGAAAAACACCTCCTGCGCTATCTCCTCGGCAGTGGCCCGATCGCGCAGGAAATGAAGCGCGATGGAGAACACCATCGCCTGGTGCCGCTGCACCAGCGTCCCGAAATCGCAGCCCGTTTCCACCGCCGCGGTCAGCACCGTCTATTCGTCACCCTTCGCGAAAGCGATTTTGCTGGTAACGTCCGCATGGCGGAAACCGCTGTTAACCAGCGAAATGCTCATCGTACGCTTATAGAAAAACAAACCGGTCACTTCAAATTCGCCGCCATAACTCGCGGGAAACCATACACCGTCGGCGAGCTTTTGGTAGCTCAGGCTGAACCCGAGCCCCTTGATGTTGGTGCCCAGCAGGATGCGGACCGCGGCGGGCACCTTCGCTGCCAAGCTGGTGGTCACCACCACCGGCTCAGACTCCTGGGCGTCGATCAGCGCTTCACCCCTCCACATTGTCTTGCCGCCCTCGTCCCCATCGAAGATGCTGGCACGTTGCCTGGGCTCGAAAGCGATCCGCCAGACCTTTCGTCCGCGGTAATCCTCGATTCCGCCAACCAGCCGAAAGGAGTACTTTAACTGCTGATGATAAGTCAATGGAAACAAATCAGATTCTATCCCATCCACAGATTCTTTTTCATTCGTCATGTCTTCCGACATCTGGCCGATCAACTCACCATCGATGTCCAACCCTTTGTAGGTGTAGTCAGGCTTGTCGTAGGCGATATAAGTGCTGTGATACGCGTACTTTCCGTCGAAACTTGTAAGCTGTTTCTTGACACCACGGCGGTCCGGCAGTACCAGGTATTCGCGGTGTTCCTCGCGGGCCACCTTGCCGTTGCTGCGGATCATGCGGAGAACCTGTTTCTGCTGGTAGATCCACTCTGTGCGCTGTTCCCGGCTCTTGGCTTGGTTGATGCCGACCTGCGCCATGATGGCGCTTGCGTCGGGCGTTTGCGCCGCTAGCAGCCCCGCCACGGCGCCGGCCACAATCAAAAGCTTCACGGCGACCTCCATTCATCTATACGCCGGCGGGGGCGGCGCGAATGCAGGATTTGTAACCGTGGGCCGGTGGCGCGCTCAGCTCTACGCCGAGGATCAAAAGGCAAAGCACGCGCGGCGCGCAAAGAACCGGCGCCAAGCCAAGAACGCCGGCGCTACGGCCCCTCTGGCGACGCTAGATTTCGCGGGTTGCCCAAACGGCGCGAACGAAGCTCCATGGCTGAATCAGCGGCCGTTTAAATCTCCGCCTGACCTTCTCGACTGGCTCCCCGCGCACTTCGATTTCCTCCAAGCGCTCCGGGCGCAGTCCGGCCTTGTTGGCCCAGGTAAACGTGGGGATCTCCGGCGGGTCAAATCCCATCAGATTTGCCGCCACCATGTCGGTGGCCAGCGGATTCGTGCCGGCGACGATCACCTCCATCGGCACCAGCGGCCCGTCCCACGGCCCGTTGCCTTCCATGGCAGTCGAGCCGTCCACAACCACCAGGCCGAGTTTGTTCGCCCGCACCATGTCCACGATTGCCGCCGCGGTTCCGGATGGTTCCACCTTGGCTGTAGCGTCGTGCATGAGGCCCCGAACGGCCTGATAGACCGACCCCGGGTACACGCCGATCAGGTTCTTCATCCCCAGGGTGACACCGGCGAGAACATGCGTCTTCATCATCGGAACTGAGCAAAGGAGGTCCGTTTCCGCCAGGGCGCGGTGAATGGTGATGCTGTCGAACACAAATGCAGCGGGCACCTTCACCTCCACCAGTTCACCCGTGTGAAGGTTGACCAGGGGCAAACCGAGCGACTTGGCGAGCTCGGAATACCCCAGTTGGTCGAAAACGTATTGTTGCAATCCGTTCAGCAGATCCTTCTTTGTGGTGCGGAAGACCTCGCTTCCGTGCACGTTGAACGGCGCCGCGGCCGCCGATCCTTCGCCGATCGAAACATCCTTGCCGGCCCCTTTCATCAGCCGGGCCAAAGTGCGGACCACCGGTAGCTTGGTGGTAGCCTTGGGCTCGGCCGATACGAGGTTCGGCTTCAGCAGGATGCGTTCCTTGCCTTGGGTGAGGGAGCGCATGCCGCCCAAGAGCTCGATTGCGCCTTCAACGGCTGCGTCGATGTTGCCATTTCGAATCTTGACTACACTGACGACCGGCCTTGCCGACGGCGCTGCGAGCGCGCTGGACGCCAGCGCCCCGCCGGCAAGCGTCGCCAGGAAATCTCTGCGGGTGGAATTGACGAAGCGCATGCTGGTTCCCCGGTAGGGATTTACGCATGTCTGGCCCCGAATGTTTCGGATAAAAGGGCCCGGTTAAGAGACCGCCAGCCGTACGGAGCGTGACCCTTTCCGCCGACCGGCGGCCGTTCCTTACTGCTTGGCGCCGGTTAAAGCGTTAGTCATGCCTTTCAGCATGTCGTCCAACGGCGCCTCTTTGTATCCGGCGGGGATGGCGAACACTTCGTCCGGTACGGCGTCGGTGGAGAGTTCCTTCAGATCGACGTTCACCTCAGCGAGCGGTGTGTCGCCGGCCGGTAAGATGGAAGCGGCTGAAGCGGCGCCACTTTTGCCTTGCGCCGCCTGCGCCTGTTCCAACATCTTCGCCAGACCCGGCATAAAGAAGCCCATGTGCATGCCAAGCGTCACGTTGCCACCCTTGGTGAGTTCCGCAACCATTTTGCTGACGTTGTCGCCCATGCCGGGCATGGCCCCGAACATCTGGCGCATAATGCTAGCCAGATCGCCGAAGCCTTTGTTGCGGTCATTGTAAGCGACCAGCTCCCGCAACGCCGGCACGCGCTCGAATTCGGCCGGCTTGGGCTTCCAGACCTGGAGCTTCATGCTGATCTGCATGCCATTCTCCTGCCCCGGCATCGGGACCGGAATCGACATGTTGACCACTACCTCACGCTCGTAAGCCTCGATGCCCTGGATGCGGTCGGTGCGGCCGGTATCATGCGATTCGGTATCGAATTTGATCTTCGCCAGCATCTGCTTGGCTTCCTCCGGCAGGTTCTGCGTGTTCTGACCGTTGGCGCCGGCGAGCTTCGACATGTAGTCCGCCATGGCCATCGTGGCGTAGTGCTGGGTCTTGGGATCGAGCAGCGTAACCTTGCCGGTGGAAATATCCGTGATGGCGATGATCGGCCCGATTGCTGCATAGCCGCGGTCGCCTTTGACGCGTGTCACCATCTCGTGGAAGGGCAACTGTGGAACTGCCGTGGGCAGCGCCATGTTGATCTTGAAATCGAATGACATTCGCATGGTTACGTCGGCGTGCAACGAGGTGCAGGCGACGAGGAATAGAGCGGGCAAAATCGAGCGTCGTAGCATAAGAAGACTCCAGAAGACTCCTTTTTAGCTTAGTACACGGCGCACCCTGAATTGCCGGCGGAGCGCCACTGGCAGCACAATTCGACCGCGCTTAACTGCCCATGCCGACCAGCAGCACGCCCGCCAATACCAGGCTTAACCCGACCAGCTTGGATCGGTTGAATCGCTCGTGGAAAAAGAGGCGAGCCCACACCAGGGTCCAGATATATCCCGCCGCAACCATGGGGAACAGCACGGAGAGCTGCCCGTGCCGGATTCCCAGGCCGTAGAACACCGAGGAAGCCAGGTACAGGCCGATTCCGAACGCCAGGCGCCAGTTCAGCAAGCTCATCAACCCGCCCGTCAGCCGGACCGCGCCGAGCTTCAGAAACACGGCGCCAAAAGAGCCCACGACGGAGCCGAATAGCACCAGCAGAATGGAGCTGAGTGGAGTGGAAGTCACTTCTCTTCACCCCGGCCGAGCAAGGTCACTCCCGCCATGATGCCGGCGATGCCTGTCAGCTTCAACGGACTAAGGGTGTCGTGAAAGATGAAGTAGGAAAGCGCCGTCACCCAGACATAGGACAGGCTGATGATGGGATAGATCAGCGACAGTTCGCCCTCGCGCAGCGCCAGCACCATCATTATGGTGAACAGACCATATAGGGCGTACCCGGCGATCAGCGGCACGTTGGTCAGGACAGCCACCAGGTTCAGGCTGAACTGGTTCATCCCGATCTTCATCAGGATCTGCGCCGCCGCGCTGAGCAGGGTGGCCCCGGCCACCATCAGGATCATGCGCCGGCGCGCCGCGGAATTTGGATTCACGCGAGCGGGCGCGGTGGTGCTGCTCAAGACCTGGAACCTCCCGGAATGCCTGATTGGCGGACTCTGCCAGAACAGGATAGCAGGGATTGTAGGTACAATGAGAGGCTGTGGATGAAAACAACGCAGCCGCGGTCGAGGAGCCGCCGGCTCGGCCGCTGGAGGCTCCGTTGCCTCAGGCGCAGCGGGGATCCATCGCGGAATGGACCGTCATTATCATCCTGCTGTTGTTCGGCACCACTTCGCTGGTGCAAGCCTTCGTGATCCCCACCGGAAGCATGGAAGACACGCTACTGGTCGGCGATCATCTGCTGGTGGACAAACTTTCCTACGCGCCTTCGGGCCCGGTCTCGAAACACATTCTGCCTTACACCGAGATCAAGCGCGGCGACATCATCGTCTTCCGTTATCCGGTGAACATCAAGCAGACGTTCGTCAAGCGCTGCATCGGCCTGCCCGGCGACCGCATCCGGCTGAGCAACAAGCAGCTCATCCTGAACGGCAAAGCGGTGCAGGAGCCCTACGTCTATCACAAGACGCCCTATATCGAATCCTACCGCGACAATTTTCCCAGCACTCCCAGTGTGCACCTGGAAACGGCCGCGCAAGACATGCTGTTGAATCACGTGCGCAATGGCGAGGTTGTAGTCCCACCCGACTGTTATTTTGCAATGGGCGATAACCGCGACTATTCGCTCGACAGCCGCTACTGGGGGTTCGTGCCGCGGGCCAATATTATCGGCAAGCCGCTGCTGATTTACTGGTCTTACGACGCGCCGACAGCGGCGTTGATCGGCCCCGCCTTGAGCTGGCGGCACATGGTGGACCTGGTGGAGCACTTCCCCGGCAAGACCCGCTGGAACCGGACTCTTCGCCTGATTCACGGCTACTCGCTGAACTGAATGAACCGCCACTGTTATGGTTTGATCCTCGCCGGAGGACGTGGCACGCGCTTCTGGCCGCGGAGCCGCAGGCGCTCCGCCAAGCAAGTGCTGAACGTAGTGGGCGAGCGATCGCTGATTCAGGCCACCCTGGACCGCCTCGCGCCGGCGATTCCGCCGGAGCGCATCTGGATCCTGACCAGCCATTACCTGCGCGACGCCATCGTGGAGCAGTTACCCGCCGTGCCCAAGACACAGGTGCTGGCCGAACCGGCGCAACGCAACACGGCGGCGGCAATCGGGCTGGCGGCGCACATCCTGCACTCGCTCGACCCCGATGCCCTGATGGGCGTGTTTCCCTCCGATCACGTGGTTGCCCGGCCGGGGGTGTATCGCAGCGTGGTGCGAGCCGCCTTCCAGGGCGCTGCTGCCGGACATTTGATGGTGGTGGGGATTCGGCCGCGATGGCCGGAAACCGGGTATGGCTACATCGAATTCCCGCGTGGCGCCCAAGCGGCAACGCTCGCGCCAATGCCAGTGAAGCGGTTCCGCGAGAAGCCGGCGCTGGCTCAAGCCAAGCGCTACGTGGCGGCAGGCAACTTCTATTGGAACTCGGGCATGTTCTTCTGGCGGGCTGGCGTGCTGCTGGAACAGTTGCGGCAGCACCTGCCGAAGACAGCCACCCTGCTGGCTTCCCTGCCCCGCTTCGGCTCACGCCAGTTCACGGCCAGGCTGGCGCAGACTTTCCCCTTGTGTGACAACATTTCCATCGACTACGCCGTGATGGAAAAAGCCGGCAACGTGTGCGGCATCGCGGCGGCGGATTTCGGCTGGAACGACGTGGGAAGCTGGAACGCGGTCTACGAGCTGCTGCCGGGCGACGGCGACGGCAACGTGGTGGCTGGCGAGTCGGTCTGCCTGCAGGCGCACAACAACTTTGTCGATGCCCGCGGCAAGACAGTGGCGCTGGTCGGTGTGGACGACTTGATCGTGGTCGATACGCCCGACGCTCTGCTGGTAGCGCGACGCGACTGCGCGCAGCGAGTCGGCGACGTGGTCAAGGCGCTCGAGCGGCAGAATCGCGAACATCTGCTCTAGATTCGCGCTTGTCGTGGAGCAAGCGCTTTCGCCGCGGCGGACCGCCCTGATCCGGCTCTTCAGCCTATTGCAACACCACCATTGGCGCTCGCCAGAAGGCGAACTTCCGCGCAGTGGGATTGAGCACGGTCACCTGACAGGTGTAGCGCCCCGGCTGCAGCTTGCCTAGCGGCAGGCTGAAACGCAGCGGCAGCGCCTTCGATTTCTCGTTCAGCCCTTGGCTGACATCGAGCGGCGCCGATTCGAACGCCTTGGTCCTGCCGCGGTAAAACGCCACGCTGGCGACGATCGGCTGGGTGGCCGTCGCGGCCGGTTCGTACGCCTCCAGGTAGACGTACAACTCCTGGTTCTTGTTGAAGACGCGCGTCACGCTCGGCACCAGCTTCTGGCCGCCCTCCACCAGCGGGTTGGCGGCCAGCAGCTTCTTGTCCCTCTCCGCGCTGAACACCGCTGCGTCCAGGCCGATGCGCTGGCTGCTCAGAATGACCGAGCTGATGGGCAGCAGTTTCTGGTCGCTGGTCAAATCGGGAATCGTGAAGTTCATTTCGTAAGTGCCCATCTTGCCGGTTTCATTTTCGCGCGCCAGGAACTTCAGGTTGTACTTGCCCGGCGCCAGCGTGAAGCCGGTATCGTATTCGAGGGGATGCTTGGCCAGATCCGCGGCGGTCTCGCCCTTCAGCTTGACGTCGGCCACATCGCGGACGTTCTGCACGATCTTGCCGGCGGAGTCTTTCACCTGGCCGATGAAATCGATGCGCGTGGATTCGGCGCCGCCATGGCGCGCCAGCTCCAGCTCGCTGCCGGGAATCTTCGCCACCACCGGCACGAAGTAGCGGTCGCGCGCCAGCCGGAAATAGTCGATTTCCACGGCGATATCGATATCGGTGACCGGATCGCCCAGCATCAAGGCTTCCGCTAACTGCCGCTCCTTGTCCGTGGTGCTGAGCTTTCCGAACACCTTGCCGGCATAGTAACCCTGGCGGTAATCGAGCCTGGCCACCCGCGCCGCCACCTCCTTGTCTTTCAAAACGATCTTGACGCGGCGGAAGCGGCCGTCGAGCGTTTCATTGGGGGAATAGTAGCCGATGATGTAGTAACTCGAGATATCTTTCTGCGCTTGCACGAGTCCCATCGAAAGGTCGTTGTTATCGAGCAGCGCCTTGCCGCCGGTATCCGACGCCAGCGTGTAGAGCGTTTCCTGCTGTCCCTGGAAATTGCTGGTGCCGGCGCGGGCCGAGCTGCCTGAGTACATCGCCTGCCCGCCGGGCGAGCCCTTGGTTGCGTCGCCCAGCGGCGCTGATGCCACCAGGCCGCGGGCGTCGATGGGATAGAAAGAAACGTTGGAACGGATGGCGGCGTTGATGGTGGCTTGCAACTGCGCCTGGTTGTCCAACCCATTGCGCGTCATACCGCTGGCGAAATACACCAGTGCTTTCTTCTCGTTCAGCGAAGCTAGCATCTTTACGGCCGACTCCAGCGCCGCAAGCTGGCGGTCGGTATTGAAGATGTTGAATTCCGTATCGTCCTGCTGGAAAGCCACGCCGGTATCGGAGGCGCTGTCGTCGGACACCGTCTCATCCAGGCCCTGGCCCTCGCCAATGATGAGTTTCTTGATGTCCTCTGCGAGCAAGTCGCGGTCGTCGGTGAAGTCCTCGACCACTTTGATGTCGGTGGAGAACGTCATGACCGCCATCAAGTCGGATGCCGTCATCTGCGTGTTCAGAAATTTCAGCGCAGCCGTCTGGGCGCGCATCTGGTCCTGAATCGGCATCGAGGTCATATCGAAAAACATCACCAGTAGGCGCTTATCCCGGTACTTGATGTCGCCCGGTTTTTCCGGTGCGATCTCAACCGCCGTAAGCGGCTTCACCGCGGGCGGCGGAGTGGTGGCCGCCACTTGCTTGCGCTGCTGCAAGGCTGGAGGCGGAGCGGGCTCCGGCTGTTCCGACAGCTTCTGAAATTCGAAGACGCTGATCTTCTGCGGCTTGCCATCCTCGGTGACCAGGAAATCGCTGGCCTTCAGATTGTCGACCGGGCTGCCGTTCTGCGATTTGACGATCACGTCCTCCACCACAAGCTGCCGCGTGGTGCTGAAGGTCACGATGCCGCGGGGAACGCCGGTCGAGTTGCTGCCGCCTTGCGGAGCGCCCTGTTGCGCCGAGGCCGCCAGCAGCCAGACCGAGAATATGGCGAGAATTTTTCGCATGGCCTTAAAACCGGAATCGCACCGTGGCCTGGAAGGTGCGCATCGCGTTGGCCGCCGTGGGCAGGCCGAACTGCGAATTGCCAAAGGTGGTGTCCCACGCCGCCCAGGTCACGTGGTTGAGCACGTTGGTTCCGTCGAAGCGGATATCCACGCTGCGCCGTTCGCCGAAACGGAATATGCGGCCGGCGGATGCGTTCAGGCCGAACTCCATGGGCCCGGTGATGATGTCGCGGCCTGCATTGCCCCACTGGCCGAGCGGAGGAGTCGTGAACACCGCCGTATCGAAGCCGTATCCAGGCAATGCCGCGCCCAGCGGCCCACCCACGTATTCCGCCCGCGTGGTGCCGGTGATGCCGGTTCCACTGGCCAGGCGGCCGAGCACGACGGGAGTTTCCGGCAAGCCGCTGCCGATGGTCAGGCTCGGACCCAGCGTCCAGTTTTTCAACAGCACGCCCTTCCATCCGTTGATGAGCGTGCCGCCGCGCGTCCCCATGCCGGTCGAGTATTGGAATACCAGGTTGAGGGTGTGAGTCCGGTTGAAACTCGATACCGAACGCTCGGCCTCGAGGTCCAGCCAGTTCTGCGCGTAGCCCGATGCGGCCGCGCCGCGCCCGCCCAGCGATTGCGCGTCGTCGATGGCCTTGGAAAACACGTAAGTCGCATTCGCCAGGAACCCGTTATGAAAGCGGTGTTGTAACTGCGCGCTGGCCGCATTGTAATTCGAGTTGCCGTTCGAGGTTTCATAAACATATCCGCTCGGGTAACCGCTGGACGGCACTCCGGCCGGAAACGTCCACGGCAGAAACTCCTGCACCTGATGCGTGCCTTTGTTACCGCTGTAGGTAAAGGTCGCCACAAACGACCCGGACAGGTTCTGCTGCACTGAGGTTTGCCAATAGTGAATATAGCCGATGCGGAAATTCGGATCGAGCGCAAAGGTCTGGGGAGTGGTGCTGATAGCCGGCAGAGTCAACGCGTTCTCGAGCGACAATGCGGGCGCCAGCGACACCGGGTACTGCTGCGTGACGCTGGTCGATAACGGCGCCTGTTGTGACATCTGGTTGGCCAACGGCTGGAACACCGAGGTGTTGTAGTAAAGTCCGTAACCAGCCCGCACCACCGTGGAATGCTTGGGGAATGGCCTCCAGGCAAGGCCGATGCGCGGCTGGAACTCATGATAGTCCGGGCGCACCAGCGAATCCGGCAGCCCGGCCTGGCTGGCCAGCGTACACGAGCCCGTGCTCCCCGCCGGCGGCGCGGTGGCGCACACCGGCGTCGGCGTGGTCCAGTCCGGTCCGACTTCCAAGCTCACCAGCCGGTTGTATAACTCCGTTACCGGAGCCTGGAAATCCCAGCGCAGCCCGAAGTTGAGAGTAAAGTTGCCGCGCATGTGCCAGTCGTCGGTGATGTAAGTGTCCACCCAGGAGGCGCGGAAATACTTGTCCGCTCCACTCGGCGAGTAAGCGATGGAACTGGCATCCGGCAGTCCCAGCAGGAAGTCGGCGAAGTCGAATCCGGTGCCGCCGCTGGCCTGACCGTTCGCGCCCGTGAGGCCGGTCATGTTACCGGTGAAAGTGAAACCTCCGCGCGCGTTCTGCTGCGCAATCTGGTTGAAATCCAGCCGGCGGAAGTCGCCGCCGAACGTCACATTGTGCTCGCCGCGCACCCAGATCAGGCTCTCGCCGGCCTGATTTGTGTTGTTGTGATTGAGGGCGTAAGAGCCGTCGCTCAATCCATAGATGCCGCTGGAAAAGGCCAGCGAAGGAGGCCCCCAGAACTGCGCCGACTGGTCGTTACCCAGAATGCCCGCCGCCGCCGAAACGTTCTCGGAATTCGCGAAGAACGGCGTCAGCGTGGTGGCCGACCGGCTGAAGCCATACCGCAAGGTGCCGATCAGCCTGGTCGTGAAGTGATAAACCCACAAAGCGTTGGCATTGATGCCGGTCATCTTGCTGGTATCGGTAAAACCGAACAAGTTAGGCGTTGAAGAGTTGCTGCCTTGCCACGCAAAGTTCCCCGACACCTGGTTCTTGGCATTAATCGTCTCGATGATGCGCGAGTTGATGTTGGTCCGGTTGCTGATGCTGACAATCGGGGCCTGGTAGTTGTAGCGAGAGCTGCCCGGAAAATTCGGCTGCGGGTAAAAGTTGAGCAAATCGAGTGCCGCGGAATTCAGCCGGTATTGGGGGATGACGTTGCCCGCGAACGGAGCGCCGCTGAGCGGGTCGTAGATGGTGGCCGGAGCATTGGTAATGGCGTTGAACGCTTGCGAGAAATTGCCTGCGCGCTCGTCCATCGTCGGCACCAGGGCCGTGGTGGTCGTGGCATTGCGTCCCCGCGTCAACTGGTAGTTGATGGTGAAAAAAGTGTGTTGCCCGCTCAGCACATGCGGAATCTTCAGGGGTCCGCCCAACATCCCGGTGGAGCGGAACTGTGCGAATGCCGCTTTGGGCGTATCCTGGCCAGTCAAAGAAAACGGCCGCGCGTCCAGGGCCGAGTTATTCAGAATCAGGGCGATATTGGCGTTGTAATGCGAGCGCGGATTGCGGCGTCCGTTGCCGAAGGAAGCCTGGTTGCCGCCGCGCCCTCCGCGGCCGCGCCCGCCGGCGTAATTACCGCCGAAGCCGCCGCCGCCGCGTCCGCCGAAACCCCCGCCCGGGCTGCCACGGCCGCCACCCGCCGCTCGGCCGCCGCCCACGCCGATTTCTCCGGGCTCGCCGGGAACTCCCATGCCGTTGATCCCGCCAGGGCCGCCCATCATGCCGGCGGGGCGGCCGAATCCCCAGTCGTTCTGTTGCGGCATGTCGAGGCCGCTATTGACGCTGCCGTTGACGACATACGCGTCCGAACTCTGCGTGGCGTCGCTGGTCCCCATTGCGGCCGCGGTCTCGCCGCCGCCATTCTCCAGCCCCGGTTCCGATGATTGATTTACCTCCAGGCGCTGAAAGCCGCCCTGTTGCGCGGCCTGCCGCAGAGAGGGCCGCGCACCCTCAGCATTCCCGCGGCCTGCACCTGCGGGCCGACCGCTTGATTGCGCGGTTGCGCTGGCCGTCGTTGCCGGCGTGGATGACGCCGTGCCCACGGTGGTTGCCGTTTTCGACGGTGGCGCAGTAGCAGTCGCCGCCTCCGGCTGTCTCAACTCCTTTTGCAACGCATCCAGCGTCAACACAGACAAGTCCCAAGTCGGACTGGGTGCGTCCGGCGCGACACCGATTTCGCGCGATATCGGGCTGAAGCCGAGCATCGAAATGCGCAAAGTCCAGATGCCATCGGGCAGGTTCGGAAAGGAATACGCGCCCGAATCGTCGGTGGAAGTGACAAACGTCTTGTCGCCTTGCGTGACCGTGACGGTCGCTCCCGGCACCGGCAAGCCGTCCGATTTCACCCACCCGCGATGCTCGGAAGCCAGCAGGCATGAGACCGACAGACAGGCGGCCAGAAACCACCTTAAATGCTCAGGGATATGGTGTGCCTCCATGGGTAGACGTCTTCTTAGGCGACGGCCTGCAAGAGAATGTTACCATCCGGGGTTTCACGTTCGCGCAGCGGCCCGGATAAAAAATGGAACTTCCTTCCAAACGGCCTCCGCTCTGTTCGCTTGTGGCTTATTCAAAATCCAGCTTCGAAAGGACGGCGGCGTTCCACACGGTATAATCATCGTCGATGCCCCAAGGTGGTAGTACAGAGGATCGGAGACTGATGAGACTATTCCGCACGAGACGATTTCGCCTGCCCCTCCTGGCTGGGGGACTGGTTGTGGCGCTGGCCGTGGCGTCATTCGGCTGCAAGCGCGAACCCAAAACCGTTAAGGTGGTGGCGACTGAAGGCGAGGCGCCGTCGCTCGCCTCCGTGGTGAGAACGTCGGCGACCAGCCAGGAGCCGCAGTTGCTCAACGGCTTCTATGGAATTGAAAACAACTCGTGGCGCTGGACCGCCAAGCAGTTCAGCGTGCTGCTGCGGACGCCCTTCGGCGCCGCGCAAAGCGGAGCCAGGCTGAACCTGGCGTTCACCATCCCGCAAGTTGCCATCGATCACGCCAAGACTCTGACGCTGTCGGCGTCGGTGGAAGGCACGCCGCTGCCGCCGGAAACCTACAGCAAGTCCGGCCAGTACGAGTACAAGCCCGACGTTTCGGCTGCGGCCTTAAATAAGGAAGCAGTGCGTATCCAGTTCTTCCTGGACAAGTCGATTCCGCCCAGCGGCGCCGACCGGCGCGAGCTCGGCATCATCGTCGCCTCAATTGGGCTGGAACCGAAATAGGAAACCATTCGTGTCCCTGGGCGTGCGCTCGTCGCAAAGATCCATCCCGCTCCAACCGTGGCCGAAATGACCCGCGCTACCACCACCGCCGCGCGTCCGATGGTCCTTCGCACGCTCTATTGGCTGGTTCCTCCGCTCTTCTGCTTGTGGATGCACTGGCTAGGTTTTCGCGCCTGGTTCCGCGCCGATGACTTCGCCTGGCTGCATCTGTCCGACACGGTTTACAATTTTCACGATCTTCTTCACGCGGTATTCGCGCCGGAGGCGGAGGGCACGCTCCGCCCTTGGAGCGAGCGCGGCTTCTTCATGGCCGGCTCGGTCCTGTTCGGCCTGGACGCATTGCCTTACCGCGTTGTCATTTTCGCCACCCAGTTTGCCAACCTGGCGCTCGTCGCCGCCATCGGCACGCGCCTCACCGGCAGCCGTGCGGCCGGTTTCTGGGCCGCCATATTCTGGATCGTCAACACCTCGCTGATGGAGCCTCTCGGCTGGGCTTGCGTGTGGAACCAGATTCTGTGCGGCTTTTTCCTGCTGTTGGCGTTCTGGTTCCTGCTGCGGTACATCGAGACCGGGTCGCGCCGCTACAACGCGGCCCAATGGATCGTGTTCGTGTTGGGTTTCGGCGCGCTCGAATTGAACGTGGTCTACCCGGCGCTGGCCGCTTCCTACACCTGGCTGTGTGCGCGCCGCCGCTTCCGCGGCACGCTGGCGATGGTTCCCGTCTCAATCGCCTACTTCCTCCTCCACCGATGGGTCGCGCCGCCGCCCCACACCGGAGATTACGTCATGCATTTCGGGGCGTCGATGCTGCGCACGGTGTGGAGCTACTGGACCTGGTCGCTGGGTCCGGCTTATCTGTCAACGCCGCTCGGCCACTCACCCCGGGTCCTGCTGGCGGGCGTTGGCCTGCTCACCGCCGCGCTGGCTGCCATCATGTTCCGTCAACTGCGCGCGCGTGAGTGGGCGGCGCTATTCTGCCTGGTCTGGTATCTCGCGATTCTGGCGCCGCTGGTGCCGCTGCGCGATCACATCACCGAGTATTATCCGGCCTTGCCCGTGATCGGTCTCTGCTGGCTGGGCGCCTGGGGTTTCGCCGAAGCGTGGCGATCCGGCATTGCAGCGAAAGCCGCCGCCGTGCTGCTCGCCGCCATTTACGGATTGATGGTCATCCCGGCTCTGCAAGCTGACACGGTGTGGAATTATGCGCGAACCGTGCGGGTACACAATTTTCTCGGCGGCCTCGAGGCCGTCCACCGGCTCCATCCGGATCAGGCCATCCTTCTTTATGGCGTGGACCGCGCTCTGTTCGTCGACGCGGTGCGCGAACGCGCCCCCCGTTTGATTGGCATTGACCGCGTCTACCTGGCGCCCGGCAGCGACGAGCAACCCGACCTCAAGCACGAAGACGAGATCGGCGAATTCGTTCTATCGGGCGCCTTGGCCGAGCGCGCGTTCAAGCGCGGTGAACTGGTGGTCTATGACGTCCGCGGTCCGCGCCTCCGCAACATCACAGCCATCTTCGAGAGAATGCCGGTCGAACAGAGCCTGCCGGCCGAGCTGGATCTGGCTGACCCGTTGTCCGCCAGCCTGCTCGGTCCCGAGTGGTATCCGCCCGAAGGCAACCACCGCTGGATGCCGAAGCGCGCCACTCTGCGCATGGCCGGGCCTTCGCACGCTGGGGAGCATCTCTATCTACGCGGCAATTGCTCCGAGGAAGAGCTTCGTTCCGGCCCGCTCTCGATCGCCGTCACCGCCGATGGCGCACCTCTGCCGCCGGCCATCGTTTCCTCGACCAGCTTCGAAGCCTCCTTCCCGCTGCCCGCCGCGGCGGAGCCCGAAATGCGCGTCACCATCGAAGTCAACCGCACCTTCCAGGCGCCCGGCGACGCCCGCGAGCTGGGCCTGGCCTTCGGCGAGATCAGCGTGCGCTGATAGGGCAGCCGATTTCGGCAGGCTCTGCCCAGATCTTTACAGAAACAAAAGACTTAGCTCGTGTTTTTCGGCAGATTCTGCCCAAACACGACGGACCGGCCAGCCCTGCCTATTTGAGCGTGTACGTCAGCCCGGTGGTCAATTGGAACGAATTCTTCTTGAAGTTGGGCGGAGGATTGTTCAGGTAGCTGTCGATCGCGCCCAGCGCAATGTTGAGCCGCTTGTACGCCGGCACGGTCAGCCCGATGGAAGCGTTAGCCAACCAGTCATTGGTGATGTTCCAGGTTGGCGTCACCGAGGCCGTTTCCGCCAACACCACGCCGTGCTTAAATTTGTGAGTGAAGGCTTCGGCGAAGTTCGAGGCCGCCAGGCTCTTGTCCTCGCTGATGGATCCATCGAAGCTCTGATGCAGGTACGTCATGCTGGCCTTGGCGTCGAGCACGTTTGCGGCGCTCTTCACCACGGTCCAGCCGAGCCCGCCGCCCAGTTGCGCCCCGAGGTCGAGGCCCTGGGAATAGTTATGATCGAACGACGCCCGCGCGAATCCATACATCCGGTGGGTAGAGAAGTATTCGTCGCGTTCCAGGTCGCCGTGAAGGATATCGGTTTTGATTTCGGTGGCGCCCGGCTGCTTTTCAATGCCGCTGGCGAAGCTGAAATCCACCAGCGTGCGGTTGCGCGGGTCGAGCCATGATTCAATCGGCACCGCCCGCACCAGGGCGAAACCGCCGCTGAAGGTGCGGCTTTGCTGCGTGGCCTCCACCAGAGTGGCCCCGGCGCTGATCGAACCAGTCCAGTCCTCGTCCAAAGCGGGGTTGTGCATCACCTGTTGTTCGAACTCGGTGGATTCGATGACGTAGGCCGCATCCGCCACCGGAACCGTTGTGGGCGCCGCGCCCGGTGCGGCAGTCACCGTGATCTGCTTGTCCGTGGCTTCGAGGCTACCCTTGGGCAACTTGGATGTATCCGAGTGGCGGCCCAGCTTGATGTCCTTGCCGACCACGGTGTACGGACCCGCCGCGCGCAGTTCCTTCACCTTGCTCCAAGGGATGGTCAGTTCACCCAATACGTCGCTCTTGAACTTCACGTCGCCACCGCTGGAGCGTACGAAGTGCCCTACCAGTTTCTCATCGTCATTCAGAACCAGCGTGTCGGATGGCGGCTTGGGCGGAGCGGTTTGCGCCAGCAGGCCGGCGCGCGGCATGAGAAGGCATGCCGCCAGTCCCAGACCGGCCATCATCAGACGTCGCGAATGGTTTTGCGAAGGTGTCATTTCGTTTTCTAGAATACATCGCCTGACGCTTGCCCGTGTCACCAGGAAACGCGCGCCTGCCACTCTCGCCGCTCAGGAACCAGCCGGCGACGGGCCGCGGAATCCCAGGTACACATCGTGCAGGCGCAAGATGCCCAGGGCACGGCCGTCATCGTCCACCACCGGCAGCGCGGAAATCTGCGATTGGCGCCGCTCCATCCGTTCGAGTGCGGCGGCCAGGCTGGCGTCCGGGCCAATAGTTACCGGCGCGGCGGTCATGATGTCCGCGGCGCGCAGGCCGCGAATATCATCGTGGTGCGCCAGGGCGCGGCGCAAGTCGCCATCGGTAATGAACCCTGCCAGGCGGCCCTCCGCAGTGACCACGCAGGCGCCGCCGAGCGGCAGGCGCGTCATGGCGATGATGACCTCTTTTGCGGAAGTCTCCGGCGGCACCATCACGCATTCCCCTGCGCCATGCATCGCCTGGCGCACGGAGATTCGCAGATTGCGTCCCAATTGGCCGCCCGGATGGTAGCGGCCGAATTGCTCGGGGGTGAAGTGGCGCGCGCGCATCAGTGCGATAGCCAGGGCATCGCCCACCGCCTGGGCGGCCATGGCGCTGGCGGTGGGCGCCAGGTTGTGCGGGTCGGCTTCGCGCTCCACCGTTGCATCCAGCAGCACGTCCACCATCGCGGCCAGCGGCGACGAGGTGGCGCCGAGGATGCCGATCAGCGGTGAATGGAAATCGCGCAGCAGCGGAACCAGCGAGAGGAGTTCTGCGGAGCTGCCGTTCTTCGACACCAGCACCGTCGGGTCGCCGGGCGTGTAAATGCCCAAATCGCCGTGGGCGGCCTCCGCTGGGTGCAAGAAGACGGCTGGCGTGCCCGTGCTGGAAAGCGTGGCCACCAGCTTCCGCGCCACGTGCCCGGACTTGCCGATGCCGGTGACGAGCACCTTGCCGGGATGCGCCAGGATCAGCTCCACAGCGCGCACCAGCGCGCCATTCAGGCGCGCCGCCGCCTGCGTCACCGCGCACGCTTCGATCTCCATCGCGGTGCGCGCCGCCGCCAGCCACTCCCGCTTCTCGGCTTCCTCTTCTGCCATTAGGAAACACCATCATCGCACGGAGCGCGGCAACCAGCCCGGATTGGGACCCCGCCCGGGGAATTTGTAAACAGGCATACCTGCAGTGCCCGGTTTTGGCGTCTAATGAACGTATGAGCTCTCTTCTGGCTCTGCTGGCTGTACCGGGTCTGCTGGCAGCTTCCATTCTTCCTGAGGCGATCGGCCCGGCGCATCGCACCGCCGAGTCGCAGCCGGCGCTGACTGATCGCGCGGTTTGGGACGATTACGGGCTCAAGGCCTCGGAAACGGCGAGCTATAAGTCGGAGCGGGGCAATTTCACCGTCACAGCCTGGCAGCTTCGCGACCCCACCGGCGCGCTGGCGGCATTTGACTGGCAACGTCCCGCCAACGCCAAGCCGTCCAAGCTGGCCCCGCTCGCGGCCACAATTCCGGACGGCCTGCTGGTCACTGAAGGTCAATACCTGCTGGAGTTCGCCGGGTATCAGCCGACGGCTGGGGAACTGGCGGCGGTGGTGCAGTCGCTGAAGAACGTCGACACCACCCTGCTGCCGCTTTTGCCCGGCTATCTGCCGACCGAAGACCTGGTGCCCAATAGTGGGCGGTATATCACCGGTCCGGCCAGCCTCGCCCGGTTCCTTCCCGCCATTTCGCCCTCCGTGGCGGGCTTTCACTTCGACACCGAGGCACAACTGGGCGTTTTCCACAGCCCAAAGGGTGACATGACGCTGGCCATCTTCAATTACCCGTCGCCACAGATCGCCATGCAGAAGTTGCCAGATTTCGAGCGACTGCCCGAGGCCATGGTGAAACGCAGCGGGCCGTTGGTCGCAGTACTTCTGGCCCCGGCGGACCGCGATATGGCGGAACGGCTGCTGGCCCGGGTCCGCTGGGAGGCCGAAGTCACCCGCGACGCCTATGTCCCAACGCAGCGCGACAACCCCGGCGACCTGCTCTTAAACATCTTTAAACTCATCGGGCTACTGTTGCTGTTTGCGACTCTATCCGGCCTCCTGATGGGTGCTGCCCGGGTGCTGATGCGGGCGCTTCGGCACGGGGAAGAACCGGAAGCGATGATCGTGCTGCACCTCGAATGAGGGCTAGTGCGATTTTCATAAATTGCGTTATATCTGCTTCTTAGAAAGAAATCCTCAGGCTGTTTCGAGGCCTTTTCCGGCATTGCGCTACCATTGTAAGATTTCGCGCATTGCTGCAAGTTGGGGCATAAGAGCAGCTTACGGCCTAAAAAAACGGACCGGATTTCTGCTTGACTTAGAAGCCGCGGGGAAATAAGATCCAACTACAAAAGCTTTTGGCGGATTGCGATTCCGTCGAAACTGATTCTCCCATCGAACATCACCCCTGGTAGAACAGGGGGGACAAAATGCTCACCCTTCGGGGTGAGCATTTCTTGTTTTGGGCCGTGTTTTGAGGCACTTGTGGCTCTGCGCCAGCCGTAACGGGCCCGCCGAGCCGATGGCTTGTTCCAGATAAGACATGTTAAATCAATAGGATGGGAGAGAATACCTGCGCTTTGGCGAGGACAGCGCGGGTGGCTCAGCCCTTCCACAGAAGCTCGGCATCCGAGCGGCGGACGTAATTGGCATCCAGGGCGGCGGGGTCCGAGACCTCGCCCGCTTGCCAGCGCTGCCACGCGATGCGGGCGATGGCTGACGCCAGGGCACGGGGCGCAGTGGTGCGGCGAGCATCGCGAAGTCGAGAAGCAGCGAGCGCATCGACAAACGGACCGAAATCTGGCGAGACCAATTCGACGCCTTCGGGCAGTGTGTCCAGCCAGCGCGCCGGCGGGGCGACGGCCTCGGGGCGCACCAGGCAGCCGGCGGCATCGTAGAGCGCCGCGTAGACTTCACCGCGGCGGGCATCAAGCAGGGCCGCGCGCAAGGGCGCTGTGCCGAAGGAGGCGATGGCGGCGAGATCCGAGACCGCCACGGCCGGCTTGCCCGCCGCTTCCGCCAGCCCCTTTACGCAGGCCAGGCAGACGCGCACGCCGGTGAAGGCGCCCGGGCCGGCCGCCGCAGCGAAACAATCGATTTCGCCAACCGAAACGCGGTGGCGACCGAGTAGCGCTTCCAGGTGAGCGTAGATCACGTGGGCGAAACCGGAAGCCGATTCCAGCGCCACCTGCTCGAGCAGATCGCCAGCCCCCGCCAGCGCCAGGCTGCCGTGTTCGTGCGTGGTGTCGACGGCCAGAATGAGAGGCGTCACCGGTTCAGATCGTATCCTTTGGCCGCCATGTAAACGGTGCCGTAGCCATTCATGGCGTAAAGGCGCAGCAGCGCAATGGCCGGATAATTGACGGCCAGGCCGTCGGGCAGCGTG
The DNA here is from genome assembly GCA_049698695.1 of Bryobacteraceae bacterium. GTDB lineage: Bacteria > Acidobacteriota > Terriglobia > Bryobacterales > Bryobacteraceae > Bog-375. Next base: position 17,039 of record JBAVYH010000168.1, on the reverse strand, counting down.
AAATCGCCTTGCCGCGCGGTGCCGAGCACCCGATACCCCTCGTGGTCCGCAGTCACTTCGGCGGTCCACATCCAAAGCATGGAGCGGGTAGCGCGGCTGGTGCGCGTGATCTTGGCCGAGAAGTGCGCCGGGCGGCCGGCGGTAAGCGGGCCGGTGGGCTGCACGATGTCGTAAACCACTTTGGCGGGATCGATGACGATCTCCTGCACCGGAACGTCGCGCGATTCGAATTTGTAACTGCGGTTCATGCTTTCGAGGGTGGCTTCCCGGACCACGTGCAACACCCAGTCGTGATAGCGGTCGGGAGGCTCGCTGGTGAAATGGTCGCCGCCCCACCGCCGGCGCGCGGTAATGGAGCCATCGGCCGGATCCATCCAGTAGACATCGTAGCCGTGGTGCTCCACGGTGAGCTCGATCGGGCCGGGCTTATCGATATAAACGATGTACTCGACGCCGGGAAGCGCCATCGCGCGGCCGCCATCGACGTCGAAGTAGGGTTCGAGGTCCCAATGGCGCGTGCCGGCCATGAGGTTAAACCAAATCGTCATGGCCTTGGCGCCCGGCGAATTGGTGAATTGCGGACCCGAGCCGGTATTGGCGTAGGTCGGGTACTGGCCGTTCATGGCCGCCGTCCAGAGCCGGTGGCGGAATCCGGCGGCATCCACGTCATTGGGTCCGGACTTCCCCGCTCCGCTATCTTCGCGAGCGAGCTCGAGAGCGACGCCCGGTACCTGATAGAGCTGATGCTCAATGGCGCCCACGGCGGCATCGGCTGTTCCGTACGCGGCGAAATCCATCCAGCCGTCATCGAGTAGCGGCGCCGAGGTGACGCGCGCGCCGCTGGTGCGGGGGTGTTGATACGGATCCATTTGTTTGATGAGAGCGCCGGTTTCCTTGAGCAGCGCGCGCGCGCCGGGCTGGCTTTCGAATTCCTGCAGGCCCTGCCAGGTGACGTTGCGCGCGGCGCAACGGCCCACCAGAAAGCGGATGAAGCGGAGCCGCGCGGCAGGGTCGGGCAGCAGGCGGACGAACGCTTCGGGGCTGGGAGCCAAAACCAGGTCGGCAACCATGCCCTTGGAATTGACGTAGGCGATGCGCTCGTCAAGGCGCTGGAAGTAGGCCAGGTCGGGAATGCCGGGTGCGCGGAAGCCGGACACCGGGCCTTCGCCGAGCACCAGTCCGCGCAGATGATTAAACTTCTGCGCGGCGCGCGCATCCACGACGGCGCGGAAATCCGCGTCGTCCAGCCTGGCGAAACCCATCTCGCTCGCGCCCATCCACAGGTGCGGCTGCCTGGCGGCGGTGGTTGCCCAGTGATGAACGTTGGCCACCTGGATAAAGCCGAGTGCTTCGGAAGCGGCGGCGGTGAAGCTGCCGACGAGCCCGTCCCACTCGGGCAGGTTGCTGGTAAGGCGGTACTCCCAGCGCCCGGCGTCGGTTGGCGCAAAGCGCAGCACCATGCGGCCGCCGCCATCCCAGAAAGCGGGCAAGGCATAGGTGCGCATCTCAGGCGAGCGGAATTCGGCGCGCAGATCGACGCTCGCATAAGGATCGCGATGGGCAGCGGCAGCCGCGGCGCTCAGGTCGAACACCAGTTCACAGGGCGACCACGCGGGCGTGTTATCGCAGCTCGAAGCAGGCTGTGCGGCTTGCGGCGTGAGCGTCCCAGCCAGCGCAAACATCAGCGGGACGGCCCGGAGTGCGCCGGCAAGCGGCGCGGCGCGTCGAGTGAAAGTCACTTTACCAGTGTATAGTGCGCTACACTCGCAAAGCTTGCCATGCGAAAGCCGCGCCTACCGGCTGCGCCGGGCCGACTCCCGATTCAGCGCGTGTTCAAAACGGTACGCGACCGCCGGAGTCTTGAAATCGCCGGTCAGAATCTCACGATTGGTTGCATCGCGGCCGTAGAGTTGCCGGTTGCTTTCCCCGTCCGGACGAAGCGTCGCGCCTTCCAGAGAGATGCCCGCGAACAGCCCGTGCGAACGGGAATAGGACAGCATTTCCGCCTGCATCTCGGCGTCGGTCTCAGCGGCGGCATCGCGGCCAATTGGGCCCGCCGCCGCGGTCGCCTCTCCACCGATCGTAAACTTATCGGACAACAGGTGCTTCATTCCGCCATCGTTCATCACGAGTAACACAATGTCGGTATCCGAAAGGCCAATCTGAAACCCGACACTTCCGCCTTCAACCTCGACCGCGGCCGGCGCGCTCCATCCCGAGCCGCCGTGGCGGCGGCATACCGCGAACCCGCGGCCATACTTCGCGCCGAGGATGAACCCGGCCTTTTTCATGCCTGGCACGACAACCACGCAGCGCGCCTTATTGATCAGGTCCTGCGGGATACCTTTATCGGCAGCCCTCATCAGGTCGTGCAGCGTATCGGCCGAAGCGTCCAGTCTGTCATCGACCTTGACTTGTCTGTCCGCCGCGAAGGCGACGGTGCTCATGGAACCTGCAATTGCCAAAATCGCTACAAGCGTCTTGCGCATCACAGTTCTCCTCTCGCCTTTACGAACAGCATCTTAGCTGCCAGTGTGCTGGAGATCACTTCCGTTCATTCCGGTTTCCTTCTTCTCCTCCATCCCAGCACCATCGCCAGCAGCATGGCCGCCAGACTCATGGCGCGGGTGGCGCGGTGTTCCCAGCCTCCGGTGTAACGAAGTGAAATCCGGCAGGGTCCGAGGCAATCGGGCACAATCACCATTTGTCCGATGGCATCGCCGAAGACCCGCTGCGGCTTGCCATTTGCCCAGGCCTCCCATCCCCGCTCATAGGTCACCTGAACACCGATCACTTGTCCGGGGCTTACAGTAGCGTCAATCTCGGCTTCGCTCAGGTTTTTCCATCGGAACGCCGCGGGCGGAAAGGCAGGATCTTCCAGAGCCGCGACATAGGCCTCGACCGGCGCGATATCCAGACCGTGCACCGGAGTCCGGGTGACGACTGCAGCGGCGGGGATGACGTGCGCCAGTGAGCTGGAGCGGGCCGGCACTTCATAGATCGAGCCGGCTTGGGACCGCCAGAGCAGCGGAAGAACGCCGTCGAACTTGCGCGGGTGCACCAAGGCACCCCTGTAGGGATCGTCGCTGCCGGGGACCGAGATCAGGTGCGTGCCGAAAGCCTTCAGCCAGAAGATGGAATACTCGGCATCGCGGTCACCGGCATTCATGCCGCTGTAGATGGTGAAACGCACGATGGGAAGGAAGGTGTTCACGGTATGTTGATCGTGCCCTCCCATGAGCTGAGGATTGTCGGTGAAGTCGTTGTACCAAAAGCTGGCCGATCCGGAGATGAAGGCTCGCTCGCCCGGGCGGTGCGCGTCCAGCCAGCTTGCGATCTGGTACCAGCTCAAGCCGCCGGGCTCGGCCGAGCGGATCAACTCGCGAGCGAATAGTGCCGAGTGCACGGTCTGGAAGGCGAGGGCGGCGACGACGACCGCCGATACCGCGAAACGCGCGCGCGCGGGAATCCGGTCGAGAATCGAGGCGCCGGCGAACACGATGGCAAGCGGCAGCACCAGATCCATGTCTAATTGATAACGGGTAGGCTGCGAAATAATGGCCGCATTGCCAAAGTAGCCGGTCATCACGATGGCGGTGGGCACATATCCCAGGAACAGAAAGAAGCGAAGGTGCGAAGGCGCCTTGCCGAGCCGCAGGACGAGCCAGAGCAGCAGAAAGCCGGCGGCCACCAGGGCCAGCGCGATCCAAGTGCGCTCCGTGTATCGATAATCGCCGCCGGTAGTGGCCGCGTTGGCGTGAATCGCGCGGATCATGCTCGGGCTGAGCCAGGGCGAAATCCAGCACCAGGTGAGAAAGCCGATCGCTGCGACGGTGAGCGGCGCCTTCCACCAGGGACGTTGCGGGAAGGCCATCCACCAGCACAGCAATGCCAGCGCCAGCATCACAATCCCAAACGCATTGCTCAACACCACACAGGCGCTCGCGACGCCGGCCAGCAATTGCCATTTCACCTGGCGCGTGGTGAGCGCGCGCGAGAAGCAGACCACCGCCACCGGGAGCAGCGCCAGTGCGACCGTATGGGGAGACTCGCCATAGAAGACCAGGGCCTGCAGGCGGCGGAGATTCAGCGCGCCGCCGGCATCGACCGCAATCGCCGGTACCAGCAATGCGGAAGCCGAGACCGACGAGTACGTCAGCGCGGCAATCAGGCTCGCGCCCAACCGCCGGCTAAGTTCCAAAGCCATCCAGAAGACCGCCGGAGCGCTCCCCAGATAGATTGCCGCCGTCACGATGTGAAAGGACCGCGCCGCGGAAAGCCGCGTCAGCAAGCTGAATCCGGCCACCAGCCAGTGCGTGAACGGCAAGTAGGCGCACTCAAACGGCAGCCCGCCGTTCCAGAACGGCCACCATTGCCATTGACCCGGATACTTGGCCATGATGCGCGGAATCGCGATGAAGGTGCCCTCAATGGATCCCGTGTAGGACGAGTACTCCACGCCGAAGAGCTTCGCCACAATCGCAAGATTGACCAGGACCAGCAGTAGCACCGACAGCCTCACATGTGAGACGTGCGCGCGCGCCCTGGCGGTGGATTGGTTGTCCGGCATAGTCGCTTCGCGGCCTGTGGACTGGCGTCGGGAAGCTGTTACTAGCGTCGCACGCTTGGCGGAGTGTGTGGAGACCATAAATCAGCGGCGCTAAACACGGCGCATTGAATAATCGGCATCCGCTCCCTGACGGTCGCGGCTCCGAAGCGGGGGCGTACGGAGCCCGCACAGCGACAAAGCGGCTGGGGCGAAGACAAGGATTGGGCGGCGCTTAGAAATGGAAGCCCAGCGACGCGGTGATGGCGCGCGGGGTGACGTAGTGGGTGCCGCTGAAGGTCGACAGGAAATTGTACAGGGCTTCCTTATCGGTCAGATTGACCACGGTCACGCGGGCGCTCCACTTGTATCTGTCGCCGCCAAAGATGTTGTCGTGGCCAATGGCGATGTCGAACAGGCTGCGCGGCGCGATGCGCGGCGGGTTGGTGTCGTCATTCTCGGTGCCGGCCGCTGGGATCTTGAGCAGCGTGGACCCATACTGCGACGCCGGGCAAATGCCGGTGGGGCTGATCGGTGTGGTGGTAGTGGCATGCACGCTGCCGCAATAGAGTCCCGCCTCGAACTGCTGGTCCGGCGTAAGATTGGAAACGTCGACAAGCGAATCCGTCCCGTCCGGCCCATTGGCGCAATTGCCACCAGCGCACGGCACCGGGCCGGCGACGAGGCCGCTATCGTACCGCCAGTTGAAACTGAGCCACGGACCTTTTTTCCACGGCTGGTATTGGACGTGCGTGGTCTGGTTGAAGTTTTCGTCGTGGTCGATGCGAAAAACCGTGGCGCCGCCCGGCGTGGCGCCGATGCCGCTGATCTGCGGGGTGAAGAAGCGTGCCGCCACGTGCGAGAAGACAAGGTACGCGGTCAGCCCATGGAAGTTCGGCATGCTGGCGCGGACCGCATAGCCGGGGATCTTGGAGCGTTCCCACTCGATCGGAAAAGTGATCGGCGAGTTGCCCAGCACGCTGAAATCCTATGCTCCGTGGGTGTATTTCCAGATATATTCGCCATCGATCACCAGGTATTTTCCAAAGGCCTGCTCGATACCGGCGTGGAACTCATTGCGCCACCCCGGACTCAGCGGGGCGGTCTCGCAAGGGCCCACGGCCGACATGAGGGCGTTGATCACCGGATCGTTGCAGCCCAGACTGGAAAGAACGAGGTTCTCATTGAACGGCGTTTCGAGCGAGCGGGCATAGGAGAGCCGCAGCACGGTGCCGGTTGGCTTGATATTGTAAGCAACTCCCAGACGGGGCTCCGGCTGGGTGGCGCTGGTGATGCCGTGGTAGATATCGCCGCGTATCCCGAGGTTGAATGTCCAGTGCTTGAGCGTGATGCTGTCTTCTACGAACAGAGCCACCTCACGAACGTCCGCGTGTCCGTAATAGTGATACAAGGCGCTGGTAGAGTTCGGGCAACCGTCGGAAGCCGGCAAGGGTCCTGTCCGGGTGAGGTCGTAGCAGCCCAGGAGAGGATTAAATGCGGGATTCGGCTGCAGCGCTCCGGTGCACTGCGACGGATCGGTCAGCGACGCGAGAGTGTTGGGACTTCCGTCGGCATTCAGGCAAACCGCGTTCGTGGTGGGATTAACTAGGCCGAGAGCGTCTTGCTCGGTGAGGATAGTGTCCTGATAGGTGACACCCGCCTTGATGTTGTGGACACCCTTGTCGTATGACACGCTGCTGCGCACGCCGAGATTGGTAAGCCGGCGATTCTGGCCGATGGTCTGGGACTGCAGATCGGGGATCAGGTCGGCGAACGGATTTGCGCTCGGGTAATAATTGTACTGATCCTGCCGGGCGAAGGTGCCGAGAGTGAGCACGGTGTGAGAATTGAGCAGGCGCGTCCAGGCGGGCGCAATGTTGAACGTGCGGATCTGGGAACGCTGGTCGGATGAACCGACTGGCACGCCGTTGGGGCCAAGGCCTCCGTTATCGACCACCAGCCCGGACCATGCGGTGGCATTTTGGGCATCGAACGAATTCGGGGTCTGAAACCATGAGCGAGTGAAGCCGAAATTCAGATTGAGGGTGTCCGCCTGGGAAGGCTTGAGGTCAACCCGATCGAAGAAGTTCTCTTCATTGCCACGATCGTGCATGACGGAGAGCTCCGGCCCATCCAGAAATCGGCCGCTCTGCAGGCCGTTGGCGGCAATAAAATTCCCCCACGAGTTGCCGCCGTATGCGAGATTGAAGCCGCCACTGCCGGTGCCGAAGCTGCCGTAGGAGGCATCGACTTCGCCATGCGGCTGCGTCACGCCCATACCGGAGCGCGTGGTTGCCACGATTACCACGCTGGTCTTGTCGCCATATTCGGCCGGCGGCGCGCCTTCGATCACCTCCATGGATTGCACGGAATCGAGTGGAATCTGATTGGAGAAAACCTTGCTCTGCTGGTCGGTGATGGGCTGGCCGTCAACCGAGAATGAGTTTTCAGCGTGATCGCCGAGCCCATGAAACAGGCCGTTCGAATCGGCGGCGATGCCGGGGACGCTCAGCGTCACCAGTGAGCTGACCGACGAGGATTGGCTCTCCAGCGGCAGCGTGTCGAACAGGGCGCGGTCAACGTCGGTGTGAGTGGTCGGGACCGTCTCCAGCAAATCTTGCGAACCTTCGACGTCCACGGTGACCTTTGAGGTGCCGAGTTGCAGGTTCATCTTCAGCTCCACCGGCACCGCCGTCCGAACATTGACGTCCTGGGCGCCGACCTGGAAGCCGGCGGCGCTGGCGGTCAGGTGATAGTTGTTGAACGGGATGTTGTCGAATTGAAAGGTCCCCTCGCTGTCGGTGGGCGTGCTCCGGCTGTAGTGGGAAACCGGGTTCTGAATCTCCACCACCGCGTCCTTCACCGCCGCGCCGGAAGGATCGAGAACCGAACCGCGGATGGTACCCGAACTGCCGCTACTCGACTGCGCGTAACTCGAAAGGCCGAAACAAACTCCCAGGGCAAGGTCTTGTCGGTGAACGGTCTGCGCGAGGGAGCCCTTGGTGGTGGGTTAGTCTCCCGGACAGGCGTGATACAGCCAAATGAACTCGCCAACTCTTCTGGGCCGGCAGTTTCCGGTAACCACATATCGTTACCTTGCGAATTCTTGGTAGACTCCTAATCGGAATCTCGACTATGAAGAGCGTGGCAAAGCTTAGCGCGGTAAAGCCTTTTGCGAGCCGGTTGTTGGTCGCGTTTGCAGTGTTTCCCGTGCTTTCTGCCCAACCACAATCGCAACGCGGAACGGTTTGCCTCGCACCGATCTCTTCGCAACCGCCGAGGTGGATCTCTCCGGGCGGAGATTACAACCCGGCAACTCTGTCGGTGAAGATTGATCATGGCCGGTGGATCCTCTGGCCGCACAAGGAGAGCGTAGTTATTGGGGACCTGGATCTTAACCAGCGCCATCTCCTGACGGTTACGTCTGACGGAAAGCCAATCCAGTCCCTTTGGTTCCGATTTTCTGAATACGGAAATAGCGATCTCTGCGTTTCCTTTGATTCGTACTCCCTCATCCAAGTGCATGGGCGAAAGGACTCGCAGCCGTGCAAGCGCAAGTAAAGCGGGTTATCGGAAACTGGCCAATCCAGATGAGCGTATCGTCGCCGACTGGTGTTATGGATTGGTTAAGCTGGTAGGCTGTCGTTTTGCCGGAGCGACCCAGGGCCCGTCCAAAGAGCTAAACTAAATACGGAGTTCATGGTGGACGCGCTAGCGGAGAGACTCGACGATCGATTGCGCAAATGGAGGCCGGAGACGGCAGCCGAGGCGAGAGAGCGCATTACAGAAGTTATTGATCTCGCGGACCGCGACATTCTCGATGTCGCGCGATCGCGCGCTGCCGAACAGGAGGTCCTCGACCTGCTCGATGCTCCCCCAACCCGGTGAGGTTTGGTTAGCAGACCTGGGACTGGCCGCTAAAACGCGGCCAGTCGTAATCATCTCCCGCCACGATCCGAATCCGCCACGATCTCTTGTGCTGTACGTGCCTCTGACCACGCAGCACAGATCCAGCCCGTATGAGGTGCCGCTGCCACGCCTTCCATTCCTCGACCGTGAATCGGTAGCCAACGTTCAGGGGCTGGGTTCAATAGCAACTGTGCGGCTTGAGCGCAGAATCGGAAAACTGTCAAATGAAGTAATAGGCCGCGTGAAAAGTCACTCGCCTTCGCCCTCGATATCGAGCCCGCGTGAGCGCCGCTGCTTGACGCATTCTGTGGCTCGCAGCGAGTTGAATGTTACCGCCAAATCGGAAACCGACCCGCCACCCATCCCTAGAGAAAGTCGCGTCGGCCAACTTAGCCGCCCAAGAGCTGGCGCACGCCGTGGGCGCGGCGCTTGCTGGCTATGAACTCCTGATCGTTGCTCAGCGTGATCAGCCAGCGCTGGCTGCTGAGGGCGCTGATCTTGCGGACGTGATCGACATTGATGAGTGCGTTGCGGTGGATGCGCTCGAAGCTAGAGTGGCCCAACCGCTGCTCGATGACTTTTAGCGTCTGGGTGGCCAGGTACCGTTTCCGGGCGGTGATGATCCACACCAGGTCGCCTTCGGCCTGAAACGCGAGGATCTCAGAGGCATCGAGGAGGAAGTACTCCTCGCCGACCTTGCCGACGATCTTGCGCGGACGCGGGCCGGGAGCGGGCGCCGCAATTTCCTGAAGCTGCGCCAACCGCTCCACCGCCTGGCGGCCGCTGACGGACCTGGCCCGGTCGACGGCTTGCCGCAATCGCTCCTGTGCCACAGGCTTGAGCAGGTAGTCGATGGCGCCCGCCTCGAACGCTTCGACCGCGTACCTGTCGTAAGCGGTGACGATGACGATCACGGGCATGTGGGAACCGCGCCGGATACCACTGACGACTTCAAACCCGCTCATGGCCGGCATCTGAAGGTCGAGCAAGACGAGGTCGGGCTTGTGCCGGGCGATTTGGTCGAGCGCCTTGGCGCCGTTGTCGGCTTCGCCAATCACTTCTACGCCATCGATTAATTCCAACTCTTCGCGCAACACTTCGCGAGCGATGGGCTCGTCGTCGACGATCAGCGTTTTCAGTGGCATCGCACAGAGGCGGAGCTCAGATCATTCTAGGACTCGGAAATCGCTTACCAAACAATTTTCACACGAGCGGCTAGGAAGCTGCGGCAAGAGGGCTGAGAATACCGGCGGGCGGCGCAGGGATGCATAGGACAGGCACTTGCATCAACGCGGGACCGGGGTTCTGGCGGTGGGGATGGAAAGCTCGGCGGCGGCGGTATTGCGATCCACGGCAAGATGGAGGCTGGCGGCGGGGCCGTAACAGATTTCGAGGCGGCGCCGCAAATTCTCGAGGCCGACCCCGGTGCCCGGGCTGCCGACTGCGTCACCGGAGGAGCTGTTTTCAACCACAATGCGCATCTGCCCGCCCTCGATTTCGCCGCGGATGCAAACGTAGCCAGGCTCGGTGCTGGGCGATATGCCATGCCGGATGGCGTTCTCCACCAGCGGTTGCACGGATAACGCGGGGACGGGGACTTCAAGAAGTGCCTCGTTCACGTGGATCTCCACCTTCAGCCGGCTGCCCAGCCGCGATTGCTCCACCTCCAGATATGCCCGCACAATTTGCATTTCCTGCGCCAGCGGCACGAAGGTCTTTTCCGCTTGCAGGAAGTAACGAAAGACCTCCGCCAGGTTGAGCACCATGCGGCGCGCTCGCGCGGCTTCGCGCGGTATGGTGCCGTAAACGGCGTTGAGGGCGTTGAACAGAAAATGCGGATTGATTTGCGATTGCAGGGCGCGCAATTCACCCTGCGAGACCAGCCGCTCCATTTCGCGGCGCCGCAGCGATTCCACTTTTTCGGAAACCTCCGTGGCGGCGCGCGCCAGCATTCGGAAATCTTCGCTCAGGTAGCGCCTTCCGCCCTCGCGACGGCCGAGAAGGATGAGCTTCGAACTGCCCGAGCCGAGCCGCACCGGCACCACCGTTTCCGCCCAGCCCCAGGCGCGCAGCGATGCTGCGTCCGCGATGGCGCTCGCCGGCGCCGGGGCGTGGAGGCTTTCCGCGTTCGCGATCTCCGCGCCTGCCGCGATCGCGTGATGGGGCGTCCGCACAGCGTCGGCCATGGCGGAGGCGGACCACTCCAGGAGCGGATCTTCCTCGGTGAACGGCGGGCAGTCCTTAATGCGGCCGGCCAGACCCGCCATGCTGCTCTGCCGGAAAATGACCGCCGTCAGCCACGCCTGCACTCGGCTGCGCAGCCAGGCAAACAAAACCAGAAACAGACAGACGCTGATCAATAGCGCCGCTTCGCGCAGCGGATCGGCAATCCGCTCCACCAGCAGCAGGCGGAAGGCGGCGGCGGTTACCAGCAGCGTGAGAACGGCTGCCAGCATCGCGTTGGCCAGAAAACGGATGAAGGCGTCGAGCAGAACAAAGCGATAGTCCTGCAACAACAGAAACAGGGCCAGCGGGATGCCGGCGTGGTGAACCACCAGTTCGCTGGCCCAAGCCTGGCTTGCGTGGCCCGCGCCAAAGTGGACGAATGACATGGCGAACAGTGCCAGGCACATGGCAGCCAGGATTCGAATTCCGCCGGGGCGTCGACTGTAGGCCGCGCTGGCGGCGGCCAGGGCGGTGAGCAGCAGGAAACCGATGGTGGTAACCAGTAGCGCGGCCTCATGCCAGGCAGCGGCGTTGCCTCGTATCTCGACGAAATGCATGCCGGATGCTATCGCGCCGAGCACGTACCCGGCGATCACCAGGCCGCGGTTTCTGCCGCCCAGCGAGATATGCAGCAGGACCGCAGGCAACACGGTGAGGGTGGAAAAACTGCAAGCTACCAGGATACCTTGCACCGCGGCGGGCAGGCCCGGCCAAGTCAGCACAACCAGGGAGCCCAGGTTCCACAGTAGCGACAGCACCGCCGCCAGACCCGGCAGGTACCGGCCGCGGGAACCGGACCAGCCGCGGCCGCTGTAGAGCAGAACCAGGAAAATCGAGAAGATCAGCGCACCAGCCGAGTGACCCAGAATGTTGATCAGCAGAGGTTGGTTCCATCCCGGCATGGCGCGCAGTCTTGCACCTTCAATCCTAGATCATTGCCGGTCCTGCTTGAACGATTGGGCGGCCGAAACGCATGGCCTGGTAAGCACACGCGGTTGCGCCGGGTTCAGCCGCAGGCAGCCATGGCCTGCCGACCGCGGGCGCCAACGGTGCGAAACTCGTAGCTGGCGATGCAGACGAAAATCCACCCGGGCGAACGCCACACGGGTTTAGCTTTGACGGTCCACTGCAAGGGCGTGACACCGTAGAGCGCAACCGGCCAGGCGATCGCGAGATCCAACTCGGCAACCTGGGGAGGAAGGTCCTCGGGGATACGCAGCCGCAAGGCGCGACTGCTGATTTCGATGGTTTCTCCAGTGCCCGTATGGACCAGCCGCTCAGTGGAGTACGCGCGGTATTGAAACTTGAGGACGATTGGATACCACCTGCCAACGGAAGTCTTCGGGGGAGGCGCGGTCCGAACCCTTTGGTCAGCGGTGATGCGTCGATGACTATTACCGCTCAACTTCATGGTGGATAGTGCGATCCGGGCGCGGATCGTTTCAAAAAGGACAAATGGCAGGAGGCCAGACAAGAGGGTGCCGACGGGCCGGGCGGCTGCGATTATCCTTCGCATGGGTTGGGTTCGACGGAATTGTCTACTATAATGAACAGGATACAGGCGGACCATATTGGAGTTCCAAATCTTCGATGCGGCTTACGTGGACCGGTTGACACGCGGTGATCCGGACACGGAGCTGCATTTCAGCAGCTACTTCGGGCGATTGCTTGCCGCCAAGCTAAGAGTGCGCAGAATCGCACCGCAGATGGCCGAGGATGTTCGCCAGGAGACGTTCCTGCGCGTATTGCGAACGCTGCGGCAGGGGGAAGGCGTGACGCAGCCGGCGGCTTTCGGAGCGTTCGTCAGCGCGGTGTGCAATAACGTGCTGCTGGAGACTATTAACAAAGAGGCGAGGCATCCGGCGATTCCGGAGAATGCGCCCGAACCGGCCGATGAACGGATCGACTTGGACGCTTCGCTGATCACCGAACAGCGCAAGCGCGCGGTGGCGCGGATTCTGGATTCGCTCCCTGCCAAGGACCGCGAGGTGCTGCGCCTGGTGTTTCTGGAGGAAGCCGACCGCCAGGAAGTTTCCAGGCGCCTGGGCGTGAGCGCCGAGTATCTGCGGGTTCTGCTGCACCGCGCCAAGAGCCGGTTCGAAGAAGAGTTTACGCGCACGCGCGGCGAGTTCCTCCGGACGCTGGCCTTTCTCGTCGGTTTCGCGACGGCGTGACGCCGTCAGGCCGGTCGCGGCTTACGGCACCATCGGTCCGGCCGGCGCATCAAGCTCAGACCCTGCCCACCCGAGCGCGGCCGGCTCTTCGTTGCGTGCGACCTAAGGCGCACCATGACGGTTGCCGCCCAATCGCCGCCTTCACGCCGTACCGTGGAATTCGTGAAACGTTTGAGCACCAACGCTCACTACCCGAGGAAAGCCTGAAGAAGGCTTCAAGTTACACCAGGCATTCGGAGACGCGTCGTCGGCGGCGTTTTCCGCCACCCGCGAGGCGTGCTCTTGTGGAGCACGGCAGCCTGATTGCCTGGTGGGATAAACCAGTTTTCGATCCGTTCCGGCCGCGACGGGAGGGTTGCGGTTCCATGGAATGGTCGAAAGGCGGAGGATGAGGCCGCGATTTGCGGCGCGCGGAGGGCCAGCCAAACGGCTGGTGCGCCCGCCGCGGCCTCTCCACCGATCCGGGGAAGAAGCGGCTTGGCTGCAAGTTCTCCAACACTCCGGACTCATCCAGCACCCGGAGCCGCATAGCTCAAAGCAAACCCGTCTCGCGTGCCGGTGGCCGAAATGAAGCCTCCCCGCTCGCCTCTAATTCCCTTCAACTTCAAAGCCGCGCGAGCAAGCGGTGTTCGGGGGCCGCGCGCGGCGTCTGGTAGCGGCTGGAAATGGCGATTTGGTTGAGCCGCTGCTGGCACCGGGCGCGCTCAGTGATTGCCATGAGGCGGCACCACTCGAGCAGTTCGCGCGTCTGCCGCATCCGGGCCGCCGAGAGTGTGCGCCCGGCAGATTCGCGGCGCAGCCGCTCGCCCAACTCCACCCACAGCGCGTTGGCCTTGACGAATTCGCCAGAGGCAACGGAGTCCCGGATGCGGTCCTCCAGCGGTTTTGGCGGGCCCTTCATTTCCTTCCGCTCATTCGTTCATGATCGCCTGGGAATCGATCTGTTCAGCTTGCATCATCTGGGTCAGAAAGCTCTGCTGCTGCTCCATGGTCGCGATCATGGCATCGGCCGCCGCCATCTGATTCGTCAGGTTGGTCTGCATGGCAGTGACCTGGTCCTGCTTGGTGGTGATCTGTTTGCTGATCGATGTGATCTGGTTCCCCAGATTGGTCTCCTCGTTCGTCACCAGCCCCACGGTCGGGTCTACCAGGCCGGTGAGCGCGTTGGTGGCGCTTTCGAGCCACCCTCCTCCGGTAGCCGAACCGAGGAAAGAAGCCACTCCGGCGGGGTCGCTGGCGTAAGCGCTGTCCAGCGTCTGGGAGTCGAAAGTCAATTGTCCGGTTTCGCCCAGATCGAGGCCCAACTCCTTCAGTCCGTTTACTCCACTCGTCGCCGATGAGAAGTAGGTAGCCACATTATCGATCGCCTGGTTGATCTCAGAAAGGATGGATTGGCCCTGCAGCGGGCCGGCGCTTTGGCCGCGCTGGTTATCCAAATCCGTCGCCACCTTGTTATACGCCGAGGTGAATGAAGAGAGCGCGCTACTGAGAGCGTAGTCGTTGCCGCTCACCGTGATGGTCGCCGGATTGCCGCGATCACTCGATAGCAGATTGACCGTGAGGCCGGTGGCGATGGTTGCCGTCCGCGAGTCGCTCAAGACCGTGTTGCCGGACCCGTCGACGATGTAACTCGCCAGGCTGCCGGCCGGACCCTGCGATTGCAAGCTGTCGCCGCTGGAGTCCTGGATATCGAGCGTCTCTGCGCCGAGCGTGGTGGCTTGCAGGGAAATGCGCTGGTCGGGACTGCCGGCGGAGCCTACGTTCACCACCGTAGCCTGCACCTGGCTGCCGTACTGCGAGTTGATGGCGGCGGCCACACTGGACGCGCTGCCATCTGTCGACTGAATACTGTAAGTGTTATCGCCGATGACGAGGCTGTAAGTTCCGCCGGGATCGGTGGGGGTCCCGGTCCAGTTGGCGGTGCTTAAGCTGGAGGCGTAGGCGCCGACCGAATCCACCTCAATCGAATAGCTGCCTGCGACCACGCCGGCGCCAGTCGAGGCGCTCACCACGGCGGGATTGGAAACATCGGCCTGGTAGGAGCCGCTCATGGCCGAGTCGACTCCCTGGATCGCCGTCTGCAGCGCGCCCAGATCGCTGTCGATGCTGGAAAGGGCGCTGGATTGGCTCTGCAGGGCGGATTCCTGATTGGTGAGCTGGGTGATCGGCAACTCGGCAATGGCCACCGCCCGGCTGATGACGTTCTGCAAGTCCTCCGAGTATTCGCTGGCGCCGGTGAACGTCCCCGAACTGCTGCCCGTGCTGCCGTTGGAGGTCGAATTCGAGGAACTGTTGGACCCGGCGACCGTAATCGGATCGAGAATGGTGGTTAACGGATTGCTGACGGCGCTCATAAATGCTCAAGCGGTCCGGGGCGGAAGGGGGGTCCGGCCCGGACCGCGGTTCAGGCCGGCGGTGTCACCCGCCGGCGGTCAGGAGTTTGCCTACGCGTTCTTCAACAGCGTAAGCAGGGCTTGCGGTTCGGCGTTGGCCTGGGCCATGGCGGCAATCGAAGACTGCTGCAGGACCTGGGCCTTGCTGAGGTTGGCCGCTTGCTCCGCGACATTGGCATCGCGAATCTGCGATTCGGCGGAGCTGAAATTGGTGATCTGCGACTGCGCCAGACTGGAGGCGAAGGCGAGCTGGTTTTCGCCCGTGCCGACAGCGGCTTGCGCGACGCCTAGCGAACCGACTGCGGCGGTGATAGCGGTGACCGCGGCCTGTGCCCCGGCGATGGTGCTGATGTCAGCCGTGCCGCCGGCGCCAACTTGATAGGAGGACAGAGTCACGCCGCCGTTCACGTTGCTGGCGTTGTATAGACCCGTGCTGGCAGCTGGGGTCGTGCCCAACGAGACCGTGAAGTTGCCCTTGCTGATGAAGTTGATATCGGCCGCGCCCCCGGTGCCCTGCACAGCCGTGATCTGCTGCAGCGACGAGATGTTGGTTGCCTGGAGGGCGGTATTGACTTGAGTCAGCAGGGCGGTCAAAGACGCCGGTTTGGTGGCGACGTTGATGGTTGTGCTGTGCGCGACGCCCGAGGAGTCTGTCGCAGTGAAGGTGACTGCCTGATTCGCGGCACTCAAGTTCGCGGTGAAGCTCACATCCGCTTCCGCGGCCGGAGTGGTGCCGCTGGCTGGAGTACCCAGCATATAGGAACCGCCGGAAATTAGGTTGGTGTTCGGAGCCACCGCGCTTCCGACGTCGCTCGAGGAAGTGACACCGAACCCCATGAAAGCGTTCGCCGCAATGTCGCCTGCGGTAACCTGGAAGGCGCTATTGCTGGACGTGAACGCGAGCTGCTGCTGGCCTAGGGAATCGCTATGGGTGGAGGCGGTGATGTTGGCGGCCTTAAAAGCGGCAGCCGCACCGGAAGTGGCTCCGTTGGCGGCGGCCGTGATCGCCGAATTGATGGCGGACACCAGGCTGGCCGTGCTGTTCACGCCAACCAGGCTCACATTCACAGCGATGCCGCTGGCATCGCCGAAGCCGGGGCCGGTGAACACGAATTGGGTATCTCCATTCGCCTGGCGGGTGTCGTTGGTGGTGTCGTTCACGATGTTGGCGACGCTGGACGCCGAGCTGGGACCCAGATCATAGTCATTGGAAACGCTGGATGCCAGTTTGACCGCTTGCTGACCCGACAAACCCAGGCTCTGCGTATCCACGGTGGCGTTGCTCAGATCGACGTTCACCACACCGTTGGCGGTGCTCTGGCTGCCGCTGCCGGCGCCCAGATAGACGGCCATCTTACTGGCGAATGTGCCGCCGGTATTCAGGCCGATTGACTGCGCCTGCCGGTCGATTTCGGCCAAGTCGGACTGGAACTGGTTGTTCAAGGTGGTACGGTCGCCGGTGAAGCTGGTGGAGGCCGATTCCGTGGCCAGGGTTTGCAGCGTGTTGACGATCTGGCTGATGTTGCTCATGCCGCCGTCCATGATCTGCAACTGGGCCGTGGCATCGTTGCCGTTGGCGACGCCTTGCGTGAGCTCGGCAATCGCACTGGCATACTTGTTGGCAACCGCCAGGCCCGCAGGGTCGTCGCCGGCCGTATTGATCCGGTAGCCGGACGTCAACTGCTGGATGGTGTTGCTCTGGAAATTGCTGTTGGTGAGCAGGTTTTCCTGCGCAATAAGTGAATCCGTATTGGTTTGAATCGAGAGTGACATCGGGAAATCCTTTCAGTT
>JBAVYH010000167.1:0-37857 GCA_049698695.1 Bryobacteraceae bacterium | reverse complement strand
TGATGATCAACCCCCAGCATGCGCACACCCTCCTCCAGGCTCATCCTGTGTTAGAAACAGGCTCACCTTCAGGCTCATCCTGCATTAGACAAGACTCGCAGTAGCAACTTGAGGTGCGTGCGCGTAGAATAAAAGTATGGCCCGAGGTTGGGAAAGCAAGTCGGTCGCGGCGCAGATCGACGCTGCTGAGAACCATCACCACCGCGCCGCAAAGCACAATATACCTTCTCCAGATCGGCTCGAACTCATCCGCAAAAAAGAAACGATTCTTTTGTCACGCACGCGAGTCGTGCGTGAACTGGAATCGGCGCAGAACCCGCGTTACCGGGCGGTGTTAGAGAAGGCTTTGGCGGATCTGGAAGCGCAGTTGTCGGACATCGCCGCCGTTTGAGAGGCAACCGAGTGGGGCAGGGCACTGCGTCCCGCCCGCCCGGCGTGCAGGTGTGCCTGTTCACGCCAAAAGGCGCACAGCCGCGTCAAGCCGCGAACATCTGTCTCCGCTGGTCGACTTCGAGCGCGCCCCAGGCCGGTGGGATGATACTGCGCCGCTCTCTCCCTCAGAACGACCTGCTCGGCCGGTAGCCGGGGCGGGAGCGGATGCGGTACTTCTTGCCGATGTCGCTGACGATTTCGACGGTGATTCTGCGGAAGCCCTCGTTCGGATTTGGCGCAGGGTAATAAGCAATGGTGTATGAGTTGCTCATGTCCTCGCGAATATCGTCGAATGCTTCCACCTGGCGCTGCCAGGTGCGCGCCCAGTACGCCTTTCCGCCGGTATGCTGGGCGATGCGGCGAAAGACGCCGCTCGAGATCGGGTCCTTGTTGACCTCGCTGGTGGAGATGACGTAAATCGGAATGCCCTCATCTTCCGCCACGGCGCGCACATCGTCCGGGGCTATCATGCTGGCGTTATCGGGGCCGTTGGAGAAGACGATCACCACCTTGCGGCCGGGCACTTTGGCGGCGTCGCGCAAGGTCAGCAGCAGCGCGTTGTAGAGCGCCGTATCGTCGCCGGCGACCGCGTTGCGCAGGCCGGCGATGGCGTCCCCATGCTCGCGGGTGAGCGATGCCGCGCGCGACAGGTCGCGGCTGAAGGTGTAGACGGCCACCGAATCGGCGCGATCCAGGCCGCGCACGAAATCGGCAATCGCATCTTCGGCGTAGACGAAGCCGCGATACATGAAGTTGCTGGTATCGAACAGAACGAACACGTTGGTGCCGACGAAGGCGTCGGGACGGTCCATCCCCGGCATGCCGTGCCGATTGGCTTCCAGCAAGGGCGTCGCGGTGCCGTCGGCGTTGATCGCCACCGGGGTATTGGCGCCTTCGGCGAAGGTGGCGATCTTCTGCGGGATGCCATCTTCGAAGATGCGGAAGTCGGAGGGTTTGAGGCCGTTGATGTAATGGTTCTTGCTGTCGGTGACCTGGAAGCTGTGCACCACCATGTCCACCTTGACGCGGAAGACGGGCCGCTGCCCGTCCTGCGCCCGCAACAATGTGCCGCCGGCGGCGGCAGCCAGGAATCCTCGTCTGGAGACTATCATTGTGGCCTGCCCGTGGGGAATTCCTGGATGGCCGCCTTTTGATCGGCTGCCACGGCGCGCGCCTGCTCGCGGACGCCGTCGCCAACCACACGCAACGACCGAAGCACAGCGGGCCAGTCCTCCAGGTGGGAAGCGAAAATGTGCTCGATCAACTCCCGGGTCCATTGCGGAATGCGCACGTTGAGTTGCGCCGGCCGCAGGCTCAGCTCGTCGGCCAGCGCGGCCCAGTACAGGTTGTTCGATTCCCAGCTTTCCGCCAGGATGCGGCTGGAGTAACCCATCAGCGTGGGGAACGTTCGCACATTGAGTAATTCAGGCCGGTAGGAGGTGGCCAGGGTCGGCTTGGGCGCTCCGAAGGCGCGGGAAATGGCCGCGACGGTCACCTGTCCGGGGACGTCCGCCGAGAGGCGCTCGATCTGGGCGCGCAGCGCGGAGCGGTCGCCAGTGCGCCCCGGCTCGAGCGAGCGGCTGAGCCAGAACAGCTCCGACGGAGTCACCTGCTCGACGGCTTCCGTCACTTGCCCCTCCTCGAGCAGCCGCCGTACTCTGGCGGTGCGTGCGGGCGTGGCCAGGCGGCTCAACTCCGCCATCGCCGATTGGCGCGCTGCCGGATCCATAGCGACGCCGGCCAGCAGCTCGCGCCCGTAACGTAGATTCAATCCCACCCAGTGCATTTGGGCGGGAGTGACGTTCCACCAGCGCGGGACTTTGGCGCTCAGAATCATCTGCGGGACCAAGTCTCCCCAGATCAGGGCCTGGGTCTGCGCGGGCACCAGAAAATTCTGCTCGGATTCGGCCAAAGCATACGGCAAAGCCGAAAGGGATCCCACCAGGTGGCCGCCACCGTTGGAAGGCCAGCCCGAGCCATAGGGCTCGGTGGGCCTCCACAAATAGGCTTGGCTCTGTCCGCCGACGAAGTCATGGGTGCGGACGAACACCGGGTTGGTGAAGAGCATCTGAGCGCCCGGCGGAGCGTAGTAGGCATAGCTCAGGCCGAGCAGGGAATCGCGCAGCAGCGGCGCCAGCAGCTCGGTCAGCTCCTTAAGGCGGGCAGGATCGCCGCCGGTCTTTTCGATGGCCAGCCGCATGTTCAGCTTGCGCTCGAAATCCAGGTGCCGGTCCGTCCAGAAGCCGAAGCCCATAGCACTGCGTTCGCTGACGGTAAGGGGCGCGCGCGGCAGGGAAACCTCGGCGATGCGCCCAGCCAGCTTGACCAGTTCCGCGGTGACGGCCTTGTCCGGGCGCCGGCCGCTCCCGAGCAGATCACCCATCTGGAACAGCGTGTCGAGCGAAACCAGGCGCTGCGCGTCCAGAATCCGGAGCAGCTCCTCTTCCATCTCCTGGCGGGTTTCGACGTCGTCGGATTGGGCGGCTCCGGCCAGCAGGTCAACAATCCGTTCCTGGGGTCCGGTGGTGGAATCGGCCGGTTTCGCCGCTGCATCCAGCAACGACTGGAAGCCGCGGTGACCGGCGTCGAACACCTCGTCGGCGCGATGCACATCGGCGAAACCAGTGACGATTCCGGCGAAGGCGGCGTCGGCGTTGCGGTCCGCAATCGTCTGCTGGCGCACCAGGATCTGCCACAACGAGATCAGCGCCTGGAATGTCCCGCCGGCATCGGCGCGCAGGCTCGGCTCGCGCAGCCGGGTCAGCGCCTCGGCGGTATCCAGAAACTGGTCGATGGATTTGTCGCTCAATCCCGGCGATTCGCTGAAAATCGCGAACTGGCTCCCATAGGTGCGCCACGAGCGCGCCAGCCGCTCCACCGTGGCGGCTTCGAGCGGCGTGGTGCGGACGTGGTCGATATCGGACAGCGCCATAAAGATTTTGAGTGGCTCGTTTTCCACCGACCTGCGGCACAGGGCGAACAGCGCCTCGATCAGGTCGTCCGGTTCCTTCCAGGTAGCGGCCAGCCGTGTCAGCTTGGCATCGTACCGGGCCTGCGGATTGTTGGCGAACAGGCGTTTCCATACTCCCAGGTCGCCGGGCACGTGCGGTCTGCCATCGGCGTCGAGTTGGAGCCGCGTGGTCAGCAGCATCATGTCGCTGTTGGATCGAAACACCGGCCGAGCCGGACCGGGGCTGGTGATTTTTCCCCGCACCGCTGCGTAGAAGCGCTTCAAGCGCGCCGGATCCGTCAAATAGTCGCGCACCGGCGTGTCGATGCGCGCCAGAGCGTCGTAGAGGCTGGCCAGCCAGCCGTCGTCCTTGGTCAGCAGCTTAACGAAAAACTCCGCTCCGCGATCGGGCGAGACTCCCACCAGGTCGCCCCAGGCCGCAGCCGCGCGCCCGCCGCCGGGAACCACCGCTTTGCCGCCGCGCAGCTCGAACTGGCCGCCGAAGAAATCCAGCACGTGCGCATACACCCGCAGGTGGGTCAGCGTTGCTGCATCGCGTATGGCGGCAGCAGTGGGCGGATCCAGCTTGGACAACCCCAGGTAGAGGCGGCACCACGAGGGATCGGCAAGCAGCCCTTCGAGGAAATCCGGCTCCTTGCTCCCTGCAGTCCAATAATCCGGGCCGAACATTACCGGCACCTGGGTGGGATGATAATCGTAGCGGAAGGGGTGGTTGGTGCGCAGCGCCTCTTCCAGGCGGCTCACCGGAAATCCGGAATCGGTGGTCAGAAACGCCCGGCCGGCATTCACCGTTTCCAGCACCACCTCCGAGCCGCAACCGCCGCGCATGCGGAAACCGAGAATGCGCAGCAGATCGGCGACGTTGGGTGAATCGCAATTGGGCACTTGGATGACGTACTGCTCACCCGCCAGTTTTTCCAACTCCCGCGCCTGCGCAAGGTAGCGGTGCAGCAACTTCAGGAACTCGGTCTGTTCCAGCACGTCGTTGCTGTGCGAGGCCTGATAGCCGTTGGTGACGATATTCCGCGCCACTGCCGGCAGGACGTCCTGTGGCGCCGCGGCGGGTGAAATGGCCGCCATGCGGGCGAACGATCGCATCGGTCCGGGTATGGAAATAGTGGGCCACGCCGCGGGCCGCTCGCCCGAGGCGGACGGAAGAACCGCCTTGCCGGTGATGGTGCGATAGAATTCACCATCGCGCGCGGACGCTTCGCTGTCCCCGGCCAGCAGATCGAGCGTCACCAGCCGGCGCGCGATTTCGGCCTCCTCCGCCGCATCACCGGCCCGGCGCAACTGCGCCAGGAGCCTGGCATACACCGCGCGCGCTTCCGGCTGGCCGTACTGTTCCAGAAACTCAGCGTAGGATTTGAGGGCGGGGATGCTGTCGGGATTTTGCTGAACAGCGCCCGCCAGGATGTCGCGGGTCTTGCTGGCATCGCCGGCGGCCTCCAATTGGCGGACCTGCTCGGGGGCCTGCCAGGCCGGCAGGACAGAAACCGGAAACAAAGCCGCAGCCGCTACGACAATCGACAACAACCTCATCGATCCCTCCCGGACTGTCCAATCACTCTATCACGTCCTCACGCGTCGTGGATGGAGGTAGAGTCGCAACGTGAGAACTGTAACAAAGGCGTCGGCACGGGGACGGTGGAGCGGGCGCTTCGTTTGAACTTGCGCTGTCTACTGGGACCGCGCCTGCCCGGCGCGGATTTCGACGACGCAGTGGGCCCACCACTGCGAGTCACGCGACATTCACCTAGTTCACAGCGAAAACCGCGTTCGCGGCGCATGGTCGCGCGCCTGGGGCGAGCGCTTGGCTCAGCCGAATCTCAAGCCGCGAACAGACCGATGATCTGTGCCACGCGCTTGGCGCGGTTAGTCGATCGTGGGACCGAAGTAGCCCTGCGCCAAGGCTGGTTCGGCATCGAGCGCCTTGCTCCAGCAGGAGCGGGCTTCTTCGCTCTTGCCTGTCGATTCCAGAATGCGCCCCAGATTGAGCAACGCTTCCGGCATATCCGGCTGCAGCGACAACGCGTCCCGATACAGGCGAACGGCCTTTTCCGGCTGATCGGCTTTCTCGTACATCAGCCCGGCGTTATACAGGATTTCGGCTGAACGCTCGCCGAGATCGATCAGCCGCACGTGGTGTTCGAGGGCCGTGTTGAAGTCGCCCGACTGGATCGACAGCGCCGCCATGCCGCGCAGCGCATCCACGCTCTTGGGGTCGGCTTCGAGCATCTTGTCGTATAGCCGCTCGGCGTGTTCCTTATCTCCCATGCCGGAATAAGCCAAAGCCAGGTTGGCCTGCGCTTCGGGCCAATAGGGGCGGTATTTCAGGCAGCCTTCGAAAGCTTCGACGGCGCCGCGGAAGTCCTCCCTCTTGAGCCGCAGGTAACCCATCCGGAAGCGGGCTTCCTCTTCCTTCGGAGCGCGCTCGAGGACCTGCCGGTACCAGCGTTCGGCCTCGTCGTACTGGCCGGCGTGTTCCAGCAGGAGAGCCACGTTCCACATCGGCGCCAGCGCTTCGGGCTGAGCGGCCATGGCTCGGTCGTAGTCCGCGCGGGCGGCGACCATGTCGCCCAGTTGTTCGTGCACGACGCCCAGGTTGGTGTGCGCCTCGGAAGATTGCGAGCGCAGCTTGATGGCCTCCTGGTAAGCTTCCGCCGCCTGCTGCCAGCGTCCGGACTTTTGGTGCGCCAGCGCCAGGTTGAACCAGGCCTCGAAGTGGCCGGGCACGGCGTTGACCAGCAGGTTGCAGAACTTGGCGGTAAGCGCGTGCTCGTCCGACGCCGACGCCCAGGCGGCCAGCCCTTCCAGTGCCACCGTGGACTCGGGCTTGAGTTCGAGCAACCGTTCGGAGAACTCGCGCACCATGTCGAAATCCTCCTTCGACATGCCGATCAGCACCAGGTTCGCCAGCGACTCTTCCGAGTCCGGGTTGCGTTCGATGATCTTCTGGTAGATCGCCGCGGCTTCGTCGGCGTGGTCGAGCGATTGCAACGCCGCGGCCTTGCCGAACAAAGCGTCCTCATGCTGCGGCGACGCCGCCAGACAGTGCTCGAAGGAGAACAGGGCGCTCTTGGGATCCTCGAGGCGCAGGTGGCACACGCCCAGCCCGAGGTGCGCATCCAGGTGACCCGGCTCAAGAGTCGAGGCCTTTCCAAAGGCCTCCGCGGCCTCTTCCCAGGAGCCCAGGCGCTCCAGGCAGACGGCCAGGTTGAACCAGCCCATCGCATACTGCGGCTTGATCTGCGTTAAGGCGCGGTAGCTCTTGGCGGCTTCCTTGTGGTCGCCCAGTTCGAACTGGATGTGCCCCATCGCGCGGTAGATTTCGGGCGAGGCTTCATTGGCGGCGATGGCGCGTTGCAACTGCTTGAGGGCCTCATCCCGTTTGCCGGCGAGGTGCAAGGCGACCGCACGCGCCAGGAAACCGGGGCCGCTCATGGCCGCTCCTTCTTTGTCCGTCATGTCTGGCGCCGGGCCTCGCAGGGGCTGAACCTTAGCGCTGGTTCGAATTGGGTTGCTGCTCATCTCTCAGTCCTCCTTACCGCTCGGATGCGTCCGTCACCAGGCGTATCCAGTAGAGGCGCGCCCGATTGTCCGGCGCGCCCAAAAATCCTACTCCGCCAATCGCGAGGCGGTTGTCGCTCCATCGCTCGATGGTTTCGCCATCTATGGAAACCGTAAAATCGTTGCCTCTCACGCGCGTCAGGATGGTAACGGCCGCTTTGAGACTGCCTGCCTGGCGGACCGGCGTGGTAACGCTCAGTCCGGGCGCGCCATCGATCACCGAAGACCTCGTGAAGGTTCGGCCCTGCGGCGAATTGGCGATCGTCGCCAAATGGTAGTTTTGTTCATCGGCGGCACGGAATACCCAGCTCAGGCTCTTCTGGTCGATGCGGGCCAGAAACTCGACATCGTAATCGATCATGGCGAGCGATGGCGCGAACAGCGCCAGAGCGCCGGGACGCACGCCGGCCACATCGATTTTCCAATCGCTCACGCCGCCAACCCAGTTTCCTAATCCGGCGTCAAAGTGGTCTTCCAGGCGGATCGATTCGCTTTTCACCTGTTTCGCCTGGGCGCGCTTCTGCGGCGCCTTGGGCGTTGACGCCGACGAGACCGGAAGCGCTGGCATGCCGCTCTGTATTTTGAAACTGGAATAGCCGAATGGCGCCTCTTGCGGTTCAAACGATACCGTCGAGAACCGCGGGATCAGCTCGGACGCTTTGGCAATCACCGAAACCGCTCGCGTGCCACCGCGATTCCACGCGGCACTCCGCAAGTGGGCGCCCACAACGTGGCCGCCGGCCATGACGATTGCCGGCAGATTCGATCCAGTCCATTCGATGGCGGCGGCGCGCTGCGCCATGCGGCAGTCGCGGGTGCTGCGGCTCACTCGCCGCGCGCTGCCGCGCGCCATGCCGGGCAATACGCCGTGTGTAGGGCCGTGGGGCAGTGCCGCGGCACGAGCCAGCGGTGTGATCAGGGGCGTCCGCGAGTGGGGCGCCGGGCCCTCTTTGACGAAGACCGGCGGCGGCATGGCTCCCGGCCAAAGTAACGCGGGCGCCCGGTGCGCAACGGCGAAGCGGCGCAGTTGCCTCTCCGGCGGGCGGATCGGCTGGGCCCCCGCCACTCGCACAGGGCTTCCCTCATGCATCGGTAATTCCAGCCACAGAGACGGGGCAGCGTCGCGCTGGTAGGTGGCTCCGCCCACCGGCTGTCGCCGCGATTCGGACGGCAGCACCGCGCGCGACGCCCGCCGTCGCGGCAATGGAAAGCCGCGGCGTCGCGCCTTCAGCGAGCGTGCGCCATCCCAAACCCGCGCGGGCCGCGGGCCCGGCAGGGTGACCCGCATTTTGTATTCGCCGAGCGCCGGCAGCATCGCGCTCGTCGCTTCACCGGCGTGCCGCAAATAGCCGGAGCTGCGCGGCGGCTGCTTATCCTTCGAGCCGCGCGGCCGCGGCAAAAAGAAATCGCCGCCGCCTTCCAGCCGCGATTCCAGCGCCGGCTGAATGCTTCGCATGTGATCGGCCGGCGCCAATGGCTCAGACCAAGGCATGTTTTGATCGAAGCCGCGCCGCTGCAATGAGGCCAAGCTCTGCGCTTGCGCCGGCACCACCAGCTTTAGATTTTCGCGCCGCCGCATCAGCGTAGCGACTTTGTTGGCTTCCTGCAGCCGGTCCATCCCCAGGCGCAGTCCATACTGACTGCGATGCTCCCGCGAACAGAAGTCGCCGCCTGCGCCCACCCAGATTCTACTGAGGGGCCGTCCGCATAGCTGACAGGTCCTGGCGCTCATTTCCTCGCTCATTATAGGCACTAAAACTCAGAATTGCTAGAGTAAAAGGTGACAGTATTCGTCTGATAACCAAAGATAATTAACGGGTATATATCTAGATAGCTATCGGCTAAAACATTATGGATCAGTACCGTTGATTTTGGTTAATAGAGTGAATTTTAGGGTATATATTGCTTGGATTTCCGTTAAAATTGACCCGTGAAGTAAAGAGCCCAGAATTTCAGCGGGCGGAGGCAAATACAGATGGTTGAATCGACAGCACGGCGGGAACGCGGCGAGCCGAAATCCGCACCCCTGGCTACTTATCTATGGGAAGTTCCCCAGAAGCCGGTCGCAGTGCGACTGGCTTTCGATCTCATCGACCGGATGGAGAGCGAAGTTATCGAAAACTTCCGCTCCCTGACCTCGCGAGGATCGGAGATTGGCGGCGTATTGCTGGGTTCAGTGGTTCCCGGCAGTCCCTTGAACGTGATCGTGCAGGACTATGAAACGATCCCCTGCGATTACAGCCGTGGGCCGCTGTACCGTTTGTCGGATGCCGATTTGGGACGTTTCGAACGGGCGATTGAACAGCACAGCGCGCCTGGCAGCATTCAGGTGATGGGCTTCTTCCGCGCGCACAGCCGGAAGGGTCTCAGCCTGGATGCGGAGGACCTGGCGTTCCTGGACGCACGCTTTCGCGATGCCCATCATATCGCCCTGCTGGTGCGGCCATTTGCCACCAAGACCAGCGTAGGCGGCCTCTTCATCAGGGAAGACGGCGCGTTCCACGGAGAAGCAAGCTATTTGGAGTTTCCGTTCCGATCCGGGCAATTGACGCCATCGCTGTGGACACCGCCGGAAGCTGCGCCGGCACCGCCTCCTCCGCCAAGTCCGGTGAATGTTCCGGTCACCCCACCGCCGATCGCCAAGCCCAGTATCCGCCCGCAAGTTGTGCCGATCGGCCTGCGTCGCGATTCGGGCGCTTCCGCGCCGTCCAGCGAGGCGAAGATCTCCGTGCCGCCTGTGGTCGATAGGGCCGAACGGAAGCCGCTGGAGACAAAGCCGCCTGTACCGCCCGCCAAGGCGCCGGCCGCGGAAGCGAGAGCTGCGGCTCCCGCTCGTCCAACTGCACCCGAGCCGAAGGCGCCTGCCACGGAAGTCAAGCCGGCCGCCGCGGTGACGAAAGAGGCCCCGCCCGCCAAACCAGCCGCGCCGGCCAAGCCCGCGGCCGATAAGTCGCCGTTCGGGACTCTGAGCGGCACTGCCCCGGTGGAATCACAGGGCAGCGGAAAGATCATGCTGGTGCTCGGCGGCATCGCCGCTACCGTGGCTGCGCTGGTGCTGCTTTTCGTGTACCCCGGTTACATGGTACACACGCATCAGACCACCGCGGTGGAATCGCCGGCGGCGGATCTCACCCTGCGGGTGGAACCGAGCGGCACCGATCTGCTGCTCACCTGGAACAAGAATTGTGGGGCGATCGCCGATGCTACCCACGGCGTGCTTTCCATCAACGATGGCGAACGGCACGAGAACTATGACATGGATCCGACCCAGCTCACCACCGGCAGCATCGTCTACACCCCGGTCACCGGCGACGTCAGCTTCCGCATGGAGGTGACTGGAAAGAACCAAAGCAAGACGGTGACTGAGTCGGTGCGGTCTTTGCGCACGCGGCCCTCGCCGATGCCGGACGGCAAATCTGCCGCCGCCAGTCCCACCCAGGCGAAGGCGAACTCGCCGCAGGCTCAGCCGGCAGGCGCTGCTCCTGCACCCGCCCAGGAGGCGTCATCCACCACCACCACGCCCGCGGAAGTGACCCCGGCAGCGCCGGTGAAGACTGCTCCCAAGGCATTCAACACGGCCTCGCTGGCCGACCGGCTGCGCCCGGCTAGTGCCAGCGACATCGCTGTCGCCAACCTATCCGGCGCCGCTCCCGCTTCGCCCGCCGGAGTCAACATGAATTCGAATCTCAGCATGCCTTTCGCTAACGCGGCCGCCCCGGTTGCGCCTGCACCGCCGGCCGCGAAGAAGACCACTGCGAATTCTTCCGGCGGTAAGGTCGCCGCGGCTCAACTCGTCTACCGCAAGGAGCCGTCGTATCCGACGGCCGCGCGCCAGATGGGCGCCCACGGCGAAGTCGTTCTCGAAGCCACTATCGGCACCGACGGCAGGGTCCGCTCCGTGAAGGTCATCTCCGGACACCCGTTGCTGGTCCAGGCCGCCAAGGAAGCCGTCATGCAGTGGCGCTACAGACCGACGCTGCTCGACGGGCAGCCGGTGGAAAACAAAACCCAGATCTCGTTGAACTTCCTTAGCTCCCGGTAGGAGCGTTAGCGAAGTCTCCCGGAAGATTCTGGCAAGGATATACGCGGGGCAGATGGCTTGTAGTTCGCCATGCTGCCCCGCAATTGTTTTTGCGGAGCGCTACCGGGACACCTGACCACCACGCGGGAAGTCAACTTCATCCCCGGGCAGCCATGCTGCCCTGCAAAGGCGATCGGTTCAGTAGCCTTGCTCTTGCAGTTTCTCCACCGTCAAGCCGGCCTTAACATCCAGCTTGCGGAGCAGCTTTTCGACGTGCTTGGCGAGAATGTCGCATTCGATGTTGACGCGAGCGCCGGGGTGGTAAGTTGCCAGCGTGGTGTTGCGGTAGGTGTGAGGAATGATGGTGACGCTGAGCGCATCGCCCTCCAGCGCGGCGATGGTGAGGCTGATGCCGTCGATGGCGATCGAGCCTTTGTAGACCAGGAACGGGTCGAGCTCGGCGGGCACGCGGATGCGCAGCCACCAGTTTTCCTCGCCCAGAGCCTCGAGCGAAAGGAATTCGCCGGTGCCATCGACGTGGCCCTGCACGATGTGGCCGCTGAGGCGGCCGTTGGGCGACAGAGGCCGCTCGAGATTGACCCGCGAACCGGCGCGCAACCCGCCCAGGTTGCTGCGGCGCAGGGTCTCCGGCGCGAGGTCCGCGGAAAAAGAATCGGGCTGCGCATCCACCGCCGTCAGACACACTCCGTTGACGGCGACGCTGGACCCAATCGTCATGTCTGCCGGCACAACCGCGCAGCGAACCTTCAGACGCGCCCCGGCCGGCAGCGTTTCCAGGGCTTCCACCGTGCCCAGCTCTTCAATGATCCCGGTGAACATATGCTTCGATGGCGAACTCGTCGGGCGGGATGGGGTGAATACTGAGATCGTGGACGCGGATGGCGTCCACGCGGCGTCGCCGGCCGATGCCGCCGGCCAGCGGCAGCGCCTCCAACCCACCCAAAATCTTCGGGCCGTAATAAAACAGGATGCGATCCACCACCTCGGTTTCGAGCGCGGTCCAATTCACCTTGCTGCCGGCTTCGATCATCAGCGACAAATAGCGCCTCCGGCCCAGCCATTCGATGGCGCCCGCGAGATCGGCGCGCCCGCCGGGCCCGTTGAGCACGAGCACCTCGACGCCGGCGGCTTCGAGCGTCTTACGGCGGTCGGGAGACGCCGCGGAGGTGGTGACGGCAACCAAATCGCCGGCCGCGCTGCGCACCATTTTCGAATCGGGCGGCAGGCGAAGCTGCGAATCCATCACCAGGCGCAACAGCGGCCGGCTGCGTGCCAAGCCGGTGCGGTCGGTCAGCAGGCAATCGTCGGCCAGCACGGTGCCGATTCCGGTAAGAATGGCGTCGTGATCGTGGCGCAGTTCCTGCACGTGAGCGCGGGCGCGCTCGCTGGTGATCCAGCCACGGTTGTCGTCCGGCGCCGAAATTTTGCCGTCGAGCGTGATGGCGGTCTTCAGCGTCACCAGCGGCCGCCCGGTGCGCATGAAGTGGAGGAACGGCTCATTCAACTTGCCGGCCTCGGCCGCGAATTCAGGGGCCATGACGACTTCCACTCCGGCGGCCCGCAAACGGCGGAATCCTTCTCCGCCCACCAGCGGGTTGGGATCGATCAGCGGCGCCACCACTGCGGTGACGCCGGCGGCGATGATTGCATCGGCGCAGGGCGGCGTGCGGCCCTGGTGGGCGCACGGTTCCAGGTTCAGATACATGGTGGCGCCGCGCGCTTTTTCTCCCGCGTGCGCCAGGGCGATTACTTCGGCGTGGTGCACACCGGCGTACGTGTGAAAGCCGCGTCCCACCACTTCGCCATCCCGCTCGAGGACGACGCCGACCATGGGATTGGGGCTCGCCAATCCGCGGCCTTGCTGTGCCAGGTCGAGCGCTTCGCGCATGAATGCGGGGTTCATATTTCGAACAAAGATGCGATAAATTTCTCGGCGTCGAACGGCAACAGGTCGTCCACCTTTTCGCCCACGCCGACGTAGCGGATGGGCAGATCAAGCTCGCGCGCGATAGCCACCACAATTCCTCCCTTGGCGGTGCCATCGAGCTTGGTGAGGACGATGCCGGTCACGCCGGAGGTTTCGGTGAACTTGCGCGCCTGCTCCAGGCCGTTTTGCCCGGTGGTCGCGTCGAGCACCAGCAGCACCTCGTGCGGCGCCTCGGGAATTACTTTTTTCGCGGTACGGGCCATCTTTTGCAATTCGGCCATCAGGTTTTCCTTGGTTTGCAGGCGGCCGGCGGTGTCCACGATCACGTAATCCACTCTGCGCGCGCGCGCCGCGCTGACGGCATCGAAAAGCACCGCGCTGGGGTCGCTGCCCGCGCTCTGCCTCACCACGGGCGAGCCGGTGCGCTCGCCCCAGATTTCGAGTTGCTCGATGGCAGCGGCGCGAAACGTGTCCGCGGCGCACAGCATGACGCTTCGCTGTTCGCTCTTGAACCGGGCCGCCAGCTTGCCGATGGTGGTGGTCTTGCCTGAACCGTTGACGCCGACCACCAGGATTACCGCGGGCGGCTCGGCGACACGCGCGGGGGCGCGTTCGGAAGCCTGGAGAATCTCCAGCAGATGCTCGCGAATAAGGCCTTTCAGCTCGGCAGCATCGTTCAATTGATGCCGCTCGACGCGCTGGCGGATCCGTTCCAGAATCTCTTCGGTAGTGCGCACGCCCATGTCGGACGAAATGAGCGTGAATTCGAGCTCGTCCAGCAGACCGGCATCGATTTCCTTTTTCCCCTGGACTGCGTCCTCGATTGCCGAAACCAAGCCAGCGCGCGTTTTCTGAACGCCGCTCTTGAGTTTTTCGAGCAGCGACGGTTCCCGTTCGACGGTGCCGAATAGGGTCTGGATCATTTTTCATTCATTCTAGCAGCCGGGCTAAGCGAGGCACGAACAATCGAAATCGACAGGGGCCCAGGCGGAGCATGGAAAGAGAGCGCGCGCAAGGAGGCGGCGTGGGACGATTTGGGCGGAACAGCCAGCGCCATGACTTCGTAGTACCGTTATGGTCTGATACTATTCATGTCTCCGCCTCTCAATGGAAGGATTGGCGATAGTTCCGGGCGGAGACTTATTGCAATTCCGCAGAATATCTTCGGGCCATCGGAGGCTGAAATATGAGAACAGGCTTGCTGGTTGTCATCGCCATTCTGACTGCGCCGCTTGCCAACCAGGTCCTGACGGGAACCAGCGGACACGCCTTCACCGCTCGCGCGCAGGGCGTCGAGCGAAACAGCGAGGACAACCGCCGGTTCGAGAACCCGCGCGTCAACGGGCAGGTGGTGGACCGCTGCCTAAATTCGGCTGCCAACTGTGAACAACCTGCCGCGGACAACTTCTGCCGGCTGAACGGCTACGCCGGCGCCGTTTATTTCCGGCTTGAATATACGCGTCCCACGCTGGTGGTGGGCGACAACAAGGTGTGCAACGACAAAACCTGCCAGGGATTCACGGCCATCGCCTGCGCCAACGAGCGCCAGTTTGACGAGCCCCGCATTAACGGGCGGGCTGTGGACCGCTGCCTGAATTACGGCCAGAACTGCGAGCGACCGGCTGCGGACACATTCTGCCGGCTGAATGGCTACGCACGCGCCGCCAGTTTCCGGATTGCGGATCTGCGTCCCACCATCGTGGTGGGTGACAACAAGGTGTGCGACGAAGACTATTGCCAGGGTTTCACGACCATCACCTGCGAGGGCCGCGGCGAACGCGCCGACAGGAGCGCGCGCAGATTCGTCGATCCGCGCATTAACGGGAAGATGGTGGACCGCTGCCTGAATTGGGGCGAGAATTGCGAACAACCCGCTGCGGACAACTTCTGCCGGCAGAAGGGTTTCTCCGCTGCTGCGTCCTTCGAGTTTGCTAACATGCGTCCCACCCTGGTGGCGGGCGACAACAAGGTGTGCGACGAAGACTATTGCCAGGGTTTCACAACCATCACCTGCCGGTAGGTGATGGGACGGGCTGTCGGCTAAGCTGGTCTTGCCAGCAGAGAGCCGAGCGCCTCGGCCTGGCGCGAGCCCGCACGCGCTTAGCGCGCTCCCGCTGCCGGCTCGCCGTAGATGGTTCCGCGGCCGTGGGTGCCCACGTAGACTCGGCCGAACTGCTTGGGATCGCCGGTAATCTGCAGCAGCAATCCCCATTGATGCTGGTCGTCGTTGATTCGCACCCAGCTCTGCGCGGCGTTGGTGGAGCGGAAAATTCCGCGCAGGCCATCGACCACACCGATCAGATAGAGCGCGGAGTACGTGGCGCCGGGCGCAGCTTGGCCGAACCCGAAGGCGTGAATCTGGTCGACGTGGCCCAAACGGGAGAACGTCACGCCGCTATCGGTGGAGTGGTACAGGCCGTTGAAGGCGGCCAGCCACAGGTCGCCTTCCTTGCCGGGCGCGGCGTAGATACGGTCCTGGCCGCCGCGGTCGTCACCGCGGTTGCCCCCGCGCGTGGGAAGACCGTCGGGCAGAGTGAAAGGCTGCGTGCTGAAAGTCGCGCCACCGTCGGTGCTGACGAAGAGCTTCCCATCGAACAGGGCGAGACCGTAAAGCTTGCGAGGATTGACACGGTCGGCAATCACGCGCGTGTTTTCGGGGATGCCTTCCGACTTCGTCCAGCGCCCGCCCAGATCGCGGGTGAAATAAACCGCGCTGCGCTCCGGCGTCCACACCCAGGTTTCGCCGTCGGCGGAGACCGCGATGCTGCCCATGCTGGCATTGGGCGGCGCCGATGGCGTAGGCTGCCACGTCCTGCCTCCATCCATCGAGTAGCCGCTGTTGCCGCCGCCGCGATTGCCGGCGGCCCTGCCCACGCGAACGATCATGTCCGGGCTGTCTTCGGCGCAGGCCAGGCCGGTGGTGTTGCCAAAGCGGGGGTGATCGTAGTTGCCTGCGGGTGCGGGCTTATCGAGGTCCCAGTGTACAAATCCGCCGTAATCGCCGATGGCGGTAAGCAGATGCGCACCCTTGGGCGGGCTGAGCAGATCGAGCGCCACGGTCTCCTCGATCCCGGTGCTCATGACGCTCCACTTCGTCGGCCTGCCGGAATCCATGGCGGTGAGATTGAAGGTCTCGTAGCCGCCGTAGCCAGTGGTGAAAATGGCATGGTCGGAATTGACCGGGTCGATTTCGACGTCGAACAGCCAGTGAATCGGCGTGTGCGCCACGTAAGGCGCCAGCGAAAAATCGTAAGTGCCGCCCGAAGCGAAGACCCCTTTCCAGGTCTTGCCACCGTCGAGGCTGCGGAAGATATCTTCGCCGCCTGGGCGGTAATACGTGCTGGCAATGACTGTCTTCGGATGATGCGCGTCCACTGAAACACCGCCGTAGCCGAAAGCTCTGTTGTTGGCGGCGTCGGGGCGGTCGGGCGTGATATCCGTCCATGAGCCGCTGGCGGTGTCGAGTTTCCAGATGCCGCCGTCGGTCGGCCCGTACGGGTTTGGGCCGGCGACATAAGATATGTAGAGGGTGCCGTCCGAAGCCAGCGCCGCGCGCGCGGGACGGTACTGGGTCGGCGCGCCATGCACCGACTGCCAGCTCTTGCCGGCATCCTTCGAGCGAAACAGATTGTCGCGCCCCCCAAGTGCAACACCGACGTAAACGGTGGAACTCGGCTTACCCTTGGCTCCGCTGCGCGGGTCGAACACCACAAAGACGGCGCCGCTTTCGTGGCTCCAACGGCTGCCTTCCGCCAGCGAAACGTCGCTGACGTCGGGAAAGCTCTCGACCTTGTTCCAGGTCACCGCGCGGTCCGTGCTCTTCCACAGCCCGTCGTAGCGCGTGCCCAGGTAAAGGATATTGCCGGCATTGGGATCGACGGCCAGCCGCTCGCCGTGCCCGCGGCCGGCTTCATTGCCGCCGAACTTGAATGGCACGTTGGTGTGCTGGAAGGTCTTGCCGCGGTCACTGGAACGCAGGATGGCGCCATCCGGTGTGGAGGGATTGGTGTAAGTGCCGCAGGCGAGATACACACGATTGGGATCGGAGGCATCGACGGCGATGCTCTCTACGCCCATCCAGTTGAGGTTCTCGTACGGTACCCAGTCGAGCAGCGGCGCCCAGCGGTGAGTAAGGTCGCTCCAGCGGTAAGCGCCGCCGATATCGGTGCGCGCGTAGCGGACACCTTTGGCGGTGGGGTGGAAGATGATGCCATCCACAAACCCGCCGCCCACCATTTGCACGCTCTTCCAGGTGTAAGGCACGGATGCGGGGCGCTGGTGCGGCAGGCCTTGTGCCGTGGCTGCGCCGCAGAGAGCGGCTAGGGCTGCCGAAAGCGGGAGCAATCGAAAGTTCATGAAACGATGCGCTCCTTTGTCGCGCCGGGCGAGGGCGAATTCCTCGATCCGAAGGTACAAGGTAGCACGCGGGTGCGCAGCGCAGTTCGGCACAGCAAAAGGCAAGCTAAAGCATGCCCCGCCGGGGGTGCTACGAATGCTCAAATCGTACTACACTGAAGCTTGCCTGCAAGCCGCCACCGGCTTGAACTAGCGATGCACATACCGGACGGATATCTGAGCCCCAAGACCTGTGCGGCCCTTTATGTCGGCGCCGCGCCGTTCTGGTATGTGGCGCTGCGGCGTGTGCGGAAAGCGCTCCACACGCGGCTGGTGCCGTTGATCTCGCTGTTCGCGGCATTCTCCTTCGTGATTATGATGTTCAACCTGCCGCTTCCCGGCGGGACCACCGGCCACGCAGTGGGGATCGGGCTGGCGGCGGTGGTTTTGGGACCGTGGGCGGCCATGCTGTCGGTATCCATCGCGATCGTCATTCAAGCGCTTTTTTTTGGCGATGGCGGCATCACTGCGATTGGCGCCAACTGTTTCAATATGGCGATTGTGGGCGCGCTGGTGGCCTACGCCGTGTACCGCATATTCGCCGGGCGGGCGGCCATCGGCTCGGCGCGCAGGGTGATGGCGGCCGGTCTGGCGGGTTATGCGGCGATCAACGTTTCGGCGCTGCTGGCGGCGATCGAATTCGGCATTCAGCCCTTGTTGTACCGGGACGCCGCCGGGGCGCCGCTCTATTGTCCGTACCCGCTTAGCATCGCCATCCCGGCGATGATGCTGGGCCACCTGACGATTGCCGGCTTCGCCGAACTGACGGTATCGGCGGGAGTGGTGGCATTCCTGCAGCGATCCGACCCGTCGTTGCTGAAGGCCACGGCGGGCGGGTCCGTGGAGATCGGCGAACCGGCTGCCGGCAGGAACTTGCGTCCGCTGTGGGTGGGCCTGGGCGCGCTGCTGGCCTTCACGCCATTGGGGATTCTGGCGACCGGATCGGCGTGGGGCGAATGGATGGCGCGTGATTTCTCGAACCCCGCCCTGCGGCACGAAATCGCGGCATCGTCGTTTCACTATGCGGCCCCGCTGCGCGCCCCCGAGGGGCTGGCGCGGCTGTCGCAGGTCTGGACCGCGCCGTTCGCGCGCTATGCGCCGCCATATATTCGCAGCGCGGCATTCGGATACCTGCTGTCAGCCATGTTCGGGGCGGGCCTGATTTTGCTGGTTTGCCTGATGGTAGGCCGGCTGTTTGACCGCAAAGAGCCGGCCACATGAAGCTCATCGCGTGGCACGGGCGGGGCGCATTCGTGCCGCGCACCATCGAGGCCTTGTACCAGGCCATGGAACGGGCGCTCGACGCCGAACATTCCGCCGCGAGCGGCGGCTTGCTGCAGCGTCTGGACGCCCGGGTGAAAGTGTCGGGACTGTTCGCGCTGATCCTGGCCACGGCACTGGCGACGCGGCTGTGGGTGATCGCTGCCCTCTTCGCGCTGGCGGCGCTGCTGGCGGCCCTATCGCGCATTTCGATCCGCCTGCTGGCAAGCCGCGTTTGGATCCCAGCGCTGGTGTTCACCGGCGCCATCGCCGTGCCGGCTTTGTTCCTCACGCCCGGCGATGGGCTCTACCGCGTGCCCGGCCTCAACTGGACCGTGACCGCGCAGGGCCTGACCACCGCGGGCTATCTGTTGCTGCGCGTGGAGACGGCGGCGACCCTGGCTCTGCTGCTGGTGGTCACCACGCCTTGGATGCAGGTGCTGAAGGCGCTGCGGGTTTTTCGCATCCCAGTGGTGTTTGTGGCGATCCTCGGCATGACCTCGCGCTACATCCTGCTGCTGCTGGAGACAGCGCATGAGATGTTCGAGTCGCGCAAAAGCCGCAGCGTGGGGGCGCTCCATGGGGCCGAGCGCCGGCAGATGGCGGTGGCGAGCGCGGGCGTGCTGCTCAGCCACACGTTCCAGTTGAGCGGCGATGTCTACCTGGCCATGCAGGCGCGCGGGTTTCGCGGCGAAGTGTATTTGCTGGACGATTTCGCCATGAAGCGCCTCGACTGGCTGGCTCTGGCTGGTTTTGCGGCGCTGGCCGCTGCGGCCGCCTGGGCGGGACGATGATGCTTTTCGAAACCACCCACCTGACCTACCGCTATGACCGGCTGACGGCGATCGAGGACTTAAGTATCTCGATAGCCGAGGGCAGCCGCGTGGCGCTGGTGGGAGCCAATGGTTCGGGCAAATCCACCTTGCTGCGGATTCTGGATGGCCTGTATTTCGGGCAGCAGGGCACCGTCCGCTTCCGCGGCGAAGAATTGAGCGAGGACCGCTTCGCCGACGACGAATTTGCATTTTCCTTCCGGCGGCAAGTGGGACTGGTATTCCAGAACCCGGAAGTGCAGCTATTCAGCCCCACGGTATTCGACGAAGTGGCGTTCGGCCCGCTGCAGCTTCGCTGGCCAAAATCCGAGGTGCGGAAGCGGGTGGGCGAAACGCTCGAGCGCTTCGGCATCGCGCACTTGAAAGACCGCGTGCCGCACCGGCTTTCAGGCGGTGAGCAAAAACGGGTGGCGCTGGCCAGCGTGCTAGTGCTGAACCCGGCGGTGCTGCTGCTGGACGAGCCGACGGCGGCGCTCGATCCGCGGAGCCAGAGTCAGATGATCGACCTGCTGGTGGAATGGGGCGGCGGCGCGAAATCGGTGATCACGGCCACACATCATCTCGGGGACCTGGCGGATATCGCGGACCGGTGCCTCGTGCTCGATGGCGGCCGCGTGGTGGCGGAGGGCCCGCCGGCGGAGATTCTGCGGGACGCCGAGCTGCTCGAACGGACCAACCTGGTTCACGCGCACCGGCACAGGCATCGGTCGGGCGAGTTGCATTCGCATCCGCACGTTCACTCGGGCGAAGCGGAGCCGGGCGATTAAGGTGGGCAGGTTTCAACCTGCCAACGCCCGCTTGCGGGCGCGTTTCTTTCTTGAGAGCCGTTCCTCCGCGTTCGCGGTAGGCCGAACGGCATACGCTCCGGCGGCGGCTATCAGCGCTGCGTCAGATGGTGGGTGTCTGCGCGGACGGGAAATGATACTCTTCGATGCGGCAAGCTATGCCGCGAAAGCCCTGGCTGTCGGGTTCATCGACCCTCACGATGCGAACTTTGCACCTCACCCTAAGCGTCTCTCCCGAGGCCTGGCGCCGATGCGTCGGAACCTCGAGGGTGCAGTCGACAAGTTCCCCTTCGCTGAACACAGCTTTAGAGCGGCAGTAGAATCCATCACTGCTTAAGTCCTGGGTCTCACTGATCCACAGATCCGAGCCCTCCGGCCGCTCAAATTGAACCGGCCAATGCACTCTCGCCCGGTAGCGCCGGCGGCGATCCGGCGGAGTTACGGACCGCAACAGCTCATTGGCCTGGTCGGACGACATGTCAGCCATTGCGCCTGAGCACTTTCGGTACCATTGAAAAACACCGTCGCATAGCTCACAAGCGAAGCCTTGTCAATGATTTGCATAAAGTGCGAGGTTGTAGAATTCTGCCGCAGTGGACGATCCCAGAGTTTCGAATCCAAGTTTGAGGTACACCTATGGGGAGATCCAGTCTCGTTTTCGCGTATGTGCCCAGCTTTACGCGACAAGACGATCACTCGTGTGCCGCTGATATTCCCCTTGGGAATTCTCCGAGAAATCTGTAATTCCAACGAGGCGGTAGTACTGCTTTTATGGTGACGGTCTAATAGTACCAATACCCCTAAAGTCAACTCTGTCACTTGACTTCAGTTAATCTCAGGTTATGATAATGAAGTTCCGGACATGATGATCGCAAGAAAAGGGAAGATGTCCCGAAAACTTGCGACGATAAGATAGCGAAATTACGGTTTTTGTCCTAGAAGACAGGCCTTTGTGGAATCGCTGGTGGAGTCCTAACTTGAAGGGGGGACTTCACGTGAATCTCTATGGACATAGTATTGATTTCGGAGGATCGAGAGTTATACCAGAGCTGCCTGGAAATCCTGGGCGAAATTCTGCATCAGCCCTTTACGCTCTCTCCAGCTAGCGCAGGCGACGCCATTCGGCAGGTCGACTTATGCATTTGGGATTGTCAGGCGGACGCTCGGTTGCCCAATTGCGACCAACGGCTTTCCTCCAAGCATCTGTTTCTGGTTAGCCGGAAGGATTTGCCGGAATTCCGCAAACAGGCCGCGGTATCGGACGCTAATATCCTGCTCAAGCCGGTGACCTCGGTGACGCTGTCCGCGTTTCTCGGTTCTGCTGTTTCGTCATGCGGAAACAATCCCCCGCGGGAAGATCGCGACGACATTCTGCAATGTCTGGTGCAGACGAATTTGGCATTACAGGAATATGACCAGGACCGCACCAACTTTCTGGCTCGGGCGGTGCACGACTTTCGGGCTCCGCTTACGGCATTGGGCGGGTATTGCGGTCTTATGCTGGACGAGTCGTTCGGGCCCATCAACGAGGCGCAGCGGGAAGTTCTGCGCCGCATGCGGCGCAGCGCCGAGCGCCTCTCGCGGATGACGTCCGCGATGTTCCAGTTGAGCATCGCGCACCATGTGAAAAGGCGGCCCGATTTGCGGCGGGGCGACCTGCAGGAGTGCCTGGATCAGGCGCTGCACGAGATCGCACCCTTCGCCGACGAAAGGCGGATTACGATTAGCGAGGAGCTCGAACCCGGCGATGAGGGTCTGCTTTTCGAGCCCTTGCAGATGGAACAGGTGCTGATCAATATTCTCGATAACGCCTGCAAATTTACGCCAAAGGCGGGCGTGATCGAGATTCGTGGCTACCCGTTTTTTTGGGAACGCCGCTCGGACCGATCGGGAATGCTGCCCAGCGTCGAGCGGCGCTGCGGCGTCAACAAAGAGCCGAACAGCTACCGGATTGACATCACGGACTCGGGAGAAGCGATAGCGAAGGAGCATTTGGACGCAATTTTTGAAGAGTACGCTTCGTACTCAGGTGGGCGGGACCGCTCTGGCGGCGGCCTAGGCCTTGCGATCTGCCGGTTGATCGTCACGCAACACGACGGACGCGTTTGGGCCGAAAACACCGATTTGGGACCCCGGTTTTCCATTGTTCTACCGCTGCACCGGACTCTGCTACCGGTGGCGAGCGGGGAAGAAAATGTGGCGAGTGAAAAACTTCGGAGGATGAACGTTCATGTTAGTGTCTGACCAAAAATACACGATCCTGGTGGGCGAAGATGAGCCGGAGGTTTTGAGCTACCTCGAAACGGCTCTCAAATGCCTGGGTTATTCCGTGGAATCGGCTCGAGATGGGGACGAGGTACTGGCCTGTCTGCGATCGTCCGATTCGGAAGTGGCGGCCGTGTTGCTCGACATCGTGATGCTGAACCGGGATGGCCTGGATACTTTGCGCGAAATCCGAGACCTGGATCGCCAATTGCCGGTCATCATGCTTTCCGGTGCCTCGTCCACTTTGAACGTGGTCACAGCGATGAAAAGAGGAGCCACCGATTTCCTAGCGAAGCCGGTGGCGCATGAGGACTTGCGTGAGGCGATCAGCCGGGCGATCGAGGCCAGGGGCGCGATTCGCGCCGTGCCGCCGCGCAGTCCCGCGCCCTTCCCCAACATCTTAGTGGGAACGAACCCTCAGATGAGAGAGATCCAGCTCATGGTGGGGCAGATAGGCTGGTCGGAGGTTCCTGTCCTGATTCAAGGCGAAACCGGCTCCGGAAAAGAGGTGCTCGCACGCGAACTGCATGCGCAATCTCCGCGCGCCAATAAGCCGTTTCTGAAGCTCAACTGCGCGGCGCTGCCGTCGGAACTGGTGGAGAGCGAGCTATTCGGTTATGAACGCGGAGCGTTCACCGGCGCTTTCCAGAGGAAGGCGGGCAAGTTCGAGATCGCCGAAGGGGGCACGATCCTGCTCGATGAAATCGGCGACATGGACGTGCGGCTCCAGGCAAAGTTGTTGCAGGTCCTGCAAGACCACGAGTTTCAACGAATCGGCGGCAAGGAAACGATCAAGGTGGACGTGCGCGTCATGGCAGCGACGCACCGCGATCTGGAAAAGGCAATTCTGGAAGGAACCTTTCGAGAAGACCTATACTACCGCCTCAACGTGATCAACTTGCGGGTTCCGCCGCTGCGCGACCGCAAGGAAGACATCGTGCCGCTGGCCGAATTCCTGATCAAGAAACACGCGGTAACAGGGCTGCCCGTTCCCACAATCACGCTCAATCTGAAGCACGCCATGATGACGTATCACTGGCCCGGCAACGTCCGCGAGTTGGAGAATTATGTTCGGAAGTTCATGATCCTCCGCAATGCCGACGCGCTCGCCAGAGAACTCCATGCCAAGGCGACTCTCAAGCCTATGCGGCCCATACAGGTTGCCGAAGGCCGCTCCCAGCCGTCCGAACAGGCCGGCGATTCGCCGATTCTGGAGCAGGTGACACAAGCCAAGAGGCAAGCCGAACGGGACGCCATCCTGGCTGCGCTCAATTCCACTCGCTGGAATCGGAAGCAGGCGGCGGGCTTGTTGAAGATCGACTACAAGGCGCTGCTGTACAAGATGAAGAAGCTTGGTGTCGAAGACCGTCCCGATCCAATCCCCGCCAATTCGGCGGAGCCAGTGAAGGCTATGGCCTCGCGCGGGGCATTCGGAGGGTATTAGGTCGCTCCAGGAGCTGGCGGACGCGCTCCGCTGCGCCACCAACTCGCTTAAGCTCGCTTAAGCTCCGCCGCCAGAGTCGGCTAAAGATGCGCTTGCGGCAGCCTGGCCGCAGGCCGTGCCGGGTACCGAGAATCGGTCTCGGGGGCCGGGTTGCGCCTGCACGAAATGACCCCTCTTGGTAAACTCGACTATGTAAAACTCTGCCTGCGCTAATTCTGCGCAGCGGAAGCCGTTTGTTTTCAATGACAGAATCGTGGCCCTTGGGTTGCTCCATTTAGTACCACACGTTGTGCAAAAACCCACGGGCCGATCACTCTCTTTCTGCGGTCCGACGATGGAGAGAGGAGAGCAGCATGCGGATTCAGGAATACCGGCATATTCCGGCTCTAAGAAATTGCCCGCGTTGCGGAATGGACTTCCGCAGCAGCGGCACAGAACGGATCTGTCAGGCTTGTCGAAGGCCAGAAGGGGAGATCCGGCCCATCAGGCGCGATCTCAGCCTTCGCGAGAAACAGGTCGTAGACCTGGTACAACAAGCCAAGCCGAATAAGGAAATCGCCTATCATCTGCATCTTTCTGAGGGAACCGTCAAGGAATACTTGAATCGGATCTTTCGGAAACTCGACGTCAGTAACCGGACCGAACTGGCCATCTGGGCATTGACGCACCGGATGGAAAGCGTGGTCATCCCGCTGAAGGATGGCGTCACGACCAACAAGCTGCTGGTCAATCAATAGCAGCTTCTTCCTTTCGAGGCTCGTGACCTCGGGCCGGAAGCGGAAAGCTTCGCGAATTCCCTGCCTGGCGCCCGCCCCGCGTTTTCGGCGCAAACTCGTACTTGCAGTCGCAGTCACCGCGCGCCAGAATGGGGTTTGCCTGCCTGCGCCCCGGTAGTTGAGCCTTGCCTTCGGCGAGCCGGCAGAATCCTTTCGAGAAAGCGACTCAAGGAACCAACAGTATGCCGATTCCCTTCGCGGCGGACTCGCGCATCGTAATGACTCTGGATGCGGGCGGTACTGGCCTGAAGTTTTCCGCCGTGCGTGGCAACCGGCCGCTGGTCGATCCTTTCAGTCTGCCTACCGAAGCAAGCGACCTTGACCGCTGTCTGGGAAACATCGTGCGCGGCTTCGAAAGCGTGAAGGAGTCCTTGCCGGAGCCCCCGGTGGCCATCAGCTTCGCGTTCCCCGGCCCGGCCGATTACCCGCGAGGCATCATCGGCGACCTCGGCAACCTTCCTGCATTCCGCGGCGGCGTGGCGCTCGGGCCCATGCTGGAAGACAAGTTCGGCATTCCGGTCTATATCAACAACGATGGCGACCTGTTCGTCTACGGCGAAGCCATCGCCGGTTTTCTGCCTTATGTCAATGGCCTGCTCGAACAGGCCGGTAGTCCCAAGCGCTATCGCAACCTGTTCGGCGTCACGCTGGGCACTGGCTTTGGCGGCGGCATAGTCCGCGACGGCGAGCTGTTCCTCGGTGACAACTCGATTGCTGGCGAGGCCTGGCTGCTGCGCAACAAGGTGGACCCCGGCCTCAATGCCGAAGAAGGAGCTTGCATCCGCGCCGTGCGAGGAGTGTATGCGCAGTGCGCGGGGATCGGCGCCGAGCAGGCGCCCGAATCCAAAGTAATCTTCGATATCGGGATGGGGCTGGCCCCGGGAAACCGCGCGGCGGCTACCGAAGCATTTCGCGGGCTGGGAGAAGTCGCCGGCGATGCCATGGCGCAGGCGCTGACGCTGATCGATGGGCTGGGGGTGATCGGCGGCGGCATCTCCGGCGCGCATCCGCTGTTCCTGCCGGCGCTGGTGGACGCCCTCAACGGTGTTTACGACTCAGGGCAGCGCCGCCTCTGCGCGCATGCATACAACATCGAGGATCCGCTACAGCGCGAACAATTCCTGAGCGGCGGAACGCGGCAGATACGCGTCCCCGGCTCGGCGCGCACCATTGTTTACGATCCCGCGGCGCG
The DNA here is from genome assembly GCA_049698695.1 of Bryobacteraceae bacterium. Taxonomy (GTDB): domain Bacteria; phylum Acidobacteriota; class Terriglobia; order Bryobacterales; family Bryobacteraceae; genus Bog-375. The sequence continues at coordinate 11,965 of JBAVYH010000167.1, read as the reverse complement.
CACGGCCATCGGCATCTCCCGCCTGGGGACTAGCGAAGCGGTGGCGATCGGCGCTTATGCATTCGCCCTGCGCAGTCTCCCGTAGGCCGCGTTCTTGGCCACGGCGCAGTGCTCTTAAGATGTCATGGGATCGCAGGCAAGAGGAACGCCTCACCGGGAATCAGGCGCGAGTCTTCCGATGGTCAGCCGCGAAGCGCGAGCCAGCGCTTCCAACAACGCCGCGGCTTCGGCCAATGTCCTGTTCGGACGGCCAGCAGCCGTGAGCGCCGGGCGCGATTGCTCCGTTGAAGCGCGCTCTACGCGACTGCGCTGCTTCTCGGCGTCGTTCCTGTGCTGGGAACCTTGTTCTTGCTTCCGGGCGGACGGCCTCGCCGCCTGGCTTCAGTCATCCAGCTCGGAGGCCTCCCTCGGCGGCGGCCCCGGCCGAGTGCAAGTCTTTCCAGGCTTTCGATAGCGGACTCAATCCGTAGACGCTCCGCCTTTAATTCTTCCAGGATTTTACTAACGTCCATTTTTACTGCCTCCCCCGAGAGCGGGTCCCTACATTCCCGCCTAATTAAATCTTCTGAGGCTTCCATTGATTCACTAAGTATACACCCCGATTTTCATCCGCGTATCACCTAATTTCAAGACTGGGCAGGTACTGATTCTAGTGATTTATGACGGAGGTTCCATTTCACCGCCTGCAGTACCGGCGGTCGCTCCGGAATGCAATCGACGGCTCCAGTAAGCATAGAACGGCAGTCCCAGCAGTATCAGGGCAATTCCCATGAGCGACTCGCGTGGCGAATCCCACAGCGTGGAAACAATAAATACGCCGGCCACCAGAACAAACAAAATCGGCACAGCCGGATAGCCAGGAGTGCGATAAGGGCGGCGTAAATCGGGCCTCTTTATTCGCAAAATAATCACGGCGGCGCCTGTCATGCCGTAAAGAATCCAGCTTGCGAAGATTACGTAGGTAAATAATTGGCGATAGGTGCCGGAAAGCACCAATACGGACGACCATGCGCTAAGCGCCAGAATCGAGACGCCCGGCGTGCGATAGGTTTCGCTCACGCGGGCGATGGCGCTGAAGAAGTAGCCCTGGCGGGCTGCGGCGTAGGGCACGCGGGAGCCACTGAGGATGGAGCCATTGAGGGAGGCGAAGATGCTGATCATAGCGGCAATGGAAACTCCGCCGGCGCCGGCGGCGCCCAGAATGCGGCGCATCATTTCTCCGGCTACACGCGGGTTGGCGCCCACCTCGGCGGGGGAAAGCACGCGAAAATAGGCGGCGTTGGCGAGCAGGTAAATGGCGATCACGGCGAGCGTGCCGCCCACCAACGCGCGCGGCAGATTGCGCTGTGGATCGCGCACCTCCGAAGCGACCATGGCCACGTTGTTCCAGCCGTCGTAAGCCCACAGCGCCGCCACCAGCGCGGCGAAGAAGCCGGCTGCGGTCAGCGGCGCCTCGGAACCGGGGCTGGGCGCATGCGGATTGCCGAAGCCCAGTCCGGCGACTATGATGGCTGCGATCAACCCCACCTTCACCGCCGTCACCGCGGTCTGCACTTCGCCGCCTAGCTTGACTCCGAAATAGTTGAGCCAGGCCAGCGCCGCAATCAAAGCGATGCCCAGCAACTGACCCCAGCGGAAATCGAGCGGCGCGCCGTGCGGACCCAGAGGCAGCGGCAGCCGGTAAAACACGCCATCGAGCGAAGGAAAGAAATTGGCGAGGTAATAGAAAAAGCCGGTGGCCATGGTGGCGATGGAACCGCTTTTGGCTACCCACATCTGGGTCCAGCTATACAGAAATCCCCAGACGGGGCCGTAGGCTTCGCGCAGGTAAGCGTATTCGCCGCCGGCCTCGGGGATGGCCGCGGCCAGCTCGGCATAGCTCAGCGCGCCGGCCAGCGTGAGCAGGCCGCCGAAGATCCAGACCACGAAGATCCAGCCGGGAGTGCCGACGCGCAAAATCATGTCGTGGGGAACCAGAAAAATGCCGCTGCCGATTACCGTGCCGACGACGATGGAAGCCGCGGCCCAGGGGCCCAAATCCCGTTTCAGTTCGATCCCAGGAGCTGGTTTCATCGCATCCTCGCCATGGCGCGTCCCAGCCAGGACGCGAGCATTGCGCAAGTGAAAGTGGCCGTGGCTCCAATCATGACATACCAGGTAAAGGCAACCGGAGTCTGGAAGCGGACCGCGAGTGCCGCCGCGAGGCCGGCCACCACGCCGGCGATGGCGGCCCATTCGCCCGGCCGCCGCGTGAGCACGCCCAGCAGGAAGACGCCGAGCAGGGCGCCCGAAGGAATCGAAGCGATGGTCAACCCGGCCTCCAGGACCGAGCGCGAGTGGCGCGCGGCGTAGCCGATCGCCACCAGCACCGCCGCCCAAACGACAGTGGCCAGACGGGCGTATCGCATCGCTCCGGCCTCACCCCCCGAGCCGGCGCCGCCACCCAGGAAATCCACCACCACCGTGGACGAGAGCGCGTTCAGCGCCGCGCTCAGGTTGGCCATGGCCGCCGCCAGGATGGCCGCGATCACCAGGCCGGCCAGCCCAGGCGGCAGGCTGGTCCAGACGAATTGGGGATAGATGCGGTCGCCGGCCGGCGCGGTCCCGCCCAAGCCGCCGTAGTAAACCCAGAGCAGAACGCCGACCAGCAGAAACAGAGTGAATTGAAAGGCCACCAGTGCCCAGCTTGCCAGCAGCGCTTTGCGGCTGTCGCGCTCGTTGCGCGCGCTGAGCAGCCGTTGCACCATGAGCTGATCGGTGCCGTGACTGGCGGTGGTCAGGAAGCAGCCGCCCACAATTCCCGCCCAGAACGTGTAGGGGCGCGCAAAGAACTCCATGGTGGGCGCGAAGTGAAAGTCGAAGATGGCGAACTTGTGGGCCGCTCCCGCCAGCGCCGCCGCGTGCGGCCAGCCGCCGGGGATCTTTCCCAGAATCATGATCAGGCTGAGCAGGCCGCCGAATACGTAAAGGCCCATCTGCACCACGTCGGTCCAGATCACCGCCGTCATGCCGCCTTCGAAGGTGTAGAACAGCGTCAGCGCGACGATGAGAACGATGGAAGCCATCTCGCCGGTGCCCAGCATGATGGAGATCACCAGCGAGATGGCGAATACGCGCACGCCTTCGGCCAGCGCCCGCGTCACCAGAAAGACGGCCGCCGTCAGCTTGCGAATGCGCTCTCCGAACCGGCGGCGCATCAATTCATACGCGGTGAACATCTCGCCGCGAAAATACTGGGGAAGGAAAATGGCGGAGATCAGGATGCGGGCCAGCAGGTAGCCGAGCACGAGCTGCAGGAACCCCATGTCGCCGGCGAACGCCAGGGCCGGGGTGCCGACGATGGTTAGCGTACTGGTTTCGGCGGACACAATGGAAAGCGCGATGGCCCACCACGGGGCTTCGCGGCCGCCCAGGAAATACTGGCGCAGACCTTTCTCCGCGGTGCGGAAGCGTGCGCCAAACCAGGTGATGCCGCCGAGGTAGGCGAGAATGACGGCCAGGTCGAGAGAGTGCATGCGCGAGCGAATTCCAGGATAGCGTTGATTTGCTATGATTTGTGTTCGGAACCTGGCGGTTCGAAACGGAGTCGAATGTCTAGTGGCGTTCTGTCAGCGGGGCAAGGCTCCGGTGTGGCGTGAGGCTCCGTTGCGGGGCTGCGGACCGGGTGCAAAGTTGCGAAACGGATTTTAACGGTTCGTTATTCGAGACCAAACGGGAAACCATTCAGGAGGATCACGTGGATCATCTCTCATCTAAGATACGGGGCGGGCTGGCGACAGTGGCGCTGCTGGCCGTTCTGGCGGGCGCCTGGACCAGGCCTGCCCGCGCCCAGGCGGCCGCGCCAGAGCAAAAGGCCCCAGCCCAAAAGACGTTGAAGGACCAGGGCGAATACGACATCTACAACGATGTCACCAAGGATATGGTGGCCAAGAATTTCGCCAAAATGATCACCGATCTCGACACCTGGAAAGAGAAGTATCCGGCTTCGGATTTCAAGGATGAACGCTCGGTGCTTTACATCCAGGCTTACGCCGGAAACAGGCAACCTGGCAAGGCGCTGGACGAAGCCGGCGTGCTCATGGCCAAGGGCCTGAAGACCGTTTTCAACGATCCCAAGAACGGGCCCAAGCAGCAGTTGACGATCCTGTTCACGGCCGCCACAGTGATCGCCCAGGTGCCCAACCCGAGCCCCGAGGAGTTGGCGACCGCGACCAAGGCCGCGCAGGAATTGATGGATTACGACACCAGGCCGGAAGGCGCCAGCGACGCCGACTGGGCCGCCGCGCGGGCGCAGTTGCAGACCGCAGCCAAAGCCGCGCTGCTCTACATCGCGATGAAGCCCGGCGTCGACGCCAAGCAGAAGAAAGACTGGCCTGCGGCGGAGGCGGCGTTCCAGGCTGCTCAGAAGCAGTTCCCCGACAGCTCCCAGGCGGCCTACGAGTTGGGCGCCAGCGAGTTGGCCCAGCAAGCCTCCAATCCGGCGAAGATTTCCCAGGGCTTGTATGAGATTGCGCGCTCCGTCGCCATCGATCCCTCCAAGAGCGACTTCGCCGACCCCAAGGCGCGCACGGCGGTGGACACTTACCTCAAGAAGGTTTATGCACAGTACCACGGCGGCCCGGACGGCTTGGATGAATTGAAACAACAGGCGCTTGCCTCGCCCACCCCGCCACCCGATTTCCACATCCCCAGCGGGGACGAGGTCAAGGCCAAGCAGCAGGCGGCATTTGCCCAGCAATATCCGGAATTGGCCCTATGGAAGAGCATCAAAGCCCAGCTCGCCGACACCAACGGCCAGCAGTACTTCGATACGCAACTCAAGGACACCCAGGTGCCGAAGCTGAAAGGGACCTTGGTGCAGGCCAAGCCGGCCTGCCATTCCAAGGAGTTGCTGGTGGCCGTGCCGATGCCGGATGCAAAGCCGCCCTACACCGCCGAAATCGCCCTCAAGCTCGATGCGCCACTCACCGGAAAGCCGGAGGATAACGCGGAGCTGGCGTGGACCGATGGCGTGCCCTCGGCGTTCACCAAGGAACCGTTTCTACTGACGATTGATGTTGCAAAGGCCAAGATCGACGGGCTCAAACTGTCCCCCTGCACCGCGGCCCCGGTGCATCATCCCGTTCGGAAGAAGCAGTAAAAGGCTGGCAGGGCAGGCCCAGGCCCGCCTTGTTCCATTACTTCTGGGACCCGCAAAAAATGCTAAGTATAGTTGCGCCCGCGCTAGCGTTCCGCTATACTCCGCAGGTACCATACCGCAAGCGCATGACATGTGGCGCGGTCAGTAACGGGCAGGAGGCGTACGTGGAGAAATACCAGGGAGCTTGGAGTGGGATGGCGACCGCAGTCCTGGCAGGTCTGCTGGTCGTGGCGGGCCTCGTCCAGGTGGCCGGCGCCCAGAATGCTCCAGCCGAGAAGAAGTATAAAGAAGGCGAGTTTGACGTGTATAACGCGGCCGCCAAAGACGTCAACGGCCGCAATTTCGCGCAGGCCATCAAGGATCTCGACACCTGGAAGGAGAAGTTTCCGGAGACGGACTTCAAGACGGAGCGCCAGACCCTGTACATCATGGCGTATTCCGGAGCCGGCCAGTTCGACAAAGCCGTGGACGCGGCGGCTCCGTTGATCACGGCCGGCGTGGACACCGTGTTCAGCGATCCTAAAACCGGCGCCGGCGAGGCCATCCGGGTGCTGTTTGCGACGGTCAGTTCCATTGTGCACATCCCCAACCCGAGCGCCGACCAACTGGCGATCGGAGACAAGGCAGCTCACGAGTTGCTGGATTACAATCGCCGCCCGACGGGCCCGGACGGCAAGCCGATGAGCGACGCGGATTGGGACACGGCGCGCCCCCAACTGCAGGCTCCGGCCAGGGACGCGCTGCTGTACATGGCCATGCTGCCCGGCAACCAGGCGATGGCCAAGAAAGACTGCGCCGGCGCCGAGGCCGCTTATAGCAAAGCGTTGGGCCAATACCCGAACCAGACCGCCATTTCTTACAACCTGGGGCTGGCGCTGAGTTGTCAGAAGAAGAACTCCGAAGCCGTCTATGAGTTTGAGCGCGCCGCGGTTCTCGACGCGACGCTGGGCCATACCCAGCCCGATCCAGGGAAGATCAAGACCTTCGCCGACAATGCGTACAGCACGGTCCATGGCAGCAACGAAGGTCTCGCCGAGTTTCAGGACCAGGTGAAGCAGGCGCCGCTATGGCCAGCCGGCTTCCACATCAAGACAACTAGTGAGATCGCCGCGGAAAAGGAGAAGGAATTCGAAGATTCCAACCCGCAGCTCGCGCTGTGGATGAAGATCAAAGCCGCGCTGAGCGACAACGACGGCCCGCAGTACTTCGAGTCCTCCCTGAAGGGCGCCGCTGTGCCGAAGCTCAAGGGCACGCTGATTGACGCCAAGCCCGCCTGCAAGCCCGCTACTCTACTGATTGCCGTGCCGCTGCCCGACGCGCAAGGGCCGCCCACCGCGGAAATCGCCCTGAAGCTGGATGCCGCGCTCACCGGCAAGCCGGCGCTCAACACCGAAGTGCAGTGGGAAGGCGTGCCCAGCGCGTTCACGCAGTCTCCCTTCCTGCTGACCATGGACACCGAGAAACTCAAGATCGATGGGCTGAAGGTCACGCCCTGCGTGGCCGCGCCGGTGCGTCCGGCAGCCAAGAAAAAGTAAGCGTTGTGGCAAGCACCCAGCCTGCCCACAGCAGGCGCTAACTTGAGTTGCGGCTGTGCCGGTCCGCATGCCGCAAGGCCAACGCGCGTCGCGGCTTACTGCAAATCGTGATTCAGGACTGCGGCCAGGCGGGCGCCGGCGCGTTCGATCTGTACTTCGATCACCGCGTCGGCGCGGCGTTCGTAGTCCGCGCGAATCACCAGCGGCGAGCCGGGCGGCGCCTTCGGCAGCTTGCCGTAGACCACTTGCTGCGCCAGTTTATGGGCCTGCTCCGCCCAGTCGCTAACAGTTCCCTTGGCGAATTTCTTGCGGCGCCGGGCGGACGCGGCGGAAAGCTTGGCGAACAGGTCATCTTCCTTGCCCATCCGCGACAGCAGGCCGCTGTCCCAAAGTCCGTGCAGGTTGCCGGGCCGGCCTTCAAAAACGATGCGTACGTCGTTGCCGCCGCGATCGCCGTTGTCGGAACTATGCAGGGGCTGGTGCATGTCGCCGATGAAGTGGATGACGAACATCAGCGCTTCGCGCCGTGGCTCCGGCGCGACGGCAGGGTCGCGCAATTTCGCCCGCATGGCCGCAATCGCCGCAATCACGCAATTGCCCTTGGGGCAATCGCGCGCCATGTCCAGGCCAGGCTTGTTGATGGGGATGTCCACATAATGCCACGGCCCTGTTTCCGGCCGGCTGCGGCGGATCTGATCCGCCCAACTGGATACCGAGACCATGGTGCTGCCCGGCCCCAGAATCTCAGCCACCCGTGCCCGCGCGGCAGCCGTCAACTGGGTTTCGGCGATCCGCGCCACAAGATCGTGGCCTTCCGGGCCCCAGGCAAGGGCCGGCAAACCGACGCAGAGCAGCGCCAATAGCGAGTATTTGCGCATTCGCCCCAAGCGTAGCACACGACGCAGAGTCCTCCGGCGATGCGCGTTCGACTCTCGACCTACTGCGCGGTCACCAAGTATTCCAAGCGTCGCTCCACGCGCTGGCTGCCTTGCTGAATGGCGATCTTGACTGCGTACGTGCCGGGCGCGGTGACCGTGGCGACGCTCATCGGAATCGCGCCGTCTGCGTTCGGCGCGGGAAGATCGGCGGTCTGGCGCGCGACCACGCGGCCACCGGCCGAAAGCTCAACCTCCATGCGCGGTTTTGCATCGAGGGCCGCATCGGGATAGACCATGAAATAGATGAAGGGCTGGGCTGATGCCCGTACCACCCCAGCCAACTCCGGCAGCGCCCGCTTGCCGCCGCATTCCAGAGGATCGGTCGCATCCGGCGGCCCGTTGACGTCCTCCAGTTTCTTCACCAGCAGCAGATCGCTTAACCCAACCCCGCCGTATTCCGGATTCTCGAACTGCACCGCCCGGACACTGGCGTGATCGGCTTCACGGTCGGCGATCGCGGCTTCCAGAGTATACCGGCCGGGCGGCAGCGTAACGGGGCGCGTGTAGCTGAACGATCCGGCCTGGAACCCGGCCACCCGCGCGTCCGGTACTTGGAACGGGAAGTCCTGGCTCATCTTCTCCACCACGTGGCCTTCCGCATCCCGGATAAGCGCCAGCACCACGATGTGCAGCCGGTGCGACTGATCGGTGCCCGGCGTGATCTTAATGCCCGTTCCTGGCACCTCCACGGCGATGGAGTATTGCGAGCCCGCGGGGCCCGGCCGAAAGCGAAGGGCGCTCAGGTGGAAATCGAAGGCGTGGGGTGGCGGGTTGGCCTGGAGGGCCTCCATGGCGGGCCGTTCATATAGCTTTTGGGCCAGGGGATCGTGGGCGGATTCGGCCCGCCGCAGGATCGGGCGCTGTTCGTCGTCCGCGGTGGTCGGCCCTGGCGCCTTCATCGGCATCCGGTAGTCGCGGATGTCGAAGAGCTTCCACTTGCCATGCGGCGGCGCTACGTTCAGCACCAGCGCCACTGCATCGCGCGGCCCTTGATAATATCCCACCCGCAGGTGATGCGCGCCCGCCGTAAGTTTGGCTCGGCCGGCGGCGTGTTCCGTCATATGGATGCCGTCGTCATCGACAATCAGGCGCCCGTCGATGTAAAGCAGGCTTCCATCGTCGGAATCCAAAGAGAAGTGATACCAGCCAGACTCTTCAACCCAGAAGTCGGCATGGTAGTCGATGGCGAACCATTCCAGGCGGTCAAGCACGCCGGGCATGCCTTGGGTCCATAGCCGGGTAGGCACGTCGAGAGTGTAGGCGCAGACGGTGCCTACGGGCGTCATTCCTTCGAGTATTGGCAACTGCTGCGTGCCGGGGGCCAGGTAATATATGGCGCCCCGAATCATGCCGGGGAAGCAGTTGGGTGAACCGAAGTCCACGAAGGCGTCCTTTCGGCGTTTAATCCCGTGCGCGGGCGGCGGCCACAGAAAGGCGAGCAGGAGTATCAAGGAGAACCAGGAGCGCATGAAACTCTCCTTCCGCTAGAAATCCGGCAGCGCGGATTCGAGTGGGCGCGCTGCGGCCGCCCCACTGGTTCGGATTATAACCTTCCCGACACGACGGCCAGCCCGGAAGTTCCTGGCTCAATAGGGCTAGAAGCCGGGCGCAGCGGTGAAGGAAGCCGGGACCTTACACGACGCGGCGCGGGGACGCGCGAACGGCGCGCTCGAACGCCCAGCGCGAGATGTGATCGATCTGCTCTCGCATGGTGCGCGACAGCGGGACAAGGCGCGCCGCGATCCCGATGAGATCGTCCTCGGTCAATTCCCGGTCTTCGAGACGCGCCTTGGTCAAAGCCGACACGACGCATTGCTCGATCTCGGCTCCGGACCAGCCGTTGGTGAACTGCGTCAGTTCTTCCAGTTTGAACCGGTCCACATCCACCCCCCGCCGGATGAGATGAATCTTGAAAATCTCGATTCGCTCGTCGTCGAGCGGCAGGTCCACGAAGAACACCTCGTCGAAACGTCCCTTGCGAATCATTTCGGCCGGCAGCAGATCGATCCGGTTTGCCGTGGCGGCGACAAAAAGCCCGCGGGCCTTCTCCTGCATCCAGGTCAGGAAGAACGCGAAAATCCTGCCTTGTTCCCCGCCGGATTCCGTCGACGTGACCCCCATCTCGATTTCGTCGAACCAAAGGACTGCTGGCGCCATGTCTTCCATCATCCGGCAAGCCTGGACGAACACCCCTTCGGGCTTACCGTGTCTCCCGGAAAAGATCTCGATCATATCGATCCGGTAAAGCGGAAGGTCGAAACAGGAAGCGATGGCCTTGACGGAGAGGCTTTTGCCGCAACCCGGGATGCCCATGACAAGGATCCCCTTGGGCACAATGTCGGCGCTCAGGCTGTCGCGCAACTGAAAGAGTTTCCGGCGCTCCAGCAGCCATCTCTTGAGGTGCTCCAGGCCGCCGACGTCCCCGAGGCTGGCGCCGTGCGGAATATATTCGATGTAGCCGCTGCGGTTGACCAGGAGCCGCTTTTCTTCGAGCAGGGCCGGCATGGACTCCGGCCCAAGGCTCCGGCCCGAGGCCAGCGCGCGGCGCACCGCGTAGCGCGCTTCGTCGAGCGTGAGCCCGCCCAAAGCCACCGCCATCTGCTGGAAGGTCTCCTCGCTTGCACCGTCGCCGTCGCCGGGCGCCGCGTGTCGCCGCACCTCATCGCGCAGCAGCGCCGCCAGCTCAATCCGATCCGGCGGCCGGAGATCGACAAACATGACGCTCCGCTCCAGCTCCTCTGGAATGGCTCGTATCGGGGAACTGATGACGACGAACTTGCGCCGGTCGAGACAACTCTCGTAAAGGTCCCGGAAACGACGGCGGATCTCCGGAGATCCGCGCAGCGGCTCGTGAAAGTCCTTCAGGTGGAAGATGCCCGGCCCCTCCTGCGCGGCGATGAAGTCCAGGGCCGCGCGAGGATCGTGGGTGCCGGCTTTGGGCCCTTCATCATCACACCGCATTCCCTCGGTAAGGCTCCATGTCCAGACGGGCACCGGTGTAGATGCGAGTAGCCGCAGGCCCACCTCGCGCAACACGCTGCCGACCCGCTGCTCCTCCGCGGAGCGGACATAGGTGAGGGGCCGTCCCGACTCGAAAACCTCCCGCAGCATCTTTGCCGCGCGGCTTTCGAGATCCGGCGCCTTTGTAGGATATTCCATAAGAGAATCGTTACCGCGCGTCCGCGGGAAACAACCTGTCGTTAGGAAGACGCTTCACTGACCTCTTTTGTCTGGATTGTGGCCTTCCGGGCCCTAGGCAAGGGCCGCCGAGGCGGCGCCGAGGGGCCAAAACAGCGCGCATTTGCCCCAAGCGTAACACACGATGCAGCGTAAGCGCCGGCGTACAGGGCGGACGCCGGTTTGTTTCAGATTGTGATATCCTCTACTCCGAATGGAGGCACTTCGTGGCGACCATTCTCATCTGTGGACATGGGGCGTGGCAAGTGAAGGACGGCTATGTCAGACTCCCGGCAGACACCACAATGAAGTTCTATACGCAGAACTCGAAGTGGATGAATAGCAATGACGTTTTCAAACTGATCCAGGGCACCTTCCCCAACCGGCGCAGCAGGAGCGCGGGCCCTTCAAGACCTGCCCGAATATGCGCGTGTTTCCAGACGACCCTGAATACAGGGCTTATAGTTAGGAGTCATCGCAAGTATGGGACAAACTTACAATTGTGTAGCACCCGGTGAGGTGGCGGGCAATCCATTGCCGCGTGCCGCCTTGCTGCATGTGGTTTCGAAGGATGACATATTATTTTTCCCCCACGTCGACAGTTGCACGGCCATAGCGTTCCTTTGCGCGGATGGGGTCATGGTGGGAGGCCACGTTCCGATGGATTGGGGCGATGGGAGTGAGGCTTACACCGACACGTCTTACAAGCACAACGCCATGAGAATGGTCAGATTAATGCTAGGAGCGCTCCAAAGCAAGCGGAAAGAAACGGGCACCAATGGCGACGTCAACATCCTCATAACCTTCGGAGATTCAAGCACCTTCCAGGACATCCGCAGTGAACTGACAACAGGTGGCGTCACAATAGCTGGCGACCTCCAGTGGGAGAGCCTCCTCCCCACGGGGGGAGACCTCATGCTCAGCGGTCCGAAACAGGAGGTGTTTGCGTACGACTATACAACCAAGCTATGCGTGGGCAACTTCAACTTTTCCTCGATCAATGGGGTGAAACGCAAGACTTCCATAAATCAGTCTCCCCTGTTCTTTGTTGCTAGTATAGTGTCTCATAGATAGCTTTACCTTTAGGTGGTCTTGGTTCATACTATAGGAGCGATGCCCCGTGCTCCCGCTGCTGCGCTGGTTGTCACCGCTGAAGAACGCGGCGAACTGGTGCA
>JBAVYH010000166.1:0-6267 GCA_049698695.1 Bryobacteraceae bacterium | reverse complement strand
CGCCCCGCCAGCCGCCGTTACGCTTGCGCCGAAGCTGCCCGCACCGCTGCCGCCCGCGGGCCCGGCCAAGACCCGCGTCGAGCCGCTGAGCACCATGCGCATCAAGATCGCCGAACACATGGTGCTTTCCAAGCGCACATCGGCGCACGTCACCACCGTTCACCGCGTGGATATGACCGCCGTCGCCCAGATGCGCGAACGCAACAAGTCCGCTTTCCAGGCGAATTACGGCTTCAGCCTGACTTACCTGCCGTTTATCACGCGCGCCGCGGTGGTGGCGCTGCGCCAGTTCCCGCTGCTGAACGCATCGCTCGACGGCAACAACATCATCTATCACAACGAAATCAACATAGGGATCGCGGTGGCGCTGGAGAACGGCCTGATTGTTCCGGTGATCCGCGGCGCCGATGAAAAGAACGTGCTCGGCCTGCAACGCGCCGTGGTCGATCTCGCCGCTCGTGCCCGGTCGCGGCAGCTCAAGCCCGATGAGGTGCTGGGCGGAACCTTTTCCATCACCAACTTCGGCAGCTTCGGCAGCCTGGTGGGCACGCCCATCATCAACCAGCCGCAGGTCGCCATCCTGGGCGTCGGCACGGTAGACAAAACCCCGGTGGTGATCAACGACGCCATTGCCATCCGCTCCATCTGCCACCTGTCGCTCAGCTTCGACCATCGCCTGGTGGATGGCGCGCTGGCCGACCAGTTCATGAGCAAGATCAAGCAAGTGTTGGAAGGCTGGACGGAGGAAGTGCAGTAGGCCGCGGCGGCATTCGATTGCCGGGAAGAGCGGGGCTGGTAAATGAAGCGGCGGCTTCAGGCCCCGGTGTATGACTCAACCGGCACCAGGGTCCGCAGTTCCAGCCGTAACCCGTCGATTCGTTTCAGCAAACAGGTGACGTCCACCGCTCCGATGCCATACCGATAGCACGCCGACTGGAACCGGACCATCATCAGGCCGTACACAAACGTCAGCTGGCTCTGGAGCAGCACCAAGGCAAGGTCCGGCCGGTCGTACTTCGACTTCACCATGACGACTTTGAGGGCCATACAAAGGCGTTTGAAATCGGATTCAAGCTGGTGCAAATACATCCGGAAGATTTGGCGACGTTGGACACGAAACGCGGCTACCATCTGCGGCGTGCAGCCCGGTTGCGTGCGCAGCAACTGAAGATCCTCCTGGCTGAATATGCGCAACATCGGGCGGTAGCGCTCGACGGAGAGTTCGTCAATCCAATCGGCGGTTACAGGAAGGCGCTGGGGGGACGCGAAATCGCGCGCCAGCTTGATCCACATCGAAATCAAACCGATGAGAATCGCCGCGGCTGCGATGGTCAAATACATTTGTCGCGCCGTCTATCATATTACCCGCTTTGGAGGGCGACAGTAGTACCAGGATTACTAGACTGGTACTGGGTTCTAAAAACCCTTCGTATCGATCTTCATCTTGGTCCATTCGGTTCCACAACCTGCACGCCGCCTGACATTGTCAAGTCGCGCGGCCGGCGCTCAGCCGGTCTTCGGCCCAATGCCACGCTATGGCGAGGCATCTGACTTCATCGTACCTTTGTGCGGGACTGCGTCACCGCTGCCACAAGACTTGAACAGCTTCCAGGGGAACGGCAACGCCCGCGTGGTGCGGTATCGCGCGCGCCGTATAGTCGCTCGCCGGGCGCGAGGCCGGCACCCGCGCGCGATAGGAATAGCCTCGCGGCGTTCCCGCCAACTGGCTAATGCGCTCCATCTCGAGCCGCACGGGAGCGCCGCCATCGACGCCATCGGCATAGAGCTCGACCCGCACCGCGTTCGGGTCGAGACCGTTCAGATAGACGGGCACCTCAAACGAATGTTGCGACTGGTTGGTCTCGACCTTCATTTCACCGAAGCGCAGCGTGGGCCATTGCTTTTCCATGGCATGTCGCCAATCGACCATTTGCCTACCCATCGCACCTTTGTTCGCAGCGCGCTCACGGTAAGCTGCCGCACTGGGGAGGTAGTGATGCTCCGTGTATTCGCGCACCGCACGGCCCGCCGAAAAGCGGGGAGCTAAGTTGGCCATGCTATTCCGCATACGTGCCAACCAGGCCCTGGGTATGCCCTGCCCGTCGCGGGCATAAAACTCAGGAATCACTTCCCGTTCCAGCAGATCGTAGAGGGCTTCGGCTTCGGCGGCGTCCCAAGCGGGATCGTCGTCATGTTCGAGGCCGTCGCCCAACGCCCAACCGACTTCAGGCGTGTAAGCCTCCGCCCACCAGCCGTCCAGCTCGGAGAGATTAATTCCTCCATTGACCAGCACCTTCATACCGCTAGTCCCGCACGCCTCCCAGGGGCGCCGCGGCGTGTTGATCCAAACGTCCACTCCCTGCACCAGGCGCGCGCTCAAGAGCATATCGTAATCAGCGAGGAAGGCCGCGTGGGGACGCACCGCGGGCTGCCGGATGAAACCTGCCCATTGCTGAATCAGGGATTGCCCAGCCTGATCGGCCGGATGCGCCTTGCCGGCGATGATCAGTTGGACCGGGCGCTGTGAGTTGGTCAAGATACGGAGCAGTCGCTGAGGGTCATGCAGCAGCAGGTTGGGTCTCTTGTAAGTGGCGAAGCGGCGGGCGAAGCCCAACGTGAGGGCTTTGGGATCGAAGAGATGCCTGGCGGCTTCGACCTCTTCAGGCGGCGCACCGGCTGCGGCCAGAATTCCCGATAGTCGTTCGCGGGCGTACTCTACTAGAGACTTACTGGCGGCGGTTCGAAATTGCCACAGCTTGTTGTCGGAGACCCGGCGAATGTCGTCCTCCAGGGTCTCCGTCATTCCGAGCCAGCGGTCCTTTCCACAGGTCTCGGTCCAAAGGTCGTCGGCCGGAGCAGAGTCCCAAGTAGGCATGTGAATTCCGTTGGTGATGTGTCCGATCGGGACGTCGTCCTCAGGCCAGCGCGGAAACAGAGGCAGAAACAGGCGACGGCTGACCTTCCCGTGCAAGCGGCTCACACCATTCGCAGCACCGCTGCCGCGCATGGCCAGGTACGCCATATTGAAAGGCTCCGACGAATCGGCGGGGTTCTGGCGGCCCAGGCCCAGCAAGTCTTGGATCGCGATGCCGAGCTTCTTTTCGGCATACCCCCCAAGGTATTGCTCCATAAGGCCGGGAGCGAAACGATCAAAGCCGGCGGCCACCGCCGTGTGGGTGGTGAAAAGATTGCCTGCGCGTGTGACCGCCAGCGCGACCTCGAAGGGCTGTCCCGTCTCTTCCATGAAGTCGCGGGCGCGCTCCAGAACGGCGAATGCTGCGTGCCCTTCGTTCAGGTGACAGACATCCGGCCGGATCCCGAGCGCGCGGAGCAACCGCCAGCCGCCGATTCCGAGGAGCAGTTCCTGCTTGAGGCGCAACTCCGGTCCGCCCCCGTAGAGCTCGCTGGTGATCCCCCGATGAGCGGGAAAGTTGGCTGCATCATTGCTGTCCAGCAGGTAAAGCTTCACCTTGCCGACCTGGGCCTGCCAGGCGCGCAGCCAGACCGCGTAACCGGGTAAGGCGATTTCCAGCCGCATCCACTCGCCGTTCGCCTCGCGCAGGGGCGTGATCGGCAATTGTCCGGGATCGTTGTAGGGGAAGAGGGCCTCTTGCGCTCCGTTCTTGTCGATGACCTGACGAAAATAGCCCTGCTGGTAGAGCAGTCCCACGGCGACCACCGGCACACCCAGATCACTGGCGGCTTTCAGTTGATCGCCAGCCACATTACCGAGCCCGCCCGAATAGATGGGCAGAGCCTCGCTCAACATGAATTCCATGCTGAAATACGCGCAGGTCAGGGGAGCGTCGGCATGATTCTGCTGAAACCAAGCGGGCGCTTTCGCCGCCTGCCGGCTGGCTTCAACGAAACCGTCGACGTTCTTGCGGAAAACCGGGTCGCCCAACACGCGCTCGACCTGGTCGCGCGAGACGGTCTGCAGGACCACCCACGGGTTGTGCGTGATCTCCCAAAGGTCGGGATCAAGGGTACGCCACACCTCGTCGGTAGCGTGATTCCACGACCAGCGCATATCCAAGGCAAGTTCCGCGAGGGAATCGAACCCTTCGATTTCGGTGGGTAGAAGGTCGTAGATGGGGTGACTGACGCGGGTTTGTTTGCTCATGATTTCTCCCTCGGATCCGACGCGGCTAGGAGCCTTGCGATCTTGTTGACACTCTCGTGCCGGTCAGGATCTGTGCCGCGGGCGACGCCGATCTCGAAGCGATCCTTCAGGTCGAATAACTGCTGAATCGCATGAGGTGCGGAAGGGTCCATGCGGATCACGCCGTCCCAATCCACAATCATAAAACGGAAGGCTGGCGAAGCTAGTTTGCGACTGTGCGGTTCAACCCGTAGCGCCCGGCAATGAGTCCCCGGTGCGGGGTTTGGTCGCCGCCGAGCTGTGATCCGCCGCGAGATCGACTGACGCGAGGAAGGCGATCAAGGCTGACAAAAGCGCGACGAGTGCGGACCTGGAGTTCCGGCTAGGGAGCGATAGCGGCTTTGTGCACGAGCTCCTGCGGTGTTGTGCAACATGCGGCGACCCGCAGGGCGGTGGGAACGGGCTCCTATATGTTCCGGTCTGCACAGCGAACGTCCCGCGGTGGGACCCTCTTACTCTGCCCTTAACAGTTCGGAATGAGGCGATTGTGCGCTACGCCAACCATTAGTCGGCGTGGAACTCGCCGTTCGCGATCCCCCAGTCCTAACTTTGGTCCACATGGCGGGTAGGAACCATCGGCAGGGTACCAGTACTCCCAAAGACAGCATTGAAGATAAACGGGTTAACAAATACTTTCAGAGCTGGGCACACCGTGAGCCGGTACATGTGGCGCCCATTTCTGGAGGTTGACCAGTTGCGCAGCGACGTCCGTGAGAAGAGGCTGCTCAGCCCTCAGACTCGCAATTCTTTCCTTGCTTTTCTCCTCGCGGTCGTGCCTGGGGTGGCATTTGGACAGGACACGCTGTCATTGGCGTCGGGTACCGCTGCTCCGGGCGGCGCCGTCGCCCTGAACTTGTCGTTGAGTGCTGCAACGGGAAGTCAACCAGCAGGGCTTCAATGGACGCTAACCTACCCGACCGCCAGTATCGCTTCCATGAGTGCAGTCGCGGGCTCCAGCGCCACCGGAGCGAACAAAACGATTAACTGCTTCCCCTCCGCGGGCTCCTACACATGCTTGCTGTCCGGGCTGAACGACACGTTGATGCAGAATGGGGTTGTCGCGACGATCACGGTGACGATGACGACCTCGGCGCTCAGTGCGTCGGTCGGACTGACCAACCCGGTGGCCACGTCTGCGGCGGGAGGCCCGATTTCCGTGACCGGCACTGGCGGAGCCATAACGGTCCCGTTGCCGACGTTGAGCGGACTTTCGTGCAATCCTACATCGCTCAGCAGCGGTGGTTCAACAGTCTGCACGGTTTCGCTGAACCAGCCGGCGTCCGCCGGCGGTGCTGTCATCGCCCTGTCCAGCACCACAGGTACGTTACCAGTGCCTGCCTCGGTTACCGTGTTGACCGGAGCCGCGTCAGGCACCTTCACCGCGACCGCGGGCACGGTTGTGAGCAACCTGACGGCGGGGATCACGGGCACCTTGAACGGAAGTTCTCAGACAGCGTATGTATCGCTCGTGGCGCCGATCACGGTCAGCCAAGTGTCGTGCAGTCCGACCACCCTAAGTCAGGGAGGGACGTCAACTTGCACGGTGACTCTGTCCAAAGCCGCGGGATCCGGGGGAATCGCCGTCGCGCTTTCCAGCAACACGTCGGCATTGACTGTGCCGGCTTCTGTGACGGTGGCGTCTGGGGCGACGTCGGCGACCTTCACGGCCACGGCGGGCACATTTTCTACCACGCAGACGGCGTTGGTGACGGCTTCTTACAATACCAGTTCCCAGACAGCGTCCATCTCGCTGGTGCCGGCAACTGTGGTTAGCCAGGTTTCGTGTAGCCCGACCAGCCTCAACTCGGGTGGGACATCTACTTGCACGGTGACACTGTCGCAGGCAGCCGGCACTGGCGGCATCACGGTGACGCTTTCGAGCAACGCCGCGGCGTTGACTGTGCCGGCCTCGGTCACGGTGGCGTCTGGGGCGACGTCGGCGAACTTCACAGCCACGGCGGGCACGATCACCACCAGTCAAACGGCGGTAGTGACGGCGTCTTATAACGGCAGCTCGCAGACAGCGTCGATCTCTCTGGTGGTGCCGACCACAGTCAGCCTGGTGTCGTGCAATCCGACCAGTCTCAACTCGGGCGGGACGTCCT
>JBAVYH010000165.1:0-3841 GCA_049698695.1 Bryobacteraceae bacterium | reverse complement strand
AACGCCACATTGCGGCTTGGAAGAGCAAGAAAGTCACGACGAAGTTCACTGAAGAAGAGACGGACGGAACCACCATCATCCGGGAGCGGGAACGTTTCGTGCAGGAACTTTCCGTCGTGTTCGCTACTGGACCTGACTACGCCCGCTGGGCGAGCGATGGCGGGTTTGCTCGCGATTTTCGCCGAGTTCGAAAGAGAGATTCTGCGGGAGCGAACTCGAGCTGGCCTGGCCCACGCCCGGCAGAACAGCAAGCGGCTGGGTCGGCCGACGACGGCGGTTCTACATACTGCGGGAATCCAGAAACTGCATCGTGCCCGCGTCAGCAAATCCGAGATCGCCCGCCGAGTGCGGGTCGGCCGCACCTCGGTCCGCCGAATCCTGGGACCAAACTCATGAAAAGACCCAGTCCGGGAAGACCGCATCCACAACGAAGCCATCGTGGATGCGTACGGGCCAGAAGAACAGGCTCTGGGATGGTATTACTACCTGGACAACCAACTGCGGTTTCCCTTTCAGGCGAAGTGTACGGTGGCCAAGGTCGTTTCACCGCTCAGGAAAGGAGAAACCGTCGAAGTCGTGCGCATGGCACCGGAAGACACATGCTCGGCCGACATGCTCGTGCTGATCCGCTGGCAAGGTCGGACGATGGCGGTGCCCCTATCCCAACTGACCGGAGTGAGCGTGAACGAATCGACTGCCGAAGCGATCAGCGACTGGCACTACTGGGTTGCGCAAGGTTGCTGTTTTTGATTTACGCACGCCTGCCGAAATCTCGCGGGCGTCGTTTCGGCACGCCGTGGGTGTGGCAATCCAAGCACTGGAAAGAATGGATGTTATGGCGGCTGGAGCGCGACCGGAAGGTGGTGTCCATTTTCTCCACGTCTAATCCGCAGTTAGACATTTTCGGGTGGCAGTTGGCGCAGGAAGCGCGTGTCTGCTCGCCGTGGCCCTGATGGCAGGCCAGGCAACTGATGCCTTCGTGAATGCCGACGGGCGTGCGGTCGTCGCCATCGCCTGCCTGCATGGCGGCGCTGGGGGCGTGGCATTGGTAGCAGAGCGCCTGGCGCTGGTCGGGGCTCATCTTCACCCGCCGCTCGCCCTGGCGTATTTCCGGCAGCGGCAGTGAGGCCAGCGCGATGTGGCCCTGCGCGCGGCGGTCGAATAGAGCCAGCGACGGCGCGGCCAATGGCTGCAAACTGCCGGCGGATTCCGGGCGGTGCACGCGCGGCCCTTCGGGCTGTCCCGGCCGGTGCATCTGGTGGCACGCCAAGCAGGGAATGGCGGCGCGGTCGGCCCAGCGCGCATCCACCAGGCGCCCCGGCCCTTTGGTGTCGATGGGCGTAACCATGTCGCGCAGACTTCCCTGAAAGTGCATGCCGTGGCAGCGGAAGCAGTCCTCTATCAGGATGCGCTTGCGGTTCTGGTCGCGGTCGGTGAACACCTGCGCGTATGTCATGGCGTGGGGGCCGGCGCGCCAGGTGGCGTACTCCTCCTGGTGGCAGTTGCGGCAGCGCTCCACGCTGGCCTGCAGGTCCGGCCATCGGTGGAAGCGGATCTGCTCCGCAATGCGGCCGCGCGCGTGCTCATCCAGGCGCTGCACGTTGCCGGTTTGCAGCATCCCTCCATGGCAGTCCGAGCACGCCACGTTGCGATGCGCCGAACCCAGCCACGCCACGCTGGAATCCCCCATTTCGTGGCAGTCCGCGCAATACCCTACGCTCTGCGGCTTGGGACGCACGTTCGGATAGACGAACGCCGCCGCAATCCCGATTAACGCCAGCGCCGCCAGCCAGAACTTCATGCGTGCCGCTCCTTGACGATGGCAGCAGCCACACGGTACGCATTAGCCAGGATGGTGAGCGCCGGATTGAACCCGCCGTTGGTGACGTGCACGCTGGCATCGGCCAGATAGATGTTGTCGGCCTGGTGGATGCGGCAGTTGCGGTCCACCACGCTGGTTTTCGGATCGTTGCCCATGCGGCAGGTTCCCGCCTGGTGCTGGCCGCCGCTCAGTTCCAAACCCGGCACATCGGTCCAGGTGCGGATGGCGCCGGCCGCCTGGAGCCACTCGGCTGCCTTCACCACCACGGCGCGCGCCACCTCGACGCTGTTCGGGTGGCGCCCGCCGGAAAGCCGCGCCACCGGAATGCCCCAGAAATCCTTCACCCGCGGATCCAGTTGCGCGCGCGCGTCGAATAGCGGCATCTCCTGCACGTGCCCCTTTAAAGAAATTGAGCGGCGGTAGAACTGCCGCATGTATTCCTTGTGCGCGAGGCCCCAACGGGGCGTACCCGGCGGCGTCATTCCGGTGAACTGGATGGGCAGGCGGATGAACTCGTTGGCCAGCATGGCGCCGCCGCGCAAGCCGGGGTTGCCGTGATTGAAATCGCAGATGGCGATGCTGGCGCCGGGGCCGATATCGTCATAGGTATCGAAATCGAACAGGCCCACGGCGCGCGCGAGGGTGTGCCCTTGCAGGTTGCGCCCCACCCAGTCGTAGCGGTTCCCCAGGCCGTTGGGATGCAGCCGGCTCTTGGAATTGAGCAGCAGGCGCGCGGTCTCGATGGCGCCGGCGCTGACTACCACCAGGCGCGCCGGCTGGGTTTGCAGGTGGTTGTCGGCGTCGAAGTAGGTGACCGCGGTGGCGTGCCCGCGCGCATCGAGCACAATCTCGCGCGCCATCGCATCGGTGCGCAGCTCGCACAAGCCAGTCGCCAGGGCGGTGGGAATCACCGTGTTCTGCGTGCCGTTCTTGGCGTTGACCTCGCAGGCAAAGCCCACGCACCAGCGGCACCGCATGCACGGCCCGCGGCCGTTGTACGGGACGCTGTTGCGCAGCATCGGAATGTCGAACGGATGCCAGCCCTTGCGCAGCGCCGCGGGCTTCAGAATCTCGTATTCGCGGTTCGGCGGCAGCGGCGGCATCGGCAGACCGCAGCGGCGCGGCGCGTGGAACGGATCGGGCGCCACGTCGCCCGAGACGCCCATCTCCCACTCGGCTTTTTCGTAGAACGGTTCCAGGTCGTCGTAAGAAATCGGCCAATCGTCGAGCGTGCTCCCCGGTGGGCATCCATAAAGGGACTTCATGCGGAAGTCCTGCGCCATGTAACGCCAGGCCATCGCGCCGTAACTCACCGTGCCGCTGCCCACGCAGGCGGCGTTGTTTGAATAGGCGCCATCGCTTGGCAGCACCACCAGTTCGCGTCCGCTGCGGTCCACGGCCACGCGCGGATTGCGTTCGGCATCCGGCCCGAACGGCGCCCCCAGGTCGCTGGTGCGCTGGTTGCGCAGGTCGTCCTTGCGGTCGTCCCATGCCGTTTCCCAGCGTCCCCGCTCCAGCAGCACCACTCGCATGCCGGCGCACGCCAGTTCCTTGGCGATCACGCCGCCGCCGGCGCCCGCGCCGATCACCACCGCATCCACCGCCGCCAGCGCCATAGCTATGACGCCTTCCCCTGGCGCAGATCGTACAGGATGCGCCCGCGCACCGGTGAGGCCGGCACGCGCAACATCCGCCAGCTCGCGTAATTGCGGTTGCCTCCGTGCCGCGGGCTGCCGTAGAAGCCCTGCATGGTGTGGGCCAGCACCAACTCGAAAAACGGCCGTGCCTCTCTTTCGAGGCGCTTCACCACCGCCAGCCGCTGGCCGCTCGCCAGTTGGTCCAGCGGTTTGCCGAACATCTTGCGGCTGAGGGCGGCGGTGCGCGCCAGGCCTTCGCGGTAGGCGCGCCGGTAGCGGCGATAGTAGCCGGCCAGTTGGCGGTCGATAAACACCACCGCGCCGGTCGCCGCCGCGCCGGGGTCCTGGTCGGCCGGAATCAACTGATCGCAGATCGCGCCCA
>JBAVYH010000164.1:0-32911 GCA_049698695.1 Bryobacteraceae bacterium | reverse complement strand
GAACAAGAAAACCCAGCGAAAGGAGCCCGGCACTGCGCCAACCAGATTTCAGCCCTTCAGGCTCATTCTTGGATTAGAAAATGCTCCGCACACGCCGGCTGTGGTGCGTAATCGTACGGTCAGGTTGTGATTGAAACCTCGGGATGCGCACATGAATCCTAAGTGGAGGGTACCTGGATTGCATTGGGAGGATGCGAACGTTGGCAACTCAGGCCGCACCGACCAACCGTCGGAGGCTCCTATCACGGCTGCTCGATGCGCGGTTGGAAACGGACACGGTGTTCGAGATGGTTCGGCCCGAGGCGATGTATGACCGTCCGATTCCGGAGCGCCACCGCATCGTCTTCTATCTCGGCCACCTGGAAGCATTCGATTGGAACCTGCTCGGCGGTCCCTGCGATCTTGCGAGCTTTCATCCCGAGTTCGACCGCCTTTTCGCGTTCGGCATCGACCCCGTGGGAGGGGATCTGCCGGCGGACCTGCCCCAGGATTGGCCGCGTATTCGGGAGGTGAAGGAGTATCGGGATCGCATCCGCCAGGCTCTGGACCGGTCGATCGAGACCGCGCCGTTGCCGGAAGACGGTGAGGGCTCGTTCCGGCAACTGCTGAATGTCGCAATCGAGCATCGGCTGATGCACGCTGAAACCCTCGCTTACATGTTTCATCAAATGCCGTTCGAGGACAAGAAAGGCGCGGCGGGGGCGCGGGTGCTCCAGGGCAGCTCCTTCACGCCAGGTTGCGCGCGCGTTCCCGCCGGTCGAGCTACGTTGGGACAGCGCCGCGATTCCAGGTCATTCGGTTGGGACAACGAGTTCGAGGCGCATACCGTCGATGTTCCGGAATTCACCATCGACATATACAAAGTCACGAACGGCCAGTTTCGCCGGTTTATCGAGGATGGCGGCTATGAGGACCGCGCACTTTGGGGGACGGCCAGCTGGGAGTGGAAAACAGCGCGGCGGATCTCACACCCGGCGTTCTGGGTCCGGCGGGGCAACGCCTGGGCATACCGGTCGATGTTCGATGAGATCCTTCTCCCGTTGGACTGGCCCGTGTATACGAGCCACGCGGAAGCGAGCGCGTACGCGCGCTGGGCGGGAAAGGCTCTGCCTACAGAGGCGCAGTGGCACCGGGCGGCGTATGGCACGCGAGGAGCACACGAACGCACATATCCGTCGGCGGATGAACCTGCCAACCTGGGCCAGTATCCGCTCCCCGACGTCTGGGACCCCGCGCCAGTGAACACGGGCGTCACGGGCGCAAGCGGCTTCGGCGTGGAGGGACTGCTCGCCAACGGATGGGAGTGGACTTCGACAGAGTTCTCGCCATTCCCGGGATTCCGGCCTTTCGCGTGTTACCCCGGGTACTCAGCCCAGTTCTTCGACGGGGAGCATTACGTCCTGAAGGGCGGAAGCGTGCGGACCGCCTCGTGCATGCTGCGCCGCAGTTTCCGCAATTGGTTTCAGCCTCATTATCAATACGTCTACGCAGGGTTCCGTTGCGCGAGCGGGCCGGACCGAAGGAGGGACTAGAAGTGGCCACATCCGCGAAGGTTCTCATTGATCCAGTAACGCAGTTCGTCTCGGATGTGCGTGCAGGGCTCTGCAGACCGGGACAGAAAGAACTTCCGTCCAAGTACCTCTACGACGCATTGGGATTCGCGCTGTTCGAAGCAATCAGCCTGCTTCCGGAGTACGGGCTTACCCGCGCGGATGACCGCTTGCTTCGCCAACACGCCAGGGAGATCGCGGGCCATGTACGGGGCCCAACGCTGGTGTGCGAGCTCGGAAGCGGCCGCGGAAGGAAGACGCGCTGGATTTTGAGCGCGCTGTGCGAGCGCGAGCCTGTGTCCTATTATCCGATCGAAATCTCGCGAGCGGCGCTCGCCTTTTGCGAATCCGAACTGAGCGATATCGAAAACGTGAGCATCGTCGGCGTCGAGCGGGAGTACCTGGACGGGCTGCGAGAGGTCGCCGCGCAGCGGCCGGACGGGATGCGCCTGCTGGTTCTGTTTCTGGGCAGCACGATCGGCAATTTCGATGCGGGGGCGGATGCCTGTTTTCTGCGCGAGGTGCGCAGCGTTCTGACCGCAGGCGATTCGTTTCTGCTCGGGACCGATCTCGTGAAGCCAACAGAGCGGATGCTGGAAGCTTACGACGACCGGCGAGGGGTGACGGCGGCGTTCAACAGGAACCTGCTGGGGCGAATTAATCGGGAACTGGACGGCGACTTCGATCTTCGCCAGTTCGAGCACGTGGCCCGTTTCAACCAGGCAACTTCGAGTATCGAGATGCATCTGCGGTCGAAGACGCGGCAGGTAGTGAATGTCCGGCGCGGCGGCTTCGCCATGACCTTCGCGGCGGGCGAGACTATCTGGACGGAGAGCAGTCACAAGTACACTCGACCGGAAATCTCGAAACTGGTTGTTTCGTGTGGATTCTGCATGGAGGCACAGTGGGTGGACGACGAATGGCCGTTCGCCGAGAACCTCTTGCTCGCGGTCTAGGGCTGCCCTCGCGTCTTCAAAGCACGCTGGAACAGGCGGAGCTGAAGAGTGCGTTTAATAAGCATTGAACTGGACGCTCCTCCTGTTCCGGTGATTACGCGGGACGTTGGGCAAGCCTACGGCTTTCGGGCGATGATGCTGGAGATGGTTTCGACCAGCTAGGCGGTGCGCCAGTAGACGGTGTAACGGGCATCTGAGACCTTGTAGAAAGGTCGGATAACAAGATGCTGCGGTCCGGCGGTCTCGAAGGTCAGCGATGTGGCGCCGGGGTGAATCCAGGTTGAGACATCGTACCTTCCAAACGGGAGAGCCGGGATGTTCAGCGTGGGGGCTTTCTCGGGGTGCGATCCCATGGGACCGACTCGAAGCTCGGGAGTGATACCTTCGCGGCCGAACTGGCCTGCCAAGAGCAGGGGACCATAGAGGATCGCTCTCTGTGTCTCATCGCCGGACAAACGCTCATCGCGTACGCTCATCGGCAGGTCAAGTTCAATGCGATCTCCGGACTTCCAGGTCCGCAAGAGGGTCGCATAGCTGCCGGGCGCAGCGGATATCTCCGACTCCTTGCCGTTAAGGCGAATGGTGGCGAAGCCGGCGATCCATGATGGTATGCGCAGGTGAACGGCGAAGCGGGCAGCTTGGTTGGTTTCGATCTTCAGTTCCGTGGAGGACAATTCGGGGAAGCGGGTCTCCTGGCGAATCTTGACGCCCTGCTGCTTCCAGTCCAATTCGGAGGCGATGAAGAGATTGACATACAAACTCTCGCCTGAATGGAAGTAGATGCTGTCGTTGTATTTCGCGTGCTCCTCAACGCCCGTGCCGTTGCAGCACCAGAAGGAATCGTAGTCGGTGGCGAAGGAGCGCCAGGATCCAGGTGTTAAGTTGAGATAGTACTGCGTGTGGCCGTTAGCCAGATCGATCGTGCCGAGGCGGTGATTCCACAGGACGCGCTCATAGAAATCGAAGTAGCGCGGGTCGGCCGTCCAGGTGTAGAGCTTGCGCGTCAGCTTCAGCATGTTGTATGCACAACAGCATTCGTTGGTGTCGACACCGCACGCGAGTTCGCCGGCGAGGTTGCCGGGATCGGTTAGCCAGCCTTCGTTGTTGCTCGTTCCGCCTGTCGCGTAGGTACGCATGCCGACTACCTGGCTCCAGAAGAAGTCGGCGACTTCACGGAATCGTGGATCGCTGCTGATTTCGTAGCGACGAGCGCCGGCGATGACCTGCGGAATGTGGGTATTGGCGTGAAGCCCGCGCAGTTGGTCGCGATGTAACCCGAGAGGGTTGAAGAAGCGCAGCTTCACGAAGTGGTCGCCCACGACGGCGAAGCGGTTCTCACCGGTAAGCGCGGCGAGGTTGTAGAGCACATCGCCCATGCCGCCGTACTCGGTGTCGAGGACCCATTGCATATGGTCGGGTGGGATCGTTGCGCTCCAGGCGTCGGCCCATTGCGCCATGCCCGTCAGTACTTCGAGGGCTTGGCGATTGCGGCAGAGTTGGTGCATGTCGAAGAGGCCGGCCATGATCTTGTGGACGGTGTAGAACGGGGCCCAGACGCCTTTGCGAGCGTTCAGGCGATCGAATAGCTCGATCGGAAAGGCGCTGAGATAGCCTCCGGCGAGGCGTCTCTGACATTTCGCCAGTTCGGCAACGATCGCGTCGCCCTTGGCCTTGACGGTTTCGTCGCCAGTAGACGAGTAGAGCAAGGCACAGGCGGAAAGGAAGTGACCGGTGAAGTGTCCGCGCAGCTCGCAATCCGGTTTTTCCCAACCTCCCAGCGGTTCGGCGGTGGACTGCAGACCGGCGTTGAGACGGAAGGTGTGGATCAGGCGCTCAGTCGGCAGAGCGTGCAAGTACCTGCTATTGGCCTCCTGCGCGTCGAAGAAGGGGCCGGGAAGCAGCCGCACCTGAGTCATGGAGAACGGTTCGACTCTTGGGACGTGGTCGCGATGGGTGAAAGAGAGAGAGGCTTGGAAGGGCACGGATTCTGGAAGAGTGCCGGATTGTGGGCCGGGCGCGTCGGGGTCGTCAGGGACAGAAGCTTGCGTCCTCTCTTTCGGCCCTTGTTGACCCATGAGGGGCAAGGTGGCGAGACCAGCGGAGAAGAGGCGGCGGCTCAAAGCGTAGGGCATGTAGGCGCTTTCAGCTCGATTATAGCTCGCCTTCCCCAACCCCCTCCGAATCGATAGCAGTTATTATCAGAAAGCCACCTTCACAGCGGGACGCACGCTGCTACCAAGCGGTCGAATGGGGGTATGATGGCAGGTGGCCGTTCGTGACTGGCGTCCGCGTCGATTTCAGGAGAAAGCAGATGACACCCGATCAGAACCGCCGCGAATTTCTGGGAGCGGCAGCAGGAGTTGCCGCATTCACAATTATTCCACGGCCTGTGCTGGGAGGCCCGGGGTTCGTCGCCCCAAGCGACAAGATCACTCTGGCTTACATCGGCGTAGGAACGGAGGGTCTGCGTGAACTGCTGCCGATACTCACCGTTCCGGACATCCAGATTGTCTCCGTTTGCGACCCGAGCAGGGATGCCGTCGGATACCGCGACTGGTCTCGCGGCGGGCTTCTCAGCTCAATTCGAAACTCATTGGGCAAACCGGATTGGTGGGCCGGCGCCGATGGCGTGATCCCGGGCGGCCGCGAGGCGGCAAAAGATATCGTGGACACTTACTATGCCACGCAACGATCCGCGGACAAGTTCAAGGGCTGTTCTGCTTATGCCGACTATCGAGAGTTGCTCGACAAAGAGAAGGACGTTGACGCAGTCAAGATCATGACGCCTGACCATCTCCACGGGATCATCAGCATCGCCGCTGCGAAGCGCGGCAAGCACGTGGTGATGCACAAGCCGATCGCCAACCGTCTGGCTGAGGCCCGGCTCGTCCTCGACACCATCCAAGCGAAAGGCGTGGCCACCCACTTCATGCCGTGGGACGCGAACGGGTCAATGGAACAGGTTATGGCCTGGATCCGGGACGGAGCCGTAGGAAGCCTCCGCGAGATCCATAACTGGACGAACCGCCCGGTGTGGCCGCAATATCCGACCCTCCCGACGGAAGCGCCTCCTGTCCCTAAGGGCTTCGACTGGGATCTCTGGCTCGGCCCGGAGGCATACCGCCCATACCATCCGAACTACACGCACATGGTCTTTCGTGGGTGGTACGACTTCGGAGGCGGCAGCATGGCGGACATGGGCCACTACAGCCTCTGGACAGTGTTCAATGCCCTGGAGCTGAGCGGGCCTGTCAGCGTCGAGCCGATGCTGACTCACAACTGCACCCTGGTGGAGAACGTATCGACAACCGTAAGAAACGACTTCTCGTTCCCCACGGCCAGCGTCGTGCGGTTCAAGTATCCGGCACGGGGGCAAAGGTCCGCAGTAGATCTGACCTGGTATGAAGGTGGCATCAGGCCTGCAACGCCGGACGAACTGGAAGAAGATCATAAGGACCTTCCTGCCGAAGGCATGATGTTCGTCGGCGATAAGGGCAAGATCCTGGCAGGCTTCCACGTGGATAGCCCGCACCTGATTCCCGAATCGAAGATGCGCGGGTACACGACGCCTCCGGCCCCCGAGCAGCCCAGTGGAGACCGCGTTCAGCCCGGACTGCTCAAATGGGTGGAGGCCTGCCGGGGCGGCGCACCGTCGCCTGGGAGTTTCCTGAACGCGTGGCCCATTTCAGAGGCGGTCAACCTGTATGCGGTAGCGCTGCGCACGGGACGCAAGCTCGAATACGATGCGGAGAGCATGAAGATCACCAACGTTTCCGACGCGAACCATTATCTGTCTCGCGAGTACCGGAGAGGTTGGGAGCCGGAATCCGCGTGAGTGGACCGACGGACAAGAAGACCATGAACGCGACCAGAAGAGAGTTTCTTCAACGAAGTACGCTGGGCCTGACAGTGTCCGCTTGCGCGGGACCGGGCGCATTCCAATTGCGCGCCGACCCGCTGGCGTTTCCGATCGGGTGCCAGACGTTTCCGGTGCGAAACGCGCTGTCCCAGGATTTCGACGGTACTCTCCGGCAGCTTGCGGGGATGGGCTACCAGACCATCGAGATGTGTTCGCCGCCCGGCTACGCAGCCGCTGGTTACGGGACGCTCATGAATATCAAGGCAGCCGAGATGCGGCACAGGATTCAGGACGCCGGCCTGCGATGCGAAAGCTGTCATTACCAGTTCCAGGAATTGAAGGCCTATATGGACGAGCGGATCGTCTTCGCCAAGGAACTGGGGCTGAAACAGATGGTAGTTGCCACGTTTGCGCTGCGCCCCGATGCGACACTGTCCGACTGGACGCGATCCGCCGATGAGCTGAATCGTCTGGGGGAACAGGCACAAAAAGCGGGCATCCAACTCGGATTCCATAACCACGATTTCGAGTTTCACGATATCGACGGCGTGCTCATCTACGACAAGCTGATGGAGACGTTCGAACCGTCGTTGATCAGACTGCAATTCCAGGTGGCCGTGATCAGGATGGGTTACAAAGCCGCCACCTACCTGCGCAAGTACCCGAACCGCTTCCTCTCCCTGCACCTTGCGGACTGGTCGACAACGGAAAGCAAATTCGTGCCAGTGGGATCGGGCGCCGTGGATTGGAAGGATCTGTTCACCGCCGCCAAAACGGGTGGGATCAGTAACTACTTTGTCGAAATGGAAATGGATGCACTGAAGCCGAGTTACACGTATCTGCACAGCCTGACGGTGTGATTAGCCCACGCGCAATTCGGTCGAGCAAAGGATTTGCACCAGCACCGCCGCCGTAGCTCCGATAGCGCACAGCGATAGCGCGCCGTATCGGTAGCGAGAGCGCCCGCCTCGTGCTGAGAGAGAATGGACCCATGGGCCTCACGGATCTGCTGCTGGGCCGTCCGCTTGCGACGGAAGAAGAGAAGGCGGAACGGATCGCGCCCGGTAAGGGCATTCCTATTTTTGGCCTGGATGCTCTCAGCTCCGCCGCCTACGGGCCGGAAGCTGCGCTGACGCTCTTGATTCCTCTGGGATTGGCTGGGGTGGCTTACATAGTCCCCATCAGCATCAGCATCATCATCTTACTCGCCATCGTATACGTCTCCTACCGCCAGACCATCATGGCGTACCCGCAAGGTGGCGGATCGTACACGGTCGCAAGCGAGAACCTGGGAGTGTGGGCCGGACTGCTGGCCGCAGCCTCGCTGATGGTGGACTACGTCCTGACCGCGGCCGTGGGCATTTCGGCTGGCGTGGGCGCCCTGATTTCCGCCGTGCCCGCACTGGAGAAGCACACGCTGGCGCTGTGTCTGGCAATTCTGATTGTGGTAACGCTGGTGAATCTTCGCGGCGTCAGCGCAACCGGCGGCATTTTCCTTGCTCCAACCTATCTGTTCATCTTCTGCCTGCTGGCCATGATCGCGCTGGGCGTCATCAAAACGCTTCTGGCCGGCGGGCATCCCATCCCGGTGATAGCGCCGCCCCGCCTGGGTGCCGCGACCGAAGCCGTGGGCATTTGGCTGCTGCTGCGAGCCTTCGCCAGCGGCTGCACGGCCATGACCGGGGTGGAGGCGGTAAGTAATGGCGTGATGGCCTTCAAGGAACCGGCTTCCGTCACGGCGCGCTTCACGCTAACCCTGGTAATCGGGATTCTCGCGGCGATGCTGATTGGCATCGCGTTCCTATCGAGGGCATATGGCATCGCAGCCACGCCTCCCGGCGAAGCAGGCTATCAAAGTGTGCTCTCGCAGTTGCTCGCCGCCATCACCGGCAATGGCATCTTCTATGGCGTGAGCATCGGGTCGATTCTGGTGGTTCTGGCATTGTCGGCGAACACGGCCTTCGCCGATTTCCCGCGCTTGTCGCGGGCCATCGCGGCGAACGGTTTCCTGCCGCATGGCCTGGCGATCCGCGGCCGCCGGCTGGTTTATACGCAAGGCGTCTACGCTCTGGCCCTATTGGCCGGCGCGCTGCTGATCGTATTCGGCGGGGTGACCGACCACCTGATTCCCCTCTACGCCGTGGGCGCATTCCTGGCCTTCACGCTCTCCCAGGCCGGCATGGTGATGCACTGGAAGCGCGTGCGCGGCCCAGGCTCGTCGAGAAGCATGTTCGTGAACGGATTGGGAGCCGTGGCGACCGGGCTCACTGTGATCGTCGTGCTGATCGCCAAGTTCACCGAAGGCGCTTGGATTACGCTCCTTCTGATTCCCGCGCTCATCATCATGATGCATCTGGTGAAGCGCCATTACGATCGCGTGGCCGAGCAGGTCAATATCGGCGCGCGGTTGAACATCGCAGATCTCGCCCCTCCGTTGATGGTAATTACCGTCGACCGTTGGAGCCGCATTACGCAGAAAGCTCTGCGATTCGCCATGGCGATCTCATCCGACGTTCTGGCCGTGCATGTGGATAACGGCCAGGATTCGGATACCCTGGCCAGCCAGTGGGACGCCCTGGTGGAAGAACCCTCACGCCAGGCCGGGTTGGCCGGGCCGGGCCTGGTGGTGATCAAATCCCCCTACCGATTCGTGATTCGTCCGATATTAGACTACGTGCTCGATCTTGAGAAGACGCACCCCCGGCGGCTGATTGCAGTACTGATCCCCGAGTTGGTGGAGCGCCGCTGGTACTTGAACCTGCTGCATAACCATCGCTCCGCCGTGCTGAAAGCCCTGCTCCTGTTCCAAGGCGACCGGCGCATCACAGTGATCAACATCCCCTGGTATCTGGCTGAATGAGCCTGTCACGGGGACTCGCGATCAATAAAGGTCGGCGGGAGCGGGCGTTAAGACCTGTTATCGGTAGCCCTTCGCCGTCAGTCCGTGCGCAGCGACCGATTGGCTGCTTTGCGATTCTTCAGCGCCAGCACGACGAAGGCTTCCGCCGCCGAAGTGCCGCCCGAGCCAGAAACCGAAGGGGCCATCGTGTATGGACGCGCTGTGCGACGGCAAAGTTGTGGCGGCTAGGTTTCAGAGGTTTCCGACGGGCGCTTGGCGCTCCGGCCCAGGAGCTGATGCAGGGCAAAGGGGACTTCGTCGGGGTGCGTGGCGCACCAGGCAACGATGCGCTCGAACTTGACGGTGTCCTCAGCGATGGCGCTGATTTCCATCAGCTCAGTTTCGATGATCTCCGGGTCTCGCATAGAACATCCAGCATGGCACACGGCGGCACTGTTGGCACATTGGTTGGCTCGTTAACTACCAATGTCGGTGGCTATCCGGCCAGCAAGATGCATGCGGCGAGGCGTTTGGTTACACGAGCACCACCAAGAGTCACGTTGCTCTCAGCACGAGGGCAGAACAGCCAGGCGATACAATCCATCCAGCGCCGCGAGGGTTTCCTGGAGCGTCGTGAAATGGACGGCGTGTATGCCCAGCAGCCGTGCTCCGTCCACGTTCGGCTGCCGGTCGTCAAAGAACAGAGTCTCGGAAGCCGCAACGCCCAGACCAGACAGGCAATGCTGGTAGATTGCAGCGTCCGGCTTTGCAATCCCCAGATCGCAGGAGAATGTCGCAAAGTCGAAATCGGCCAACCAGCCGCTCTCGTGAACGATCCAGTTGCGGAGTTCGAGATGCATGTTGGAGAGGATGGCGGTGCGAACGCCGCTCGCTCGCGCTCGGCGCGCCCACTCCATCATGCGAGCATCCAGATGCGTCCAACTGCTAACGTCCAGCTGAATTAGGCGCTGAATGTCGCTCTCGGCGAGCGGGCGTCCCAGATCGTGGGCGACCGTCCGCCAGTACGAGACGGCATCCAGTCTGCCCTCGTCATAGGGTAGACGGTAGGGCCAATAGACCTTCTCGAACTGTGCGGGTGAAACTTGGAAGACTGCTGCCATAGCTTCAACGTCCTGGCGCAGCTGGGGGGCACAGAGGACATTGCCGTAGTCGAAGATGATCGCTTTTGGTTGAACTGGAGTCACAATAACGATGATAGTGCACGGCAGCGCCTTGCCACGATCACAGCGAACTGCACTCCTTTCGCGCCGGCCTGCGGAACGATATGGTTCATTATCGGTAGCCCAACTCCGGCTACAGGATTTGCGCACTCCGTGACAGACGCATTTGTGGACGGTCGTTCGGTGGCTGATGACAGGTTGGCTAGCCTGCCCACCGCGCCCCGCATTGACCGCCCGAACGCGCCCCATCATAATCGAAGTATCCGCAAACTGACTCTTGTTCTGCTGCCCGCATGGCTGTTTGCTCAGTCGGGCATCCACGACGACGACGCTCGCCATCTTCTCTACTCCGCGCGATACGCCGATGCCGCCATCGCGTACCGCGAACTATTGACCGCGCATCCCGACTGGGGCGACGGCTATGACGCGCTCACACGCGCCTTGCTGGGAGCGAAACGGACTCCCGAGGCCTATCGCGTGGCCGAGGAGGCGATGCAAAATGCGCCGGACAGCGCCGGGGCCCAAGCCGCGGTCGGGCGCATCCGCTTCCGCCAGGGAGACCTCGCCGCCGCCGACGGGGCGTGCCACAAAGCGGCGAGACTCGACACGCATTCCGCGGTCGCCCTGGCAAGCAATATTCGCTATTATCGGACACTGTTTTGCGCAGGCGATGCCCATGTGCGCTGGAAGCCGACAGCCCGGCTGAGTCCGGCGCGAGGTGTCCCGGATTTCCTGGGGAACCTCGGCGCCGGGCGTGCGTATAGACCGATATGACTCCGCGCAATTTCATTGCGGCGGCGGTGGTGTGTGCGGTCGCCGCACTGCCTCTGCTACGCGCCGCCACGCCGACTGAAGAGCACATCGCGCGCGTTGAAAACGGTCTGCAGAAGCCTAACCGGCTGAAGGGCAGTCCGGCCGAGCCGATGAAGCTCGCTGAGCGGATGGAGCACTACAAAGTGCCCGGCGTGAGTGTGGCGGTGATTCATGCGGGCCGGGTGGAGTGGGCGCGCGGATACGGCCAGCGCGATGTCGAGAGCGGCGCGCCGGTGACGGCCGAGACGCTGTTCCAGGCGGCCTCGCTCAGCAAGGGCGTGGCGGCGACGGTCGCGATGCGGCTGGTCGAGCAGGGCAAGCTCAGCCTCGACGAAGATGTCAACGCGAAGCTGCGGAGCTGGAAGGTCCCGGACAACGAGTTTACACAGACGGAGAAGGTCACGCTGCGGCGGCTGCTGAGCCACAACGCCGGACTGACGGTGCACGGTTTCCCCGGCTACGCGCAGGGCGCGGCGGTGCCGGCGCTCGTCGAATTGCTCGACGGCAAGCCGCCGGCCAATACCGCGGCGGTGCGCGTGACCACGGCGCCGGGCAGTGGCTTTAGCTACTCCGGCGGCGGGTACGAGGTGATGCAACTGCTGCTGGAAGACGTCACGGGCAGACGCTTCGAGGATCTCGCCCGGGAGCTGATTCTCGATCCGCTGGGGATGAAACTGAGCGCATATGAGCAGCCGCTGGGCGAGAAGCGCGCGCGCAATGCGGCGAGCGCGTATCGCGGCGACGGCAAGGCGATCGCGGGGCGCTGGCACACTTATCCGGAGAAGACCGCAGCCGGGCTGTGGACCACACCGAGCGAGCTGGCGCGTTGGGTGATGGAGATCCAGAAGCCGGGCAAGGTGCTGAAGGCCGAATCGGTGAAGACGATGCTGACCAAGGGCCCGGGCGACTACGGGCTGGGCATCGGGCTCGGTGAGACGGCCGGGCGCGCGTCGTTTTCCCATGGCGGCGGCAACGAGGGCTATCGCTGCCAGTACTTCGCCTATCGCGACTCGGGCGAGGGCGCCATTGTGATGACCAACGGCGACAATGGCAGCGATCTGGCGAACGAGATCCTGCGTGCGATCGCGGTCGAGTATGGCTGGTTGGACTACCTGCCGAAGGAACGGACCGTCGTGCCCGTCGATGCGGCGGTACTCGCGTCCTACGTCGGGGACTACGCGTTTCCGGGCGGGCCGGTGGTGCGGATTCGCGTGAAGGACGGGCAACTTACCTCGGCCATAGGCATCGGCAGCGCCGTGCTGCTCGCCGAGGCGCCGGATTCCTTCTTCGACATGGACGGGCACGCGCCGCCGACCAAGTTCGTGAAGGCCGCCGACGGAACGATGGAACTACACGCTGACGGCGGGGTGGCGAAACGGAAGAAGCCCTAGGCGCGCGGCGAGCCGGTCTTGAGAAGGGGGCGGCACCAGACCCAGGCTAGCGATATCAACCCCTCACGGCCCATCATGATGCAAACCTCCAAACCACAAATGAGCTGACCATGCCCGTACGACAGTTCATGGAAGACGAAGGGACAGACTTCCCCCCGGTATCTCTGTCCCCTGCTTTCTCCTAGAATGAAGGTGGAAGGCGCGTATGACGCTGGCCGACCAGCTTGCTTTGCACACCCGCGAAGGCGATTTGTACGAACCGCTGGAGGGGAACCGCATTCGCTGTTACGCATGCGGCCATTGCTGCCCGATCCCTTCCGGGTTTGCCGGCGTCTGTAAAGTCAGGTTCAATCGCGGCGGCAAGTTGATGGTTCCCTACGGGTACGTCAACGCGCTGCAGTGCGATCCGATCGAAAAGAAGCCTTTCTTCCACGCCCTGCCGGGGACACGCGCCCTCAGCTTCGGCTTGCTCGGCTGCGACCTGCACTGCGGCTACTGCCAGAACTGGGTGACCTCACAGGCGCTGCGCGACATGCGCGCCTCGCTGGATTTCCATGAGATCTCGCCGGCCGAGATTGTCAGGCTGGCGCTGCGGCAGAACGCGGCGAGTGTCATCAGCACCTACAACGAGCCGCTGATTACCAGCGAATGGGCGGTGGCCGTGTTTCGCGAAGCCCGCCAAGCCGGCCTGACTACCGGTTACGTCTCCAACGGGAACGCCACGCCCCAGGTGCTGGAGTACCTGCGCCCCTGGGTGGATCTCTACAAGGTGGATCTCAAGAGCTTCGACGACCGCCGCTATCATGAGCTGGGCGGGCGCATCGGACCGATCCTCGATTCGATCCAGCGGATCCACGACATGGGGTTCTGGCTGGAGGTTGTCACGCTCCTGGTGCCCGGGTTCAACGATTCGCGCGCGGAACTGGAACCGCTTGCAGGTTTCCTGGCCGGCGTCTCTCCGGACATCCCCTGGCACGTCACCGCGTTCCACCCGGACTACAAGATGATCGCGCCGGGCGCAACCCCCGCCAGAACACTGGAGCATGCCGCATTGATCGGACGCGCGGCCGGACTGCGCTACGTTTATGCCGGGAACCTGCCGGGCAGCGTCGGCGGGCTCGAAAACACCAACTGCCCGAGTTGTGGGGCGTTGCTGGTGGAACGATCAGGCTTCGAAGTTTTCCAAAATATATTGACCGCGGACGGCGCCTGCCCGCATTGCCAACGGGCGATTCCGGGCTTCTGGCGGCCCGGCCCGCGGCGGGCTCGCGAGAACTTGGCGACGATCCAGAAACAATGTGGGTGACCAGATGGCGTCCACGCACGCAACACCGTTTTCCGGCTCGTGGTACCCAGGAGGGCGCGCTGAGTTGGAGGCGCTCCTGGAGCGGCTCTTCCACTGTTCCCTGAAGAGGACCGGCCCCAGCCTGCTGCCACGCCTGCTGGCATTTGTCGTCCCTCATGCGGGCCTGGAGTACTCGGGCACGGTTGCCGCCTCGGCCTACCGCCATTTGCAGGCGGTGAAACCCGAGCGGGTCTTCATCCTCGGATTCACGCATCGCGGGGGCAGACCGGGAGTCTCGATTCCCGACATCGGGGCCTTTCAGACTCCGCTGGGTGAGGTCACGGTCGATCAGGCGGCCGCGCGGGAGCTGGCATCCGCGGACCAATTCACGCTGGTCGCCGAAAGCCAGGTCTGCGACCACTCGGTTGAGATTCAGCTCCCGTTGCTGCAAAAGGCCGTCGCCGGCGTGCCGGTGGTTCCGCTGTATGTAGGTCCGCTGAGCGGCGCCCAGCGACGTGCAGCAGGGCAGGTTCTGGCGCAACATATCCGGCCAGGCGACGTCTTATTGGCCAGCTCCGACCTGACTCACTATGGCCGAAATTTTGGCTACCAGCCGTTTCCCGCCGGTCCGGACGTGGATCGGCGGCTGTTTCTGCTCGATTCCCGTGTAATCGATGCGGCCGGCAGCCTCGACCCGGCGCTGTTCCTCGACACGTTGCGTGAACTTGACTCCACGGTCTGCGGCTACGAACCGATCGCCCTGCTGCTCGAGACGCTCGGCTTTTTGCCGGGCGAAGAGGTGTTTCAGCAGACGCTGGACTACCAGACCTCCGCCGCGGTCACCGGCGATTTCGAACACGTCGTCAGCTACGGATCTCTCGGCTACTTTCGCGCCGATTCCTTCCGGCTGGATGAGGCAGCCCAGCAAGCCCTGCTCTTGAGCGCTCGCGCGACCCTCCGCCATCTGAGCGAAACCGGCAAGCGGAAAGCCATTCCGCCGCCGGCCGCCGGCCCCTCGCTCTTGCGGCGCGCACCCGTTTTTGTAAGCCTGCATCAAGGCCGGGAGTTGTACGGGTGCATTGGCCTGGTAACAGCGGAAACGCCGCTGGCGGAAGCGGTGCCGACCATGACCCTGGAAGCGGCGCTCGACGACCCGCGGTTCGCGCATCGTGCCGGCGTGCCGGACGGACTGGATATTGAGATCTCAGTGCTGACACCGATGAAGCGACTCCGGGACTGGAAGTCGTTTCGGATTGGAAGGCACGGCGCCTGTTTGAAATCCGGCGCGCGTAGCGGACTGCTGCTGCCGCAGGTGGCCAGTCACGGCGCCTTTACGGAAACCAGCTTTCTGGAGGCGTTATCTCAAAAGGCCGGCCTTCGGCCCGGCGCGTACCGGGATTCGCAGGCGCAGTTGTTCGTCTTCCTGGCGCAAGTGATCCGCTGACGGCTTTTGAGACTGCATACCGTGCCTAGGTTGCGCTGCGACAGTTGGCGGCGGTGATGGGAACGCCGGGAACGTGGGGCAGGCGCTTTCGCCTGCCAAGGTGCAACGCGGTTGGCAGGCGGAAGCGCCTGCCCAACCTGGCACCCCGCACGCGCTACACCAATTTGGCGAAGACCTGCATCATGTCGCGGTGGGCGAGCACGGCGCCGGGGTCGCGCTGCATGGCTTGCCAGTAGGCGCGCCCGAAGCGGTCGCCGTTTTCGGCCGGCGCCACCAGCGAGCGCGCCGAAGCGATCAGGCGGCTGGCGTCCGCTTCGCCCGCGGGTTCCTTTTGGTCGAGGGTTTCGTCCACCAGGACGATGAATTGCGACAGCTCGCGGAGCCAGCTAAACCAAGGATCGTTCAAGACCAGGTTGAGGTACTGGCCGGCGGAGGTGATGCGCGCCACATCGCGTTCATAGGCGGCGCGCTCCGATTCCATGAGCGACTTGTGCAAATGGAGCAGCCCGTCGCGGAGCGTGGTCAAGCGTTGACGCGTGTGGCCGGCCATGCGGTCCATGGTATCGCATTGGCGGCGCAGCCCCGCGCGGACGGCCGCCGCGAACCCTTTGCCGGCTTCGCGTAATCTGATTTCTATGCACAAACCCAGATTCGACCCCGGACTGACACAGCAATTCGGCGCGCCTTACCGGCGCGTCATCAATCGGGACGGCAGCTTCAACGTGCAGCGCCAAGGCGCCACCTGGCGCGACTTCCATCCGTACCTGCACCTGATCAACATGGGCTGGCCGGCGTTTCTGCTGACGCTGTTCCTGGGCTACGTGGCCGCCAACACGGCTTTCGCGGTTGGCTACTTCGCGCTCGGTCCCAACCAACTGCAGGGCGCCGACGCTGCCAGCACTCTCGGCCGGTTTCTGAACACGCTCTTCTTCAGCTCGCATACGCTCACCACGGTCGGCTACGGCAACATCTGGCCGAAGACGGTTGCGGCGAACTCGATTGCGGCGTTCGAATCGCTGGTGGGCGTGCTGGGCTTCGCGGTAGCGACGGGCCTGCTTTTTGGGCGCTTCTCGCGGCCCTCGGCCCGGCTGGGATTCAGCGAGAACGCCTTGATCGCGCCCTACCAGGACGGCACCAGCCTGCAATTCCGCGTGGTTAACCGCCGCTCCAATTCGCTGGTCGAGGCGCAAGCGCAAGTTCTGCTGATGACGGTGGAACGCGAGGCCGGCCAACCGGTGCGGCGCTACCACCAGTTGACCCTGGAGCGCACCAGCGTCATGGTTCTGGCGCTCACCTGGACCGTGGTGCACCCGATTGACGAGCACAGCCCGCTCCACAGCAAGACCGCGGCGGAGCTGGCGGAACTGCAAGCGGAGATTATCATTCTGATCAAAGCCTACGACGATAGCTTCAGCCAGACGGTGTTTTCGCGCTATTCGTACCGGCACGACGAGTTTCTGTGGGGCGTGCGCTTCGCGCCGGCGTTTCACGTGGACTCGGCCGGCGACATGGTGCTGGAGCTGCACAAGCTCGGCGCCACCGCGTCCCAGTGATGCTACAATCCGGTTTAGGCACGGAGATTCGAACTCAGGGAGACGCGCGGTGTCCGCTTTCTTACACAACCAGTTTGAGCGCAACGTCGTCACCACGTCGGTCGACCACGTGTTCAACTGGGCCCGGCAATCGTCGCTGTGGCCGCTCACCTTCGGCCTGGCGTGCTGCGCCATCGAGATGATCGCCTCGTCAACGTCGCGTTTCGATATCGCGCGCTTCGGCGCCGAGGTCTTCCGCCCCAGCCCGCGGCAATCCGACTTGATGATCGTGGCAGGCACGGTGACGCTGAAGATGGCGCCGGTGTTGAAGCGCATCTGGGACCAGATGCCGGATCCCAAGTGGTGCATCTCGATGGGCGCCTGCTCCAGCGTGGGCGGCCCGTTCAACACGTACGCGGTGCTGCAAGGCGTGGACAAGGTGGTCCCGGTGGATGTCTACGTCACCGGCTGCCCGCCGCGGCCCGAAAACCTGTTTTACGCGCTGCTGAAGCTGCAGGACAAGATCGACCACATGACCACCCTGGTCAAGCGGCCTACCGAGGTGCGGCTGGAGGAATCAATGCTGGCCGAGTTTCAGCGGCAGGTGCGCATCGCGCAGATTTCCCATCCGGCATAAAACTAAGAACGGAGGTGCTTTGTGTACAGGGCGCTCGTTCTGAGTCGACTCTACAGAATCGCGATTGCCCTTGGGTTTCTGGCCGTCGCAGCGGCGTGGTCCGACTCAAGCGTCGTATCTGCGTTCGCAGACGACAAGGTGATCGAGGTCGAACCCCAACACCGGAACGACCCAGTGATGATAACCAGAGTCGCCTTTCGCGATTCAGATCTGCAATGCGGGTTGATCGCTAGCCGGACCGAGGTTGAGCCGGTTACACCGTTCGAGGCGGGTGACGACTGGCTGCAGAATCTCACCCTTTATCTCCTCAACAGAACCAACAAGACCATCGCTTTTAGCAACATCGTCCTTGCCTTTCCGGAAACCGGAGATGGGAGGAGTCCGCAGCATCCCCAACGGGTGTACAATCTCAATCTCGGCCGATTACCCGATTTTGTCGCATTCTCCGGCAGGACCGGCGAGCCCCTGCGGCAAGATCCCAGCAGGCAATCGATGTCCTTCGCGCCCGGCCAGACGCTGCCAATTCATCTTGGCGACTACATCGACCATATCAAGGCCAGCCTCGACGACATACCTTTTACGGTCACGAAGTGCATCATCCGCCGGAGTTCGGTCGTCTTCGATGATGGAATGAGATGGGACGGGAATTACTCTCTCCCCGACCCGGACCACCCCGGCAAATGGAAGCGGGTGGAGGGGGACTATTTCCCCGGCATTCCTACCTGGCCGCCAAACTATCATCAGTAGTGCCCTCCAGCGCCAGGTGGGAAGATTTCGTGGGGCCGGGTCAGATCGAGTTGCGTTAGCTGGGCGAAGAGAGGCATAGAAGACGCCCCGCTTACGTTTGCCGCGCGACAGCGGCGGTGAGCAGGCGCTTGCGCTCTTCCTGAAGCTTCTGACAGCGTTCGGCGATGCGCGAAACCAGCGCGGCGGATGCGGTGCGCGGAGAGCCGGAATCGAAGGGCGGCGCGGGATCGTATTCCATCATGAGCTGAATTCCGCAGGCGACCTCCGCGCCGAACAGTTGCGCCGCTACCACCAGGCCGAAATCGATTCCCGCAGTGACTCCACCGCCAGTGATGCGATTGCGGTCGATCACGATCCTTTCGGAGACAGGGATGGCGCCGACGATGGGAAGAAGATCCAGGCTGAGCCAGTGCGTGGTGGCGCGATAGCCCGCCAGCAGGCCGGCTGCGCCGAGCACCAGGGCGCCGGTGCAAACCGAGGTCACGTACTTTGCCGCCGGCGCCCGCTGCTGGAGGAAAGCCAGCGTTGGCCGGCTTTCGATGGCGCCGGAAATGCCAGGGCCGCCGGGAACGAAGAGCACGTCGAGCGGCGGGCAGGCAGCGAAATCCGTATCGGGCACAAGGGTAAGACCGGTATCGCTCACCACCGGATCGAGCGAGTGCGACACCAGATGCACGCGGGTATCCGGCAAGCGCGCGAAGACTTCGTAAGGCCCGGCGAAATCGAGCTGCGTGAGCCGGGGGAAGACAAGCATCCCAATGTGGGTCGTCAAGCTAGCTCCCGCTGTTGGAGTTTGGGCACACTTCCGGCCCGTGGCGCGACCTCTTGGCGATTACAACGGGACGCCGCCGCGACTCTAGCCGCCGGCCGCAGCCGGAGATGTCTTGCGGCTTTGGAAGCACTCCCGGCAATATACCGGCCGCCCCTGCGTGGGCTTGAAGGGCACGGTGGTCTCGCGCCCGCACTGGGAGCAAGAAGTATGCGTTTCGGACCTGGTGAAACCGGGCCCCGAACCACCCTGGCGCTTGGCCTTGCAATTCTTGCAACGCTTCGGCTCGTTCTTGAAATTCTTGTCGTGGTAAAAGTGTTGTTCACCCGCCGTGAACACAAACTCTGCACCGCAGTCCACGCACTTGAGGACGCGATCCTGAAATTCCGCCATAACTGGCCCCCGTTAACGACCCTGACAACTGTCCTGATTGAAGGCGGCGGGGCCCAAAATCCCCGCCGCCCGCTGCCTATTCCACGTCCCGGCGAGTTTTCTTCCGGTTCCGTTTACGAGCCAGCGCCTGCTTGGCCCGCAGCTTCTCACCCGGCTTCAGGTAAAAAGAATGCCGTTTGACTTCTTTGATGATGTCCTCTTGCTGGACCTTGCGCTTGAAGCGGCGCAACGCGTTTTCGAGCGTTTCGCCCTCTTGCAACTTCACTTCAGCCAATCGAAAAACACCTCCCCACTGCACCTCGAATTCCAATGCCGGAGCGGGATCTCCCGGAGTAAAATCCACCCTTTGTGATCGGGCGGACAGTACTCCGCAAATTTCCCTCACCTTGCACAGAAGGTACTGATATCATAGGTGGTTGAGCGCCAAAGTCAAGTCCAAAGTTCGGTCCGGTGCAGCCCGAGTCCGGACCGAAACAGTGAAACGTTTTCTTTTCATTAACTTAGACTGAAATGGAAAATGTCCTCGCAATTTTGCTCGCCGGGGGTGAGGGCGAGCGTCTCCATCCGCTG
This sequence comes from Bryobacteraceae bacterium, assembly GCA_049698695.1. Taxonomy (GTDB): domain Bacteria; phylum Acidobacteriota; class Terriglobia; order Bryobacterales; family Bryobacteraceae; genus Bog-375. The sequence goes on along the minus strand of JBAVYH010000164.1, from coordinate 12,945 downwards.
ACCAAGGAGACGGCCAAGCCGGCCGTACCTTTTGGCGGCGTCTACCGCATCATCGATTTCACGCTTTCCAACTGCATCAACTCGGGCGTGCGCCGCATCCTGGTGCTGACGCAGTACAAGGCGCTCGAACTGATTCGCCACGTGCGGGACGGCTGGAACATTCTGTCACCCGAACTGGGGGAATACATCGAAGTGCTGCCGCCGATGAAGCGCGTGCATGAAGACTGGTACCAGGGCACGGCGGACGCGGTGTTTCAGAATTTTCAAAGCATCGAAGCGGAGGCGCCGGAGTTGACGCTCATCCTGGCGGGCGACCACATCTACAAGATGAACTACGACGAGATGCTCGAATGCCACCGGCAACACCAGGCGGACATCACCATCGCCACCATTCAGGTGCCGCCGGAGGAGGCGGGCCGCTACGGCATCGCCGAGATTGACGCCGATTACCGCATCGTGGGATTCGAAGAAAAGCCGCAGCACGGCCGGCCTAAGCGGTCGCGCTTCGACCCCTCGATGGTGAGCGCGTCGATGGGGATTTACGTCTTCGATTCCGAGGTGCTATTGCGGGCGCTGCACGAGGACGCCGGGGATGCGACCTCGAGCCACGACTTCGCTAACGACGTGCTGCCGCGGCAATTGAACCACTGGCGCGTGATGGCTTACGATTTTCGCGACATGAACGCCAAGCAGGTGCGCTACTGGCGCGACGTGGGAACGCTCGACGCCTACTACGACGCCAACATGGACCTGGTGGACGTGGTGCCGCTATTCAACCTGTATGACCGGCGCTGGCCCATCCGCACCGCCTTGACACAGCATCCGCCCGCCAAGTTCGTCTTCGCCCAGGAAGGGCGTCGCATGGGCGTGGCGATGGATTCGATCGTCAGCGCCGGCTGCATCGTTTCCGGCGGCCGCGTGCTGCGCAGCGTGCTGTCCCCCGGCGTGCGGGTCAACAGTTATTGCGAGGTGGAATTTTCCATCCTCATGCCGGACGTGGAGATCGGCCGCTGGAGCCGGCTGCGGCGCGCAATTGTCAACACCGGGGTGAAGATTCCCGAATCGAGCACCATCGGCTTCGACCTGGAAGCCGACCGGGCGAAAGGCTACACGGTTACCGAGTCCGGAGTGGTGGTGGTGGGATGAAGGAAGCTGTTGGCAGGCGAAAGCGCCTGCCCCACCCGACGGCAAGATCCTTCGACGGCAAAGTGGGGCAGACGCTTTCGTCTGTCAACCCCTTCCAAATTAATCAAGGAGCACTACTAACATGAAGAAGCTAGTCCTGCTGCGCCACGGCGAGAGCACGTGGAACAAGGAGAATCGCTTCACCGGCTGGACCGACGTGGATCTTTCCGAAAAGGGCCGCGAGGAAGCCAGGCAAGCCGGCACGGTGCTGAAGGCCGGCGGTTACGCGTTCGACGTGGCCTATACGTCGGTTCTGAAGCGCGCCATTCGCACGCTGTGGATGACGCTCGACGAATTGGACCTGATGTGGATTCCGGTCCACCGCTCCTGGCGGCTCAACGAACGGCATTATGGCGCGCTGCAAGGCTCGAACAAGGCCGAAACGGCGGCCAAGTTCGGCGAGGCACAAGTGAAGATCTGGCGGCGCAGTTACGACGTCCCGCCGCCCAAGCTTACCGCCGACGACGAGCGTTTCCCCGGCCACGACCCGCGCTATAAGAGCCTCACTGCCGCAGAGCTGCCGCTCACCGAATGCCTGAAGGATACGGTGGCGCGGTTTCTGCCGCTCTGGCACGAGACCATCGCTCCCGCCATCCAAAGCGGGCAGAAGGTGTTGATCGCCGCCCACGGCAACAGCTTGCGCGCGCTGGTCAAGTACCTCGACAACGTGTCCGAAGCGGAGATCGTGGAGCTGAATATCCCCACCGGGATGCCGCTGGTGTATGAACTGGACGACGAGCTGAAGCCGCTCAACCGCTACTATCTGGGCGATCCGGAGAAAGTGAAAGCCGCGATGGAAGCGGTGGCCGCGCAAGGCAAAACCAGGTAGGGGCCAGGCATGCCTGGCCCGCGGCCTAGTGGGGCGGGTTGGTAACCCGCGCACCGATTGGCAATCGGTGGCAGCCGGGCATGCCCGGCCCGCCGCCGGTGTGGCACCTTGCCGATTCGCAGGCCGATCGCCTCCAGCATGCGATAATCACACCTTGATGAACTGGTTCCGGGTTCGCGTGCCGGCTTCCAGCGCCAATCTGGGAGCCGGCTTCGACGCCCTGGGGATGGCCCTGGGCGTTTATCTGACCTGCCGTTTCCGGCCGGCCGCAACGCTGGCCATTCGCGCCGAAGGCCGGGACGCCGCTTCGATTCCTACCGGCAGCGACAACCTCATCTGGCAAACGGCGGTGTCGGTTGCCGATAGCCACGCCTCGGCGATGCCGCCGATCGAGCTCGAGATCCAAAACGACATTCCCATCGGCAAGGGGATGGGATCGAGCGCCGCTGCGCTCACCGCCGGCGTGGTGATCGCCGACCGGCTGCTCGGGTTCGGCTGGAAGCCGCTGCGCATTCTGGACGAAGCGGCGCGCCTCGAAGGCCATCCCGATAACGTGGCGGCCTGCACGCTGGGCTCGATCGTGGCCAGCGCCATCGATGGCGGCGGCGTGGCGCGCGCGGTGCGCATGGAGCTGCCGCAGCACTTCGGTGTGGGCATCGTGGTGCCGGATTTCGATCTGCCCACCGCCAAGGCGCGCGCCGTGCTGCCGGCCAGCTACAGCCGCGAAGACGCCGTGTTCAACGTGCAGCGCGCTTCGCTGTTGATCGCCGCGCTCTCGGCCGGCGCGACCTGGGCGTTTCCGGCGGCGCTCGAAGACCGTTTCCATCAGCCCTACCGCATTCCCCTGGTGCCCGGCCTCGGTGAAATCCTCAAGCTGCGCGCTCCCGGCCTGCTTGGCTGCGTGCTGAGCGGCGCCGGACCTTCCATCCTGGTCTTCTACGAGCGCGGCTGCCAGGATGTCTGCGGATTGGTGCAGCAGATCTTTCGCCTGCACGGGCACGAATCCGAAGTTCTGCTGACCGGCATCGCGGATCGTGGCTTCGAGTTGGTGGAAGAGGCGGAGGGCGTGTAGCGCTGTGCTGTTGGATCGACAGAGGGCTGCCGCGCCCTGTGGAGTATGATGAAGGAGTGAATCTGACGATCGACCTGGACCGGGAGGAAGACGGCCGCTGGATTGCGGAGGCTCTCGAGCTCCCAGGCGTAATGTGTTACGGTCAGAGCCGGGACGAAGCCATCAGCAATGTCGAGCGCCTCGCCATCGAAGTGATTGCCGACCGCATCGCCCACGGTGAGCTGCCGTCTGCCGCCCTCGCCGTTGCCTTCTCGATTCCGGATGAGCAACTGGCCCGCCAGTAAGGCAAAGCGCGTTCTCGCCGCCTTGGAGAGGAACGGCTGGCGGGTTAAACGCCGGCACGGCTCTCACCGGTTGCTCACACATCCGGACTGGCCGGACTACGAGTTTACATTTCACGATCAAGAGGAGATTGGACCGTGGATGTTGACGAGAGTTGCCAAACGGACGGGGTTGACGCCGGAAGATCTCTAACTCTCAACGGGATGCTCCAGAAACGGTCGCCGCCCCCGGTTGCATCACCGCGGCATGGTCTGCTATAAACGCTAAGTTCCCGTACCGAAGCGGGCTCGTCCGTATGCCTGAAAAGAAGAAGACTCCCGCCGACCGGAGCGAGGAGAAGCGCGCGGCGAAACCATCGGCCGCAAAACCCGGGAGACCGGAACCGGCTGGCGCCGCCAACGCGGCTCCGGCGTTTGGTGCGCGGGAGCAGTTCAGTGCGTTTGAAGCGGCCATGAAGCAGTTCCATGGGCGCCATATGGCACAAGCCCGCGAGTTGTTCGAACGCGCCGCCGCCGGGCCGGAACGCGACGTGGCGAACCGGGCGCGGGTGCACATGGCGATGTGCGACCGCCGCCTGCAACAGGAGCCGGTGGAGCTGCAATCGGCCGAGGACTATTACACCTATGGGGTGGCGTTGATCAACACCCGCAAGCTCGCCGAAGCGCGGCAGAACCTGGAGCGAGCCCTGGCCATGACCCCGCAGGCCGATCATATTCATTACGCGCTGGCGCTGGCGCACGCACTGGGCGGCGAACTGGAGAAGGCCCGCAGCCACCTGGAGCGCGCCATCGAGCTGGAACCGCGAAACCGCATCATCGCGCGGCAGGACGCCGATTTCGCGCTCATCGCCAGGCATCCGATGTTCGACGCTCTGCTCTATCCTGAAAAGAAGGGCTGGTAGCGCGGCTTCCGCGCGCGGGCTCATCCTATGCAGCGAGAAGCACCCTTGCGCGTGGTCGCGATCGGCGGCGGGACCGGATTGTCGGCGCTGCTCGAAGGGCTGAAGCGCTACACACGCCCTCGCGGACCGTCGCGGCCTGCGGTCGATATCACCGCCGTCGTCACGGTGACCGACGATGGAGGGTCGAGCGGCCGTTTGCGGCGCGAGTTCGATGTGTTGCCGCCGGGCGACATTCGCAACTGCATGGTGGCGCTGAGCGAAGATTCGGGACTGTTGGGGCGGCTTTTTCAATACCGCTTCGCGGCCGGCCGCGGGCTCAAAGGCCACAGCTTCGGCAACCTCTTCCTTACGGCGCTCACGCACGTCATGGGCGAATTCCCCGACGCCGTGAGGGCATCGTCGGAAGTGCTCAACATCGGCGGCCGCATCTTCCCCTCCACCGATGCCAACGTGTCGCTGGAGGCGGTGCTGGCCGACGGAACTCGCGTCGCCGGCGAGACCCGCATCAGCCGCAGCCGGAAAAAGATTCGCTCCGTGCATTTGCGCCCGCGTCAAGCGCGGCCGCTCGCCGCCACGCTGCGCGCCATCGCCGCGGCCGACGTGATCACGCTGGGGCCCGGATCTCTCTTCACCAGCGTGATACCAAACCTGCTGGTGGAAGGCATTCCGGCCGCCATTCGCCATTCGCCGGCGGTGAAGGCTTGTTTCATCAACTTGATGTGGCAGCCCGGGGAAACCGTGGATTTCAGCGCCAGCGATCACATCCGCGCCATCGAGCGTCACGCCGGCGGCACGCTGCTGGACTATGCCGTCATAAACACGCGGCCGATTCCGTTGGCGATGAAGAAGCGCTACGCGCGGCAGGCCGCATTGCCGGTGGAAAACGACTGCGCCGTGCTTTCCAAAATGGGCTTGAAGGTGATGAGCGCCGAACTGGCGCAGCTCACCGGCGTGGTTCGGCACGACCCGGCCGCAACCGCCGCCGTGGTGGTGAGGCTGGCCCAGGAAGGCCGCAAGCGGCGCGGCTCTCGGCGCTGACGCGGAACGCACTCGCCCACATCGCGTACCTTGCCGAATTATTGACCGCGTGCCCGGTCGCGGCGGCTCTCCGCGCAAGCGAATTGTCGTTCGGGGCCAAAAATAGGCGAAAAACGGAGGTATTTTCGCCATAATGCCATTTGAAATAGGAGCCTTCATAGAGCAATCGGCTCCGAAACTCGGGCCCGGCCAGTTTCGATGCCAGCGCTGGAAGCAGGCCCCGTGAGGATGGCGGCCGGTCTCTCGGCAGGCTGGCTGGGGCTTTGGTTCGGTCTTGCCTAAGTAGCTCCAAATAAAATGGTTATGTAAGGTTACAGGGTTCGCGTGGCGGAGCAGAGTCGACATTTGCTGCGCCTCGTGGCAGCCGTCCGTCTGCCGGCCGAGGCCAAATCCTTGCGGTACAAGCCGATTCGCGGTTAATGATCTGGGGTAGTAATCGCTAACTAATTTCAGTACATTAATTAGCGACTCGTCAACATGCCCGAGACATCTTTTTCACATATACTCGCCTTATTCGATGAGTTGAGAGAAAATGGGCTGAGGAGAGTCCGTTGTTCTGCCGGTATTGTGGCGATGAAATCGTTTCATCGCGGCTCCTAAAGGACACAGCATTCTGCTGCGACACTCACCGCGAGGCGTACCGGGAGCGCCACAGCAAGGTGTCAGAGCCGGCGAAAGGTTGGGGTGTGCCCTTGCAGCCCGCCGCGCCGCCTCCGCCTCCGCTGCCTTCGTTGCCTCCCCTGGCGCCGAGGCCGCAAGGGAGCATGCCCGAGAGGTCCGAGTTCAAATTCAAACTTCGCTACACGGAAAAACCGGCAAAACTCGGGGCTTCGGATACCATTTTGCCTCCCGCTTTGACGCCGCTGGCAGTCGCTCCGCCGCCACCGGCCGGAGCGACGCCACTTGCAGCGGCTCCGCTAGAGCGGCTGGTTGAGCCGGCCGCGGCTGGCCTCCTGGTCGCACAACAGGCAGGCCCGGAGTTGCCCGCGTTCGCCATCGGTCTCCGCCAGGCGGCGCCGGCGAGTGGCCCGGCGGAGGAAGAATGGATGCGCATGCCCGCCGCTGCGCCCGTGGAACGGATCTCGATGGCTCACGGCGCCCTCGCCGTTGCCTTCCAAGGTCTCAGCGCCATTGAGCCAGTGATGGGATGCCTCGCGCTGGCGGACCCGGCCTCCACCATGCAGGCGGATACGAGGCACGCGATCCCCGAGCCGCGCGCGGCTGCACCGACTCCGCGCACGGCTGGGCCGATGCGGACCGTGGCAATGGTGACTCCCGAGGCGCACCGCCCGCTGCAGCGCGGGTATTTCCCGGACGGTCCGGAGCAGCCGGTGCAGGCTATGCCGGACGCCGAAGGCGCTCGCTCGCTGGCTACGCCCGTGTCTGGCAAGATCCCTGCCGCGCCACAGATTCGCCTGCCGCAGTTCGAGGGCGCCCCGGCACCGCACCAGGGCCTGCCATCGGCGTCATTTGCCGCGGCGGACGCACGCCCTGCCGTCGAGGCCGGTGTGCCCCGCCAAATTCATCGGGCGCCGGTTTCCACCGTCACTCTCCGCACTCCTGAACCGCCGGCACCGATCGAGCCGCCGGCGATGCGCATGGCGGAGATGATGCCGCTCGAGTACTTCTGCTCAAGGGGTCCGCGCAGTGTCGCGCACGGGATGGGTTGGATCATTCCGGCCATGGCGGTCACCGCTCCCCGTTTCGCGGCGCCCCTGTCGGTGGAACGGATTGAACCGCTGCCGCAGGCGCCGAAGGAAAAGCGCAAGAGGCCCGCCTTCGCCGAAATCTTCACCCTCCCCGAAGCCGCCGGCCGGCGTTCTACGACGCTTCGCGATCTAAGCAAAATCATCGCCGCCTGCCTGGTCATCGGTGCGATGCTTTGGTACGGCGTGAGCTACGTACGCTCCAACCACGATCAGGTCATCGGCACCTTGTCTCCCGCCGCCGGACAGAGCCGGTCGGCAAGCAACCATGGCAACCTCGCGGCGGCAGGATCCGGCGGATTTTTCAGCCGCGTGCGTTCCGCCATTTCCAGGCGCGCCGAGGCGCACCTGGGCGACGACTTCCAGGACGGCATGGCCGCCTGGGGAGCGCCAGAGCACGCCTTGCCGCCGGGCTGGGCCCGGAATCCGGACGGATACGTCACCACCGGCAAGCTGGCGTTGTTCCAGCCGACTGTGAATTACACCGACTATCGCGTCGAGTTCTTCGGCCAAATCGAATCCAAGAGCATGGACTGGGCGGTTAGAGCCAGCGACGACGCCAACTATTACGCCATGAAGTTCGCGACGGAAGGGACTGGACCCCGCGCGTCCATGACCATCGTCCATTATCCGGTCGTGGCAGGCATAAAGGGCCGGCGCGTGGTAACACCGCTTAATATCATGGCCGACGACCACACCCCCTACCGTGTGGCCGTGGATGTGCGCGGCGACCGGATCACCACCTCGGTTGAAGGCCAGGAGATCGACAGCTTTGAGGATGCCACACTGACCCACGGCGGAATCGGCTTCTTCGCCGATGCCGGCGAACGGGCGCGCCTGTACTGGATCAAGGTTTCCAAGAACGAAGACTGGCTGGGAAGGGTATGCGCCTTCCTGAGCGGCAGCAATTCGGCCAGCGCGCAGTTGTGGCCTCCGCGCGGCACGCTTCCCCGCCCCGGTTCCGGGACTCCCGGCCCTGCCAACCAACTGGCCCTCGCAGCCGGTTTTGGCTTCATGCGCCGCAATGTATATAGTAGAATCTCGGATCACGGGAGGTTTCCATCATGGCGTTCCTAACCGGCTCGGATAGCGGGTTAACCAGTTTAGGGTCCTTCATGCCCTCGAGCGTGACGTCGATCAACCAGCCCAAGCAGGCGGATCAGGCCAACAAAACCCTCGCCCGCGCCGTGGCGCTCCACCTGGAGGGAAAGCGCGAGAGTGCCGCCCGGATCTTGAGCAAGGCGATTGAAGCCGGCGAGCACGACCCGGCCCTGTACGCGGCGCTGGGACACGTTCAATTCGAGTTGCGCGATTTCGAGCACGCCGCCGCCAGCTACCAGTCGGTGACGGAGATGGACCCGAACCATCGCACGGCGCATTACAACATGGGCGTGTGCCTGGGAAACGCGCAGCAATGGAAGCCGGCCGCCGAGGCCTTCCGCAAGGCTCTGTTGGCCGATGCCAGCCGCGTGGATGCGCACCTTGGATTGGGGATTGCCATGATTCGGGCCGGCAGCCCTGCGCAGGCCTTGGAAGCGCTCGATAAGTACCTCTCCCTGTATCCCGATCACGAACCGGCCATGTTCGCGCGAGCCGTGGCCCTGCAACAGCTCGGCCGGCACGGAGAGGCCGTTGAACAGTACCGCAAAGTGCTGGCGCGGAATCCGCGTAGCGAGGAATGCCTGTCGAATCTGGTGGCGCTGTTCCTGGACCGCCGCGACGGCGAATCCGTGCGCCGCTATGCCGCCATGCTGGCCGAACTGCGACCCGGTTCCGCCGTGGCCCTGGAGGCCCTTGCCACCCTGGCCTTCGCCGATGAGGACTATACGGCTGCTGCGCGGTACGCCCGCGAACTCGCCAAGGCCATGCCCGGCCGCTATGAGAATTGGTTCAACCTCGGCGTGGCGCATCACCAGATGGGGGAACTGGAACGGGCAGCCGACGCTTACGCGCAGGCCAGCACGCTCAACCCCTCGTCGGCGCCCGCGCTGCTCAACCTGGGCGTGATCCGGCAGGAACTCGGCGATCTTCCCGCGGCGCGCGACTGCTACGAAAAAAGCCTGCAGCTCGATCCCGACCAGCCCAGCGCGATGTGGAACCTGGCGCTGGTGCTGGAACAACTCAATGACCGGCAGCGCGCCGAAAGCCTCTACGCCGCAGTCCCGGACACGGCTTTCGAGTGGTGTGACGCGCACTTCCGTCTGGGTTACCTCCGCCTGCTGCGGGGCGACTACCACGCCAGCGCGGAAGCCTTCCAGGCCGTGCTTGCCAAACAACCCAATTGGGCCGAAGCCTGCTTGAACGCCGGCATCGCGTTCGCCCGTTCCGGCGATGCCGCTTCAGCCCGCCAGTGTTTCACCGAAACCGTGATGCTGCGCCCCGATTCGAACGACGGCGTGCGCGGCCTGGCCGCTCTGGCGCTGGAACAGAACGAATACGAAGAAGCACTGGAATTGCATGAGCGCCTGATCGAAATGGGAGAGCGCAGCCCGGAGGTCTTCTACAACGCCGGGCTCATTTGCCAGAAGCGCGGCCAGTTCCCGGAGGCGGTGAGCTTCTACCAGCAGGCCATCGACGCGGAACCGCAGTTCGCCGAAGCCTTACTCAATATGGGCCATGCGCAGATGGCCATGGGCGACGAGGAGAAGGCCCGCGCCTCGTGGCGTCGAGCCATCAAGGAGAAGCCCGCCCTGGCCGATTCGTATTTCGAACCCGTCGACCCGCGCGCTTGAGCGCTATTGGGCCGCGCCCGTCAACCCACATTCCGCTTCTGTTCCGGCAAACAATGCAGGACTGCTGAACCGCGAGAAAGTGCCGGCTAGTGCCACGCCTCACAAGTTCACAGCACGATTCTGGAGCTTTGTAACTGGGCACGGCTTCAGCCGGCTTCAGCCGTGCCAGCGTAGGACCCGTCAACGGATTTCAGAGACGGGACGCTAGTCTCGGATGCGATTGCGCATGGCGAGACGATACTCGCGGCGCTCGCCGGCCTCGCGGAAGCGGCGCTGCTCGACCTCAGTTTCGGGAATCACCGGCGGAACCGCTGCCGGCACGCCGTTCTCATCCATCGCGACGAATGTCAGGTAGGCGGAGCAGGTATGCCGCTGCGCGCCGGTGAGCAGGTTCTCGGTAACCACGCGCACGCCCACTTCCATGGAGCTGCGGAAGGCGCAATTCACCGCGGAGCGCAGCATGACCAGTTCCCCGATGTTCACCGGATGCAGGAAGTGGAGGCTGTCCACCGCCGCGGTGACCACGCCGCGGCGCGCATGCCGCATCGCGGCCATGGCGCCGGCCAGGTCCACCAGGTGCATTACCTTGCCGCCGAGCACGTGCCCCCAGCCATTGGCATCAATCGGCAGCGCCAGTTCGGAATATTCGGAAGCGGACTCGCGTACGGGTTTACCTTGCATGGCACTCCTTGAGATTTTCGTCAGCGCCGCTGGAATTCGGACCTCCGGCGCAGATAGCTGGCCGCATAGGCACCCGCCTGCCGGCCGGTCAACTCGCCCTCGGCCAGCGTGGTGAGTTCGCCCCGCGCCACGGAGAATTCGAGCGGTCCGTGGGCGAAGGGCCGGTGATCGCGCTCCAGAACGTAGTACAGTCGAAGAGCGGCGCCGTCATCGGAGACGATGGTGAAGCGCGCTGCGTCCGGGCCGCAATCGGCAGGAAACCGCGGGCAGTGGCCGCGGGCGTAGCCGAAGTTGCAGAACGTGTCGAGTTGAGAATCGTCCGGGCGGAAGAGTTGGTCCGGCACGGCGTGGCAGATGCCCGTCCACGCGTCGCCCAGCGGCAGCATGGCGCGCCGCGAGGCCGCCGCGCACGGCCGCGGCTCGATCGGCTCGAAACAGGGGCACGACATCGGGAGGTATGGTAGCACAACCATGGCGAGCAACCGGTTGGAGATTCTGAAAAGCATGGCGGCCGCGAACCCGAACGACATTTTCGCGCGCTACGGCTTGGCGATGGAGTATCGAAACGCTGGTGATCTGGAAGGTGCCGTGCGGGAGTTCCGCTCGTTGATGGTGGCTCACCCGGATTACGCAGCTACTTATCTGCACGCCGGCCAGACCCTGGAGCGGCTCGGCCGCCTTGAGGAGGCGCGCGCCGTGTACCGTCAGGGCATCGAAGTCACCACGCGGATTGGCGACCGCCACGCCTGCGCCGAGCTGGAAGCGGCGTTGGGATGAGCGCCCGTCCCGCCTCGTCGCTGCAAGACTTGGAGGCGCAGTGGGGCAGGCGCTTTCGCCTGCCAACCGATTTTTCACAGCCCCGTTAGCCTCGAGAAAACAGTCAATCCCAAAAAGCCCCGTTCCGGGGTGGAAGACTGGTCTTCTCCGCTCTCGCCTCGCGGAACCTGGCGCGCCCGGTTCGCCTTCACCCTCGCGTTATTATAAGTAAATGACGACCGCACTTCCTCCTGTCGGCGTAACACGCGCCCAGGAGCTCATGGACCTGGAAAAAGAGTACCTGCTGCAGAACTACGCCCGCTATCCGCTGGCGTTGGCGCGCGGCAAAGGTTGCTGGGTTTACGACTTGGAAGGCCGCCGTTACCTGGACCTGCTAGCCGGCATCGGCGTCAACGCCCTCGGCTACGCTCATCCACGAATTACCAAGGTGATCCGCCAGCAGGCCGGCCTGATGATCCATTCTTCCAATCTCTATTACCACGAGTATCAGGGTCCGCTGGCGAAGCGGCTGGATCAGATCAGCGGTTTGCAGCGCGCCTTTTTCGCCAACACCGGCACCGAGGCCATCGAGGGCGCGCTTAAGATGGTGCATGCGCATGGCCGCGCCATCCAGGCGGACAAGTTCGAGATTATCTCGCTGGATAATTCGTTCCATGGCCGAACGCTTGGCGCGCTCTCGGTCACCGGGCAAGCCAAATACCGGACGGATTTCGGGCCGCTCATTCCGGGCGTGAAGTTCATCCCCAAGAATGACGTCGCGGCGCTCGAGGCGGCCTGCAACGATCGCACCGCGGGCATCATTCTGGAGATGATCCAGGGCGAGGGCGGTATCTACCCGCTCACCGCGGAGTTCGTGGCCAAGGCGCGCGAGCTTGCCACCAGCTATGACGCCTTGCTGGTGGCCGATGAAACGCAATGCGGAGTGGGACGGCCGGGCGTGCATTTTGCCTACCAGCTCTTCCACCCGGTGATTCTGCCGGATGTGGTGGTGGCCGCCAAGCCGCTCGCCTGCGGCCTGCCGCTTGGTTTCATCCTGGCCAATGAAAAAGCCGCGGCGGCCATCAAGCCCGGCATGCACGGCACCACTTTCGGCGGTGGCCCGCTGGCGTGCCGCGTGGCGCTGGAGTTTCTGGACATTCTCGATGAACTGCTGCCCGCCATCCAACGGGTGGGCGCATATTTCAAGGATTCACTCGAGACGCTGGCCCGCAAGCATTCCTTCGTCAAGGAAGTCCGCGGGTTCGGCCTGATGCTGGGCGTCGATCTCGCCATCCCCGGCAAGCAATTCGTGCTGGACGCCATGACCGAGGGCATGCTCATCAACTGCACCCATGACACCGTCCTGCGGTTTTTGCCGCCCTACGTCATCACCGAGAAAGAGGTCGACCGTGCGCTGCGAATCCTGCAAAAGCTGTTTCGCAAGGTGAAGTAGAGTCTCCGTCGCTGCGCTGCCGGACGTGGGGGCGCTCCCTTCAGGGTCCAGTTCTCAAGCTCGCAGGATTCCGCCCAGTGATTGCCGTGCACCTGCCTTTTGGCTTAATGACAACTTGAGCTTTGTTCGTCATCCAATTGAAAACCTTGAAGAAGCGGCAGCGGCTAGCTCGATCTTTTGCGTGCATTCCGACGGCGGTTTCCGGCAAATTCACAGCATTTTCTAATCCAAGAATGAGCCTGAAGGGCTGAAATCTGGTTGGCGCAGTGCCGGGCTCCTTTCGCTGGGTTTTCTTGTTCGTTTTCGGGGG
>JBAVYH010000163.1:0-12172 GCA_049698695.1 Bryobacteraceae bacterium | reverse complement strand
CTGCTGCTGCGCGCGGCAACAGACCGCGGCGAGAGCGACGGCAAGCATGAGCGGAACCGTTTTGCGCAACTGACTTCTTCCCCTGGACGGCGACGGCGCCGAAGGACGAGTCTTTAGTCTATTACGGAACGCCAAGCCGCAGCCTTGCCAGCTTCTCTGCAGGTGCGGTGAGGCGAGCCCGGCCCGTTCGCCGGCTCCGTAAGGATTGGCTGCCGTAACCGTGTTATCGTAGCAATCGCGCCGCGGGACTGTCCCAACTCCATCTTCAACCGCCGCTCTTCGATCCACAGGATGTTCGAGCCGGTTTGCGAGATCGGCTTCCAGACTCGCGGCCTCCTGCGGCATCCGTCAGCCGGGCGATGTTAGAGGTAAGAGTGTAGATGCCGATTTACGCGTTGACGATCCTGGTGAGCGCCTTTCTGTTGTTTCAGGTGGAACCGGCGATCGGCAAAATCATTCTGCCGTGGTACGGCGGCTCGGCGGCGGTGTGGACGGCTTGCCTGCTGTTCTTTCAAGTGGCTCTGCTGGGCGGGTACCTGTACGCGCACGCCCTGGTCCGCTACTTGAAGCCTCGCGCGCAGACGGTGGTGCATCTGGGGCTGCTGGCCGTGAGCGCGCTGACCCTGGCCGTGTACCCGAGCGCCAGCCTGAAGCCTTACGCTGCGGGCGACCCGACGTGGAGCATCCTGCTGCTGCTCGGGCGCACCATCGGGCTGCCTTACTTCCTGCTCTCCACCACCGGGCCGCTGGTGCAGGCGTGGTACGCGCGGCGCTTCATCGGGCGGATGCCTTATTGGCTGTATGCGCTTTCCAATGCCGGTTCGATGCTCGCCCTGGTCAGCTATCCGTTTCTGTTCGAGCCTGTGTTCACTGCCCATCAACAGGCGCGTATGTGGTCGTGGGGATATCTGGCGTTCGTAGTGGTGTGCGCCGCGGCGGCGCTCGGCGCGCCCGCTGGGCGGGAACCGGCGCCGGAGGAAACCGGAGCGGCGAAGCCCACGCGGAGGCAGTACGTGCTGTGGCTGGCGCTGCCGGCCTGCGCATCGGCCCTGCTGCTGGCGGTCACCAACCACATGTCACAGAATGTAGCGGCGGTGCCGTTCCTTTGGATCCTGCCGCTCAGCCTCTATTTGCTGAGTTTCATCATGTGCTTCGGCGGCGAGGGCTGGTACCGGCGCAATCCTTATCTGCAGTTGCTGGCGGTGGCGCTGGGGTCGATGGCGTATGCCGCGGCCGACGCGGGCAACATGCCCATCGAGCCGGTGCTGGTGTTGTTTTCGCTCGGGCTGTTCACGTGCTGCATGGTATGCCATGGCGAGTTGGCGCTATTGAAGCCGGAGCCCAGGTACCTGACGCATTTCTACCTGATGATCGCGGCCGGCGGCGCGCTGGGCGGCCTGGCGGTCGGCCTGGCGGCGCCGCACGTGTTCGGCGGCTATTACGAGATGCCGCTGGCGCTGGTGGGCTGCGCGGCGTTGATCCTGGCGGTGTTGAAGACGGACCCGGCGCTCGAGTGGTTTCGGCGTTGGAGGCAGCCGGCGCCCATCGCCACCTTGGCGCTCACCCTGGCGCTGGCGGCGTACGTCGCCATCGAATTGCAGCAGTCGATGAGCGGCGTCCGGCTGCGCGTGCGCAATTTTTACGGTGAATTGACGGTGAAAGACAGCGATCCGCCGACCGCGATCAACGCCACCCGCACGCTGACGCACGGCACCATCACCCACGGCAATCAATTCCTCAACCCGGCCCTGCGCGACCTGCCCACCACTTACTATGGCCCCGCCACCGGCGTGGGGCTCGCCATTCGCGACCGGGCAAATGATGGGCCGTTGCGGGTCGGCGTGATTGGCCTTGGCACCGGGACGCTGGCGGCATACGCGCGGCCGGGCGATTATTACCGCTATTACGAGATCAACCCGCTGGTGGAACAGGTGGCGCGCAGCGAATTTACCTTTCTGAAGGACTGCCGTGGCAAACTGGACGTGGCGATGGGCGATGCGCGCCTTTCCCTGGAGCGCGAACGGCCGGAGAATTTCGACGTGCTGGCGGTGGACGCGTTTTCGAGCGATGCCATTCCTGTCCATCTGCTCACGCGCCAGGCGATGGATCTGTATTTCCGGCATTTGCGCGCGGACGGCATCCTGGCGGTGCACATTTCCAATCGCCACCTGGACCTGGAGCCGGTGCTGGCGGCCGAAGCGCGCTCCAGCGGGCGCCGGGCGCGCCGGGTGGCCACCGAGGACGATGACGACGAGGGAGTATTTGCGGCCACCTGGGTGCTGATCATCGAGCCGCCCGGCGACTTCGACAACGAGATTCGCGCCAATTCCAACCCCATTTCCCAGGAGCGGCCGGTGCGCTTGTGGACCGACGATTACAGCAACCTTTTCCAGATCCTAAAATAGACGTACAATAATGAGTGCCGCGTCCGTCTTTCCCCCGCAGTCCTGGATAATGAGAGTTGCCAGCCGCCTGGTTCGACTCGGGGGGGTGTTGTATGCTTTCGATGAGATTCGCAGGAGATATCATGGACGCCGCTACCGCCGCATTCAAAAAGACCGCATTCGTTCTTTCCCTCGCCCTGCTGGCCGCCATGCCGCGGCTGGCACAGGCTGCCACCCCGGCTTTTACAAGCCCAACCAGCAGCACCGTTGTCACGCTGGTGAATGGAGCGGGCTCGATTAGCGTAACCGGCTCTGAAGATACGGGCAGCTCCGCCCAGCCGATTAGCTTCAGCGTCTCGGTAGCTTACCAAACCGGCGATCCGGGCTGGCTTTCGGTGGGCGACGACACCAACGTCAGCGGCGGCTGCACCGGCGGAAGTTATACGTATACGACGCCGATCGCTTATTTGGGGATGGGAGTCGGCTGCAACGCCGGGCGATTGACGTCGGGCAATCACACGGCGTCGGTGACGTTCACCGCGTCGGCGCCCGCGGGAGTCTCCTCGGTGACATTCTCGGTCAACTACAACACCAGTGGCAGCGGCACCGCGGCTTTGTCGGCGACTCCGGCCAACCTGACGGGCACCAACGCGATGTCCGCGGCGGTTGGAAGTGAGCAGATAACGACGGTCGTGCTGACCACGACCAGTTCTTCAGCGATCGGATTCACGACGTCTTCGGGGGCGACGTGGCTGACGGTGACGTCAAACACGAGCCAGGTGACCAGCGGGGCACCGGCAACTCTCACCTTCACCGCCAGTGCGGCGAGCCTTACGGCGGCGGGGAGCCCCTATAGTACTACCGCGACTGTGAGTTATGGCAGCGGCCAACAGCTCTCCATTTCGGTAACCTTCAACGTGGGCACGGGCCCGGTCAGCCTCAGCCCCGGCGCGCTGTCGTGGACCTACTCGAGCGGCGCTCTATCCCCTTCCGCCACTTATCAGGACGTCACCTTGACCACGCCGAACAGCGATAGCTATTCCGGGACGGTCTCCTACCCCAGCGGCGCGCCGGCCACCAACTGGCTGTTGCTGGACGGCACCCCCAGCCCCGTGAGCGGTCTCGCCAACGGCAGCTCGCTGGTGATTTCGCTGGCCAACTACAGCAACCTGACTAGCGGCACCTACACCGGCACGATAACCGTGACGGACACCGGCAATTCCTCCAATAGCGCCTCACTCACGGTCACCTTGACGGTGTCGGGCTCGAGCTCGGGCAGTCTGACGATTACACCCAGCCCGATCAGTTTGAGTTCGACGAACAGTTACGAGCAGTCGGTGATGGTGACCAGCGTTGCTGGAGGCGCTTTCTCGGCCACGGCCTCCAGTGCGAACAATTGGCTGGGCGTATCGACGAGCGCAAGCAGCATCGTGCCGGGCGCATCGGGCTATTTGACCGTGACCGCCAACACCAGCCTAAGCGGATCGGGAACGTTCAGCGGCATCATCACGGTTACGGTGGGGACGGTGAGCCAGCAGGTGACTGTGAACCTGACGGCCGGCAGCGGTGCCGCCGGGAGTCCTTCGGGTTACGTTGCGCCGACCACGCTCAACCTGGTGGCGCAATCGGGAAGCACCGCGGCGGTGACGCAAGAGATCGTGTTTGCGGGCAGTGGCAGCTTCCAGATTTCGGGCTCGCCGCATTACAGCGCTAACAGCGACAGCGTGGCGTGGTTCAGTACGTCGGGAGTCTCGGGGAACATGAGCGCGCAGGGGACGGCGGTCACGGTGTACGCCAGCCCCAGGAATCTGGGGCCCGGAACTTACACCGCGACCGTGCAGCTTGGGATCGTCGCCAACGGGGTCGCGGTGACCCCGGCTCCTTCGCTGAGCGTGAATTTTGTCGTCACCTCGGGCGACGTGCTGTCGGCGAGTCCGAGCGAAGTCCTTCTCAATAACGGGACGACGAGCGACACGGTTTCCGTGACGACCACCAGCAGCACGCCGCTGTCTCTAAGCGTGACCGCCGACCAGACCTGGCTCAGCGCAACGCTCCAAGGCAGCACTACGCCTACCACCATCTCCGTAACGGCGAACACCGCGTCGTTGACCAATGGTATGTACGCGGGCAACGTCCTGGTTACCAGCGGGACCACGCCGCCGCTGTATGTGCCGGTAGTGGTGGTGGTGGCAGGCGTGACGAATCCAAGTGGCTTGACCACGAGCTCGCCCTCGCTGACCTTCGCGGCGCAGGTGGGGGGCAGCGCGCCGGCCAATCAAACGCTGACCGTCAGTTCCAGTCCCTCCGGAACGGCGTTCACTGCGTCCGCGTCGGTGACTACGCCGACCGGCGGTACATGGCTCTCGATAGCGCCCAAGGGCAGCCTGACCACCAACCAGGCGCTGGCGGTCTCGGTGAATCAGTCCGGGCTGGCGACAGGCACTTACACCGGCAACATCGCGCTGACCGCCAATGGCGCGACGCTGAACGTGCCGGTGAACCTGGTGGTTAACACCACCGGCACGACTGGCGGCAACATCACGGTGAGCGCTTCCGCGCTGGGTTTCTCGGCCCTCGCCGGGGGTACCGCGCCGGCGTCGCAAACGCTGACGGTATCGAGCACAGCCGGCTCCTCCGCCGTGGCATTTACGGCGGCGGCCTCGAGCAGCGGCAATTGGCTATCGGTCTCCCCGACCTCGGGGACCACGCAGGCTCTGCTGACGGTTGCGGTGAACCAGGCCAGCCTGAGCGCCGGGGGCTACACCGGCACCATCACGATTACGCCGACGGGCGGCACCGCAGTGGTGGTGACGGTGTCCCTCAGTGTGGTGAGCGAGCCTACGATCTCGGTAAGCCCTGGACTGCTCAGTTTCGATTTCCAGGTGGGCAGCGGCGGCACGGTGTCGCCGGGGATATTGACGGTGACCGCGGCCGGCGGCACGGCGAGCTTCCAGGCCAGCGCCGGCAGTTCGCCCAACTGGCTGACGGTGACGCCGGCCTCCGGGTCCACGTCCACCTCAACCACCCTGTCGGTGCAAGTGAACCCGGCGGGGCTGGCGGCCAACACCACGCCTTACACCGGGACGATCACGGTCAGCGGGGTAAGCGGCACGCAGGGATCGGTGACGGTGGATGTGTCGCTGAGCGTGACCAACCCGCTGCCTATCGTCGCCGCCGTGTTGAACGCGGCCAGCTTCGTCAACGGGCCGATTTCGCCGGGCGAGATCGTGTCCATCTTCGGCAGCTCGATCGGTCCGGTGAACCCTGCGTCTTTGACGTTGAATTCGGCGGGCAAAGTTGCGACGTCGATTGGCGGCGTGCAGGTCAGCTTCAGCGGCTACCTGGCACCGCTGACTTACGCCAGCTCGACCCAGATCAACGCCATCGTGCCGTATGAGATTACGGCGAGCAAGGCGCCGTTTGTGGAGGTGATTTTCGCCGGGCAAAAGTCGAATGAGCCCAGCCTCCAGCTCACCACCACCGCGCCGGGCATCTTCACGCAGAACGGCAGCGGTACCGGTCCTGGCGCCATTTTGAACCCGGACTCTTCGCTGAACACGCAGACCAACGCGGCGGCCAAGGGCAGTACGATTCAGATCTTCATGACCGGGGAAGGGCTGACGACTCCCGCGCAAGCCGACGGGACGGTCACGCCGGTGAATACAACGGGCGTTGGTCCGCTGACGCCGGCGCCGCAGCTCGCAGTGTCGGTATTGATCGGAGGCGTACCGGCGAAATTAGAGTTCGCCGGCGAGGCGCCGGGCCTTGTGGCCGGCCTGCTACAGGTG
Organism: Bryobacteraceae bacterium; assembly: GCA_049698695.1. GTDB lineage: Bacteria > Acidobacteriota > Terriglobia > Bryobacterales > Bryobacteraceae > Bog-375. Next base: position 6,000 of record JBAVYH010000163.1, on the reverse strand, counting down.
AACGCGGACATTCCAGCCACGGCGACCTCGGGGGCGAACTCGATTACCGTGCAAATAGGCAAAATCATCAGCCAAAACAACGTAACGGTGTGGGTGCAATAAGGGCGCTCGGCGAGGCTGCGCTAACCAGTATCCGATGCCGGCCGGGGGCCCGGGCCACTTGGCCTGCACGGTTTGGGGGGCGGCGGCGTCAAACCCTTTGTGAGCGTAGCTCGCCTATGGACGGGACTGCTGGTGGTGTCGGCGTTTGCCGCAGATCCCCAATTGAGCAATTTGCTGGCAACGGTCGAGGCTCGGTACAACCACGCCAAGACGCTCGAAGTCGTTTTCCAGGAACAATATACGCGGCAAGGCGAACCCCATCGCGCAGAGGGCGGGCGGCTCGAGCTGCGCAAGCCCGGCAAGATGCGATGGGATTACACGCAGCCGGCGGGCAAGCTGTTCCTGTCCGACGGCAAGTATCTTTATCTTTATACCCCGGCAGATAACCGCGCCGAGCGGATGAAGCTGAAGGAAACCGACGATATGCGGGCGCCGCTAGCCTTCCTGCTGGGCAAACTGCATTTCCAGCGGGAGTTCCGCAATCTGCAGGCGACTCGGGATGGCGCGAACTGGCGCATCACGGCCGAACCGAAGACCGACGATCTGCCCTATCGGGAGGTGGAGTTCGTTGTGACGCCGGATGGGCGGATCGAAGAGGTCAAGGTGACCAGCTACGACCAGGCGCTGCTCGATTTCCACTTCGCGCAGGAGAAGATGGATCCGCCGCTCAGCGCCGGGCTGTTTCAGTTCCATTTGCCGGCGGACGCGCAGTTGACCGAGGGGGACCAGTAAGCGATGGCCGAATTCGTCCTCAAGTATGCGGATGGCCGCGGCGCAATCCACCAGCAGGTGACGACGGCGGGCTCGGAAAGGGAGTTGCGCGACCGGTACACGCAGCAGGGCTTCCTGGTCTATTCCGTGAAAACGCGCGCGGCGGGGGGCGGTTTCGGGCGAAAGAAGAAAATCAACCTGGAGAAGTTCCTCATCTTCAACCAGCAGTTCGTGACGCTGATCCGCGCCGGCCTGCCGATTCTGAAGGGGCTCGATTTGCTGGCCGAGCGGCTGACCGATCCCAAGCTGGGCCCGTACATCAAGGCGGTGCGGGACGAAGTACACGGCGGCACGCTGCTCTCGGAGGCTTTTCGGCAGCAGGGGGTGTTTCCCAAGATCTATGTCACTTCGGTGATGGCGGGGGAGAAGAGCGGCAGCCTGACGGAAGTGCTGGACCGGTTCATCGCCTACCAGAAGATTTCGCTGGCAGTGAAGAAGAAGGTGATGGTATCGCTGCTGTATCCGAGCGTGCTGATCGTGCTGGTGGTCGTGCTGATGGTGTTCCTGGTGACGTACGTAGTGCCGACGTTCGCCACGCTGTACACCAGCATGCAAGCGCAACTGCCCGCGATGACGGTGTTCCTGATCGCGGTGGGCCAGGCGGCGCGCAGCTACATACTGGTGTTCGCCGCCGCGCTGCTGGCGGGGATAGCGGGGTTCCGGTGGTGGTCGCGGCGCGAGGCGGCGCGGAACCGGATAGACCGGATCAAGATGAGACTGCCGGTGGCGGGCGAAATCTGGCTGAAATACCAGGTGGCGCAGCTTTCGCGGATCCTAAGCACGCTGCTGACGGGCGGCATTCCGCTGGTGCAGTCGCTCGAGACCGCGGCCGACTCGCTGTCGACGCCGGTGATGAAACACGCGATTGACACGGCGGGCAGGATGGTGCGCGAGGGGCAGCCGCTTTCGGCCTCGCTGCGCGCCTCGAAAATGTTTCCGCCGCTGGCGCTGGACATGATCGAGGTGGGCGAATCGACCGGCGCGCTGCCGGCGATGCTGAACAGCGTGGCGGAGTTCTTCGAGGAAGACGTGAATACGCGCATGCAGGCCACACTCTCGCTGATCGAGCCGGCGATCATGATTGTGATGGGCTCGGTGGTGGCGTTTGTGCTGATCGCGCTCTACCTGCCGATCTTTTCTCTGGCGGATACGATCCGGTGAGGTGACGAATGGCAACAGACAGAATCCGGCTGGTCGATCCCCTCACGGAGGCGGAACAGGCGCGGGCGATGGCGGCGCGCTACCGCTGCGAGTACGTGGATCTGCACGAAACGGCGATCGACCACGACCTGTTCCGGTCGATTCCGGTGGACCTGATGTTCCGCTACAACTTCGTGCCCATCCAGGCGCACGACGGGACGCTCGAAATCGCGCTGGCGGACCCGCGCAACCTGACGCTGATCGACGAGTTGACCGGGCTGTTGCACAAGCGGCTGCGGGTGAAAGTGGCGACGCTCTCGCAGATCGCCGAGCTGCTGAAGAAGACCGAACAATCGCAGCGCGTGCTGGAGGAGGTCACCGAAGGTTTCACGCTGGACGTGGTGGCGGAGGACGGCGACCAGGACGAGACGCTCTCGATCGACAAGCTGGCCGCGGTGGACAGCGACATCGCGCCGGTGATCAAGCTGGTGGATACGACCATCTTCAATGCGCTGGAGCGGCGGGCGAGCGATATCCACATCGAATCGCGCGACCAGGAAGTGGCCATCAAGTACCGCATCGACGGCGTGCTGCACTACGCCATGCCGCCGATCGCCAAGGACTGGCAGTCGACCATCATTTCGCGCATCAAGGTGATGAGCGAGCTGGATATCGCCGAAAAGCGCGTGCCGCAGGACGGGCGCTTCCGGGTGCGGTACAAGAACCGGCTGATCGACTTCCGCGTGTCCATCATGCCCAACATCCACGGCGAGGACGCGGTGCTGCGCGTGCTGGACAAGGAATCGATGAGCGAGAAGTTTTCCAAGCTGTCGCTCGACGTGGTGGGGTTTTCCGAATCCGACCTCAACAAGTTCCGCCGCTACATTCTGGAGCCGTACGGCATGGTGCTGGTGACCGGGCCGACGGGTTCGGGCAAGACGACGACGCTCTATGCGGCGTTGAGCGAAATCAAGAACGACGAAGACAAGATCATCACCATCGAAGACCCGGTGGAATACCAGATCAAAGGGATCACGCAGATTCCGGTGAACGAGAAGAAAGGGCTGACGTTCGCGCGCGGGCTGAGGTCGATTCTGCGCCACGATCCGGACAAGATCATGGTGGGCGAAATCCGCGACCAGGAGACGGCGCAGATCGCCATCAACTCGGCGCTCACCGGCCACCTGGTGTTCACCACAGTGCATGCGAATAACGTGCTGGACGTGCTGGGGCGCTTTTTGAACATGGGCGTGGAACCGTACAATTTCGTCTCCGCGCTGAACTGCATCCTGGCGCAGCGGCTGGTGCGGGTGATCTGCGAGCACTGCAAGCGGCCGGTGAAATATCCGGAATCGACGCTGGTGGAAAGCGGCTTGAACCCGGGCGAATGGCGCGATTTTCCGTTTATCGAAGGCGCGGGGTGTTTTGAATGCGGCGGCACCGGGTTCCGCGGCCGGTCGGCGATCCACGAGCTGCTGGATTTGAGCGACCGGATCCGCGAGATGATTCTCGATAAGCGGTCGACGTCGGAGATCAAGCGGACGGCGCGCGAGGAAGGAATGACGTTTCTGCGCGAATCGGCGGTTGCCAAAATGCGCGCCGGGGTAACGACGCTGCGCGAGATCAATAAGGTGACGTTCATTGAGACGTAGGGAAAAGATGCCGGGGCAAAAGCAGTGGGACAGACGATCGGTTTGTGTCGTCTGTCACGCCGGCATGACAGACCACGAAAGGCGATGGTCTGTCCTACCGAGAGCCGGAGGAGTGGCGTGTTTCTAGACCGGCTCAAAGCTTACATCCAGGACCCGCCGCCGAACCTGGCGGTGGAGATTTCCGAAGCCGGTTTGGCGGCGGCGCGGCTGGGGGCGCGGACCGAGATCGGCTTCGCAGCGCTCAAGCCGGGCGCGCTGACGGTGTCGCCGGTGCAGGAGAACCTGATCGACCCGGACGAGTTTTCGCGCGCGGTGCGCTCGCTGACTGCGGGGGAGGCGGTTCGCAAGCGGCGCGATGTGGCGGTGATCCTGCCGGATTACTGCACGCGGATTGCGGTGCTCGATTTCGATTCATTTCCGGGCGATGCGAAGGAGCAGGCGTCGCTGATCCGGTTCCGGCTGAAGCGGAGCGTGCCGTTCGACTCCGAATCGGCAACGTTGAGTTACTGGCCGGAGCCGGCCGTCGGGAAAAAGGTGGACGTGCTGGTGGCGATGGTGCCGCTTGAGATTGTCTCGCGCTACGAAGCGCCGTTCCGCGCCGCGGGCATGAATCCGGGGCTGCTGATTCCCTCGGCGCTGGCGGCGATCGAGCTGGCGCCGGATGGCGGATTGAGCGTGCTGGCGAAACTGACGGGACGCGTGCTCACGGTGGTGGCGCGGCGGGACAGCGTGCCGAAGCTGGTGCGCTGCCTGGAGCTGCCGGCCCCCGATCTGGACGAGGTGGCGGCGGTGCTGGCGCCCACCTTCGTCTACCTGGAAGACAACCTGGGAGGCAAGCCGGAGAGGCTCTACCTGTGTGGCTTCGGCGCGCTGACGGACGAGGCCGAGCGGCGCTTTCCGGAAGAACTGGAAACGGCGGTGGAAGCGGTGCGGTCGCCCTTGGGTGTGCCCGGTGAAAACAACGCCGGGCTGCTGGGCTATTTGCGATCCATCGCGAGAAACAACTGAGATGAGGATTCCGATCAATCTGGCGAGCCAGCCCTTCCGGCGCGACCGGCCGATGCTGCTGGCCTCGGCGTTCGTGTCGGCCGCACTGCTGCTGACACTGGCGCTGCTGGCTTACCTGACGCTGCTCGACCGGGCGCAACTCCAGAGCCTGAACAGCGAGGTGAGCCACCTGGAAAAACACTTGCGAGTGGTGCAGGCGGAGCAGGCGCGGCTGGACGCCGAGCTGCGCCAGCCGGAGAACGCCAGCGTGCTGGAGCGCAGCGTCTTCCTCAACGATTTGATCTATCACAAGGCGATCAGTTGGAGCCGCATGTTCGCGGACCTGGAAAAGACGGTGCCGTACAACGTGCGCATCACGGCGCTGCATCCGACAATCAATTCGCGCAACCAGGTGATGCTGGACATGATGGCGGCGTCGGACCAGCCGGAAGGGATCGAGGACTTACTGAAGGCGCTGGAGGCGTCGCCGATTTTCGGCTACGTGTACCAGCACAGCACGCTGCCGCCCACGCAGGCCGAGCCGCAATACCGCAGCCGGATCACGGTGCCCTATGACCAGAAACTTTGAGTGGTCCAAAATCAAGGAGCCGCGGGTGGCGATGCGCGCGCTGATCGGCGTGCTGACGGCGGCGAACCTGGCGGCGGCGGTGATGGCGTTCCACCCGTTCGGCGGCTCGGCGGACGATCTGCGGCGGCGGGCCGCCGACTTGCAGGACCAACTGGCGGCCGCTCAGGCGCGGGTGGCGATCACGCGAAGGCTGGTGGACAAGGTGGAAGGCGCGCGGCGCGATGGCGACCGGTTCCTGGTGCAGTATGTGGTGGACCGCCGCAAGGCGTCGTCGGCATTGAACGCAGAGCTGTTCCGCATGGCGCAAGAGGCGGGAGTGAAGGCGGGCCAGATTTCGAACGAGTACGAGGCCATCGAAGGCAGCGACACGCTGCAGATGGTGAACATCCAGGCGGCGTTCGAAGGATCATACCAGGGCCTGACGCGGCTGGTGAGCCTGATCGACAAATCGCCGCGGTTTCTGATGATTGAGAGCATACAAGCGGCGGCGCCGGAGGGGAAAACGGCGGCGATGGCAGTTCAGTTCAAGATCCACACGTTTGTGCGGGGCGCGATGGAGGATGCGCCGTGAAGGCCGGCCTGGAAAACAAGAAAGAGGTAGCCGCACTGGGAGCGCTGGCGCTGGTGGCGGGGTATTTCCTTTACAGCAACGTGCTGGCGCCGCAGAGCCCGGCTCCAACCAGCGGGCGGCCGGCGGCGGTGGCCAGCGCGCCGGAAGCACCTGCCACGGCTACGGCGGCCAGCGCGCCGGGACCGCGC
>JBAVYH010000162.1:0-1727 GCA_049698695.1 Bryobacteraceae bacterium | reverse complement strand
CGCGCATACTCCAAACCGATACCGTGGCACGTTGTAGTGAATGCCCGAGCGCGATCCGGCCCCTTCTGCTGGAGCCGGGTGACCACAGGGAGACCACGCCAGGAATCCATAGGGCCCGCGGCGAGGTAGCCACTGCACAGAGGGACCTATTTGGTATCACTTGGCACCGTTCGGACCCTAGCAGCACCGTAGTCATACACGTTCGATTCCCGTTAGCGCTACCAGAAACAAAACACTTACGGGCAAGGGGGCAGCACGGGGCAGCACGCGCGTGGAACCCGAGAAAAGAGCCTGGTTCACGTTCGAGTTTCTGCGGAGCCGGCGCCGCCGTTTCACGCGCAACCGCGGGATTCAGGAGCGCCTGGTGGGCGCGTTCTCGGCATGGGACGCACCGCCAGAGCGGAACCGTGCGCGTGAGCGAGCGGACCTTTACGGTGTGGCGCAGGTCCGCTCCCTGACGGCGGCGGTTCGCTACTGACGCGGCTTGTGCTCGCGGGTTTCCATTGTGGCGGTCTTAATCATACATGTTCCATGACGCACTTCTCAACCGAAAGTCATTCCTGAAAACTCTGCGACTCCGCCTCTGACTGCCGGATCGTCGACCACTCGCAAAGTGGCCCGTGGAAAGCGGATGGCGATTGGCCCGGAAACGGCGTTATTTCGAGGTAGCTGGACAGCCAGCCAGATGCTAGCGGCTGACGAGTTGGTCTGCCACTGGCTGGCATTATTGTGTTGATCTACTTCTTTTGGCAGATCAGAATCTTGGCGAAGAAAGGAGGGGGACGGAAAGGTGTCTCTGGAATCAATCAGAAGAGCAGCAGTTGTTGGCTTCGGCGTCCATCAGAGGGCCGTGTCCGTCCTTCTTGGAAAAACTGGAAAGTGCCGGTACTCATAAATTTTGGCACAAGGACTAGCCAGGAGAGGCAACAAGCAGTATTCTGTTTTGGGTCCAAGGTCCATAATGGAAATCCCGATTAGGAGGAACCATGTTGGGAGGTCTGCTCTTCGTTGTGTGTGTGATCCTGCAGTTTCACTATCATGACCCGATCCCGTGGTACATCTGGGTGCTTGCACTGATCGCACAGCTTGTTTCGTTCGGCGAACCAGCGATGAGGTCAGCGGTAAAGTCGAAGAAGGACTGACCGCGCGACGGGTCGCTTAGGGTTTTGCCCCGTCAGATGTTCTTCTGCCGCTCGGATCGGATGGCGCCTAAGGCGATCTTGCTCACGAGCGGGCAATCAAGCTGGCGGTTCGCGCGAGCGGGTCGCTGTCGGACAGCGACTGTGACTGCGTCAATGGAGAGCAATATCAGTTAATAACGGAAGGCACGGTGCGTCAATCAACTGCACGAACTCCGGTTCGCAACCCGGATTATTCCGCCACGAATCAACCAGTGAGATCTCGAAGCCAAGCCCCGATTGCATAGGCCACGGCGGCAGCACCGCCCCCAATCACAAGAGTCTCGAGGCCGGACTGCCACCATGGCCGGATCGACCATCGACTCTTGAGCGCGCCGATCAATACGAACATCACGCTGGTTGCCGTCGAAGCTACCCAGAAAGCGCTCTTCAGGCCAGCCACGAATGGAACCAGCGGCACCAGACCGCAAAGAAGAAAGGCCGAAAATGTCGATCCGGCAGCCTGCCATGGCGAACGCACCGCAGCCGGTAGCCCGTATTCGTAACGGAGCATCATGCGCACCCAGCGATCGCGCTCCGACGTGATCG
>JBAVYH010000161.1:0-9299 GCA_049698695.1 Bryobacteraceae bacterium | reverse complement strand
CTCAATTCCTCTGCATCCTGCATGCTGATGATCAACCCCCAGCATGCGCACACCCTCCTCCAGGCTCATCCTGTGTTAGAAACAGGCTCACCTTCAGGCTCATCCTGCATTAGACAAGACTCGGAGTTGACTCTTTGGGCGCGGTCTGGAAAAATGAAGTTTCCCGCCCGTGTGCGGATGTGGCGGAATTGGCAGACGCGCTAGATTCAGGTTCTAGTGGGGGCAACTCCGTGGAGGTTCAAGTCCTCTCATCCGCACCAAGTCTTCAGCACCGCCATGAGAAGTGGCCCGCGCCCCACGCCGAGGACGATCAAGCCGAGATCCGTTTCATCTCCCGCTCGTAAACCTGATATCCATACTTGCTGACGACGAACGTTCGGTTCGAGGTGGCTTCCAGCAATCCCCGATCGAGGAGTTCTGCCACTGCGCTCGCCTCAATCGGGTTCCGGTATGGTTTTCTTGCTTTGCGCTGTCCCTTGGTACTGCGGGGGTGCATGGGCCAAGGTTTATTCGGCGCTTGGGCCACCAAGTACATCTGCAATTCAACCATATCCCGTAAGGCGTTCAGACCGACCCCGCTGATTGTGTTCTCTGTGGCCATGCGCGCTCCTCTAAGTAAGGCCGATTCCCAACTCTGCGGACCGGGGCCGACGACAACGCGAATGTTCTAAAGTAGTGCGTGGTCGTCGCGTCAGGCAGATGCCTCCTCACCCGGGCGAAACGGTCTTGTGGCTTGGGTGTGCCGCCGCGAGGCATCCTGGCGATGTCCGGGCCCAACTGCGGCCGACTTCAGCGCTTGTTCTGCCCGGAACCAATCTTCTTCCGGCGATCCTATGGGACAGCCTCGCTCCTGCCAGAAGTAGTACGCGAGGATGGCTCTCGCCTGTTCGTGGTCCGGCTTGGAAGCATCCATCCGCGCAGAGGTCTGCGGCGACTCGGTTCTCGTCTTGGAAACCGTAGAACCTTTGGCCTTTTCCATGAGGTGTCCTTTCTCCCTCCGAGTTACGGATTTGTGGCTCTAATTATACTCTTGCTTGCGGTGAAAGAGCCGCTCCAATCCTCGGTGGAAACCGCCGTTCCGTATTTAAACGCACAGATCGGCCGGCCCAGCCCTGCAATCAGGCGGAGGTCAGTGGCTTGCGGATGGCGCCGGCGCAAATGCCACAGACGTCACGGGATGCAGTTCCCAGAGCGTTTTCGATTCCATGCCTTGCTTGCCGCGCCCCGTGCTTCCGTCCGGCAGGTACACGTGGCCGTCGTCATAGAACAGGGCGCCGGTGACGGTCACGTACACAGGATGTTGCATTACGTGGACGCTGCCGATCTTCGGCGCGGTCTTCCCCAGTAGATTATCGATTACCCACTGGCGCACTTCTTCCACCTGGTTCGCGATGCTGGTAGCGTACTGGCCGGAGGGCACTTCGACGATGATGCAGTTGTCATCCTTGGTTGGCGGATTGGCCGAGGTCCGTGGCTGCGGGCTGATCTGAATGTGAAAGTCGCAGTCGTCGGATTCAAACCCGACCAGGTACAGGTACCCGGAAATAGTCACCAGCGTGTCCTCTTTCACGGGCTGGTCCATAATGCGAGCGCTCTGATACCTCGGATCGTCTTTGGCTACGTTCGTGAGCTTGGGCAGGTTGAGCGCGTCCGCCAAGGTCATAGTCCTGGTCGGAGCGTCCGGTGGCAAGGTGGTTTTAATCGGCCATCGTTCGGTACCCGGCTGAATGCACGGCAGCGACGCACCAAAGGCAGAAATGCCAACCGCCAGGTACGAGCAAACGAGAAAAGACACTCTACTTACACGCATGGACTCCTCCTAAGCCTCTGAGAGACAGGCATCACGGGCCCCACGGCCTCCGCGCATTCCAGCGGGGTCGCCGGTTGGATTCGTAGTATACACCAACGGCAACCGCGGGTTGAGGACAACCTTCGCGGGTGACAACTTCCCCCAGGTGTTGACGGGAGAATGGCTTATGGGAATAACGGAATGGGCGGCCGTGTGGTCTACACTTAGTCGAAGACAATGCTCCGGGAAGAGTTGTGCCCAGTCTTCACGCCGATGCAGAAAGTGTCCGCCGGCGCACCCGCCGTGTGCACCCATCAGCCCTGAGCATCAAGAGAGGTGACCATGGGGAAGCGCAGCACCGCCGCGCAGACCGCGTTCGGTCCGATGGTGATTGTTGCCTGCGAACAGTACCTTCCGAAAGCGCAACGGTTGATCCAGGACGACCTGGCCTTGCGCTTTCTGCCGCCCGCCGCGCGGATCGTTATGGGCGCATGCAGGTGGCGCTTGGGACGCCACCTGTTGATGCACCTGGCGGAGAGAAGCTCACCAGGCGGCTGGGGCGGCATCGCGTGTCGCAAACGGTATATCGACGAAAGGGTGTCCGATGCAGTCGCGGCCGGCCTCCCCGCCGTGGTGGTTTTCGGCGCCGGCCTGGACACACGGGTGTATCGCCTGGTCGCGCCGACCGGTGTCCACGCATACGAAGTCGATCTGCCGGTGAATATCGACTACAAGCAAGAAAGGATGCGGGCGCTGTACGGCAGGGTATCCGAGCACGTGACGCAGGTCCCGGTCGACTTTGAGATCGACGATCTGGGCGTCGCCCTGGCAACGAGAGGTTTCCGCATCGAGCAGGCAACGATGTTCGTGTGGGAAGGCGTTACTCAGTATCTGACGGAGGATGGCGTCAGAAAGATCCTGGCGTTTCTTTCCAAAGCGGGTGTGGGGAGCCGGATGGTGTTCACTTACGTCCGCAAGGATTTTCTCGATGGCATCAAGAGCTACGGCGACGAGAAGATCTATCAGCGGTTCGTGCAGGGTGGGGTGTGGCACTTCGGAATTGCACCGGAGGCTGTGGGCGACCTTCTGCGCGAGTACGGCTGGACGGAGCGGGAACAGGCCGGCCGGAGCGAGTTCGCCGCAAGATACATCGAACCGACCGGGCGCGACGTCCCCATATTCGAGATTGAGCGGTGCGTCTACGCCGAGAAGCTCTGAGACCGCGGCTCACACGATTTCGCGCAGCCAGCAACCGCCCGGCGAGTAAATAACGGCGAATTCACCGAATCGAGGCCAGCACGCTCCTGGCTTCGCTCAGCTCCTGCGGCGAGTACCGTTTTACGGGCTCGGCCCAATGGAAGCGGCCGCCGAGCATCTGATTGGCTATATTGACGGCGACGTCGCAGACGCGAATGAAATAAGGCCCGTGGGAGGGTCCCACATTGAGCCCCGGGCGGGTGTCGTCCAGCAGCGGAACCAGGTGGCGCAGGAGGCCGATGTCGTTGACATAGGGCAGATCGCGGAGAGCGGCGACACGCTCCTCGGGCTGCTCGCCGGTCAATCGCTGAATCAACTGCGACCGGCTGGTGGGGTCTCCGAGCCGCGCCATCGCGAGCGAATCGGCGTGACGGGCGTGTTCGTCTTTCTCGGTCCGCCAGCGCGCGGCCAATACCTGGATCTGCGAAACGTCGCCCGATTCGCCGAGCAACAGGGCTAGCTGCTCGCGCACGTACTCGTCCGGAGACCTGTTCATCACGCTGGCGATGGTGGGAAGATCGGCCGCAGTGTAATGCGCGCGAAGGAAGCGGGCGGCCGCGGCGCGGACGGTTTCGGTGGGGTCGTGCAGCTCCTTGAGCAGCCCTTCGCGGGCCGCCGGGCCGCCGGCGGCGTTCAAACAGGTGACCGCCAGTTCGCGCACCTGGGAGTCCCGATCGTCCAACAGCGGCAGCAGCGCCGGTCCGGCATCGGGACCCACGGTCCCCGGCTTCGCGACCACACTCCAATTCTTGTGTTTCACGTAATCCACTACCTGCGCCGGACTCATCCTGCCTCCTTCTCTTTCCTGCCGCGCTGGCAACCGCACTGCAATCAGGGCCAGGATGCCAGAAGCGATAAGCGCCGCATCCCGGTTTTTTATCGGCCAACGCATCGCCCACGTTCCCTAAAACGGGTGGAGCGACCGCCGCCGGCTGCGAGCGAGCGCGCCATCCGTCGGATCGGCACTGAAATCCTTCAGGTCGATCAAATTACCGGGGACCAGATCGCCATACCCGACGTCATGCCGATAGGCCGGCTGAGTGTTGTCGAGCGGGTCCCAATCGAACATCATGCGACGCTCCGAGTCAACGTCGTCGCGAACATGGTGCCCTGGCGTATCTTCGCCAGCGTGAAGGTCAAGGTCGAGGAAATGGCCTAATTCATGGGCCAGATCGTGCGCGTTGCCGTTATCCACAAGCACCACACCGTACCCGTTAGGACGCGCATTCTCGTTATCGAATGTCAACCCAGTCCACTCGTTGGCGGACTGAACGAAATAGACGTTAACGGCATTCGCGTCCGGCCTGAGATTGAGGACCCGCGAAAACTCGCCCCAAGTGGGCGGGTTCGCGTGAAGATTGGTCGACACCGTTCCGGCGGTGGCAAATCCATTGATGGGGTCGTTCAGCGTCTCGTCTTTGTTGTAGAGGAACTCGATCCCGGCGGCCCGCCAGACTACATTCACGTCCTGGAAAAGTTGAACCAGACTGTCCGCCGAGCGCGTGGTCGGCGTGCCGTTGATGGTGACCAGATGGGCGACCACGCGGCGCTGGCGAAGCTGGAAGATGTGCGGTTCCATCTCCCCGAGAACCGGTCCGGTAGCGGAGCCAAGATGCACCTGGAGCTTCACCGGAACGCTGATCACGTCAACCAGCCCCTTGATGCTGAAGATGCCGTCCACGGCGAGCTCGCCCGGCGGCGCGGTGACTGTGACCACGCTGGTATCGGAGCTGGTGACGAACAGCTTCGCGGTGCCGTCGATATCTTCGCGGCGGACTTTGATGCGGACGGTGTCGCCCGCGGTGATGCCCACCATGGCGCCCCTCGCGCTGGTGCTGCCCCAGGTGCCGGGGCGGTTGCCCATGGCGAAACCGCGATCGTCGACGTCGGGCGCGTCGGCCACCGAACTGCCGGTGACCGCGCGTCCGAAGCGAAGCGGCACGATGATTTGTCGGTTGTTGCGAACTTTCACACGAACAGACATAAGCCCTCAGGCTCCCGCACGCGCTACCAGCCGGGGCCGCGTCTGGTTACCGACGATCCCGTCCGGGAACAGCCCCTGGTCGGCCTGAAAATCCACCAGCGCGCGCTCAAACTCGGCATTGGCGACATTCCTGCCGTCGGCCGTGGTGGCGTTGACGCCATTGCCATCCGGACCGTCGGAGCCGATCTGGTATCCGAGCATGCGGAGACGCTGCTGCTGGCCGCGCACCTGGTCCGCCGGATCGAGCGCGCCGGTGTCCACCGTGATTTCGTAATCGGCCACGGCCGCGCCATCCACCAGCAATTGCAAAGTCGAACTGCCGCCGGGAGGCACGCGCACGTCGATCCGGCCGTCTGCCGGCGTCGTGCCCGCCTGGACCACCGAACCGTTGATGAGAACTTGAAAGTTGACGCCGGGAATTCCGCGGACGTCGCCCTGTGGCGCATCGGGTGACATCTGCAAGAAGATCGGGACGGTTGGCGGCTGGTTCAGCGTGTTGTGCGCGGTGGAATCGCTTGTCAACCGGGAGATCGGTGTAGGCGTCATTGCCCGTGCTTGTCCTTGAGGCGGCTTTGCGTGGCGGCGTCCGCTTCGCCCGTAACCGGGATGCCCTCTTTCTGCTGAAAGGCCTTGATCGCCTCCTTCATGTCGTCGCCGCCAAAACCGAGATTCACCAGCCGGCCCCGGACTCCGCTTTCGGTATCGAACGGATCCAGCGCACCGAATTGGATCTGGTGGACGTCCTTGACCGAACCATCTCCGACCATCAGCTTGCCGCCGTGGGCGCCGGGCGGCAGCGGCTGCTCGATGTATCCGCCCGAATCCGTGACTCCCGATTTGAGCGCGCCGTCGATTTCGAGCTGGTACGCTACCCCGGCCCGCGGTTGGTCCTGGTCGAGCAAGCGGATTTTCAGCTTGGCCGGAAGGCCTTTCGCGACGAAGGTGTGCCGCTGATCGGTAGCACAGTCGACCTGCTTCAAGTCGAGATCGGGCACGAAAAGCTGGTCGCCCGGGTGCAGCACGTTCGGGTCTTTTCTGAGCTGGCGGAGCTGATTGTTATTGGGATGATTCCATACCGTGGTCCACAGCAGACCATACTGATCGGCGATGTTAGTTACACAATCACCTTGCTGGACAGTGTAGTTTGGCATACCAGCGGCTCCGGATCACAGTGCGGATCGTCATCCTTCCTGCCGGCGCTCAGCCGGCGAAAAGACTCAACCGGGGTTTCCATTTCGTCTCCCGGTTTCTGGGTACTATACCACAAGGCGCCAATTCTCGATCTCCGAAGGGCGTCGATCCTCCAATTAACAAAGACAGCCGGAACCATTCGCACATCCCAGCGTATAAAGCTGATGAGAAACCATCTCACTGGAAGTGTCGATGAGCCTTTTCGCTGACGTGCGCTATGCCGGCCGGACGCTGGCGAAATCTCCGGTCTTTTGTTCCATTGCGGTCCTCTCGCTGGCGCTGGGTATCGGCGCCAATGCCGGGGTATTCACGCTGCTCGATCAGGTGATGCTGCACCTGCTTCCCGTCGAACAGCCGCAGCGGCTGGCGCAACTGGTGGAGCAGGGCTCCTGGTACGGCAACAATCGCGGCATGAATTCGATCTCCTATCCGATGTACGAGGATCTACGCAAGCAGAACGAGGTTTTCAGCGGGATGTTCTGCGTTTACGCCACGGATTTCAGCGCGAGCTTCGAGGGACGCAACGAGCGGGTGGCGGGCGAGATGGTTTCGGGAACGTATTTTCCCGTGCTGGGCGTGCGTCCGGCGCTGGGACGCCTCTTCACACCGGAAGACGACCGTACTCCCAACGGTGCGCCGTTCGCCGTGCTGAGCTACGGCTATTGGCAAAGCCGGTTCGGCGGCGATCCGTCGGTGGTCGGAAAGCAGATGCTGGTGCGGGACCACCGGCTGACCATCGTGGGCGTGGCGGAGCGGAAGTTCGAGGGGGTGCAGGCGCTGTTTCAGGTACAGATGTTCGTGCCGGTGGCGATGGCGGGAGAGATGACCGACATGGACAAGCCGCTCGAAAACCGCCGGCAGCGATGGGTGCAGGTTTTCGGCCGGATGAAGCCGGGCGTCGATCTGCGGGAAGCGAAGGCGTCGCTCGCCCCGCTCTACCATCGCACACTGGAGATGGAGGTGCAGCAAAAGGAATTCGCGCACACCACGCCATACACGCGGCAGCAGTTTCTGAAAGGGACGCTGGATGTGACATCGGGAGGGCGCGGGCAGGACGTGGTGCGGCAGTTCCTGGAGGCGCCGCTGTGGGCGATGATGGCGATGGTCGCATTGGTGCTGCTGATCGCCTGCGCCAACGTGGCCAACCTGATGATTGCGCGCGCGTCGGCGCGGCAGAAGGAGATCGCGGTGCGGCTGGCGCTGGGTGCGGGACGCTCGCGCATCGTCCGCCAGCTTCTGGTGGAGGGCTTGCTGCTGGCATCTGCCGGCGGCCTGGTGGGGCTGGCCATCTCGCCCTGGGCCATGCGGCTGCTCATCGGCATCATGCCGGAGACCGACCCGCCGCTGCGGTTTGCCGTGGATCCGAACCTGCGCCTGGTGCTGTTCACCATGGCGGTTTCGGTGGCGACAGCCGTGATTTTCGCGCTTGCGCCGGCGCTGCAGGCAGCCCGGCCGAAGATCGCGCCGGTGCTCAAGGACCAGGCAGGCGCCGTGGCAGGAGGCGGGCAGGCCCGCTGGCGCAAAATGCTGGTGGTGGCGCAGATCAGTCTTTCCCTGCTGCTGCTGATCGGGGCCGGACTCTTCGGGCGCAGCCTGCACAACCTGAAAAGCGTCAATCCTGGATTCGACGTGAACAACCTGCTCAGTTTCCAGGTGGATCCCACCTTGAACGGCTACAATCCCGAGCGCGCCAAGCTCCTCTACCGGCAACTGCAGGACTCGCTCGCAGCCATTCCCAGCACCAGCGCGGCGGCCCTGTGTGTGGTCCCGCCGCTCACCTTCGATGAATGGGACAGCTCGGTGACGGTGGAAGGCTACGTCGCCAAGCCGGGCGAGGACATGAATCCGCGGGTGAACTACGTCTCGCCGGGATATTTCGCCACGCTCAAGATCCCTGTCTACCAAGGACGGGATTTTACCGAACAGGACGCGCTGAAGGCACCCAAAGTGGCCATCGTCAACGAAAAATTCGCCAAGCACTATTTCGGCGGGCGCGACGCCCTGGGCCGGCATATCGGCCTGGGTGGCGACCCGGGCACGAAGACCGATATCGAGATCGTCGGCGTCGTTCGCGACACCAGGTACAGCCGCATGAACGAGGAGCTGCAGCGCCAGGTCTATTTCCCATACCTGCAGAACGACTTGGCCTGGCAGATGACCGGTTACGTGCGCACGCCGCTGCGGCCTGAGCAGATGTTCCCGATGATCCGCGCGGCGGTGCACAAGCTGGATGCGAACTTGCCGATTTCGCAGATGAAGACCGAGGGAAAACAGCGGGACGATTCGCTGGCGGTGGAGCGCCTCTCGGCTGCGCTATCGAGCGCATTCGGTGTGCTCGCCACCATCCTGGCCGCGATCGGGATTTACGGCGTGATGGCGTTCCTGGTAGCGCGGCGGACGCGCGAGATCGGCATCCGTATGGCCCTCGGCGCATCGGCGGGAAACGTCGTCTGGCTGGTGATGCGGGAGGTGCTGCTGCTGGCCGCTGCCGGGGTGCTGATCGGCCTCCCCATCGCGCTGGCGGTAACCCGGCTGATCGAAAGCCAGCTTTACGGGATTGGGTCGCACGACCCCGGCATTGCCATTGCGGCCACGCTCGGGCTGGTGGCCGTAGCGGCGCTGTCCGGTTACCTTCCTGCCCGCCGGGCGACGCGGGTAGATCCGGTGACCGCGCTGAGATACGAGTAGCTCACGGTCCGCCTGCTGGATCAGCGCGTGGAATCGTCCGGCGCCAGGTTTGTCACGCTCCCGCCGAGCCGGGCGGCTTGGGTGATGAGGTAGTTCCGCTCCGGCAGGCTGGTCGTCCGGTCGGCGGCAGCCCGGTAGTGCGCGAATGGAATTGCACCCGATCCCAATCGCTGCCGACGCCCGAGTGGGTTTCGCGCGGCAAAAGAATCATCGTATTATGTAAGTCTGAAACAGAAGTAGTTTGCCGCATCCTGCGCGATATCGCGGCTATTGATTCCTGCATAACTAATGTCCTACATGAGGCGCAAAGAAAGAGGACTGTGGTTCACGAAGGAACGCAGCAGCGTTGGACAACGCTGGAGGGAGCGGCCGTGGCGGCGGGTAGCGTCC
>JBAVYH010000160.1:0-38021 GCA_049698695.1 Bryobacteraceae bacterium | reverse complement strand
GAGCCCGACGCGCGGACCGAGCGGAAGCCCGACGCGCGGACCCACCAACACCGGTACTGGCACCGGCACCGGCACGCGCGGTACGGCCACAATCAATAACGGGATCGTCCCTAGGTACACTACGCCTCCGCAGATCATCGTCCCACAGCCACCGCCCAGTGCAAACGACAATCAGCAATTCATGTACATGCTGGCCGACGGCACCGGCGGATTCGTGATTGCCAACACCAACGACTTGCTGGGTGGCCTGGACAAGATCGGCAAAGAGCAGAACCAGTACTACCTGATCGGATATACGCCGCCGGACACTCCGGAGGGAAGCTGCCACGTCCTGAGAGTGAAAGTGGAGCACGGCGGATACAGGGTGAGGGCGCGCAGCGGCTATTGCAACGTGAAGCAGGTGGACCTGCTGGCAGGCAAGCCTGCCGAGCACGACCTGGAGACGCGCGCGGCCGCCGATGCCCCCGGCACCGTCACGTCCGCGGCCATGCAGACGCCGTTCTTCTATCTGTCTCCCAACGCGGCGCGTCTCGACCTGGCGCTGGAGATTCCCTCCAAATCCATCCAGTTCACCAAGGTGAAAGGCCACCAGCACGCCGATGTCAACATACTGGGAATCGCGTATAACCCGAATGGGGCGGTGGGCGCGCGGTTCAGCGACACGGTCAAGCTGGATTTTGCCGATAAGCAAGAGCTCGAGGCTTTTCTAAGAAAGCCGTTCCTGCATTACGACAACCAGTTCGACGTGGCCGCCGGCACCTACGATCTGAAAGTACTCTTCAGCTCCGGCGGCGAGGAATTCGGCAAGCTGGAGAAGAACCCGCTGACCATCGATCCGTACGACGGCAAGAGTTTATTCCTCAGCGGCATTGCGCTCAGCACCGACGTCCACAAAGTAAGCGATGCGGACACGAACCTGGATGCCGAACTGCTCGACGGCCGCGCGCCGCTGGTGGCCCTCGGCATGCAAATTACGCCTGGCGGCAGCAACCACTTCAAGAAGGCCGACACCGCTGTCTGCTACCTGGAGATCTACGAGCCGCTGCTGCGCACCGCGGAAGCGCCGGGCCAGCCGGCCGCAGCGGGCGATGGAACCGCCAAACCGTCCGCGACCGCGCTGACTGTCGAAGTCCGCCTGCTGGATGCGAAGACCGGCGATACGAAAAGCGATAGCGGCGCGATGGACATCAGCAAGTTAGCCAAGCCGGGCAACCCGGTAATCCCGGTGGCATTCCGCTTGAAGGTGGAAGACCTTGCCGCCGGTTCGTACATTGCCGAAGTCCTCGCGGAAGACGCCACTCACCGCATTGTCGCTCGCAAGGTGCCGTTTGAGGTGGAGTAAGAAGGAGCCGGAAGGCGTTGTGGGGCGGGTTAGTAAGCGGCGCAGCCGGGCAACGCCTGGCCTGAAAGCCGCGAATCAATGCAAAAGCAGTAAGCTATTGCAGCGCCGCATCGATCACCGCTCGCAAGGCCGCCTCCTTGGTGTAGCCGTCAAAGCGTCTGATGAGCGTCCCTGAGCGGTTGAAGATGAGAGTCACCGGGAAATCTTCCACGTTGTATTTCTTGGCCAGCGCCGCGGAGCCTAGAGCGACGGGATAATCGACCGGATGCTGGGCCAGGAACGGCTTGACCACGGCTGCGCCTTCGTCGTCCATTGCCATGCCGACCAGCGCGAGTCCCTTCGGCGCCAACTCTCGATACAAGTGGTCGAATTCCGGCATCTCCTGAATGCACGGCACGCACCAGGTGGCCCAGAAATCGAGCACCAGCACTTTTCCGCTGCCATCCACCGTGCTGCCATCGAGCGCGGTGAAGCGCTCGGCGCTGTCTTCCGGCAGCGCGCTTTGGACGGCGGGGACGGGCGCGGTGGCGCCGCGGTACAGGAACGCGAGGAACTCCTGCGCATTGGTGGTGCGGCCTTCGAAGGTCGCCACCGTGCTTCCATCCGGCCGCACGATGGCGTAATAGGGTTCGGCCACGGTGCCGAACTTGGTTTCTTCCAGCTTCTCGTTGGCCTCGCTGACCGCGTCGGTGCGGTCCGTGTACAGCTCGACCAGCACGAATCGCTCGAGCGCGGCGGCGATTTCGGGGCGGGGAAGCATGTTGGCTTCCATCCAATGGCAGTTGGCGCAGGCCACACCGGTGAAGTTGATGAATACCAGCTTGCCTTCGCGCTGCGCCTGATCGAGCGCGGCCTGATACTGGTCCTTCAGCCACCTCGGTCCGCTCCCGCCCACGAGTACGGCAGCAACGCGTCCGGCGGGAGCGGGCACGTAGGCATCCAGATCGCCCAGTTTCGCGCCGGACATGCCGGGCACCAGGCTGACGGCGAAAATTAGAAAGGCCGTGCCGGTAAGGAGGCGTCCCAACCCGAGCGGCTCGTCCGGCTTGACGCCTTCCAGCCGCAACAGTCCCAGCAGATAGAGGCCGGCCAAGGCGAAAAGCACGATCCATGCCGCCAGGAAGCGTTCGCGTGTGAGCCAGTCCCAGCCAAGCGTCTGATCGACGGCGCTGAGATATTTCAAGCTGGCGGCCAGAATCACGAATCCCAATACGATCTTGATCCGCACCATCCAGCCGCCGCTGCGCGGCAGTTTCTTGAGAAATGCCGGAAATAGCGCCAGGAAGAAGAACGGCAGCGCCATGCCAGTCGAGAACATCACCATGCCAACCAGCGGCCGCAGACGCCCGCCGGAAACCGAAGCCGCGAGCAGAGTTCCGACAAACGGGCCCACGCAAGCGAAGGACGCCAGCGAATAGGTGAGGCCCATCAGCAGCGTTCCGGCGAATCCGCCGCTGCCGGAAGCCTGGTTCAGCCGGGTCAAAATCGAAGATGGAATGGTGATCTCGAACGCGCCAAGTAAGCTCAGCGAAAAGACGATGAACAGCGCCGCGATGAAACCGTTGACCCAGGGGCTGGCGCCCAACTGAACGACTCCCACCGGTCCCAGCGCGGCCGTGATCACCAGGCCGAGCCCGGAGAACAGGACGATGATCCCCAGGCAGAAAACCACCGCCTGCAGAATCGCGTCGCGCCGCCCGCCGGATTCCCGGTTGAGGAAGTACGACATGGTGATGGGAATCATCGGGAAACAGCACGGAGTGAAGATGGACGCCAGGCCAAAGCCGAAAGCGGCGAGCAGAAACAGGGTCCAGCTTTGCGCGGGCGCGGTGGCGCCGGTGGGAGTGGGCGCGGGCGGTTTCACCTCCGTCAAACCGGGAGGCAGCACGATGCTCGCGGCCTTGGCGGCCGGATCGATTGTGAGACTCGCTGCCCCGGACCATTTACCGGGGATGCAAGTGGTGTCGTTGCAAGTTTGGAAGCGCGCCGCGATGTTCAGCGTCGTGGCGCCGGCAGGAGCATCCGGCCGCGTCTCGATCTCGAGCGCGAAAGACGCGGAGCCCGTGAACGTTTCCGTTTGGCTGTTGAAGTTGGGGTCGAAGGCGCGCTGCGGCGCACTCTGGTAGAGACGCGTGCGCGCCACCACGGCATTTGGCGCCAGGCTAAAGGAGGCGGGAATTCCCGCCGGAGAGGACGCCGCGTAAAGATGCCATCCGGGTTCGATGGTGGCGTTGATGCGCAACACAGTGGTGGCGCCGGCCGCAACGGCTGCCGGTTCCACAGAAACGTTCCAGGCCACATGTTCCTGGGCGCCGAACGCGGCGACGGCGAACAGCAGAAGCGCGCAGCACCGCACACCAGTAGGACGGGCCATCGCCTTTTGTAGCCTGTCGCGCCGCGGAGCATCATGACACGGCGACAGACGACGAACACCGATCGTCTGTCCTACTTTGTGGATCACGGCACTTTTACTGCGGCGATCTTTTCGGAAGCGGAAGCTCGCAGCTCCTCTTCGATCCGCTGGTTGACGTTGCCCTCGGAAAACTCGGCGGCCACGCGAATAGCGTTGCGAATGGCTTTGGCATTGGCCCGGCCGTGGCTGATGATGCAGACGCCGCGCACGCCCAGCAGCGGCGCCCCGCCGTATTCGGAGTAATCCAGGCGCTTCTTGAAATCGTTGAGTGCGGTGCGGGAGAACACGTAGCCGATCTTGGCGGAAATAGTGGCTTCGAGCGACTCCCGTAGGGTGTGCTTCACCAGATCGGCCACGCCTTCGCTGACCTTGAGCGCCACGTTGCCGGTGAAGCCGTCGCAGACCACCACGTCCACGTCGCCGCCGTAGATATCGCGGCCTTCCACGTTGCCGACGAAGTTCAAGTTGAGCTTCTGAAGCAGCGGCCAGGCGGCGCGCGTGAGGTCGTTGCCCTTATGTTCCTCCTCGCCGATGGAAAGGAGGCCCACCCGCGGCCGGTCGCGCTTGATGATGATGCGCGCGTAAACTTCCCCCATCACCGCGAACTGCGCCAGCATGTGCGACGAACAATCCACGTTGGCGCCGACGTCCAGCACGATCACAGGGTGCGTGGGACCCTTCGCGGTGGGGAACAGGCCTGCCAGGGCTGGCCGCTTCACGCCCGGAACCACGCCCTGCAAGATCTTGGCAGTGGCCATCACCGCGCCTGTGTTGCCGGCCGACACCAAGCCGGCGGCCCGGCCATCATGCACCAGGCGCGACGCCACTTTCAGCGAACTATCCCGCTTGGTGCGGACCTCCTGGATAGGGTCCGTCATGGTGACACGCTCGCTGGCGTGGAGCACCTCGATCGGCAGCTCGTCGTAGTCTTCGTATTTCGACAGTTCCTGCCGGACCAAGTCTTCCTGGCCGACCAGGATGACCTTCACGCCCAATTGCCGGGCGGCTAGAACCGCGCCCTCGACTTCGGCCTTCGGGGCGTGGTCTCCGCCCATTGCATCCAACGCAACGGTCAGCATTTGAGAATCGGAGCTACTCCTCTGCGACTTCGACTACTTCCCGGCCCTTATACTGCCCGCAGTGCGGGCACGCCCGGTGCGGCAGCTTAGGCTCGTGGCAGTTGGGACATTCCGCAAGGCCCGCCGGCTTCAGCGCGTCGTGCGCGCGCCGCGTCGCTGTCCGCCTTTGGGAGTGTCTACGTTTAGGATTAGGCATATCTCGTCAACCTTTACAATCTGGCGTTACACAGTCGCGGCCAAGGAACAAACCCGGAGGCCGTTTCCATCCCTAAGGAATCTCCAGATTCCTGAGTGCCCCCCAGCGATCCGCCGCGTCTTCCATCTTACAATTACAGGCGGTTTGATTCCGGTTCTGGCCGCACACCGGGCAAATGCCCTTGCACGCATCGCTGCAGATTCGCTGCATCGGCAATGCGAGCAGAACCTGCTCGCGGAGGACATCTTCCAGCTCGATGCCCCCACCTTCGTAAAACCCGATTTCCGATTCGGCCTCGTCGATGCCGACTTCTTCTTCGCAAGCGATCGTCTCGACCGGCCGGTAGTACAGATCGAAGCTGGCCCCCAGCGGGAAACGCGTCCGTTCCAGGCAGCGGTCGCATGCCGCCGAAACTTCCACACTATACCGCCCCTGAATGCGAACCTCGCCCGACGAGTGCGGAACCAAAGCCGCCTCGCCGGCCACGCACAGCACCGATTCCTGCGCTAATTCGTCCCCAGCAAAATCGATCTGCCCGGCGCGGAAGGTTTCGTCAAAACGAATCTTCCGCACTTCCATCTCTTTGACGCTTAAAAACATGATCAGACGGAGGTGGCGCGGAACCATCCCATTATAGCAACAGAAGCGCGGCTTTTTGGGGGCGAATCGCGCCTAATGGTCAGACGAGCCGCTGTTGCATACTGTCACTAGAGGAGGCGCCGCGTGTCTTTCTTCTTTTCTGTCCGCTTTGAGCCTCAGCCCGGGAAGGAGGCGGAATTTTGCGAGGCGATGCTCCGGAACCTCGCGCCTAGCCGAGCTGAGGCCGGATGCCTGGCGATTCACATGTTCGAATCGATCCGCGAGCCGCGCGTGTTTGCGATTCATTCCGAGTGGGTCGATGAGGCTGCGTTTGAGTTGCACGCGCAACTGCCGCACACCCTGCGTTTTCTTCAAGCCGCGGAAAAGTTTCTGACCCATCCCGTGAAAGGCTGGAGGCTGCAGGAAATCGGGGAGAGCGCTGCGGCAAACGCGGGCGCCTGAGAAGCGGCATCAGAGGCGGGACCGGCGATCGGTTCTTGCCGCCGGCCAACGCGGCAGATCGCGAAGGCGATGGTCTATCCCATCTACCCCACCGCGAAGCGGGTTACACTTTGCTTCTGAGGAGAACAAGACCATGCATAGGCCCCTTGCCGTGTCAGTGCTTGCCGGATGCTGTTTGCTGTCTGCCGTAGGTGTGGCTGCGTCTGCGGACCAGGCGAAGGTGGAGGGAGGCATCCTCGAAGGGATCGCGGGCGCGGACCCCTCCGTAAGGATCTTCGAGGGCGTTCCTTTCGCCGCGCCGCCGGTGGGCGCGCTCCGCTGGCAGGCGCCGCAGCCGGCTGCCGCGTGGAATGGCGTCCGCAAGGCGGACCAGTTTGGCGACCGATGCTATCAAGGCAATATTTACGGCGACATGATTTTTCGCGACAAGGGCGTGAGCGAAGATTGCCTCTATTTGAACGTTTGGACGCCTTCTCCCGCCCGCAAGAAGCACTTACCCGTCCTGGTGTACTTCTTCGGCGGCGGGTTCGCGGCCGGAGCCAGCGATGAACCGCGCTACGATGGCACGAACTTCGCTAAGAAGGGCGTCATCGTCGTCACTGCCAATTACCGGCTTGGTGTGTTCGGCTTCCTGGCGTATCCCGAGCTGACCGCCGAATCGCCGCACAAGGCTTCCGGCAACTACGGCATGCTGGACCAGGTGGCGGCATTGCAGTGGGTCCATCGCAACATCGCCGCATTTGGCGGCGATCCCGGCAAAGTGACCATAGGCGGCGAATCAGCCGGATCGGCGTCGGTGAGCGCGTTGATGGCATCGCCCCTGACCGAGGGATTGTTCCGCGGGGCCATCGGCGAAAGCGGCGCCATGTTCAATACCGGCGGCCTTTTGGCTGGCCTGCCCTTAAACAAGGCGGAAGAAATGGGCGTCAGTTTCGCCGCCACGCTGGGCGCCAAGTCTCTGGCCGAGATGCGCGCCGCATCCGCCGAAGACGTTCTCAAGGCCTCCGCGAAGGGCGGCCCGGTGCGCTTTGGTCCGATCATCGACGGCTATTTCCTGCCGGAGACGGCGGCCTCGATTTACGCAGCGGGCAAGCAGAGCCACGTCGCGCTGCTGGCTGGATGGAACGCCGACGAGGTTCGAGGATCGGTGCTAGGGGAAAAGCTCAAGCCCACTGCCGCATCATTCCCGGGCTTGCTGAAAGCGCGGTTCGGTGACAAAGCCGCCGAGGCTGCCAAGGTGTATGCTGCCTCCACCGACGCGGAGGCGCTGGCATCGGCAGGCGACCTGGCGAGCGACTCGTTCATTGTTTATTCCACGTGGAAATGGATCGAGGCGCAGTCCGCCACCGGACAGGCGCCTGTGTACCGCTACCGCTTCGACCGCGCCGTGCCGCTGCCCGAAGGCATGCCCAACCCCGGTGTGAAGGGTTTGGCGGGGCACTCCTGGGAACTGGAATACGTGTTCGGTGCGCTCGATTCCAAGAAGGCCGCCTGGGGACCGGAAGACCGCAAAGCCTCCGAAGAGATGGCCGCTTATTTTGCCAACTTCATCAAAAAAAGCAATCCCAACGGCTCCGGCCTGGCCAAGTGGCCGGCCTTCAGCAAGACCCACGAGGTGATGCACCTGGACGCCGTGTGCCACGCCGCCCCCGAAGAGCATCGGGATCGCTACGAATTTCTGGACAGCTTCTACACCAGCGCCGCGAAAAAGTAACCGGGCGAAAGGATCTGCGTGCCGTCGAGCTTTCGGGAGGCCACTCAGGAATGTGGCTTCCCGATACGACCCTAATAGCAAACGGGCGGCGGGTGCGATTTTCGGCTAGAATAAGATCACCCCCGAGAAAGCGAATCGAAACGTTGCCGCCCAAGCCGACGAGCGTCACAGCCCTATACCCGGGATCGTTCGACCCGATTACCAACGGCCATCTCGATCTCATCCAGCGCGGTTCGCGTTTGTTCGACCGGCTGATCGTTTCGATTCTCTGGAACGACGCCAAGGAGCCGCTTTTCTCGGTGGACGAGCGTATCGAAATGCTTCGCGAAGTGGTCCATGTCTATCCCAACGTGGAGGTGGATTCGTTCCATGGCCTCCTGGTGGACCACGCGTCCGCGCACTCGGCTACCGTCCTGCTGCGCGGCATCCGGGCGATTTCGGATTATGAGTATGAATTACAGATGGCTCTTATGAACCGGCGGCTGCGTCCGGGCATCGAGACCATCTTCATGATGGCCAACGAAACGTACTCGTTCATCAGTTCCCGTATGGTGAAAGAAGTGTTCAGCCTGGGCGGGGACATCTCCGGCCTGGTGCCGCCCAGCGTCGAGGCCCGGCTGCACCGCCGGCTGGCCAAGGTCGTCTAAGAGTCGTCTACGAAAGGAAGATAAGGGAAGACACCCATGCAGGCCGTAGCCAACGCAATCGCGGAGCGTATCGCTTCCATCAGCGAATCCTCCACCATGAGGGTGGCCGCCGAAGCCACTAAGTTGCGCTCGCAAGGTATTGACGTCGTCGATTTCGGCGCCGGCGAGCCAGATTTCCCAACGCCCGATAACATCAAAGAAGCGGCGAAGCGCGCCATCGACCAGAACTTCACCAAGTACACGCCGGTCGGCGGCACCGCGGAATTGAAGAAGGCTGTGTGCGAGTCCCATAAGAAGGACTTCGGCACCAGTTATCAGCCCAGCGAGTGCCTGATCACGGTGGGCGGCAAGCACATCATATTTAATCTCATGCAGGCACTGATCAACCCCGGCGATGAAGTCATCATCCCGGTGCCGTACTGGGTGACTTACAAGGACGTGGTGAATTACGCCGGCGGCAAGTGCGTTTTCGTCGACACGGACGAGACGCAAGGCTTCACGCTGACCGCCGCGATGTTGGAGCCACACCTCACTGCGCGGACCAAGCTGATCATTATCAATTCACCGTCCAACCCCAGCGGCGCGCTGCTCGACCGGGCGGAATTCGAGAAGATCTTCGCCCTGGCGGTGAAGCGCGGCATCTACCTGATGACCGACGAATGCTACTGCAAATTCCTGTATGATAGCGAACCGTTTTCGATCGCGTCGCTCCCGGGCGCCAAAGAGACGGTGCTGATTGCGGGCTCGGTTTCGAAGACTTATTCGATGACGGGCTGGCGCATTGGCTTCGGCCTGATGCCGGCGCCGATCATCAGCGCCATGGGGAAGCTACAGAGCCATTCCACGTCGAACCCGACTTCGATTTCGCAGAAAGCCGCGGTGGAAGCCTTGCTCGGCCCGCAGGAATCGGTCGGCATAATGCTGGCCGAGTACCGCAAGCGGCGCGATTTCGTGGTGTCGAAGTTGCGCGCCATCCCCGGCGTTACGTGCGCCGAGCCGCGCGGGGCTTTCTACGTGTACCCGAACATCGGCGTCGCGCTGGGCAAGAACGGCATGGCGGATACTCTCGCTTTCTCCGAGCGCCTGCTGCAGGAGGCGCACGTGGCCGTGGTGCCGGGCGAAGCTTTCGGCACTGACCGCCACGTCCGCATCTCCTACGCCGCCTCGATGCAGGCGTTGGAGCGCGGTCTGGACCGGCTGCACCAGTTCATGGGGAAGTACTCGTAGAGGCGCGCGCCCCGTAAGCGTCGCTGTTAGAGCGGATCCAACATGCGAGCGGGATCGCGAACGTTTTCCGGCTTCATCAACTGTGTGCGTGGCGTTGGCGACGTCGGTCACGTGGATGCCGCCGGTCAGCTTCCAAACAAGATGGGTATTGATGTTGGCTGAGAGCGTTGTCCGCGGCGGTCCACGATTTTACCGAGGGTCCTGGTGGAGAGCCCGGAGGGCGAAAGATAGTAGCCCACGGCGTAAGCCGTGTGGAATCCTGTTTGGGTGATAGAGAGCCCCGGAACGGGGCGTCAGTCTTATGGCGCACAGCTTCGCTTCTCTCCTGATTCACGCTATCTTCTCCACTAAGAACCGTGTCCCGGACTTATCGCCAGAGATCGCCGGCCGCCTCTTTCCATACATGGCTGGTATTGTCAGGAAGCGAAACGGCGTGCCAATGATCATCAACGGACCGGCGGATCATGTGCATCTGCTCGTATCTGTTCCCACTAACGAATCAGTTGCGGAGTTGTTAAAGGCGGTAAAAGCCAATTCGTCGCGTTGGATCCACGAACAGTTCCCGGCACAGAAGGGGTTCGGCTGGCAGGCTGGATACGCCGCCTTCAGCGTCAGTGGCTCCCGAGCGGCTGACGTGACGAAATACATTGCGGAACAGCAGGAGCATCATCGCCGTGTGTCGTTCCAAGAGGAGTTCCTCGCTCTTGCAGAAGCACGGCGTAGCGTATGATGTGCGTGATCTGTGGGGCTGACGCGGCTCTTACGCCCCGTTCCGGGGCTCATGGACGGATGACGCGGTCCACACGGCTTACGCCGTGGGCTACTTTCTTACGCCCCGTTCCGGGGCTATGTCAACACTGGACCTGTTCCGCACGGCTTACGCCGTGGGCTATTATCTTTCGCGCTTACGGGCTTGCCAGCGAAGCCGGAAGCGGAATAACGATGGTTGACCGCGGTAGCGCAGCATCGCTCGGCCGGAGAACTACTCGCTCCCTCCGTGCCACTTTCCCGGTTTCCTAAACCACACTAAGGCGTAGGCGACTGGTAGCACGACCGGACCGAGCAGAGCGGAGTCCGCTGCGGTTTGACCGAAAAGGAGCGCAACCAACAAAGTGGTCAAGGCCCCGGCCAGCAGCGAGTGCGTCCAATGCCGGCGTCCGGCGCCACTCTTAAACGCACGCTCGGCGAACAGATACCCTGCGGTGAGGGCTAGAGCTGTGATCGCGTTTACTGCGCCCGCCGAGGCTAGACCGATCTCGAAGGCGGCCGGGGCGTCGCTCCTTAGTCTCGGTCGAAGACTCCGTGGTAGGCCACCAGATATGCCTCGCTTACGCCGAACAGCACCGAGCCCAGCGAGAATGCAGCGATGTGGCACCACCTGCGAGCGCCCGTCAACAGCCATAGACCCGTGCTTGCCGTGATGGGCACCGCCAGTAAGGCTAACCCTATCTTGAGCACCGACGTGTCAGGGTCCGAGCCCGCCACCGCGTTGTGAAAATAAGTCAACTGGGCAGGTTTATTGCACCTGGTACGCTACGCTTACATCCGCCGATTTCGGCGGAAAGCAGGTGTTTGAGTTGCACGCCTGATAGCGCAGCTTGCCGGTAGCTATGCCGGGGCCGGGCGGAGCTTTGGCGCTCACTTTGAAACTCACCGTCAAAGAAAACGCGCCGGAAAAAACGGAGAGCGGCTTATCGGAGAATTCGTATTTCTCCATGGTGGCCGCCGGGTAAGTGACCGTGCCGCCTTCCAGCGCGCCGAGCGAAGTCCAGGTCAGCTTCAAGGGGATGAGGTAGTCTTCGCTTGGATGGTTGCTGTTGACGTGAAAGCCGGGGTCTACCGTGACGGGGATCTTGGCCTCGATCGCCGCGCCGCGCGCGGCCGCTATCCTGGCGGGCTCGCCCACTTTCAGATGGCCGCTACTTTGCGCCGAGAGAGCCCACAGGCCGGCCAGCGCCAGCAGAAGCCACCGTCGCGGGAGCCCGTAATAGTTGTTCGACACCATCTTCGAAATCCTTCCTGCTGGTGAGTCCGACGTGAACGGCGGCGATCTTGCCGGTTTTATCGATCAGGAACGTGGTGGGCAGCGCGTCCACGCCGCCGTACATCTGGGCGGTGAGGTCGTCGCCAATCATCACGCGGTAATTGACGCCCAGCTCGGCCAAAAAGGGTTTTACGGCTTCCCAGCCGTCGTCGTCCATGGCCACGCCCAGCACCTCGAAGCCGCGGTCTTTGTCCCTCCGCTGGAGATCCATGAACCAGGGAATCTCGACACGGCAGGGCCCGCACCAGGTGGCCCAGAAATCCAGAAGCACCACCTTGCCGCGGTAGTCGGAAAGATGGACCACCTTGCCGTTCGCGTCCTTGAGGGCGAAATCGGGCGCGGTCTTGCGTTCGTTCTCGGGCTTGAGGGTGGCGGCCGTGATGGCGGCGGGATCCCCGCAGCCTGGCGCGAGCAGTCCCAGTGCCAGGGCCGTGCACAAGATGGCAGAAAAACGGAGGGCGAACACGCGTGGCTTCCTCTCTCAATTATATCGACAATTGTTTGCCGGCAATGCTGCGCGCGAACCAGGCTTGCCGGCGGCCGCGAAAACGGAGTGCGAGAGTGAACTCGGCGTGCTTCGCGATGCCCGCGTACAACCACGCGGCGGTATCGCAGAAACTCTCGCAGCAGTATTCGCGCCAGCGCCTGGCGCGGCTGCGCACCTCTTGCGCGGTGAGCGCCCGCTTGCGCCACTCGGCCGACCAGCCCAGCTCGCCGCGCGCGCCGGCGCGGCGCTCTGCGGCCAGCAGGTCCTCGAAATCGCGGCGCAGCCGGTTGCCGGCGCGCAGCCAGACGAAGTGAGACCATTCGTGCACGAAGACGCGCGGAAACTCGGCGCGCGTGCAGGCGATCACCATGCGCCGTTGCCGCAGAAACGATCCGGCATGCACCGCGCCGCTTGGGTCGCGCAATCCCGCCACGCGCTCAATCCAAACCGGAGCACCCGAGGCGGGAGGCAAGCGGCCGAGCAGAGCCGCCACGCGGCGCGCCAGCCAGGTATCGCCCGGCGGCACCATCACGCGCGCCGCTGTTGGTACCGAATGTTTCATGGTTGTAACACTATTTCGATTGAAGCGTGCCTGCCGCCATAGTACACTGCCGACCATGGAACAAATGCGGATCGAAGCTGCTGCCAGTGCGACGCCGAATGTGAGGATACTCCGCCTGACGGGGCCCTTCACCCTCACCACAATGTTCGATTTCCAGAACATTGTACGCGAAGGGGCGGCCGCCGTCACCATCATCGATCTGAGCGGAGTTCCATACATGGATTCGGCGGCGCTTGGTGCGCTGCTGGGCGTTCATGTCTCCTGCCAGCGGGAAGGGCACCGCTATGCGCTGACCGGCGTTTCCGCACGCATCGAGACGCTGCTCCAGGTGGCGGGGGTGGATGGTTTTCTGGTGCGCTACAACACCCCGGAGCAGGCCGAGGCGCAACTGACGGCCGGCGCAGCCCGGGCGTAGGGAACAGCAGGTCGGGGACAGCGCGGGCCGGGCACGCCCGGCCCCTACTTGCGGGTAACTATGTTGGCAGGTCGGGGACCTGCCTCACTTACTTGCCTACTTCGGCTTCGATGGCTTCCAGTTCCTTGCCGGCTTCGGCCCATTTGCCGGCGCCGGCCAGTTCCTGATAACGCCGGAGGTGTTCGCGGATGCGCGCCAGGCGCGGATCGGGCGCTGCCGCCGGCGTTGCGGGTTGCCCCGCGGCCGGTTGCGCCGTAGCCTGGGCGACGAGTTGCTGCGCGCCCTGCGAAAGCTGTGCCAGCGCCTCATCGTAAGTATCCGCGTATATCAAGCGGTCGCCGACGGCGAGCACGATTTTCTTCAACTGCGGCATGCGGGCTTCAGTGGCCTGAATGTAGATCGGATCCACGTAGAGAAACGTATCGCCCACGGGGAGTACCAGCGTCTGGCTGCGGATCACTTGCGAGCCCTGCTGGTTCCACAACGTGAGGTCCTTGGAGATGGTCCCATCCGAGTTGATGCGGGAATCGATCTGCATCGGCCCGTAGATCAGCTTCTGCTTGGAGAGCAGCAGCACCACCATGTTGCCCAGGTTGGGGCCGTCGCAACGCGCCACCATCAGGCCGATCATGTTGTCCTTGTTGCGCGGCGTGAACGGCGTTAGCAGCAGAAACTCCGGCTTGGTTTCACCCGGCAGTGTCGCCACCACATAGGTGGGCGAAACCGCTTCCGCGCCTTCGGTCTGGCCGGTGACGCGCCGCGCCAGGTCCCACAGATCCTCCTTGTTATAAAACGACTGCGGATCGAGCATGTGGTAGGTGCGGTAAATTTCCGCCTGCACGCGAAAGAGCGTCTCGGGATAGCGGGCGTGGGCGCGCAAATCGGCCGGCATGGCGGAGGCGGGCAAAAACAGGTCGGGAAAAAGGCGTTGGTAGGAGCCGATGATGGGGTCGTTGGGAGCGAAGATGTACAGGTGCGTTTCGCCGTCGTACGCATCCACGGTGGCTTTAACGGCGTTGCGGATGTAGTTGACTTCGCCGATATCCGGGACTTCCACGGCGCGCGAATACGGGTGCGCGTCGGAGGTGGTGTAGCCGTCCACCATCCACACAAGGCGCCCGGCAGCAGTGATCACCAGGTAAGGATCGGAGTCCCATTCGAGGAAACCGGCCAGCTCGTGAAGCCGCTCGCGCACTTTGCGCCGGATCATCATGCGGCTGTTGGCGGTGAGATAGTTGGTCAGCAGAATGTTGGGCTCGCCTTCGTTGAGCGCGGCGGCCAGCCGCATCCAGAACGAGGAAATGGGGAAGCCGCCCGTGCCTTCATAGTGGTTGCGCTTGTTGTCAGCGCCGGAAGGATAATTGAACTCCTCCTGGGCGGTGTTGACGAATACCGGTTCCTGGGTGAGTTCGCCGTAGTAAAGCTCCGGCCGCGTCAGCTTCAGGCTGGGAGTCGAGATGCGGGGCGGCGCATCCTGGATCAACAGCACCGGCAGGCCGTCGGGCGTGATCTGGCTGACTGGAGCCAGCACCAGGCCGTAGCCGTGGGTGTAAATGATTTCCGGGTTGATCCAGCTTGCGTGAACGTTGGGCAACTGGTTGACGTCGAGCTCGCGCGGCGACAGCAGCACCTGGCGGTAATGGCCATCGATGGTGTAGCGGTCGACGTCGGGCTGATTCTGGAACACGTAATAGGGGCGCAGCGCCTGGATCTGGGTGACGGTGTCGTGAAATGCGTGCGCATCCCACAGGCGCACGTTATCGAGCGTGGCCCGATTTTGGGCGATGTCGATGATCGCGTCCGACTTAACGGGAAACTCCTCTTCGTGCACGTTCGTATCCAGGTCGTAGGCGCTCCGCGTAGCGTCAATGTGGGTTTTTATGTAGGGTTTCTCGAGCGAAATCTCGTTGGGCGCCACGTAGACGGCGCTCACAATGCGCGGCACGGCGAAAGCCAGGACCAGCGCGATGGCCATGAATGCCGCCTTCACCCACCGACCCATCCACACCAGTACCGCGGCGGCCAGCGCGGCCAGAATCAGCAGCCATTGCATGGGAAGGCCGACATTCAGGTCCACCCAATCGATGCCCACCATGAACGATCCGTGCTGGTTGTACACCATTTCGTAACGGCCGAGGTAAAACTTCACCACCAGGGCGAGCAACAGGGCCACGCCGGCGCCGCGCAGGAACCGCGACTCCAGGCCGCCTTCCAGCCGGAAGAAGCCGGCGTCCATCTCGCGGGCGTTCATCAGGTCTGGAAACCGGTGGCGCAACTGCCAGCCGCGCGCGGCAATCCAGTAAACCAGAATCGAAACGATCACCAGCGCCAGCACGTAACCGCGCAACAAATCGTAGAACGGCAAGTCGAACAGATAAAAGGAGAGCGGCCGCCCGAAAACGGCATCGTGCCAGGCAGTAGGTGCTGCCGCCAGGCCGCGCGAGCCGGCGAAGCGGATAACGGTCCAGGTATCGATGGACGAAGCGGCGATCAAATAGCCCAGCGCCAGCGCGCCAAGGATGGCCAGGCGCGCGTAGAGGCGGTGTTCGCCGAGGCGGGTACCGGCGAATTTTAAGGCGCGTGCGTGAGCGATCCAGAGAACGAAGAAGGCCACCGCGGTGGCCGCGGCCAGCGGCGTCACGCTGTAAGTGAGCATGCTCAGCCAGGTGCGGAACTGGCCAAGTTCCTTCCACCAGGCGACCTCAATGGCATAGGACGCGACAGTGCGCGCACCCAGCAAGAGCGCCAGCAGGACGACACCGGCGGCGATCAGGGCGGCGGGCGAAACAGCCCGGCGCCCGGGTCCGATTTGACGGGGCATTGCTCAAGCGTAGCACCGGCGGCGCGCTCCGGCGGCGAAGTGATAGGTTAGAAGGAACCGTCATGAACATCCGCAAGGCTACCCAACGTTACGAAACCTGGCTGGAGCGGCATCTGACCATCATCCCGGAGGACCTCGAGCTCAAGCACCGCGCCATGCGCTCACAGCCGTTTCCGTTTCTGCGCGCCACTTACTACCGCTGGGCGCAGACCTTCCCCGACATTTGCGGCGACCTGGCGCGGGCGCCCAAAGCACTGGCCGTCGGCGATCTGCACGTGGAGAATTTCGGGACATGGCGCGACGTGGAAGGCCGCCTCATCTGGGGCATCAACGATTTCGACGAAGCCTGGACGCTGCCCTACACGCACGACCTGGTGCGCCTCGCCACCAGTGCGCTTCTGGCAAAAATGGATTGCGATCCCAAGGTGGGCATCGGCGCCATCGTCAAGGGGTATGCGGCAGCCGTGGCTGCGGGCGGGCAGCCCTTCGCCCTGGCCGAGCATCACAGCGCGCTGCGCCACATGGCCACCAGCCGGTTGCACGATGTGCAGGCGTACTGGAACAAGCTGCTCGGCCTGCCGGAGTTGAAGAAGAAGCCGCCCGCCGGCGCCGTCAAAGCGATTGAGCGCATGATGCCGGAGCGGCGCCTCCAATGGCGCATCTCACACCGCGTGGCCGGGCTGGGCAGCCTGGGCCGTGAGCGCTACCTCGCGGTGGCCCAATGGCGGGGCGGATCGGTGGCGCGCGAGGCCAAGGCGCTGGCGCCTTCGGCATGCGTGTGGGCGGTTGCGGGCGAGGGCACCGCGCCCATCCACTACCAGGAGATTCTCGATCGATCGGTGCGCTGCCCGGACCCGTTCGTGCGCCTGCAAAAGCGGTGGATCGTGCGGCGCCTGGCGCCGGATTGCTCGCGCATCGAGCTTGCCTCGCTTCCCGCCGAGCACGATACGCTGCGCCTGCTACATTGCATGGGCTGGGAAACCGCGAACATCCACCTGGGCACACTGCGGCCATCCGCGATTTTGGCGGATCTCAAGAAACGGCCGAAGGGATGGCTGTTGCAAGCGGCGCGGCAGATGGAAAAATCGGTGTTGGCCGATTTCAAGGATTACTCGACGCGGTAGTTGGGCGCTTCCTTGGTGACGATGACGTCGGGCACGTCGTCACGACTTTGTGTAGTCACGACTTTCTGTACATCTGCTTGCGGCTGCCCAAAGAGCGGGGCAGGCCGCTCGAACGTTGTTGCCGGCGCTGGTGCGCCGGGGCTGCGAGGAACCGGTTCCCGTCTCCTCTCGGGGAGGAGAATACAAGCCACTGTGGCCGCCTGTGATGAACGTTGCACGGCGTGACCCGGTTTCGAATTGCCCCCTGCAGGAAGGGATCATGACTAGGCACCGGACGTCGCTCCGAAACGGCTGCCTCTCGGCGAGCGAGCAGCTCTTTTCGATCTCAGAGTAACGCGGCGGGCTACGGGGCAGCGCGACCGAATCGGCGCAGGCCCATGAAAACAGAGGCGAAGATTTTTCGCGAGGGGGAGTGATTGGCAATTGAAACGCGCGGTCATTCAGAAAATGCGTCTCCTTTTCCCCTTTTCCCACATCGTATATCCTCATCGTAAAATGGGGTGCGCCTCTTCAAGGCGAACGCCATGAGCACTGATGAGAGCTATAGGCAATGTCCAAGGTGTAAAGAGCCGACCACACCAGGGAAGAAATTCTGTGCCGACTGCGGGGCACCTCTCGATTCGGCGTCTAGTCAAATTAGAGGGTTGATCGAAGAATTCATTGAAACAAGGTTGAGAGATCAGCGCTACGTTACCCTGGAAACCTCGGTTGCGGTCGCCGAGAGGCTCAGGGGATGGGTGAAACTCTTCCTGTACTTTGCTCTTGTTCCCCTGCTGCTTCTGTTGGTTGTATTGGGCATGTTCGGCGTCCGGTCGTACAACGACTTCACCTCAAGAATAAGAGCCGTCCAGGAAGCCGCCCGGGAACGGTTGGAAAAGAAGGCATCAGAAGTTACGCAGGCATTAAATGGGGCGCAGCAGACCGTGGCTCAACTTCAGGAAGCGACTGCACACCTGCAGTCGGATGTCGGCCGATACCAGCGGGTGAATCAGGCCATCGAGAAACTCCAGCAACAGCTCACCGATGTGAAGGGAAAGGTCCTCGATCTCGGAAACCGTGACGTGAGGGCGGGGTCGTTCTCAACGCCTGCAGATGAACCGGCATCTTGGCACATGGGGCGGATCGGGTGTGTCCCGCTGGGTTCAGGTGAGAAGTTGGGCTACTGCGCGGAAGGCTCGCCACCTATGCTCTTTCAGCTGGGTGCCTCCGGCGAGAAGAGGCCTGTCTCGAGCTTGTCCTCCACTGGCTTTCAGGATGCTTCCGTCGGCTCAAAGCCGGCGTGCTACGCGGATAAGCGGGGCACGTTTTACGTGGAAAAGGGTGGAATGAATGTGGCGGATAGGCCGTTCGTGTGCGTCAAGCGATCGGACAACACGTACGCATGGATTGGCTTAGCGCCTGCCCAATAAAC
Source organism: Bryobacteraceae bacterium (assembly GCA_049698695.1). Lineage (GTDB taxonomy): Bacteria > Acidobacteriota > Terriglobia > Bryobacterales > Bryobacteraceae > Bog-375. Next base: position 19,498 of record JBAVYH010000160.1, on the reverse strand, counting down.
CGCGCCCCCCGCCGCCCCGCCAGACCTCCATCGCGGCTCTCGGCAGGGGCGCGACCGGGGCTACGTGTTTCTCCCGTCCTGCGCGCGTGCAAATGATATAGCGCGGCTTCACTGCCCGCGGCTGGCCGATTTCGCCATTTACTCCACGCGGTAGTTGGGCGCTTCCTTGGTGATGATGACGTCGTGGACATGGCTCTCGCGCAGGCCGGCGGGCGAGATGCGCAGGAAGCGCGCTTTGTTTTGCAACTCGGCCAGGCTACGCACGCCGCAGTAGCCCATGCCGGAGCGCAGGCCGCCCACGAGCTGGTAGACCAGGTCGGCCAGCGGTCCCTTGGAGGCCACGCGGCCTTCGATGCCTTCCGGCACCAGCTTGGAACCGGGGTCCTGCTCGTAGCGGTTGGCCTGCCCCTGCGACATGGCGCCCAGCGAGCCCATGCCGCGATAGGTCTTGAAGGTGCGGCCCTGGTAGAGAATGGTTTCGCCGGGGCTTTCGTCGGTGCCGGCCAGCAGGCTGCCGATCATCACCGTGTCCGCGCCGGCCGCAATCGCCTTGGTGACGTCGCCCGAGTACTTGATGCCGCCATCGGCCACCAGCGGCACCCCGGTGCCGCGCACGGCCCGCGCGCATTCCAGGATGGCCGTAATCTGCGGCACGCCGGCGCCGGAAACCACGCGCGTGGTGCAGATGGAGCCGGGCCCGATCCCCACTTTGATTCCGTCCACGCCGAGCGCGACCAGGTCCCGCGCGCCTTCGAAAGTGGCCACGTTGCCGGTGAGCAGTTGCACGCCGGGCTGCCTGCTCTTGATGGCTTTCACCGCCGCCATCACGCGCGTGGTGTGGCCGTGCGCCGTATCGATGGCCAGGACGTCCACTTTGCGCGCCACCAGCTCCAGCGCGCGCTCCAGGAAATCGCCGGTGGCGCCGATGGCCGCGCCCACGCGCAGCCGGCCCTGGCTGTCCTTGGCGGCATTGGGATACTTCAACTTTTTCTGGATGTCCTTGACCGTGATCAGGCCCTTGAGGTTGTAGTGGTCGTCCACCACCAGCAGCTTTTCCACGCGATGCTGGTGCAGAATAGCCTCAGCCTGCTCGAGGGTGGTGCCCACCGCCACGGTCACCAGATTCTCCTTGGTCATCACCTCGGAGATCGGGATGTCGGTGCGCGTCTCAAATCGCAGGTCGCGGTTGGTGAGGATGCCGACCAGCTTGCCCGCTTTGGTCACCGGCACGCCGGAGATGCGGTAGCGCGCCATCAGCGCCCGCGCGTCGCCGATCAATTGCTCGGGGTCCACCGTGATGGGGTCCACGATCATGCCGCTTTCGCTGCGTTTCACGCGGTCCACCTCTTCGGCCTGCTTTTCGATGGGCATGTTGCGGTGGACGATTCCGATGCCGCCCTGCTGCGCCAGCGCGATCGCCAGGTGCGATTCGGTCACCGTATCCATGGCGGCCGAAACGATCGGAATGTTCAGGCCGATCTCGCGCGTCAGTTGGGTTCGCGTGTCGACTTCGGACGGCAACACTTCGCTGCAAGCCGGCTCAAGCAGAATATCGTCGAAGGTGAGGCCCTCGGTGATTACGTCTTGGATCATAGGGATTTTCCCTATGATAGCGTACGGCGCGCGGGGGGCAGGGCGCCGCGGCGGGCAGCCGTGAGTCCGCTAAGAACCGGCGGCAAGACCGCCGGCGTTACAGATGCGGGCCCGCACGAAAGCGCCCGCCGCGGTGGACAGCCGTGGGTGGCGCTAAGAACCGGCGGCAAGACCGCCGGCGTTACAGACGTGGATACGCACGAGTGCGTGCGCCACCTTACTGGGTGATCGTGATATTCGCCGGCAGGCTGGGAACGCCGCCGACAGTCACCACTAGCGGCTGCGGGCCGGTGCCAACGCCGCTGGGGATGTTGAAGTTGATCTGCGTCACGCCCACCGACCAGTTCGGGATGCCGATGTAGGCGTAAGGCTGGGCCACCGCGACGCCGCCCACGGTGATCGACACGGGCAGGTAGGGCTGGGGATTACTGTTGAGCAAGGGCGTTGCGCCATCATCAGGATCGCTGATGCCGGGGACCCCTGGTATACTGACATGGCCCACGCCAGTGACGTAGATCGCCACCTCTTGCCCCGCCTTGGCCGACCCGGAACCGATTGGGCTCGAGTTGGTGCTGGTATCGTGGTATGAAAAAACGCCCGGGGCGGCGCTGGAGACCGTGAAGTTCAGGGGAGTCGTGTTGGTAAACGGGTTGCCCACCACCAGTTCGGCCGCTCCCGAGACTTCGTAAGGGATTTGCAGGTTCACCTGGTTGGGCGAAACGTAAAGAAGCGGCGGAAACGCCTGATATTGAAGGCCTGGCCCGTAATTGATAAAGGCTTCGAATCCGGCCATATATTCCGGCAAGGGAGTGACGGTGGCGGATTGGACAAAATTACCCATTCCGCTGCCGTACACGCTGATGAGCATGCCCGGAGCGAATGCCACCTGTCCGCTGGCCGCGTTGCTGAAGCCGCCCACCGCCAGCAGAGGCGGGGAGCCGGCGAACGGAACAGTCATTGTGGTGTTGGCCCCGCTCGCGAACGAAAAAGTGAACGGGACATTGACCGGCCCGTTGGACACATCCAAACCCCGCAGGCTGTAGGTCGCCGAAATCGAGCACGGCGAGGCCATGCAGGTGCCATTCGCGGGAATGGTCGTCGAGGTGAATACCTGCGACGGCGAAAGAGTGACGTTGTTAATGGTGAGACCGGTGAGCTGAGTGGCGATGCCGGCCTCCTCGGTCAGGGTCAGGGTGAAAGTCCACACGCCGCTGCCGGTCTCATACACGGGGTTCTGGTCGATGGAGGCGACCACTACGGCCTGTGTGGCCAGCGCCGTGTTCCAGGCGTGAACCAGGTTGTACGCATCCACCGAGCCGAGGCCGCTGGCCGAATCGTAGCCCGGCCCGGCGGCCCAGCCGAAGCTGCCATTGATGCAATCGGGCGAATCGGCGCAGGGCACGATGTTGCTGCCGGTCACGATATCGTGGAATGCTTGGCTCTGGGTCTGCGCCAACTTGTACAGGGTGGGATTGATGTTGCCCAAGCCAGCCTGCTTTACGGAACCGCTCGATACCAGGTATTGATTGAGCAGCGCCACCACGCCGGCCATGGTGGGCGCGGCGCACGAGGTGCCGCCCACCAACTGCCCGCCTGCCGGCCCATTCGAGGTATCGCTCGAGTAAATGTAGAAGGGGTCGTGATCGTTGGAGGCGGGGAACGATAGATCGGGCACGTGCCGCATTCCATCGGTCAGTCCCAGGTTGCTCTGCCACGGGGGCTGCGTGAAGTAAACGCTGGCGCCGCCGCCGGTGCCATCCAGTAAGCCTACCGCCGCGGTATCGTTCCAGACGATTTCGGGAATGTACCGGGTGGCCGCGCCGTTGGTCCCCCAATAAAGGGCGGGGTTGCTTTCGTCGTTAAACTCAGTGCCGCCCATCGAAGTGATTTCGGGAACCGAGCCCGGCTCGTCCACCGCCAGGCCGCCCTCGGCGATTACGGGGTCGTTATCCCACTCATCGCAATCGGCGGCGGCGTAGTCGCCGGCGGCGGCCAGTATTGTCATGCCTTCCGAATTGGCCTGCTGCGCCATGGCGCGCTCTTGTTCCACATCGGCGATGCCATCTATTTCTTCGCAGAGACCATAGCTCATGCTCAACACCGGTGCGATAGCGACATCGATGGCATATTCGAGGGATGCCTCCGCGCCGTTCGCCGCATACACGAAAATAATGTCTGCATTTTTCGCCACTGCCCCGGACCATTCGATATCGAGATCGGACTCCGTCTCGTCTCCTGGCACAATCCCGGGATTCCCGCCGCCCAGGGTTCCAGGCACCAGTACCTGCGTCAAGTTCGCTGTACCTAAGCTGAAGGCGGCGCGAAAGCTGGCAATGTCCGCTGACACGATGGCCGATTGCCCCACGACCGCAATCTTCTGTCCTGTGCCGGTGATGCCCGCGCTATAGAGCGGATTGATGTCGTAGATGGTGGCAAAATCTATCGGCCCGACCGACGTCTGGCGTTCAAAGACCAACTGTGGCTGCGCCTTTTTGAAACGCGGCTTGAGCCGGAAATCGTTGAGCCCGCGAATCGTGGATACCAGCCCGGCAAGCGCGGCCGGGATGGAAGGGTCGGTAGCGTTGGCGTAGTGCGTCTCTCCGTTCACGTTATAGCGGTGAATCTGGGTGTGGAAGGCATTGGAGACCTGTTGCGCCGTGCCGCTGAAGGAGATGAAATTGTGGGCGCGCGCGACATAACCCACGGTGAAGCCCTGCGATTCCAGCCACGCGGCGATCTTCGCCAGATCGGCGGCGCTGGCGCCGAAACGGTCGGCATACTGGTCGGGCGTGAGCCACTGGCGATAGCTCGGCGACGTCGGGTCCTGCTGCGCCTGGAGCAGTTGGGTCAAGTCTGCCTGCTGCGCTGCCGAAGGCTTCAACATCAGGGTTATCCCAGGGAGAGGGAAGCTGCCCGCAACGGCCCCGGCGTCACTCTGAGCGGTGGCCTGCCGAGGCACTCGCCCGCTCAACACCACGGACTGGTTGCTGTCGATTCGCGCGGTAATGCGGTCCGGCTGGGCTAATATGGCCGGCGATGCCGCTCCCAGGATGGCCCAAAGGGCCAGACAACGTTGTGACTTAGACATAGACAGTACTCGTCGGTTAGTTAGGTTAAGGACAGCTTTCGGGACGCAGACAACCCTTTAGACGCGAGGTGATATCCAGGCGGTTACCGCAAATTGCCCACTGCACTATTACAGCACGGGAAGCTACGACCGGATAAGGCAAAGATGTTGGTCGCGTGCGGGGGCGTCACCATATCATCAACTCAGCGGGTGCCCCGGTTTCGCAACCGATAGCACGGGCGGCAGACGCCTGATTGATGGAAACCTCGACATATCCGGAGCTGCCGACGATGAGGAACAGCTCGCCCGGCCCGCACTCCGCATAGTTGCGAGCCAGTACGCCCACCTGTTGCGGGCCAATCGCCATCGAGACGTTGCGCGTTTCCAAATCGGGAAAATCGCTCGTGTGGAAATTGGTGACCAGGTTGCCGAAGCGGTCGATGTGCAGAATCTGCCCGGCCCAGGTGCGCTTGCCGGTGCGCTGTGGTTTGAGAAAGCCGGGGCGGAGGTAATCCTCGATCCGCTTGCCGAAGCGCGGCGCCGGCACGCCCGCCGCCAGGTGCGCCGCCACCGGCGCAAAGATGTCGCGGCCGTGAAACGTGCGGCTGACGGGCCGGCGGAAATACCGCTGATTCGAAATGGCTCGCGCCTTGTGTGGCTGGGCGGCGTAGACCATGGCCAGCACGCCGTTATCGGGCGCCACGAAGTACTGCCCGGCGGCTTCCACCAGAATCGGACGCCGCGCAGTGCCAACTCCCGGATCGACCACGACTACATGCACGGTCTTGGGAGGGAAACAGGAACAAGCTTGGGCCAACAGGAAGGCGCCTTCGGAAATCAGAAAAGGCGTCACCCCGTGGCTGATATCGACGATTTGCGCCTGCGGGCAGATACCCAGAATCACGCCTTTCATGGCACCAACGTAATGATCCTGGAGGCCGAAATCGGTGGTGAGGGTAACAATCGGTTTACGCATTGCTAAAATGGGACCAAGTGCAGCACTCGTATTTCGACCACAACGCTACCACCCCCGTCGCGCCCGAAGTTCTGGAGACGCTGGTCTCGTGTCTCGATCAAGTGTATGGTAACGCGTCGAGCATTCACCATTTCGGGCAGGCGGCGAAGCGGCGGCTGGAGGCGGCGCGGCGCCAGGTGGCGGCGCTGATCCATGCCGACGCGACCGAAGTGGTTTTTACCTCCGGCGGCACGGAAGCCGATAACATGGCGGTGCTGGGCGCGGTGCACGCGGCGCTCTCTTCAACCCAGGGCACTGCCAGGCATGTCATCACCAGCGCCATCGAGCACCCGGCGGTGCTGGCGGCCTGCGCGCAACTGGAGCGGGAAGGCGTGGCCGTCACGCGGGTGAAGGTCGGTTCGACGGGCGTGGTGAACCCCGATGATGTGCGCGCGGCGTTGCGCCCCGAGACCGCGCTGATTTCGGTGATGCACGCCAACAATGAGCTGGGCACCATCCAGCCGATCGTGGAAATTTCGAGGATCGCCCGCGAGGCCGCGGTTCCGCTGCACGTGGACGGGGTGCAAGCGCTGGGCAAGATCCCGGTGGACATGACCGCTCTGGGCGCCGACCTGTACAGCATGAGCGGCCACAAGCTGTACGCGCCGAAGGGAGTGGGCGCGCTGTACGTGCGAAAGGGAACACGCTTGTCGCCGGTGGCATTCGGCGGCCACCAGGAGCGCGAGCGGCGGCCGGGCACGGAAAACGTTCCGGGAGCCGTGGCGTTCGGCGCCGCGGCGGAGCTGGCAGGACGCAACCTGGCGGCCGATGCCGAGCGTCTGGCCGGGCTGCGCGACCGCTTCGAAAGCGCCGTGCTGGGCCGCATCTCCGGCGCCGGCGTCAACGGCGCGCGCTGGAGCCGCACGCCCAACACCAGCAACCTCTATTTCGATGGCTTGGATGGCGAAGCGCTGGTGATCGCGCTCGACCTGCGCGGCTTCGCCGTCTCCACCGGCGCGGCCTGCTCGAGCGGCGCCATCGCGCCGTCCCACGTCCTCACCGCCATCGGCCTCGGCGCGGATCGCGCCCGCGCCAGCATGCGTTTTTCGCTGGGCCACGCCAACACGGCCGCCGAGGTGGATGGACTGGCAGAGGCGCTCGAGGCCTCGGTGGCCCATCTGCGCCGCATTTCCGTTCATGCCTGAGCTTGTTTCCAGCAACGCGCCCATCGCGGTGGCGATGTCGGGCGGCGTGGATAGCTCCACGGTGGCCGCGCTGCTGGTGCGGCAGGGGAAGAGCGTGGTAGGGCTGACGATGCAGCTCTGGAACCAGCGGCGCCTGCCTGAGTTGGCGCCGGGCACTCCCACCGGCCGCTGCTGCTCGATCGAAGATGTCTACGATGCCCGCCGCGTGGCGGAGCAGATCGGCATCCCCTATTACGTGGTCAACTTTGAGGAGCAGTTCGAGGAGCACGTGGTGAAGCCGTTCGTGGCTGAGTACCTGGCCGGCCGGACGCCCATCCCGTGCACGCTGTGCAACAACTACATCAAGTTCGACCGCTTTCTCGAGATGGCCGATGCGGTGGGTGCCTGGCAGATCGCCACCGGGCACTATGCGCGCGTCCGCTACGATGACGCGAGCGGCCGTTACCAGTTATTGCGCGCGGTGGATCCCGCCAAAGACCAGACTTATTTTCTGTTCGGCCTCACCCAGGCGCAGCTCGCGCGCACCCTGTTTCCCCTAGGTGAGATGGAAAAGCCTGCGGTGCGCGAGCTGGCACGCGGCTTCAACCTGGCGGTGGCTGAAAAGGGCGACAGCCAGGAAATCTGTTTCGTCCCCAACGGCGATTACGCGGCGTTCCTGAGTGCGTACATGAAGGAGACCGGCGTGGAGGAACCGCGAACGCACGGCGCGATCGTGGCTAGCGATGGCCGCGAGTTAGGCGAACACAAGGGCGTGCATCACTTCACGGTGGGCCAGCGGCGCGGCCTGGGCATTGCCACCGGCGAGCCGCTTTACGTAATTCGAACCGATCCGGCGACGCAGCGCGTCACGGTTGGAGGCGATGACGAGCTATGGCGCAGCGGCTTTTTCGCGCGCGACGTGAATTGGGTCTCGACCGCCGCACCGGAAAGGCCGCTGGCCGCGACCGTCAAGATTCGCAACAAGCACCAGGCGGCGCCGGCAACCATCCATCCGACGGCCGAGCCGGGACGCGTGGAGGTGGTGTTCGCCGCGCCGCAGCGCGCCGTCACTCCGGGCCAGGGCGCTGTCTTCTATGACGGCGATCTGGTGCTGGGCGGCGGCTGGATCGAGTAGATGTGGGGCGGGTCCGCGACCTGCCGGCGTCGGCCTTTCACCCTACTTTGGCAGGTCGGAAACCTGGCCCACTCGCTATGGCGTTTTCTTGGGTGCCGCAGCGGGTTGGGGTGGGCTGGCGGCCTTGACGATGTCCTGTTTGGTCGGCAATTGCGAGGTATCCCAGCCGCCGCCGAGGCCCACCACCAATTGCACGCTTGCTTCCAGGCGGCGCGCCAGCAGATCGATCTGGATTCTTTCCGCGGCCAGCGCGGTGGCCTGTGCGGTCAGCACGGTGAGATAAGCCGTGGTGCCGGCCTTGTACTGTTCGGTGGAGACCTCCAAAGCGCGGTCCGCCGACTTGACCGACTGATCAGCGACCACCGATTCGTCCGCCAGGACACGCAACGTGGAAAGGCTGTCTTCCACCTGTTGGAAAGCCGTCAGCACGCTTTGGCGATAAGCGGCCACGGCGGCATCGTAAGCGGCCAGGTTTTGGTTAACCTGCGCGCGGCGGCGGCCGGCGTCGAAAATGGTTTCGGTCAGGGTGGGGCCGGCCGAGAAGAACCGGCTGGGCCAACTCAGCCAGGTGGTGAGGCGCGAAGCCTGAAATCCGGCGGTAGCAGCCAGGACGAGCGAGGGGAAGAAGGCCGCCTTAGCGATGCCGATTTGCTCGTTGGCGGCGGCCACCAGCCGCTCGTTGGAGGCGATGTCGGGGCGCCGCTCGAGCAACTGGGAGGGCAGCGCGATGGGAACCGGCGGCGGCGGTGTTGTCAAGATCTTACCGGTGACGCTGACCTCCGCCGGCGGCTTGCCGGTCAGCACGGCGATGGCGTGCTCCATCTGCGCGCGGGCCACGCCGAAATCGACCATCTCGGTCTGGGCGGCGTAGAGCTGCGATTCGGCTTGTGCCACATCGAGATCGGAGGCGACGCCGCCAGCGAAGCGGTTGCGCGTCAGGGCCAGGTATTCACTGTAGGATTTCACGGTGCGCGTCAGCAGCTCGATATCGCCGTCGAGGCCCCGCAAAATGAAATAGTCCTGCGCCAATTCGGATTCGTACAGCAGCCGTGCGTTTTCCAGGTCCGCGTCCGACGCTTGCGCCTGGGCTACGGCCGCAGTCACGCTACGACGAATGTTGCCCCACAGGTCCGGCTCCCAGGAGGCGCTGATGGGCAGGCTGTAAAAAGTGTGGAGGCCGGAAGCCGCCGCGGCGGCGCTACTGGTTGAGCCTGCCTCACTGCGCGACTCGGTGACCGAAGGCGCGGCGGACAGGGTGGGGAACAGGCCGGAGCGGACGATCAGCACCGCCGCCTTGGCCTCACGATATTGGGCTTCGGCTTGCAACACGTTCTGGTTGGTGATCGCCACCTGCTCTTCGAGAGCGTTCAGTTCGGGATCGTTATAGATCTCCCACCACTTGCCTTTGAGCTGGCCGTCGTTGGGCTGCGCCTGCTTCCAGCCCTGCGCCTCCTTGAAGTTCGCCGGAGGCTGCTCTTTGAACGCCGGCGGCACCGGCGCGCTGGGCTGCCGATAATTGGGACCCGGCGTACATCCGGCCAACGCCAGCACGCCGGCCAGCGCCGCCACACCAGATGGCTTCATGCGTTGCATTCCGTGTCCGTCAAGCCTCCGATCCAATCGGGTAAGTCTCGCGCCGGCGCACCCGGTTCCACCAGTGCTGCAAGCGGTCGAAGTAAAGATAAACCACCGGGGTGGTAAAGAGGGTGAGCGCCTGGCTGAGGAGCAGCCCGCCGATGATGGTGATGCCGAGCGGGCGGCGCAGTTCCGATCCCACGCCGGTGCCGAAGGCCAGCGGCGTAGCGCCCAGCATGGCCGCCATGGTGGTCATCATGATGGGGCGGAAGCGCAACAAGCAGGCCTCGAAAATGGCGTCGTGCGAGCTCTTTCCTTCCAGCCGCTCCGCCGCCAGGGCGAAATCGATCATCATGATGGCGTTCTTCTTGACGATGCCGATCAACAGAATGATGCCGATCATGGCAATGACGGTCAAATCCGTGTGTGTGATGGTCAGCGCCAGCAGCGCGCCCACGCCGGCTGAGGGAAGCGTGGAGAGAATCGTGACGGGGTGAATGTAGCTTTCGTAGAGGATGCCCAGCACCAGGTACACGCTGAGCAGCGCGGCACCGATGAGGATGGGCTGGTTGCCCAGCGACTGCATGTAAGCCTGCGCGGTTCCGGCAAACATGGTCTGAATAGTGGGAGGCAGCCCGACCTGCTGGGCGGTGGTTTCGATGGCATCAACCGCGTCTCCCAGCGCCACGCCGGGCCGCAGGTTGAACGAAATGGTGACCGCGGGAAAGAGACCCTGGTGGTTGACCGTGAGCGGAGCGGTGGCCGGAGCGAACTGGGCGAAGGCGCTGAGCGGCACCTGGCTCCCGGAGGGCGCGTGCACGTAGATATCGCGAAGAATCCCCGGGTCCTGCCAGTAGATCGGCGCCACCTCCATCACCACGTGGTACTGGTTCAGCGGCTTGTACATGGTCGAAACCTGGCGCTGCCCGAAGGCGTCGTAGAGCGTGTTGTCGACCAACTGCGGCGAGATGCCGAAGCGCGCCGCGGTGGCGCGGTCGTAGGTAACCATCTGCTGCAAGCCGCGGTTCTGCTGATCGCTGTTGACGTCGGCGATGATCGGGATTTTTGCCAGTTGCTGGTACATGCGCGGCGCGTACGCAAGCAGATCGTCCAGGTTATCGCCGCGCATGGTGTACTGATACTGCGCGGCGCTGCTGCGGCCGCCGACGCGGATATCCTGGTTGGCCTGGAGGTAGAGGCTGGCGCCGGGCACCCGCGCCAGCTTGGGCCGCAGCCGCGCGATCACGAGGTCGGCCGAGATTTTGCGCTCCGCCAGCGGCTTGAGCGAGATGAACATGCTGCCGGTATTGGTGGACCCGCCGCGTCCTCCCCCCGTAAAGCCGTTCACCGCGTCTACCGCCGGATCGGCAGCGACGATATTCACCTCCTGCAGAAGGATCCTGTTCATCGCCTGGAACGAGGTGTCCTGGTCGGCGAGAATCTGACCGGAGAGTCGGCCGTTGTCCTGCTGCGGGAAGAAGCCTTTAGGTACTCTGATGAACAGGCGCACGTTGAGGGCGACAGTAGCCAGCAGCACACACAGCGTGATGAACCGATGGCGCAACACCACCTGGAGCGCGCGGCCGTAGCCGTTAATCAGGCTGCGAAAGGCGCGATCGCTGGTGTGGTAGAGCCAGCCGTGGTCGGTGTGCTGCTTCAGCATGTGGGCGCACATCATCGGTGTCGCGGTCAGCGACACCACCATGGAAACGCCGATGGCCACGGAAAGCGTCACCGAAAACTCGCGGAACAAGCGGCCCACCACGCCGCCCATCATCAGCAGGGGCAGGAAGACGGCCACCAGCGAAATGCTGATTGTCATTACCGTGAAGCCGATTTCCCGCGCCCCCTTGAGCGCGGCCTGGAAGGGCGCCATCCCCATTTCCAGGTAGCGGGTGATGTTCTCGATGACCACGATGGCATCGTCCACCACGAAGCCGGTCGAAATGCACAGCGCCATCAGCGACAGGTTGTCCAAGCTATAACCCAGCAAGTACATGACGCCGAAGGTGCCAACCAGAGAAACCGGGACGGCCACGCTGGGGATGAACGTGGTGCGCGGGTCGCGCAGAAAGAAAAACACCACCAGAATCACCAGCATGACGGATATTATCAGGGTGATCTCCACATCGTGCACCGACCCACGGATGGTGATGGTCTGATCCATCACTACGTTCATGTCGATGGACTGCGGAATGGCGGCCTTTAACTGCGGGAGTGTGGCGCGAATGCGGTCCACGGTATCGATGATGTTGACGCCGGGCTGGCGGAAAATAACCAGTAGCACGCTCGGGCTGCCGTTCATGTAGCCGGCATTGCGCAGATCTTCCACCGAATCGATTGCCTCGCCCACATCGGCGATGCGGACGGCCGTCCCGTTGTGGTAGGCGATGACCATGGGCCGGTAATCGGCCGCCTTGAAAATCTGGTCGCTGGCGCCGACCTCCCACATGCGTGTGCCGTCGGAAAAGTGGCCCTTCGGGGTGTTGGTGTTGGCGCCGTTCAGGATGGTACGCACCTGCTCGAGGCCGATGCTGTAATCGGACAGCTCGTGCGGGTTGAGCTCGACGCGCACGCCAGGCAGGGCGCTGCCGCCCACGAAAACCTGCCCTACCCCCTGAACCTGCGACAGCTTCTGCGCCATGATGGTGGAGGCCGCGTCGTACATCGCGCCTTTGTCCAAGACCTTGGAGGTGAGCGCCACTAATAAGATGGGCGCGTCCGCCGGATTCACTTTGCGGTAATTCGGGTTGGAGGGCAGGTTGGTCGGCAAATAGCCGCGGGCGGCGGCGATAGCGGCCTGTACGTCGCGCGCGGCGGCATCGATGTTGCGGTTCAGATCGAACTGCAGAGTGATGCTGCTGGAGCCGAGGCCGCTCGACGAAGTCATCTCAGTGACCGAGGCGATGCGGCTGAACTGGCGCTCGAGCGGTGTGGCGACCGAAGTAGCCATGGTCTCCGGGCTGGCCCCCGGCAACTGGGCGCCCACGTTGACGGTCGGAAAGTCCACTTGCGGCAGCGGCGCCACCGGAAGCAGGCGAAATGCCACGCTACCTCCCAGGGCGATGGCAATCAGCAGGAGAGTGGTGCCAATCGGCCGGCGGATGAATGGCTCGCAGATATTCATGGCTTACCGGGCCGCCACCGGCTGCTGGCCGGCTTCGGTCTCGTGCTCACTCTTGTGCGAGAAACGCCGCGCCAGCCGATCGAACCAGAGGTAGATCACCGGCGTCGTGTAGAGCGTCAATAACTGGCTGAAGAGCAGCCCGCCGATGATGGTAATGCCGAGCGGGCGGCGCAACTCCGAGCCGGTGCCGGTGCCGAAGGCCAGCGGAACGCCCGCCAGCAGCGCCGCCATGGTGGTCATCATGATGGGCCGGAAACGCAGCAGGCAGGCCTGGTAGATGGCATCCCGCGGCGCCATGCCCTCTTTGCGCTCTGCATCCAGCGCGAAATCGATCATCATGATGGCGTTTTTCTTCACGATTCCGATCAGCAGCACGATTCCGATCAGCGCAATCACGCTGAAATCGCTGCGGCAGATATTCAACGCCAGCAATGCGCCGACGCCGGCGGAGGGAAGCGTGGACAGGATGGTGACAGGGTGAATGTAGCTTTCGTACAGCACTCCCAGCACGATATACACCGTCGCCAGAGCCGCCAGAATCAGCACCCATTCGTTGGCCAGCGCCGCCTGAAACGCCTGCGCGCTGCCCTGAAACGCCGCTTGAATGCTGGCCGGCAGGCCGAGCTCGTTCTTGAGCTTGTTCACTCCGTTGACCGCGTCTCCCAACGAAGCGTCGGGCGCGAGGTTGAAGGAAAGGGTCACCACCGGGAACTGGCCCTGGTGGTTGACGGTAATGGGCACGGATTGCATCTCCACCCGGCTGAAGGTATTCAGCGGCACCTGGCCGCCGGTGGGAAAGACGCTTGCCGAGGGGATTGCGGCGCCGAACACGGCGCTCGATCCGGCCGTGGAGGCGGCGAGGGCCGCGGTGCTGGCGGCGGCAGTAGGGGCCAGGTTGGAAGGCCCGCTGGCGACGGTGGCGCTCGAAGACCCTCCCGACACCACGCCCGTCGATCCCGATGGATAACCGGTGCCGGTGCGGATGTACAGCTCGTTCAAGTTGGCGGGGTTGCGCGCGAAGTCCCTTGCCACCTCCAGAATCACATGATACTGGTTCAACTGCGTGAACATGGTAGAGACTTCCCGCTGGCCATAGGCGTCGTACAAGGTCTGGTCGATGGTGGAAGGCGTGATGCCGACGCGCGCGGCGGTGTCGCGGTCGAACACCACATTCGCCCGCAGCCCCTGCACCTGCTGGTCGCTGGCTACGTCTGTCAGGCCAGGCAGCCGCTTCATGCCCTCCAGCATGCGCGGGGCGTACACGTTCAGCTCATCGGCGCTGGGATCTTCGAGCGTGTACTGAAACTGCGTACGGCTCACCCGGTCGTCCACCGTGATATCCTGCACCGGCTGCATGAACAGCGTGATGCCGGCCACCTTTTCCAGTTCCGGCTGCAGCCGCCGGATTACGTCGCTGGCCGACCCGTCGCGCTGGCTGAGTGGCTTCAGGTTGATCAGCACCCGCCCGCTGTTCAAGGTGGTATTGGTGCCGTCGATGCCAATGAACGAGGACAGGCTGTCCACCGCCGGGTCCTTCAGAATCACGCTGGTGAGCGAACGCTGGAGCCGCGACATCTCGCTAAACGAAACCGTTTGCCCGGCTTCGGAAACCCCTTGGATCACGCCCGTATCCTGGATCGGGAAAAAGCCCTTCGGGATATAGATGAACTGCACCACGGTGATCGCCAGGGTGGCGATGGCGACCAGCAGCGTAATGGTCTGGAACCGCAGCACGAATTGCAGGGTCCTTCCATAGAAGGCGATCACCGAGTTAAAGGCGTGCTCGGATTTTCGGTAGAACCATCCCTGCTTCGCCTCGGGAGCGTGCTTCAGCAGTTTGGAGCACATCATCGGCGTGAGGGTAAGAGACACCACCGCCGAAACCAGGATAGTCACCGCCAGCGTGACGGCGAACTCGCGAAACAGGCGGCCCACGATGTCGCCCATGAACAGCAGCGGAATCAGCACCGCGATCAGCGAGATGGTCAGCGATACGATGGTGAAGCCGATCTGCGCGGAGCCGCGTAACGCGGCCTGGAGCGGGCTCTCGCCCTCCTCGATGTAGCGCGAGATATTCTCGATCATCACGATCGCATCGTCCACCACGAAACCGGTGGAAATGGTGAGCGCCATCAGGGTCAGGTTGTTGAGGCTGTATCCCAGCAGGTACATCACGCCGAACGTGCCCACCAGGGAAAGCGGCACCGCAATGCTGGGGATCACGGTGGCGGCCAGATTGCGCAGAAACAGGAAGATCACCATCACCACCAGTGCCACCGTCAGCATCAGCTCCAGTTGCACGTCCTCGACGGAGGCGCGGATGGTGTTGGTGCGGTCCGTCAGGATCTGCACGTTGACCGACGTGGGCAGCGTGGCGGTGAGCTGCGGCAGCAGCTTCTTGATGCGGTCCACCACCGCGATGATGTTGGCGCCCGGCTGCCGCTGGATGTTCATGATCACCGCCGGCGTCGAGTTCATCCACGCCGCCTGGTGCAGGTTTTCCGCCTCGTCTTTCACGGCCGCGACATCCGAGAGCGTGATGGGTGCGTTGTTGCGGTAGGCGATGACCAGCGGCTTATAGTCGGCGCTCGAAAGCAACTGGTCGTTGGCGCCGATCTGGTAAGACTGGTGCGGCCCGTCGAAATTTCCTTTGGCGAGGTTGACGTTGGCGGCCAGGATGGCGCTGCGCAGGTCCTCCAGGTTCATGCCGTAGGATGCCATCTGGGTGGGATTGGCCTGAATGCGCACTGCCGGCTTCTGGCCGCCGCTGATGCTCACCAGGCCCACTCCGGCCAGTTGCGAAATCTTGGGCGACAACCGCGTGTCCGCCAGGTCCTCCACCTTGGTCAGCGGCAGCTCGTCGGAGGTCAGCGCCAGCGTCAGGATGGGAGCGTCGGCCGGGTTGGTCTTGCTGTAAATCGGGGGCGTGGGAAGGTCGGCGGGCAGGAAGGTGCCGGAGGCGTTGATGGATTGCTGCACCTCCTGCTCGGCCACGTCGATGTTCAGGCTGAGGTTGAATTGCAGGGTGATGATCGAGCTGCCATTGGAGCTGGTCGAAGTCATCTGCTGCAAGCCGGGAACTTGGCCGAACTGGCGTTCGAGCGGCGCGGTGACCGACGAGGCCATCACGTCCGGACTGGCGCCGGGGTAAAAAGTCACCACCTGAATGGTGGGGTAGTCCACTTCGGGGAGCGCCGATACCGGCAACTGTTTGTAGGCGACCGCACCCGCAAGCAGAATGGCCACCATCAGCAGCGAAGTTGCGACCGGACGAAGAATAAATGTCCGGGACGGATTCACCGCGCCTTGCCTCCGCCAGCCTTTCCCGTGCCGCCCTGGCCGCCGCGTCCGGCCGCCGGCTGCTCGCCGGCGACGGTGGCGATCACCTTACTGCCTTCGTTCAGCTTGTCGACGCCTTGCGTCACCACTTCGTCGCCGGCGTCAAGGCCCGACACTACCTCAGTGTTTTCGTTATCGGTCGTGCCGGTCGTGATGTTGCGCACAGTCACTGTCGAATCCGGCTTTACCAGGTATACATATTTCTTTTCAGTCGTAATTTGTACCGCACCGTTGGGAATCAGCACTACGCCGTGCTTCTGTTCCAACAGCAGCCGCACGTTCACGAACTGGTTGGGAAACAGAGCGTTGTTCGCGTTGGGATAGATCGCTCGCATGCGCAGTGTGCCGGTGGTCTGGTCGATCTCGTTATCCGTGGTAGCCAGCGCGCCGGTAGCGATCTTCATGTGCGGGTCGCTGAACGTCCCGGCGTCGTGTTGCCAAGCTTCCACCGGCAGCTTCTGGCCGGCGCGGTAGCGGCTCAGCACGGCTTGCAACTTGTCCTCGGTGATCGTGAAAACGACGCTGATCGGCTGAACCTGGGTGATCACCAGCAGGCCCGTGGTATCCGCGGCGTGCACGATATTACCGGGGTCCACCAGGCGCAAGCCGACGCGCCCGGTGATGGGCGACGCGATATGGCAATAAACCAGGTTGAGCTTGGCCGCATCAATCTGGCCCTGGTCGTTTTTGACTACCCCCTCGTACTGCGCCACCAGCGCCTTCTGGGTGGCATACTGTTGCTCGGGAATGGCGTTCTGCTTCACCAATCCCGCGTAACGGCTCAGATCCACATTGGCGTTGGCTAGCAGCGCCTGGTCGCGCAACAGTGCGCCCTCGGCCTGCACCAGCGCAGCCTGGTAGGGCCGGGTGTCGATCTCCACCAGCGGCGCGCCCTGCTGCACGATGTCGCCTTCCTGATACTTGACCTCCATCAACTGGCCGTCCACACGGCTCTTGATGGTGACCGTATTGAGCGGGATGACGTTACCGAGCGCCTCCACATAAACGGGAATGTCGCCCTTCTTGGCGCGCGCGGCGACTACCCGGGTGATGGCACCACCCCGGCCGCCTCTGCCCCCGGCTGTGGGAGCCGCGTTCTCCGTGCCCGGCTTGCCGCCTGCGCTCGATTTGGACCAGTAATAATAAGCCACCGCCGCTGCCACCAGCAGCACCAGCAGCCAAAGCCAGCCCTTGCCGGAGCGAGGCCGCTTCGGAGGTTCTTCCGGTTGCCGCGGAGGAACGCCAATCGCCGGCGCGGAGGAGGTGGATTCACTCATCGAACGCTCTCAGCCCTTTTGCGGCCCAGGGAGGCACGCTTCGTCATCATATCAAGTACACCCTCTCACCAGTCCGCCAGCCTAATTGTGGGAGCCGGGCATGCCCGGCATGTGACAGAAACACAAAGATAACACTCGTCCTTTTTCGCTGCTTGAGATGGCGACGCGACACCCTGCCAAGGTTACGCTGCAACCATATGGCCCTTTTGAGCCAGCGCCGTGGAGGGCGTGCTTCGGCTTGGCGTTTGTTCTTAGCGTGGTTGCTGCGAGTAATATTAACAACATGCGAATGATTGCCGTTCTGCTGCTGGCTGGTTGCGCTGCCGCGCAGCCGCCCTTCACGCTCGACCGCGTCCTGAGCGCCGCCTTCCCGAGCGAGGTCACCGCTTCCCCCACCGGCGGCAAATTCGCCTGGGTGGAAAACGCACGCGGCGTACGCAACATCTGGGTGGCCGAAGCGCCGCGCTACCAGGCGCGCCAAATCACGGACTACACACAGGATGACGGCTATGAGCTGTCCGGCCTCGTCTGGACGCCGGACGGCGAGGCCATCGCGTACGCCCGGCTGGATGGGACGAACCGTGCCGGAGAGTACCCTAACCCCACGCTCAATCCGAAGGGCACCGAACAGGACGTTTGGCTGGTGAGCCTGGCGGGCGGCGCGCCACGCAAGATCGGCGAAGGCGATTCGCCCGCCGTGGCGCCGCGCGGCGCCCGCATGGCGTCGATTCATAAGGGCCAGCTCTGGCTGGCGCCGGCCGATGGCAGCGGGCCGGGGGCTGCTCTCAAGACGCGCGGCGAGTGCGCAGACCCGGTCTGGTCGCCCGATGGAGCGCGCATCGCGTTCGAGAGCGACCGCGGCGACCACGGCTTCATCGGCGTCTACGATGTCGAATCGGCGACCTTGCGCTACCTCGACCCGAGCACCGATCGCGACATCCAACCCGCCTGGTCGCCCGACGGCCGCAGCGTCGCCTTCATTCGAATTCCTTCTTCGGGCGTACGCTCCCCGCGCGAGGCCCGGCGCGCCGGCGAACCCTGGTCCATCCGCGTCGCCGCCGCCGAAACCGGCGAAGGCCGCGAGATCTTCCGCTCCCGCCAGGGACCAGGCAGCGTTTTCCGTGAGGTCACCGCCGTCGGCCAGATTCTTTGGGCCGGCTCACGGTTGGTTTTTCCCTGGGAAGCCGATGGCTGGACGCACCTTTACTCGATTCCCGCCGCCGGCGGCGATCCGCTGTTGCTCACGCCCGGAGCGTTCGAAGTCGAGGAGGTCGCCCTGGCGCCGGACGGCCGCGAAGTTTTCTTCAACTCCAACCAGGGCGATATCGACCGCCGCCATCTCTGGAAGGTCACGGTTTCGGGCGGCACGCCGGAGCCGGTCACCCAGGGAGAAGGCATCGAATGGGCGCCGGCGCCGGCTGCCGATGGCGCATTGGCTTTTCTGCGCTCCGATGCCGAGCACCCCGCGCACGCCGCCATCCGGCTCGGAGGCGAAGTGCGCGACCTGCATCCCGAATCCATCCCCGCCGATTTTCCGCTTGACCGGATGGTGACGCCGCAACAAGTGATTTTTTCCAGCGCCGACGGTCTCGCCATCCACGGACAGCTCTTTCTGCCGCCGAACCGGAAACCGGGCAGCCGCGCGCCCGCGGTGGTCTTCTTCCATGGCGGCTCGCAGCGCCAGATGCTGCTGGGCTGGCACTACATGTATTACTACGCGAACGCCTACGCGATGAACCAATATCTTGCCAACAGCGGTTTCGTGGTGCTGTCGGTGAATTACCGCAGCGGCATCGGTTATGGCCTGGATTTTCGCGAAGCGCTGCGCTATGGACCTTCCGGCGCGAGCGAGTATAACGACGTGCAGGGCGCCGGCGTTTACCTGCGAACGCGCTCCGAGGTCGATCCGGACCGCATCGGCGCCTGGGGCGGATCTTACGGCGGCTACCTCACCGCGATGGCACTGGCGCGCGCCTCCGATCTGTTCCGCGCCGGCGTGGATCTGCACGGGGTGCACGACTGGGCGGCCGAGCTGGGAATTCCGGTGACCGCGCCCGACTACCAACTGGCGTTCGAATCGTCGCCGATGGCGTTCCTCACCACCTGGCGCTCGCCGGTACTCCTGATTCAAGGCGACGACGACCGCAACGTGCATTTCAACCAGACGGTGAGATTGGCGGATGCCCTGCGCCGGCAGCACGTGGAAGTGGAAGAGTTGGTATTCCCCGACGAGGTGCACGATTTTC
>JBAVYH010000159.1:0-38674 GCA_049698695.1 Bryobacteraceae bacterium | reverse complement strand
TGCACCAGTTCGCCGCGTTCTTCAGCGGTGACAACCAGCGCAGCAGCGGGAGCACGGGGCATCGCTCCTATAGTATGAACCAAGACCACCTAAAGGTAAAGCTATCTATGAGACACTATACTAGGGGGCGCGCTCCCACGCGCGGAGGCACCGACAGCGTCCTTGCGTTTCTTGATCCAAAGCAATGCCGTCATGCCCAGGCCCAACAGGACGACGGATGCCGGCTCGGGCGTTGACTCTCCCTGTTGCGTCAAAAAGACGCCGGAGGCGGAGGTAAACGTGTCTCCAGCGGGCAGGACCACGCCAGCCTGGGCCGTATTAAATGCGTCAGCATAGCCATTGGCTGAGCCAACGTTCAGAAGCATAGTAAACGAGAACATCGAGTCCGAAGCATCAATCGGAAGGCCCATCTGCAGCGCGAACTGGCACTGCTCTGCCTCAGGCCCTACCGGTGGATTAGGGCCGAGGCCGCCAACGGTACACATACCAACCACAGGCGTCAGGTTGATCCCGTCTTGTACTGCGTTGATCGTGCCTTGGATGTAGCTTAGGTTGCCTACAGTGTTGGAAACTACCCCTACGTCACTGTCGTCTAAGGTGAGGGTGAGGACGGCGGTGCCAGGTATGAGGATTCCCGCGCCGATGGGAATTATATTGAGCGTATCGGTGAATTGAGCCATTGCGCTGCCACCACCGCCAATGATAATGCCGCTTACAGAGTCGCCCCCTAAAGCAGAGGCCTGGAGCAATCCCGTTGCGAGATTGGCTGCCGACATACCCTCCGCATAGTCAAGAGCGCCATAGTTGGGGTCGGTTGGGTCAACACATCCCACTATCTCGCCGTAATATCCGGAGAAATTTGCCGATGCACTTGCAGATGTCGGGTCTGTGACCACCTGCGTGTTGGAACCCGAGCACCCGCAATTTGCGCCTGCGGTTGCCCTGGCGCCAAACAAGCTGGACGCTCCAGCCGGCGAGGCACACATCGCAGCCAAGCCCAGCGTTATCAAGATCGGCCATATGTGGTGAACTAAACGGATCGCTCGCTTGCCGAAGTGCGGCATAATCTTTTCCTCTCCTCCTGTGCCCCGGAGCGCGCCGATGATAGAATGACGGACGCACCGGGAACTGCCTATCGACAGAGCTTGCAGTTTCCCGGAACGGAAATCTTGTAGCTGGGCCCAAATTCCGATCAAATCTCCATGAAGAGCGGATCAAAGGGTTCTCAAATCGAAGCATCACCGATTTACGAGTTCGGACCTTATCGCCTGGACACCCGTGAGCGCATCCTGCTTCTGGATGGCCGCACCGTTGGGCTGACTCCAAAAGCGCTGGATACGCTGATTGTGCTGGTGCGCAACCAGCCCAAGGTGGTGTCGAAAGAGGAGTTGCTCGAAACTGTCTGGCCTGGCACCTTCGTCGAGGAAGGCATCCTGGCGCAGAATATCTTGACGCTGCGGAAAGCGCTGCAGCATCCGGAGTGGATCGAAACGGTACCCAAGCGTGGGTATCGACTTTCGATTAAAGTCTCCGTGCCCCCGGCCGCCCAGGCCGCAGTGGCAGCGCCTGTGCGTTCGGGCTTTCCTCGATGGCGGGTTGTGGCGTCGGCGCTGTTGCTGGCTGCGGTTGCAGTGGTATTCGCCGCGCGATGGGAGCGTCCCAAGCCGCGCATCCGTACTCTGGCGGTTCTCCCGTTTCTTTCGATCGGCGAGCAACCGCCGCATCTGGGCCTTGGGCTCGCCGACGTACTGATCAACCGGCTGGGGATGCTGTCGGCGCTTGCTGTGCGGCCGACCAGCGCGGTGCGGAGATTCTCGGATGGCGGCGCCGCGGACCCTTTGGCCGCAGGTAGGGAGTTGGGTGTAGATGCGGTCCTGGAAGGAAATATTCAGCGCGATGGCAATCGGGTTCGTGTCACAGTGCAGTTGCTGCGGGTCTCCGATGGCGCGTCACTGTGGAGAGGAAAGTTCGATCAGCCTTACAGCGATTTGTTTACTCTGGAGGATGCCATCGCAGGGCAGGTGGCCGACGGACTGGCACCGGATTTAACCGTCCCGGAGCGCGAACGCCTGGCGAGGCGTTACACCGGGAACTCCGAAGCCTGGCAGGCGTATCTCCGCGGGCGGTACTTGTGGAGCCGACGTACGCCCGAGGCATACGGTAGGGCTATCACGGAGTTCGAGCTTGCCGCGCGCATCGATCCGAATTACGCGTTGGCATATGCGGGTCTGGCCGACGCCTACGCCCTGCTCGGGTCCAATCCGAACCAAGCGCTGCCGCGGGCCGAAGCGATGGAGAAGGCCCGGGCGGCGGCGCTGAAGTCAATCGCGCTGGACGCCGATCTGGCTGAGGTGCACACGGCTCTGGCATTCATCCTGATGCATTACGACTGGAAGTGTGCCGACGCGGAGAAAGAGTATCTGCGAGCCCTCAGCCTGAACCAGAGTTATGCGACGGCACATCAATGGCGTGCGGCCAATCTTCTGGTGACTGGCCATCCCGACGACGGCATTCAGGAATTGAAGAGCGCGCAGGCGCTGGACCCCGGGTCGGCGATCATCATGGCGGATACGGTCGAGATGGACGTCTTCACCGGCCGGCTTCAAGACGCGGTAGTCACGGGCAAGCGGGCGCTCGAAATCGATCCGTCGTTCCCGCAGGTTCGGAGTTGGTTGTCCTGGGCGTATATCGGACAGCGCCGCTTCGAGGACGCAACGGCCGTTCTGGGTCCGGACGCGTCGGCGTTCGATGCATTCCGGCTCCATGCGCTGGCGTACGCCAATGCTTCGGCGGGCCGTCAGGCGGATGCGCGCGCAGTGCTCCGGAAGCTCGTTCAAAGGGCCCGCGAGGAGCATGGCCTCGAATTGATAGTGGCTTCGACCTACGCCGCTCTCGGCGATGCGGATGGAATGATGCCGTGGCTCGAAAAAGCTTTTTCCGAACGGAGCGGCGCACTGCTTCTGTTGCGCGTGCATCCCGAGTTCGACCCCGTGCGCGGCGATCCCCGTTTCCAGGCGTTCGTTGCACGCGTCGGGATATGAATTTTCAGAGGTCTCATAGACCAAAGGTGGGGGCTTCCGCGCCCCCTCGGCTCCGGTTTTTTTCCACTATTCCGGGCTCCCCTGGTTCCGTTGCACATCTTCCGGCCGCGCCTTCGGGATGCTTGGAGAACCGGTGGATCCGGCAACCAGGATACGCCGGGAGGCGGCACTCCGCCCGACAGTGTGGCGTAGGCCAATGCCAATCGCTCTCCACGTGAGGCTGCTCGGCCGCCTGTCGCCCCAGCCGCTCGGAGCTGACCCAGGCAAACTGGTTCAAATGACAACAATCTTCGAAGAACTCTTTCAATCGATCCGAGCTCTGGCGATAGTCGGCAGTTGACGCCTGCACTTCAGGTGGCCGGCATCCGAGGCCATCACGGTAGTAGTTGCGGGCGCTCTCGACAATCCACGCCAGGATAGCCGACAATTCCGCTTCTAGTTTGCTCGGAAAGTCAGGGTCGATCTCCCCATCCGGGATGACGACGTCAAAGGGGATACAGACGACCCGATGCCAGATCGCATCGGTAGGACTCGAGATCACGGGCCGGTCGTTGCAGTCCATGAAGATCTTGTGAGTCGGGGCAAAAGTGATCCAATTTTCACGCAGCCTCCGCGTTCTCCCGGCGCTCAGTCCGGTAAGGTACTTGACTCGGCCTTTCGACGAGCAGGAATCGGGCGCCGGCGAGTCACACGGCATCGCGCACTTCGGCTTCCGTCTTGTTTCACCCGGCGACATCGACGCGGCTGTCGACGAAGTCGAGCGCGCCGGTGGCAAGTTGCTCCGGTTTCGTTCACCGACTAAAGAAAGAGCCGTGGGGCCAATCCTCGTTCATCGTCTCGGACCCGGACGGGAACGCTCTCTGCTTCGCCGGATGAACCAATCGTAGCGTTTCTGCGCTTGGTCGTGCGAGCGGATCGCGATGCGAGCGCCCCTGATCGCCACTACGCCTTCTGCGGGAGCTATCCGGTGGCGTCCGCCCACACAGGTCGAATCGACACGTGCAAAACGAAGGAATACTTGCCCGATTCGCGCAAAAAGGAAATCGCTCTTCACCCACCCGCGCCCAATTATCGGTTCTTAGTCCCCTTCCGTTCATAGCGCAACCCGACCGATCCGTTCGAGTAGGACTTGCATTCGGTCAGCCTGAAATCGCGCTGCGGGAACTTGCCCGGGAAGCCGGGGATGCCATCGCCTAACAGTATGGGACCAAGGCCGATGAAGAGTTCGTCCACCAAATCCTCTTGCAGGAAACTGCGGGCCAATTCGCCCCCACCGCCCAGATAGATGTCTTTCCCCCGGCGGCGTTTTAGTTTTCTCACAAAGGTTGTCAGAGATCCGTTCACCACTTCGAATCCCTCGCGTTTGCCCGGCTTCCATCGCCGGGAAACTACGTAGTTGGCCATGCCCGGCGTTTCGGGCATCTCTCCACGCTCGCGCATTTTCACCCAACCAGAGGCCGTCTTCCGGCCCATGATCGTGGTATCGATCTTGGCGAAAAAGTCCGCCATCACGGATTCACCTTCTTTGTCGATGACCAGAAAATCGAGGTCGCCGTTTCGCCGCGCGATATAACCGTCAAGGCTGATTCCGAATCCCAGGATGACTTTTCGTGGCATAGGGCGAGTGTAAATGGACCGGTTACTTACCGTCAAGAGAGGCAAACCGCCAAAGTAGCCCCGCGACCGAATGATCTTTGGATGACCCTCCCTTGTCGCGCAGCGTTTACGAACATTTTCCGCTCGCGATTGATGGTTCCGGGCGAGTCACGCGCCATTCGGAAACAGGCGCAAGGCCGGGAGCGACTACCGATATCAGGTCTTAACGCCCGGTCCCAGCTTCCCGAAATCCCCGTGGCCATCGACCGAAGGGTCGCGCACGGAAGCGAAAACCAACACCATGGCGTTTTCAAGCCGTCCGCCTCTTGGATGGACTTGCCTCGTGTTAACGTGCAGTCGTCTGCATCGGATTCCAAGTTCAGGAGGTATTTCGTGAGACGAAAGGTGGTTTTGCTGGTGGGGTTGCAACTCATCTGCGGAAATCTGGCCGTGGCGCAGAAGCCGGTTGAGAAGGTTCCCGCCCCGGCGGTGGCGCAGGCGGCCAGTGAACTGGCGGACGAACTCTCGCAACGGTTGAGCAATGGACTTCATGTCAAGACCGTAGTGGGTGAGGCTATCAAGGTGGGGTCGGTGACGTTGATTCCGATTCTTATGGTTGATGTCAACTTTGCCGGCGCGGGTGTGGCAGGGCCTGCGTCGGGTGCGCCGGGCATCGATGGATTTCTGATGAGCGGTGAAGTCCGGCCGTTGGGCTTCGTTGCGGTGACGAAGACGAAGACGCGATTCATCAGCGCGGGGACCCCGCCCGCCAAGTGAGGAGACCACGATGACTACCATATGCAAATCTATTTCCGCGGCAGCATGTGTCGCGTGGTGGGCAGCTTCGGGAATCGCCCAACCGCTGGCGAAACCACTGGCCGATTTCGACAAAATGATTTCGGAACTGAAGGTCAGCAGCGTTGTTGGAGAACCGATTCGCGCGGGCGATACAGAGGTGGTTCCGTTTGCCGCTGTTCAGTTCGGACTAGGTAGCGCGGGGGCGATGGCGGGCTTCGTGGGAGGGGTGGGTGCGAAGACGGTTCCGCTGGGCGTCGTGATTGTAGAGGGCGACGATGTGCGCGTGGAGTTGCTTCCGCGACAGGAAGAGAAATCGTCCGCGTTGATGCAGCAACTGATTCAGGGCATCATCGACCGGAAGGTTACGTTCATGGTGAACGGAGTGAACTTGGGAAACGCACCGGGGAACGTCGCAGATCTCACGCCGATGATTACCGGAATGATGGGCCAAACCACCGTAATGGTGAATGGGCTTAACTTGGGTAACCTGAAAACTCCGGGCCCGGCCGCTGACGTGGACAAGGCGATGGCGGATATGGAGGCCGGGGTTCGGAAGAACCCGACCGCGGAGAATTACTTAAGTCTTGGGGAGGCCTGGCAGAAGATCGGCCGGAAAGACAAAGCTGCGGCTGCGTATCGGAAAGCGATTGAGTTGCGGCCTGGGTATGCGGAGGCGATAAGGGCGCTGGCGGGGCTGAAGGAATAATCGATGCGCGGGCAAGTCGGACGCTGAGGCCCGACGCTGACGCGGATCCAGCCGAACAGAGCACGCAGAAACAGGTGGCGATAAGGCGCGATATCGCTCTCGCGGAACTCGTGCCGCCGCGCCGTGAACGCGGGCTCACGCATCGCGACCACTGCAGGGGTCGAGTACAGGGTGACGCTGGCCTGCGGCGGTCACTTCCGGCGTCCAGGGACCGTACGGCGACGCAAGTTCGTCAGAGGGAACTCCCCCTGAGCCACCCGCATCCGATTGACGGCGTCGGCGGTAGCTTCGTAATGGTGCTTGGCAGAATCTGGCGCTGCTTCCCACATATCTTGCAGCCCGTGCCCGTTCCCTCCTTGGCGCCAAATCCCAATAGTCTAGTTCATACCGGACTTGGACTAAAAAGAGCCAGATACAGAAACGGTTGTAGGGGAGTCCGCCGTCATGGGAGAAGACCGCTTACCGATAACCCGAAACAACGCCCACTTCGAGAAAGCGACTGGCCATGGTGCCATACCTTCATTCTTCTTTGGCCTTTACAAACACGATCACCCGTCCATCCTCCGAGAGTGACGGCTGGCCGCAATTCACGCCATTACACTGGCTGATATCCACCGGCTGCCGGCTGCCCGCCTTGAGAAAGACATCGCTCCACGCGACAGTTCCGGAAAGCGCCTGCTTAGTCTGCTCCTTCACATAAACAGCTTTGTCGCCGTATGTGCGGGACCATCCTTGTAAGTTTTCCACGACTTGCAGGTCTTGGCTTGAGGTGAGGTCGTATGGCACAACCGTGACCGCTCCCGTACCTAAGGCGAGCAAGCCCACCCGAGGACGGCCAGCAGCGTCACCCCGCAAGAGGATGAGGACCGTTCGCGGATCCTCCGACCTGAACGCCAGCAGCTTAGTGATCGCGCTAACGGAGCAAAGCTTCCTGCCTTCTTTCCCTCCGGATGGAATCTGCATTACATCACTCCCCCGCAGCGCGAGAACATCAGTCGTTCCCGCCAAGAAAACAGGAGAGCGGTAGCCGGCGCCGGAGGTCAAGGCGCGAGTGCTTCCGGAATCCAAATCCGCCAGCCAGAGGTCACCGCTGGTAATTTCATCCGGGCCTTTGAGCGTGCTCGGACTATCGGAAATCCCAAAGAACTTCAGCAGCTTCTCAGTGAAACTGGTGGATGCCGGCTGCTTCACGGCGGCACGAGCCGTTGTCTTTGTTTGAGACTGCCCTTGGACGTCACTCACCGTGAACGCCAGTAAGAGAACGCAGGTGATCCGTTTATTCATGGCTTTCCTGCCTGGGGTGAGAGATTAGCACCGGAATAGTTCGTATCGAAGAGCACGGAAAATATATTGTCGTAAGCCACGATCCTGATGCGAGCGTCTTTTCTCGGTATGGTAATGAGCATTCGCTGGTCATTGGAATCACGGACGAAGTAGGTAACCGCATCTTTGCTGTCCCATACCAGCCAATCGCGTTGCCCTTCCGGAGCCTTCTGGTCCCCATTGAGTTCAGCCACTCGCGGAAGTTGGCGCGTGGAAACCAGGACGCCGTAGTTAACGGGTAACAGCAGGACCTCTACCGCGACCAGAAAAAGAAGTACGGCCATAAAGAGCTGCGATGCGGAGGTTGTTGCTATGCCACGGCGCTGCACATAAAGAAAAATCGAAGCAGTAAGCAGCGTGCCCGCAACTAAGCCGCTGAAATAGAGCGAAAGCACTCCATCGCCAGCCAGCAGGACGGAGCTGAGCCATTCATCCGGCAACCGTTTACTCAGAAGTACATTGCCGAAAGCGAAGCACCTTCGCAGAGCGAACTGGATCAACGCTTCTCCCAAGACCACTCCCAGCAGCGGCAAACGAACTGGCTTTGCGCACCAGTCTGAGGTCCAGCGTTTCAGACGGTCCTTGACGGATGCGGGCACCAGTTTGTAAGGCACATAACCGACAGCAGCCAGCACCAAAACGATGACCAATATGTTGGGCACAGAGGAGGCGAGGTACACCAGAAAGCGGCAGCCGGCGAACAAATATTTTTCGTCGAAGATGTCGAGGTTGGTTGCCACGCCGTAGGTAGTGAGTTGGAGGCGAAGGGTCAGATAGCCGAGCAGGTAGAGTAGGAAGGAGCCGAAAGCGGCATATGCCGGCCATTTTCCTGCCAGGTTACCCAGCTTCGCCGTGAAGTCGTTCCAGAGCTCGGCCATTCTATTTTCCGGTCATCACAAATGGTGCCCAGAAGAAGGGATGACTGTGCTCCGGACGGGATTTTACCGCAACCAGAGCCAGTCTTGCCGCTTCCGCAGGGGGGTTGGTTTGTCCCTGTTTGTAGAAGGTTTCCATCCACAGCTTCGTCGACTCGGCATTCACCTCCCACGACGAGAGCACCAGATTTCCCGCCCCTGCATAGAGCAGAGAGCGCACCATCCCCAGGACTTCGTTGGCGTGGGTGGCCTCGACGCGTCCGGTTTCACAGGCACTCAAGACCACCAGGCTGTTTTTCTGCAGGGGCAAGCCGAACATCTCCGCTGCAGTCAGGCGCCCATTGTCCGGCGGAGCCTCCTTGAACTGAAGATACGAGAGCAAGGGATCGCTGGCATTGAACTTCCCATGGACCGAAAGATGGACCACGTTGTAGCCGCCGACCCAGTTCTTTATGTCTGCCTTGCTCGCAGGCTCTTGCGCCACAACTTTGCTTCGGCCGGGATAGAGCTCTCCGATGGCGTCCACCTCTTCCCGAGCATCGTGGATCTCTGGGTCGGCCACGGCCAACAGCCGGCCGCTCTTCAGAGGCGATTTATTCTCGAGTGTTGCAAGCACCGTGGCACTGGGCGCATAGGAAATCGCGAAGCTCTCGCCCAGATACTTGCCAGTCTCCGGATTTTGCATTGCCTGGAACGGTATCGAGTACAGCTCTTCTTGCGGAACGATGATGAGGTGATGACTCTTTATGGACGAGAGCACCGGCTGGATGAGATAGAGAAACAACTGGCGTGAAGTGTCTTCGTCGAATTTGGCGTCGGGAGCGTCTCTTCGGGCCAGGAGGCTGTAATGCAGGGTGGTTGTCTTCTTGATGAGCTGGCTGTGGGGCAGAAATACATTCTTAACCTGGATTTCGCTGCCGTTGATATGCCATAGGATCAGAGCATGTTCCAAGACCACGTAATAGAGAACGTCCCAACCCCCCTCAGCTGCCGAGCGTTGCACGCTCGCAAGCGTAACCGGCACTGAAGCCGTGAGTTCCTTCAGCTTGGGCGCCTCTTTCGCGATGCGGCTTTCGAGCTGGTCGTACTGCTGCTGCTGGGCAGTGATTTGACTCTCGAGTTGCACGATCTGTTGCGTGTTTTGGTCGCGGGTCTTACTGCTGGTCAGGTCGAAGAGCTTCTCCTGCTGCGCGGCGATGTTGATTCTCGCTGTTTCCAGTTGCGAAAAGAGCGTCCGCTCCGGCGCCGTTCCCAAGGTCACCAGCCGGCTGGCGAGCAGGTCAGCCATGGCCCGCGAACGGGAGCGCTCGAAAAGCGCGAAGGCTTCCGGATACCGCTTATGGTCCAGCAACAGCAACGCAGGGCTGTAATAGCAGGCGAGTTTGTCTTCCAGGAACGCGCCTCGCGCCTGTTCGTCGCGAAGTCTCCGGCGGTCCTTTTCCAGCAGGTCATCGGCCTGCAGAAATGCCGCCAGGGCAGCGTCACTGTCACCTTTCATCTCCGCGAGTTGGCCCTGGAGACACAAGTCCGAAGGATTGAGGTCCTGCACGACCAAGCCCAGTTGTTGCTGGCGAGCTTGCCAATCCCGCAGTTCCTTGACCGCACTTTCGAGAGGCGCAAGAGTTGCAGGGTCCATGGCACCGGATGTGAAGTGCTCCGTCACCAGCACGTCCTTCGCCTTTTGTGGACTGAAGAGCTTGGCCTCCGTCACCGTCTTATCGCCGCGCTGCAAACCCTGGATCAATGCCTTCCGAACGTCCAACTCTCTTAGAAAGCCGCGGAACAAGTTGGAACCGTACTCATAGCCCAGTTCCTGGGTGAGGGCCAGTGCTTTCTGGTAGTCCGCTCGTGCGAGTTCCAGCGACTCATAGCAGACGTCGAAATTGTGCTGATAGTCGCACTTCTTGGCAATCTCGCCGTAGATATCGCCGCGGTCGCTATAACCTGCATAGAGTTGCCGCTTGTCGTCGATCTGGCCACTCATAGCCAAAGCGCGGTCCAGGTACTCGCCGGCGGCGGCCAGATTGCCACGCTTGACTTCGATCTCGCCAGCAATGTCGAGGGCCTCGAAGTAAAAGACCTTGTTGCCGCAATTCGCTCCCAGCCGCACGGCTTCACGGATATGGTCCTCGGCGGCGCTTGCATTGCCGAGCTGCAAATCGGAATACGCCAGACGTGCCAGCGCTTTGGTTTGATAATCCGTGCGGTTGGCACCTCGGGCGAGGTCAATCGCAGCCAGGTAAATCGGCACAGCCTGCCGCCATTGGTTCACCAGCCGCTGTATGTCAGCCATCTTGATGGCGCTCAGCGACGCGGAGGCAAGATCTTGCCGCTGCAGGAAAAGGTCGTAGCTGGCTCTCAGCTCGGACTGAGCTGCTGCCAGCTCATAGACTGTACTCTTGGCGTCACCCGTGCGAAGGACATAGCCCGTCCAGTGATCGATCCTGGCTATACCGCTTTTCTGCAGTTGCTGCGGATCAATGCTCGACTGACCGGACGCGGGCGGCAGCGCTATTGCCGGAACCAACAGGCACCACAGCGCACGGCAAGCGTTGTGTCTTATTGTGCACCGAGAATTCATCGCGCCCCCTTTGACGGATAACCGCCTTTCACCCCTGGAAGCGGATCCCAGCTCAGACCACGTTCCCCCGCTTGGCACCCGGTTCTGTGCTCGCAGCGAAAAGATTATAACACCTGCGGGCTACGTCGTCCTCGTCGTCAAAGGACGCGACCCGCGAGCCTAATCCCCGATGCGCAGGCGTTGGGCGGTTCTCACCACCTATCCAGCCATCGACCCGCGTTTACGCGACTCCGAATACCGCCGGACGCCGGCGCCGGGGTCAACCGTTTGCCGGCTGCGCACGTTGGGCGAGACTCGTGAGCCTAGCCCAGATACTCTCTGCACCCGGCGTAGTGCCCACGTGTGGATGCCCGGTCGAGTACAGCACTGCATCCAGATCCTGCGCAGGGCGGAACATGACGGGGTCTTCAAATTGGAAAACCGCCGCTTTAGAAGCCGGGGAATGGGAAGAATCCAGAATGGCGTTGACGGCGCGGCGTGCAGCTTCGTTGGCCGCTTCCATCGTGGCCAGGTTGGTATTAGTGCGCACATAGTCCGAGGCCAGAAAGAGGTTCGGGATTTCAGTCTGGGCCGACGGGCGGTACTGAAACGAATCTACCGTATTGATGAGCAGCGGTTCGAGGTTCGTCGCCTGGGACGGATTCGGGAAGCGTATATCGGGATCCAGGAACCAGTCGACGACCTGCAGACCGTCGGGCGTCAGAGGCAGTGAGACGTGTTCGGTGACCTGCTGCAAGACTTCGTTGCGGATCTCTTCCGGCGTGCATTGGGTTGCCGGCTTGCCGTAGAGAATGCCGGGCGTATTCCAGTCGGAAACGTCGACCGAGAGAATATCGCGGCAGTTGCCGTTACCGCTGGCTTCCAGACCAGTGCGCCAGAATTGGCGCTGGGAAATCGAGGTCAGCGCCCATGGCGAATCGAGATAGATCACATGGCCCCGGCAAAGTGGTTCTTCGCGATTCAGGTAGAACTGGATGCCGTTCATCCACTCCACCTTGAGCTGGCCCAGATTGGCTATGCTGGGCGCCGCGGACTTCATCTGGCTGCTGACCAGCGACGCCATTACCTCCACTGGCATGGCTGCCACGTAGTAGTCCGCGGTGATGGTCTCGGTTCCCGCGGCGGTAGCCAACTCAACGCCGCTGATACGGCCGCCGCTCATTAGAAACTGCTTGATAGTCACATCCAAGCGGAGTTGGACCCCGAGTTTGCGGAGGTAATCGATCCATGGGAAGATCCACACATCGTTTGTCGGGCCGGTGAGGAGCCGGTCAAACGACTCGCCGGGGAAGGCCAACGGGTAGAGAAGCTGCAATAGAATCGGGCCGACTGTCCGGGTGCTGCTTTCCTGGGCACGCATGGCGACCAGCGAGCGGGTGAGTCCCTCTGCGAGATACTTCTGGTAAGCGGGTGACCGTTCGGCAGCGCCGATGAAATCCCAGAAGGCAATTTTCTCGTATTCCTCCTCGCGCCGCTTCTGGCAACTCGTGGCGATCACCAGCATCCGTTCGACAAAATAGGCGGTCTCCACCGCTGGAATGTCGAGGTTGGTGAAGAGTTCGCCGAGGAAGACCCGGAAATCAGCCACGGTATCCGGCACACGGGCGACCCAGAAGGTGTCCTCCCTCCCGCCGCGAGCCAACAAAATGCGGGTCGCGGCAGTCAGGTTGTCGAAGACGCTGCCCGCGCCATAGGGGATGCGCCGCATCGTGTCGATAACGTGGCGGTAGAACCCGGGAAAGAAACGGAAGCCGTGCTCGCCAGGCAGATCGCTACGGCCATCGGTGCCGGAACCGGCTTTGAGCAAACTGCGGGCCTTGCCTCCGAAGAGGGAATTACGCTCATAGACACGGACTTCGAAACCACGCTCCGCCAGTTCGTGCGCCGCCGATAGTCCGGCCACACCACCGCCCAATACGGCAATCGACTCGCCCATACCTTGCCCCCTCTAGTTGCAGAGCCATTCAATTCAAAATGAAGGTTTCGAGTATATCACGGCCCAGACAGATCCTTTCTAGTTTTCTCCGCAACCGGCTGACCTGGCTGAGTTTGACGTGTGGACAACAATACAAGCCCCTGAACCTATTTGCGGCAGTAAGCCGCGAACGCCTTCGCGAATCTGTCGGACCTTAGAGAGAGATCGATTTCGGCAGTCGACTGGCACCGATGCCGACCACGTGTGCGCGATCATCAAGCCCAAAAGGGCCTCGAGACAGGGGGGGCACGAATTCTCGGTATTTCTTGATCGGCCAGCGGTCGTGAAGTCCGGGGCCTGCTGCTAACGGGAATCTTAACGCCGTCCACATGCAAGCGTGCCGCTAGCGAACCATCTGAAGGGTGACGGTGTTTGCACTGCAATGTCCCGCACTGGCCGTGCAGGCGCGCGGTGAGAGATCCTTATTCAAGCAGACTCTCACCTCTTGCAGATCATTGTCGCGATAACAGGACACGCGGAAGGCGTCCTCAGTGAATGACGGATTGGCGCTAGCCATCTTGGACTGAATATCTGCCTGACTGAACCGGACCTGCTGGGCGGGCCGGTTCAGTTCATCGGGAATCGTAACCGAATCTCGTGCCTTGCGCAACAATGCAAAATAGGACGCGGCATCAAGCCCGCTGCAAGTGCCATGCGCCGTCCATTCGTGCTGAATGAGAGATTCGGTCGGAATGTAGGACAGAGTGGCCCTGATGATGTCTTGCGAGACCGGGCTCGCCGATCCGCAATTCCCCGGGCCGGGGCCCGTATCGCTCTGCGGCCACAATCCGTGGACGACAAATCCGATCTGCCGGCCGGCGCCGCATTCCCGAGGGTCCTTGTCTCCGCCTGGTTCCGCACAAAAGTCGGGCGCGTAGGAAAGCACCAGCATGTAATAGGAGAATGCGCCGGCGTTCTGGCCCGAATGTTTTTTCGATGGTCCCGCCTGGAGGGAAACTGCGACGCACAGGCTGATAAGAGCAGTTGTCGCAAGGATCCGCCAGGCCGTTCTCCGAAATCGAACTGCAGGAGCTTCCATAGTGCCTCGTTTCTGCCTTACATGAATGAGTGCAGTTCGCGGCAATTCCGTTTTACGCCGTCTACAGGCCGATTGCAATTCGCCCTCTGCGGGCCACTGTCCGAATGGCCGACCAACCACCCGGAATGGCAGGAGGAGCCCGCCGGGAACGGAGATGCGGCTGTGGAGAGCAAGATGTGTTATCCCTGTGTGTGTGCTGCCAGCCTGTTGCATCGAACACCAGGAGCCATGCCAAGACTTCTCTTGATTACCGCGTCTTCGGCCGAGATTCGAAAGGCGAGGAGATCGCGGTTTCTGAACTTCCAGCAGATCACCATGCCGTATCTGGCCGCCAGGGTTCCGCCCGACTGGCAGGTCTCTCACGTTGACGAAGAAGCCGAAGAGATCAACTGGACGATTCCACCCGACGTCGTTGGTATTACTTTCCATACGCCCAGCGCGTATCATGCCTACGACCTTGCGGCTCAGTTCCAGTCGCGGGGCGTGCTTGTGGTGATGGGCGGACCACATGTGACGCTGCTTCCGGAAGAGGCGGGTCGACATGCCGACGTGATCTTCGTCGGGGAAGCCGAAGGCTGCTGGGAAGAGTTCCTCATTGGATTTCAAGCAGGGACATTCCGTCGAGTGTACCGGCAGTGCGATGCGCCGTCATTGAAGGACAGTCCCATGGCGCGCAAGACCATGTATCACCGGAACGACTACACCAGCGGGGTCCTATTTGCGACCAGGGGTTGCTCGAACCATTGCGATTTCTGCGCGATCGCCGTGATGTACCGACATGGATTACGCAGGCGGCCCGTCGCCGAGGTTGCGGCGGAATACGCCTCTTTCAAAGGGAAAAGGATCATATTCTGGGACGACAACATCGCCGGGGACAAGGAGTATGCGAGGGAGTTGTTTCGTGCGATCGCCCCTTATCGCAAGTGGTGGAGCAGCCAGGCCAGCATCCACGTGGGCAGAGATGATGAGCTTCTGGATGAAGCGGCCCGGAGCGGATGCAAGCAGCTATTTCTGGGCCTGGAGTCGATCTCCCAATTGAGTATGGATAGCGTTCGCAAAGGCTTCAACCGCGTAGAAGACTATTCCCGAATTGTCGATCGGATCCATGCGCACGGGATAGCCGTTCAGGCCGGGATTGTCTTTGGGTTCGACTATGACACTCCGGAGATCTTCAAAGGTACTCTTCAGTTCCTTGAGGAGACGGGCATACAGAATGCGACTTTCAACATCCTGACACCCTATCCTGGTACGCCGCTTTTCCGAAGGCTCGAAGTCGAAGGACGTATCCTGACCAGGGACTGGCGAAAGTACAACGGCCGGATAGATGTGGTCTTCCAGCCAAAGCAGATGACCGTAGCCGAACTGCTGGCGGGATTTCGTTACGTCAATGAGCGCTTCTATTCCCTTCGCTGCGTTGCCAGACGACTCTGGCAATCACCGATCCAGTTGTGGTGGACGTTGCCATTGAACCTGGCGTATGCGGTGCGTTCGGCCAAGGGATAGGGGGCACCTGGCCAGCATCGGGACGTGGCTGGCGTCAGCCGATCCCGACCAGCACTGTACCGAATGCTGCCCCTTCCGTTCGCAGCGTCGTCAACAGCACGACGATTCCCATCAGGGGCGCGAGAAAGAACACTGCCGCGACGTAGGGTGCGTGGATGCGATCACGCAGAAAGCCGGAGAGCCTGGCTTCCCCCCCCGGCCTCATGCTGAACGGGATCGGGTCAGAGTTATTGATGCGCCTGAAAGCCCGTCCCCACAGAAGCACATGCCCTATTGGTGGATGCGCGCAGAACGGCCGCTGCCGATAACCCTAAATGGCGGCCGATATCACCACATATCGTTCCGACTTCAGTTCCCGCCTAACGACGCCGGGGTCACTGGGTGAGAGTAAGAAGCCGAACCCCAATTAGAAATCGACCTTCGCCGCAAGCTGAATCACTCTCGGCCCAGTCGAGGTGGCGACGATCTGCGCGACGTTGGCGCTGGCGAGCGAATTCACCGGGTTGGCGAAACTGGGCCGATTCAGGGCGTTGAAAAACTCGGCGCGAAACTCGAACCTGGTCCGCTCGGCGAGCGCAAACGATTTGATTGCCGAAAGGTCGACATCGCTCTGGGCGGGCCCCCGTAAAATGTTCCGCCCGGTGGTTCCGAAGTCGCCCGGCGCCGTCGCTGGCGCAAAGCAGGAAACGTTAAAGTAGGCGTTCAAACGGCTTTCCACACCGCCGCTTCCGGCCGGTTCGCAATCTGGTTGCGCCGGGTTCCAGTCAGCCCGCGCATTGACAAATGCTGTCGAACTCGTAAGAACGGAAAAAGGCGTACCGCTCTGTATTGTGACAATGGTGGAGAGCGTCCAACCGTTGGCGATATCCCCGGCCGGGCCGGACGAGCCGCGGTACAGTTTCGGAAGGTTATAAACGCCGCTAAGCACGAAGCGCTGCCGGCGATCAAAGTCGGAACTTGCGCGATTGTCGAGCGTGGCCTGGTTGCCCGGGACCGCGTTCACATCGCTGGTGCCGCTGGCGTCGCCGGAAAAATCGTCAAGCGAGTGGCTATAGGTATAAGATATGAGGCCCTGGAGGCCGTTCGCCAGACGCCGGGACAGACTGCCCTGAAGGGAATTGTAGATGGAGTTGCCGGACATTTGGGCCAGGTGGAAGCCGAACCCCTCGACGACCAGGCTGGACAAGCCGGGGCTCAGCAGCCCAACGGCGCTGGCGGAGGGAGCGGTGGGCTGGTTCTCGTCGCGAAGGCGGAGGAGTTTGCGTCCGCTGGAGCCGACGTAGCTCACGTCAGCCACCCAGTCGTTCCCGAGTTCGCTTTGTATCCCCAAGCTGTATTGCTGGACGTAAGGCGTGCGAAAGTCGCCGATGTCGGGATAGATGCCTGACGCGGAGACCGGTTGCAGGGTTCCGGTGGGGCCGGGGAGGAACGCGGGCGGACCGCCGTAGGGGAATAATGCCGGTGAATTCACCGCCAGCGGAAACTGGCTCGGCTGCGGAACCTGGACGAATGGCGCGGCGATGGGAGTCGCGACGCCCTGTCCCAACAGGTAGTAAGGGAAGGCGAGAAGCTGGTAGTTGAAATACCGCGAGTTGGGCTTGTCATAGTAAACCCCGTATCCGCCGCGCACGACAACCAAGCGATTCCGGCCGGAGAATGGTTGCCACGCGATGCCGAGGCGCGGAGCAAAGTTGTTCTTATCGGGAGGAACGATGGAAGAACGCGTCTCGGGAATACCGGGGACGGGCGAGGCCGCATTGGCGGCCTGGACGAATCCGCCTGTGATGGCGACGTTGTCGCCGGGCGGCAACCCCGCAATCGCGGTGGTTTTCAAGAGGCTCGGATCGAATCCGATGTAACGCCCCTGCGCTTCGGTGAAAGGGCTGAAGTATTCGTAGCGGAGTCCGAGGTTGAGCGTCAGGCGATCGCCAATTCTCCAGGTATCGGCCGCAAAGCCCGTCAAGTCGTACGATAAGGCGTCGCGATTATTCACTCCCGAGCCGATGATGCTCAAGCCGCCCAGGTCGTAGAATCCACCCAGGAAGTCACGGAAGGGGTCGCCGGAGAGGCCGAGAAAAAAGATCTGGCCGCGCGTGTAGAGGTTGAAGTCGGTTGCCACTTCATGATGCTTGTATTCGGCTCCCAGCTTCAGGGTGTGCCGCCCCTTGTGCCACGCCAGGGTGTCGGAGACGGTGTAGTCCATTTCCGCCGCACGGTTGTCGGAGAACGGAGAGGCGCCCAGGTCGAAATAATTGGCAACGGAAATCTCTGGCATGCCCGGAAACTGCCGTCCCAAGGGAGAACTGATGCCGATTTGCGCCGCCGTGAACGGCTCCTGCGGCACGGAGTTGGTGGGAATAGCGGACACGCCAAACCGGAAGTCGTTGAGCAGCGAACCGCTGAAAGCGTGCGTATCGTCGGCGGCGAGTACTCGCTGGTCGAATTTGCCCGTGGATCCGAAGCCTGCGACCGGGAGGGCATTGCCGGTGCCGAAGGAATTGTAAAGGCCCTGCGTCTCAGGATTGTCGGCGCCGAAGGATTTCACCGAGAGACGATTGGCGCGCGACAAGGCGACATCGAGATTGGCATTGAGCTGATCTTCGCGGAAGAGCGAAATCGCGACCACCGGAACCGCCACCGGCGCTGCCGGCGTTCCGCCGGCGGGGACCGGCACGGGGTGCGGCGCCGATGGGATGACAAAGCGGCCGTCCGGCAATTTCGCCTGCAGCAGCGCTTGCGCCGTGGGGCTGAAGCAGCCGGTAGGAGAGGGAGCGTTGCCGCAAGCCGGAACGCCGTAGCTGGCGGCCAGAGCGGTAAGGGCGGTCAGGGAGCGGTCATTGGAAAGGTCGCCGGGTACGAAGGCCGTTCCCAGCGAGTTCTCAAGAGAAGTGCCGTTCACTTCCCGCGTTCCCTGGTACGACACGAAGAACCAGGCGCGGTTTTTCGACAGCGGTCCGCCCAGATCTCCGCCGAACACGTTGCGATGATAGGGCGGGCGGGCGATGCCTGCCCGGTTGAGAAAGAACCCGCCGGCATCGAGCGACGTGTTGCGCAGAAATTCGTAGATGCTGCCGTTGAACCTGTTCGAGCCCGATTTGGTGACGGCTGCAACTACGCTTCCGGCGTTCCGCCCCTGAGCCGCGTCGTAGAGATTGGTCTGGACGATGAACTCCTCCAGGGAATTCGTGGCGGGCACGGCGAGGTTCGGCGTGGAGCCGGTTCCGACGGAACTGATGTCGACGCCATTGAGGACGATGCTGTTGGAAAGCGTTCGCTGGCCATTGACACTGAACACGGCGTCTCCGCGGCCCAGATCCGAAGAGTTGTTGATGGCGCCGGTAGTGCCGGGAGTCAGCGTGAGGAGCTGCTGAAAATTGCCCGTGACCAGCGGCAGTTGGCTAATCTCGGAGCTGGGGATGACCTCTCCGCGGGCCGCGCTTTCGGTTTCGACCATAGGCTCCTGGGCAACTACCTCGGCTACCTCCCTGTGGGTGGCCAATTGGAGTTTTACATCCACGGTCGAGGTTTCCGTGATGCGAACCGGGATGCCTAAGAGAACCGCTTCCGCAAAGCCGTCCTTGGTGACCTTGATCCGGTAAGTTCCGGGGGGAAGCAGCGGGAACACATAACTGCCGTCGCCGCCGGTCAGAACGGCTCGCGCCACGCCCCCCTCATTGGCCGCTGTCACCGCGGCCCCCGGCACCACCGCGCCGCTCAGATCGCGCACCACGCCGCCAAGTTGTCCCATGGCCGGGGTCTGCGCCAACAAGGCGCACCCCATCGAATGGACCAAAGCCATGGCCAGTGCCGGCATCCATTTGATTTGTTGCATTTTCTTCTCGCTTCCGTTTCGGTAGTTCGCCGCTCGGAGTCGAGCGCGGCAAAAGTTTTGCCGGTTGCGGATTGTTACATACTATACTAAACAGGCAGTCCTTAAGGCTAGAAGGAGCGGTCCGGCAGCCAAGCCCGGCCCCATCGAGTAATGTCATCCACCACTAATCCGACGCCAGTTTCCCAACCCGCACCACCAGGGCCCAAGTTCAACAAGCCGGTTTTTTCGTCGGGCCAACCGGTTTCCTGGCTGGACTGGACGGGCTACTACACGATCACATTCGTCACTGTCCGTACCAGGATGGAGGCGGCCGCCAAAGCGCTGCCCAAGGGCCTGAAACTGACTCCATCGTATGCGTTGGCCGGCATGTATCCGATACTGTTGTCGATCGGCATTATCGAGGACGCCAGGCCGCGCGTGGGAACGTGGATCGGAGTCAACTACTACGAAGTGTTCTCCGCCATTCCCGGCGTGCAACTGGAGCAGCCGGGCGGTGGATCAATCGGACCGTATCTGTACCCCTATCGCGGTTTTCTCAATCGTTTGCTTCCGGTATTTCTGGGCCGGCTCAGCGGATTCCGCAAGTACTGGGATCGGGTGCAGGTGGAAGCCGCGAAAGCCGCACTGGGCACCACCCCGAAGAGCGGGGAGTTCAGCGTGAAGACCTTGTTGGGCGGAAATCCCGTCATGGACGGCCAGTACACTTATGGCGCCCCCGGGCCGGCGGAGCCGAACCAGCGGGTCGATGCCATGCGCCAGTTGCTGCCCCCCAACATCATAGGGGTGAACCCGTTCGGCAAGCTCTGCCGCAGTTCCTTCGATTTCCAGTTCGATCGCGGGCTGGCATGGGACGTAACCCAAGCGAGAATCGATCTACGCGTGGGCGACCTGATTCCAGGCATTACGCAACCGATCGAAGTGGTTTACCCCCCCATCGTCGAGAACACCATTATCTGGCCGGACCCGGTCTACGCACCGTTTCGCGCCTTCGTGCCGTGGCGGCTCCAGTCCGAAAAGGTCTTGAACGAGGTTGAGCCTGAGCATTTGATACCGGCGCAGCCTCCAGGGGGTACGCAATCGGGGGGCGATGCCCCGCCCAATCCGGGGACAGGACCGTCCACGTAGCCGAGCGCCGCAGACGGGGCAGCCCGTGGCATCGTCATCGGCCGACGGGTTCACTCGATGCGTCCGCTGTACCAGCGGCCGGTTCCACTGCCGAATCCAACGCTCCGAAGCCGGAGACATAAATGCGCACGTAGCGGGCGGGATTGCGAATTCCCTCCGCGGTCATCCAGTGGTCGGCCTCGGCGCGGTAGCGCGCGGCTTCTTCTCCGTCCAGCAGCCGGCCCAGATACCAGCGAATGGACGCCACGTAGGCTCCTATATCGGCGCGCGTGCAAAGGCGTTCGGCTTCGCGCAGCAACGGAATCGCATCCGGTTGGCGGCGCAGATGGGCGGCGCCGGCCCGCAACAGAACGGCCGCCGCGGTGCACCAGGGAGCCTGCTCCTTGTCCATCTTGTGCGCCAGGGAGAGCGCCTCTCGAATCAATCGGCCGCGCTTGGGAGAATGTTCCGCGGCCATCAGGCAGGCGCGGGCGCGGGCGTGGACCGCGTACGCCCGCGGCAGATGCGCCCGAAATAGCAGCGACTTCACCGCCGCCCGCCAATGGGAGTCCAGGTACTCCACGGCTTTCTCACCTTCACTCTCGTAGAGCAGAACAAAAGTCTTGGACTCTACGGCCCACAGATGTTGCAGGTGGTAACCCTGCTGCGACCACTGTGCCACGGCTTGATCGGCGGCGCGGCGGGCCCCTTCGGGATCGTCGAGAGCCAAACGCACCTGCGGAATCACCCACGAACCCACGCACGCGGCGGCGAACAAGTTGCCGCGCTCGAGCGCGCGCTCGTACACCGCCGGGCCCGCGCGCGCCACTTCCGCCAGATTACCCATGCCGAAGTGAGCGAGCAACAGGAATATTTGCGCATTGGTGATTTCCCGATCGACATCGCGGCCGTGCTCGCGCAGCATGCTTTCGGCGGTCCGCAACATCTCTATGGACCTGCGCCAGCTTGCAAGCTGCATCCACGAAGCGCCCCCCGCGAGTTGATACCACATCATGGCGCGCGAGTCGCCGCTTTGCTCGGCAATCTCGCGGCACCGTTCGAGCAGCAGCAGGCCGCGCTGCTTCCGTTTCGGCCCGCGGGAGCTTTCGTGCAAGGCCGCCCAAGAAAGGGCGCGGGCGATCCGGCCTGAATCGCCGAGACGGAGCGCTGCCCGCAAGCCATACAGAATGAAGTACGCTCCCGCCGCGATATCGACCATGCTCAGCCCCAGGCTGGCGGACCAGAGCGCATCCACGCGTGCGGCCGCGGCGGCGGAAACATCCTGGGCACGAGCTTCGCGGAACTTCAAACCACGGATGCGCAGCCGCAAATCGTTCCATAGGATACCGGCGATCAACCAGGTCTTCGACGAGGGGAAACGGGTACCCAGACCCGCCAACACGGTTCGGTACGCCGCGATCCCTTCGTCTACGTGGCCGCTGGCGCAGAGCAGGTGCGCCGCGCGCTCCAGGAGGGCGCCGCGCTCCTGCTTCGGCGCATGGCCATGGATGACCATGTAGTGGCGCGCTGCATCGGCTCCGCGGCCGGAATTCGCGAGGGCATCGGCCAGGCCGCGCTCGAGCCGCAGCCGCTCGGCGTCGTCGGGCGGCGCGTACTTCAAGGCGGCGCGATACAGGCCGCAGGCGCGATCGAATGCCGATGCGGCGTTGGCCCGGTCCGCAGCCATGGCGTACCAGCGGCCGGCGCCGGCGGTGTCGCCCGCGCCCTCGCAGTGCACAGCCACCTGCTCTGCGTCGGGATCGTCGTGGCGAGCGAAGGTTTGGGCCAGCGAGCGGTGGCATTCGCGGAGGGTCGAATCCGGAAGGCGGGCGAGAATGGTCTCGCGGATGCGATCGTGGTAGACCTGGACGTTGTCGTCCGGCCCCGGCCCCGTGCTGCTTACCGTCTTAGCCGCTCGCAGCCGCGCGAGCAGCGACGGATCCCGGCGGGCATTCGCGGCGGACAGGGCATCGGTGTGGCTGAGCGGCCGGCTGCATACGGCGATGGTCTCCAGCACGCGGATGGCTTCCTCCGGCAGTCCCTGGATCCAGAGCCAGATGGCGTTCTCCATAGTGAGATCGGCTGCGGACTGGCCGCCGGGAAGCGCGGCGGGCGTTCCTCCGCGCATCGAGTAAAGCGCGAGCACTTGAGCGAAGAACGGATTGCCGGCGGATTCTCTGCCGATCCAGGCGGCCCATTGGGCGCGCCCAGGGCCGTCCGGCAGGAGCATTTCCGCCAACCTGTGGGATTGCTCCGGTCCGAGGGGACCGACCTCGATGTCGCGCCGGTCCACCCCGGCATCCAACGGAAAACGGGAAATCGCCTCCAGGCATCGGCTGGGCTGGTTGCTGCGGAAGGCGCAGACAATCAGCATTGCGGCCGAATTCGGCGGCCGCATCAACTCCATCAACAGGCCCGCGGTATCGACGTCGCCCCAGTGGAGATCGTCGAGGAACAGGACCACCGGCGTGATGCGTGCAAGACCGCGCAGAAGTTCTCGCAGCGCCGCGCGGATCACCCTTCGCGATTCGACCGGGTCCGCGGAGGCCGGCTCGGCGGCGTCCTCCGGCGTCAGGCGGCGCAGCACGGGAAACGCCTGGGCGAGCTTGCCGATGTGGGCCGGAAGAAACGCGCGGAGCCGGTCCGGCTCCCAGGAGTCCAATATCCGGACCACCTGATCGAGAAGCTCGTCGAAGCCCTTATAGGGAACGGATTCCTGTTCGTAGCAGCGGCCGCGCAAAACCATGGCCTCGGCGTCGGCGGCTATGCGGTCGAGCGCGTCGTTGATCAAGGCGGTCTTGCCGCAACCGGAACCACCGCGTACGAATACCAGGGTCAGGCGCCCGCGTTGCGCGTCTTGGAAGGCGCCTCGCAGACAATTGGCCTCCGCATCGCGTCCGACGAGCGCTTCCACGCGGCCGATCTGCGCCGAGCGCGGCGTGGCGGAATGACGCGGCTCGCCAAGCATGGCCCAGACGTCTTCTCCCGCCGGACGCCGCTCGGGCGCGGTTTCGAGTAGTGCCATGCAGAGCGCCTCCAGATCGGCGGGCACGCCGGCAGCCAGATCCCCCGGGCTGGGAGGGGCCATGCGCTGCTTCTGCGCCAGCACATCCCGCGCCGCGCCCACAAACGGCGGCCAGCCGGTGAGAGCTTCATAGAGGGTGGCGCCGACGGCGTACCAGTCGGCGGCGAACGTCAACTGGCGGCCGGCGGCTTGCTCGGGTGCCATGTAGTACGCGGTTCCGGCGGTGTGCGACGCTTGCGCGCGGTGGAGGACGCTGACCAGGCCGAAATCGAGCAGGACGGCGCGGCCGCTGCGGTCCACCATAATGTTGCTGGGCTTGATGTCGCGATGCAGCCTGCCATTTTCGTGAAGCGCGCAGACGCCGGCCACCAGCTGCCGCAAACACGG
The DNA here is from genome assembly GCA_049698695.1 of Bryobacteraceae bacterium. GTDB lineage: Bacteria > Acidobacteriota > Terriglobia > Bryobacterales > Bryobacteraceae > Bog-375. The sequence goes on along the minus strand of JBAVYH010000159.1, from coordinate 14,889 downwards.
GCGGAGCCGCTCCAGATCGGCGGCGCATGGAACCTTCGCCCGCGGCGGCGGGCATGCCCATGCTTCGGCGCCCGGCGAGGCGGCCGCAGTGCTGACCATTGAAGAGGTCGGGATGTCCTCTTGCGAGGCCGCCGGATTTTGGCCCACATAGCGCAGAAAACCGGCGCCCTCGATCAGCTCCATGGTGAAGAAACACTGTTCCGCATCCCCGAGCAGCTCATAAAACTGAATCACATTGGGATGACTCAAGTCCGCTAAGGCGCGAAACTCCTCCTTGAGGTGCAGGAGCATGCCGGGGTCGATCCGGGGAATGGTCTTGAGTGCTACGCGGCAGCGCCAGGCGTTGTCGAACGCCGCATAAACCACACCCATACCGCCGCTGCCGATGCGGCGTTCGATGCGGAAACGTTCGGTGCCAGCAAATGCCTCGGACATGAGTCAATTCGGCCAGCTCTGAGCCTGGTCCGGCGAAGTAGGGCGGTTAGAGGCAGGTCCGGTTTCCTGTTTGGAAACGCCTATCAGTATTGTCTGGAAACGCCTATCAGTATAATGTACAATGACGCGACAGGCGGATGCGCCCTGCCCGGCGGACTGGAGCGGATGGCGGCAGACGGAACGAAAGAAAGAATCGCGATTCTGGGCGGTGGAATCGGGGCGCTCACGGCGGCTTATGAGCTGATCAACGTTCCGGACTGGCAGGACCGCTACGACATCACCGTGTATCAGCAGGGTTGGCGGCTGGGTGGAAAAGGCGCCAGCGCGCGCAACCCCGAGCAAAACTGGCGCATCGAGGAACATGGCCCTCACGTCTGGTTCGGCTTCTATTTCAACGCATTCCGTCACATCGCGGACGCGTACCAGTATTGCGGAGAAAACGGACTTCTGTCGCCGGATGGATTCCAGTCGTGGGAAGACGCGTTCAGCCCCACGGACAGCGCCGTGGTGCTGGACTATTGGCGCGAGCAATGGCGCTGGTGGAGCCTGACTTTACCCCGCCGCGCGGGGAGCCCTGTCGAGCCCGGCGATTCGGATTTCTGGTCGTTGATCGATGGCGGCCTCCGCATGCTGGCCGGGCATTTCGCGGCGCTGCGGGAGGCAGTTCCCCGCGCTCGCTTGCTGGGCGGCGGCCGAGGCCTGGTAATCAAGGGGCTTGCCCGGGCGCACGCGCTCCTCACACGGGTTCACGGCGAACGTTCCGGAGTGGCCCGTATCGCGTCCGAAAGCCCTTTCGACGGACTGTTGGATACCATCAAGACCGAAGCCGGGCGCGTACGCGACGGCAATTGGGCGTGGCTAGGACGGCTGGGGCTTTCCGTCATCGGTTGGATCTTCGGGGGCTTGATCCGCGACCTGCACCGCGCGATCGAAGACCTGCTCGATTCCAACGACGACATTCGCCAAGCCTGGCAAATGCTCGACATGGGCGTGGCCATGCTGCGCGGCATCATCGCGGACGATGTGCTCTTCCACGGCTATGACGCCATAGAAGGCTTCGATCTTTCCCACTGGCTGGAAAAACACGGCTGTTCGGATTCCTGGTCGTCGTTGATCCGCAGCATTTACGATTCCGGAGCGCACTATGAAGGGGGACGCAGCGGAGCCGGAGGAAATCCCAACCAGCGGCCGCCCGCCGCCAATCTGGCCGCAGGCACCGCGTTGCACAGCCTGCTGCGCATGTTCGCCGGTTATTCCGGGGCGTACTCGTACCGCATGAATGCCGGCATGGGCGAGACCATATTTACGCCGCTCTATCTTGCGCTCAGCCACCGTGGAGTGCGGTTCGCGTTCTTCCACCGGGTGCGCGAGCTGAGATTGAACGAGGCCAAAGACGCGCTGGCGTCGGTGGAATTGGATGTGCAAGCGACTGCGACTGGCGGGCCGTTGTCGTATCAACCCCTGTTGCCTCCGTTCCGCGGCATCCGTTGCTGGCCGAATCATCCGTTCTACGAGCAACTGGCGGAAGGCGCGGAGATCGAACGCCGCGGTCTCAATCTGGAATCGGCCTGGTGCGATTACCGGGTTTCGACCAAGACGCTGCGCGTGGGGCCGAACCTCGACTTTGACCGAGTGGTATTGGGAATCAGCGTTGCGAGCCTGACCGGAATCTGCGAGGAGCTGGCCCAAGCAAGCAGCCGCTGGCGGGAAATGCTGGAAGCGATCCAGACCGTGCAAACGCAGTTTTGCGAGATCTGGATGACGTGCCCGTCGGCGCAACTGCGGGCCGGCTCGCACGAAGTCACCGCCGAGGGCTTTGAAGAGCCGATCGACACGTGGCTCGACATGAGCCAGGTGTTGCCGCGCGAAGGCTGGCCGGATCCCCAGGGGAGCATTCACTATTTTGTCGGCCCGCTCGAAGACCAGCCGGCGCCGCCGCCGGATTCTCCGAGCGATTTTCCCGCCGCACAGTGGCAGCGCGTGTTCGACACCATGCGCGCCTTCGTGCAGAACAGGATTCTCACGCTGTGGCCGCTTGCCTCGAAGCCCGGCGAGCCCGGCACCTTCAACTGGGACTTGATGCGCGCTCCCGACGATGTGCGCGGACCGGACCGGCTGCGGCATCAGTATGTGCGCGCCAACGTCGATCCCGCGGATCGCTACGTGCTTTCGGTGGCCGGCAGCAAGCGGTTCCGGCTGCGATCGGACGACTCAGGATTCCGCAATCTGTATCTCGCCGGCGACTGGACGCGCAACGGCATCGACGCCGGCTCCGTGGAGGCGGCCGTCATGTCGGGTATGCAAGCCTCCCAGGGGATCTCGGGTTATCCGAAAACGATTCTTGGCGGCTGGGAGGAGATGGACCATCCGGCTGCGAATTCCCGTGGTGCGGGATAAGGCGCGGGACCAGGAACAAGCGATTTCCATGGCGAATCCGAAGCAGAAGATCGCGGTATTGGGCGGCGGCGTTGGCTCGCTGGCCACTGTCTACCTGTTGACCAACGAACCGGGATGGCAGGACCGTTACGAGATCACCGTCTACCAGATGGGTTGGCGGCTCGGCGGAAAGGGAGCGTGTGGCCGCAATGCCGCCCTCGCCGACCGTATCGAAGAGCATGGACCGCACGTCTGGTTCGGCTTCTACCAGACCGCCTTTCAAGTGCTGAAGGGCTGCTACGACTACTGCCGCCAGAACAACCTCACGCCCGAAAGCCCGTTCCAGCAATGCATACCCGACGCGATGCGTCCGAAGAACGATTCCACCGTCATGGAACTGGCCGGCGGGCAATGGAAACCCTGGCACATCACTTTGCCGGCCCATGAGGGGCTGCCGTACGATCCACCGGTCGGGCTGACGGCGCAGTTGGTCCGTGTGGTCGAGTGGATGATCGGGATTCACGACGGCTTGAGCCGCGCCTCCGGAGCAAAGGCGCACACGGTGACCCAGGCCGGACTCGCGGCCCGGGCCCTCGACAGGGTCCATCGCCTCGCGGTCAGGGCGGCCGCTCCACCCGAAAGGCAAACCATACTCCAGCGGATTCTGGAAGTGATCGAGCGCCTCCAGTCGGATCTGGCCGGCGCCGATACGCTCTGGCACCGGGCGCTGGCGTGGCTGGGCGGGAAGGTGATTTCGCGCCTGCTGCGCTCGTTCCTGGAACTTGTGGAACGCGATGCGAAGCCCCTGATCGATGCGAACGACGACATCCGCCGGGCCTGGCTGCTGCTCGATCTGGCGGTGGCGCACCTGCGCGGCATCTTCGACGATGGAATTCTTCGGCGCGGATTCGACGTCATCAACGGCCAGGATTACAGCGCGTGGCTTGGTGCGCACGGCTGCCGCAACCCCTGGTCACCGATTGTACAGGGCCTCTACGATACCTGCTTCGCGTTTGACAAAGGAGCAACGGGTGCCCGCGACGGCGAAACCAAACCGGCATCCGCGTCCATGGAAGCCGGCAGCACGCTGCGCGGCGTGCTGCAGCTTTTCTTCGGCTATAACGGATCGTACTGCTACAAAATGCAGAGCGGCATGGGCGACACGATCTTCACGCCGCTCTACCTCACGCTACAGCACCGTGGCGTGAAGTTCCGCTTCTTTCAGCAGGTGACGAACTTGGGGGTGAAAGGCTCTGCGATCGACAGCATTGAACTGAACGTGCAGGCGGCGGTCCGCCCGCAAGACGGCCTTGAAGCCGAATACCGGCCCCTGAAAAACGTGAAGGGGCTGTTGTGCTGGCCCAATGAGCCGTTCTACGAACAACTGGTAGAGGGCGACCAGTTGCGCGCGGTCAACCTGGAATCCTGCTGGTCAGGGTGGAAAGGCCGGGACGCCACACTCCGCCGGGGGCAGGACTTCGACCGCGTTGTGCTCGGCATTTCGATAGGCATGCTGCCCTCGATCTGCAAAGATCTGATCTCGACCAGCCAGGCGTGGCGCGATATGATCGCCAACATCAAAACGACGCAGACGCAGTCGTTCCAGATCTGGCTCAATAAGACTGCCGAGGAACTGGGCTGGGCTGTGGACGCTGCCGCGCCCGGAACCGCCGCCGCCCGCCAATTTGAGTTGATGAGCGGATACACGCAGCCTATCGATTCCTGGGCGGACATGAGCCAGGTGCTGCCCACGGAGCGATGGGGCGATGCCGCGAAGAGCGTTCATTACATCTTTGGACCGCTCGAGGACGCGGCCGATATTCCGCCGCCGTGGACCCGTTCCGATTTTCCCGCGACCCAAACCGAACGGGCCAAAACGCAGATGCGCGACTTTCTCAGCCGGGACGTTGCTGCGCTATTCCCCAAGGGCGTGCACTCCGGTGATCCCCCATGTCTCGATTGGAACCTGCTCGTGGATCTCGGCGGCCACGCCGGCGCCCAACGGCTGGACTCGCAGTACTGGCGGGCCAACGTGGAGCCATCCGAGCGTTACGTGCTGAGTCTCGAGGGCAGCGGGCGCTATCGCCTGGAACCGGGAAAGTCCGGATTCGACAACCTGATTCTCGCGGGAGATTGGACCAAGAACGGATTCGACGTCGGTTGCGTGGAAGCGGCCGCCCTTTCCGCAAAGCTAGCTGCCGCCGCGATTGGGGACTCGGCCGCTCAGGCCGGCGGCAGCGGAACCTGAATCAGGCGGCGCCAGGCCGGCGCGGCGCGCGCCACCGAGACATACGCCACCAGGATGTCCAGCGCGCAATAATAGGTTCCCGCCCACAAGGGCGGCCGCGTCAGGGTGGTTAAGCCAAACCAGGGTTCCCGGCTGAAGTATTGCCAGGATCCCGTGCTGGTCCCAAGAGTCTCGATGAGCAAGGCAAGCACGAACATGGTTGCCGGGAAGCGGCGCTCGGGGGCTGCCAGAAGGCACAAGAGGAACACCCCGAACCAAAGGGACGCCTGAGTGTCGTAGCCGAATGCGAAGCCTGCAACCGCGAGCGGTGCCAGCGCCGCGACCAGCGCGCCGGGCAACCAGCCCGGCATGTTCCTGCTGATGCGGCGGCCCGCCGCGAAGACCACTCCGTGTCCGGCGGGAATGAATAACGGCAGATTGTGCAAACGGTATTCGTATAACCCCCAGACGAATCCCAGGAAGGTTTCTCCCAGCGTGGCGATCGCCAGGCAGATGAACAATTCCTTCCGTTCCCTGGATGTTCCGCAGATCAGCAGGAACAGATAGGCGCCCCAGGCCCAAAGGTCGGCCGCCGCCTGGCTCCACGGCCGCGCCAAAGCGTCGACCGAAATGCCGCCGAAAATGGTAACCAGGAGCGCCACCGTCACGGCGTTCGACGTTTCGACCCAGCAAGTGAGAGGTTCCGCTGCGATTCGCAAACGGCTGAGAAGGACCCTCATAGGCGTGCAATCGACAGTGTCGATCAATATATCACATTGGGCGGGCAGGCCAATTCATCTTTAGCCGTGCCGGAGGATCGGGAGAAAGGTCTGGGCTTCAGCCCCTGCGGGCTCAGGAAAGGCTCAGTGGCTGAAGCCTTTGGTTACCAATCTGTTGCGGCACGGATGAATCCGTGCCCTGATACATAGCCAGCCGCCCGGTTTCCACTTCCATGTCGCGCACCCTACGCAGTTCATCATTCATCCAAGACGCTGGTCTTGGGCCGTTGTTGGACCAGTTTACCTACAGCCCGCCTCCGGTCGAGATTTGTCACTTACCGCCCCGGACCGCCGGGAAAGGCCCGCACAAAGAATTCGGATGTTCCCGAGCTCGTTCGACCGATACGCGATCCATCGTCCGTCGGGTGAGAACAGCGGGAGATTTCCGGACCCGGGCGCGTTCTCAATCTCAATCCACGTCCGGCGCCGTCAGGTGGTGCTGGGCGTTATGTGGTGATATCGGTCAGCGTTCGAGGCGGCGACTTATGGGATTTCGTGGAGTAGCCATCGTTGCGCCCGATTATTTCCTGTTCACCTGCCTCACTCTTCCCGCATGAGTATGGATGGATCGACGGCAAGCGCTCGCCGGGCTGGAATGGCGGATGCTGCAATGCCCAGCAGTGCCATGGTCAGCACCGCGCCGCCCACGACCACGGGATCCAGCGGATTCGCTCGATACACGATTTGCCCCAGCAGGCGGCTCGCCAGGATTCCTGCCGCGAGACCCAGCGCCGATCCCACGGCGAGCAGCAGCATGGGCCGCCCGACGGCCGCGCTCATCACTTGCGTCCTGCGCGCGCCCAATGCCACGCGGATGCCCAGTTCCTTCATTCGCCGGCTCACGCTGTAAGCCGCCATGCCGAAGATGCCCGTCACGGCCAGCATCGCCGCCAGCAGGCCCATCACGCCCAGTGCCACGGTCGCCGCCCTTGCCGGGAGCAACTCGTCATCCACCGTGTCGGACCACCGCTGCACCGTGATTGGCACATTCGGCGCGAGGCTGCTCAGCATGCGCTCGAGCGCCGCCGCCATCTGGTTCGGCGCCAACCGCGACCGTACCACGAAAATCGTTCCGGTGTCCTCGGTTTGGGACAACGGCACATATGCCACGGGCTGCGGCGACTCTTGCATGTCGTGATACTTGCCGTCCTCCGCCACGCCCACCACTTCCGTCAGGTTGCCCCCCAAGATGAAGTGCTGTCCGATCGCCGGCGTTTCGCCCCACATCTTCCGCGCGAAGATTTCGTTCACGATCGCCACATACGGCGTCCTTGTGGTGTCGTGCCATGAGACATCCCGCCCGCCGAGCAGCCGCGTGCCGGCAGCTTCCAAGTACCCGGGCGCCATGGTGAACACGTACGGCGCCAGTACGGAATTGTTCAACTTGAACTCGGTCGTGCCCGGCCGGAAAATCGGAATCCCATGCAACCCGCCGGTGAAGGGCGTGCGGCTCACCGTACCAACGGCTGTCACGCCGGGGATGCTTCGCATCGCCTCGATCATCGCCTTGTCTTTTTCGATCGTCAGCTCGCCTGCCTGCCGCATCTGGCTCAGGTCCAAATCGACCAGCATGGCGCCGTGCGGCCGGAAGCCCAGTGGAGCGTCGAGCGCGCGCACCATGCCGCGCACCGCCACCAGCGAGGCGGTTACCAGCAGCGTGCAGATTGCAATTTGCGCGCCCAGCAACAGGTCCCGCAGGGCAAACCGGCCGAGGCGCACTGCATCCGCCGGTCCGCCCTTCAGCATCTGCAGCGGACTGCTCTGCCACGCGTGCCAGGCCGGCACCATCCCAAACAGCAGTGCGCTGCCCAGTGCCAAAGCCAAGCCTGCCAGGTACACACGCGTGTCCACGCTCGCAGCCAGGTGCGCTTCTTCCGCCGGCGGCCACCGGTTCAACACGCCCAGCAGCAGTCGCGCGCTCGCGAGGCCCGCTGCTCCGCCCATCAGCGACACCAGCACCGCCTCGGTCAGCAGTTGCCTCACCAGCCGCCGCCGGCTCGACCCGAGCGCGACACGGAGCGCCAGTTCCCGGCTGCGATCCACCACGCGGGCCGCAAACAGACCTGCCAGGTTCGCGCACGCCGCCGCCAACACCAGCAGCGCCAGCACGGTGACGCCGTACAGAAATCCGCGAATGACTTCACCGTCATCTCCGTAGAGTCCGGGATGGATCAGCCGCAGCGCCTGTCCGTCGTCGGTCTCCGGATACTCCCTCGCCAGTTCGGCCGCAATCGCATTCAGATTCTCCGTCGCCCACTGCGGCGTCACGCCCGGCTTCAGCCGGCCAATCACCGTAACATCTATGGATGCCCGGCTATGCAGGTAATCCGACCCCTCCATCGCCATGGGCATCCAGTAGTCCGGCCACACAAACCGCTCCGTGCCGTGAAACCGCGCCGGCGCCACGCCAACCACGGTAAACGGATGCTTGTCTAGCTCCACAGTCGTCCCGACTACGCCCGGATCTGCATTGAACACGTTTCGCCATAGAAGATCGCTCAACACCACATACGGCGCTGAATCCGGGCCATGCTCGTCCATCGCGTGGAAGAACCGTCCTACCCCCGGCTGCACGCCGAGCAAATCGAAATAATTGCCGGTGACCGCATCGCCGTGGACCTTCCTCACCGCGTTGCGCCAGAGCAAGGTCGCATGAGAATATCCATAAACCCCGGCCATCCCGCTGAAGGTGGTGTTGCGCCGCCGGAAATCCTCAAACGCGGGGTACGAGGTAGTCAGCAGCCGTCCGCTCATCCACTGCTTATGACGAATCTGATACAGGCTCTGCGGGTCGCTCACATCCAGCGGCTGCAGCAGGATTGCATTCAACACTCCGAAGACGACCACGTTGGCCCCGATCCCCAGCATCAGCGTGAGTAAGGCTACCACCGTGAACGCGGGAGACTTCCGCAGCACGCGAAACGCATAACGAACATCCAGCAGCAGGCTCTCCACGAATGGCAGGCCCTGTTCGGCGTGGTAGTCTTCCCGAACCGTCTCCACCGCCCCGAACTTCAGGCGGGCGCGGCGGCGGGCTTCCCCGGGAGTCATGCCGGCGCGGATGTTCTCTTCCGTTTGGGCCGCCATGTGCGATTCCATCTCTTCTCTGAGCCGTTCGTCGCCGCGGCGCCTGGCCGTGAAGTTAAGAAGGCGCGTGAAGAGCCGGTTCAGCGCTCTCATACCAGATCCTGCGCTTTCACGGCAAAGAAGCGTGCGATGATCGCCGCCGTCTGCTCCCAATCGCGTTTTTCGGCTTCCAGTAATTTGTGTCCGGCACGCGTCAGCCGATAGAAGCGCGCCCGGCGGTTGTTTTCCGAGGGGCCCCACTCCGATGCGATGGCGCCCTCCTGTTCCAGTCTCAGCAGCACGGGATAAAGCGTGCCCTGATTCACCGCGAGCAAGTCCCCGCTGATCTGCTCGATGCGCCGGGCGATGCCGTACCCGTGCAGCGATCCCAGCACATCGAGGGTCTTCAGGACCATCAACGCCAGCGTTCCTTGCTGGACGTCCTTTTTCGGTTTCACGCGGTTTCCTCCGGCATGACGGTCATTTGGCTTACCAACATGAGACCACAGTTCCGTTGGGAAAGCAACAGGTAATCTCGAATGCCGCGGATTCTCACCTGATTCGGAGGTGATAGGAGTATGGCGACCAGTGCTGCAGGCGTGGTGGAGAGGAAAGCAGGCGCTGCAGCGAAACGATCGGTGTGTATACTCACAGGCCTCGAAGGCCCGGCAGGTTCCACCCGAACGCCACCCCACGGCCGATCTCGCCGTGATACGCTCGGCTCTGTGAATATACGCGCTTTGCCTATTGCCTGCCTGCTCTTTGCGTCGCTCGCCGCCGCGCAAGACCAGCCGCTCACGTCCTTGCCCTACACGTCGAGCCTGGATCTGAAGTTTCTGGACCGTGCCGCCGACCCCTGCGTGGATTTCTATCGTTTCTCCTGCGGCAACTGGAACAAGCTGAACCCGATTCCGCCCGACCAGCCGCGTTGGGACGTCTACGGCAAGCTGGCAACCGAGAACATGCAGTACCTATGGGGACTGCTCGAGCAGTATGCCAAGCCGGCGCCGGGCCGCTCGCCCAACCAGCAGAAGATCGGCGACTACTTCGCCGCCTGCATGGATGAGGCGGGGATCGAAAAGGCAGGCATACGGCCGCTGGAGAAGGGGCTGAGCGAGATTGGGGCTCTCAACAGCGGCGCGGACCTGGCGCCGCTGCTGGCGCGGCTGCACCTCGATTCGGGCGCGCGAGGCTTTCTTTTCGGCTTCGGATCGAACCAGGATTTTGCCAACTCCGAGCAGGTGATCGCGTTCGCCGGCGCCGGCGGACTGGGCTTGCCCGATCGCGATTACTATCTCAAAACCGACGCGAAATCGCAGGAGACGCGCCAGCGCTACGGCGAACACGTGGCCCGCATGCTGGAGCTGCTGGGCGATGCGCCGGCTGCCGCGCGCGCGGAAGCCGCGACGGTGATGGCGATCGAAACCGATCTGGCCAAAGCTACCCTGACCCGTGTCGAGCGCCGCGACCCGTATAACCTGTTCCATAAACTGTCGCGCGCCGATTTCGAGAGACTGACGCCGCATTTCGACTGGGCGCAATACTGGCAGGCCATCGGCATGCCCGCGCCGGCGGTAATCAACGTTACCGAGCCCAAGTTCTTCGGCGAAGTTGAGACGCTGATCGAAGTCCGGCCCGTCGGCGATTGGAAAACGTACCTGCGCTGGCACCTGGTGAACGCTCGCGCGCCCTATCTGGACAAAGCGTTCGTGACGGCGGATTTCGATTTCTATAGCAAATACCTGCGCGGCGTGAAAGAGATGGAGCCGCGCTGGAAGCGCTGCGTGCGGCGGGTGGATCGGGACCTGGGCGAAGCCCTGGGCCAGGTGTTCGTGGAAAGAACCTTCAGCGCCGAGACCAAGGCCAGCGCCGTCGCCATGACGCGCGAGATCGAAAAGGCCATGGAGGCGGACCTTCACCAGATTTCCTGGATGAGCGACGCGACCAAACAAAAGGCACTCGACAAACTGCACGGCGCGGTCAATAAGATCGGCTACCCGGACCGCTGGCGCGATTACAGTTCGGTCGTCATCACGTCGGATGACTATGCGGGCGATGCCGCGCGCTGCGCCAGCTTCGAAAACTGCCGCCAGCTCGCCAAGATCGGCAAGCCCGTGGATCGCGGCGAGTGGGGGATGACGCCGCCCACGGTGAACGCGTATTACGAGCCGCAGATGAACGATATCAATTTTCCGGCGGGCGTGCTGGAGCCGCCGCTCTACGATCCGAAGATGGACGATGCGCCCAACTACGGCAACACCGGCGCCACCATCGGCCATGAGCTGACGCACGGTTTCGACGACGAAGGCCGCCAGTTCGACGCCAAGGGCAACCTCAAGGATTGGTGGACCAAACAGGATGCCGCCGCCTTCGTGGAGCGTGCTGCCTGCGTTTCCACCCAGTATTCGCAGTACACCGTGATCGACGACATCAAGATCAACGGCAAGCTGACGCTGGGAGAAGACGTGGCCGACCTGGGAGGCACGCTGCTGGCTTATATGGCGTGGAGGGACGCGACCAAGGACAAGACGCTCGAACCCATCGACGGATTCACGCCCGATCAGCGATTCTTCATCGGCATGGCACAGTGGGCCTGCGGCGACGAGCGCCCAGCCAGCAAACGCGTGCACGCCCTCACCGATCCGCACTCGCCCAACGAATACCGCATCAACGGCGTAGTCTCCAACATGCCCGAGTTCGCCAAAGCTTTTTCCTGCAAGCCGGGCCAACCGATGGTGCGGGCGAACGCTTGCAGAGTGTGGTGAGCGCCAGAATTCGCCGCCTGAGATTCGTGTCCGTCGCCGGGCGAGTTTGGCTGGGACTGCAGGAGCTACATCGCCAGACCGGTCACAGCGATCACGATACCCGCCACGCCCGCGATCACACCGATCACCGGAAACATCATTTTGCGAGCAATAAAGTAAATCGAGCTTAGCACCAGCGCGATTTCGAGCAACCCTTCGCCCAGGTCATAGCGCAGTGCGCGGTGCTCAGCCGCTTGGGAAGCCGCCTCATCGCGCTCGGCTTCCTGCTGGATCTGCTTGCCCTGGCCCTCGTACTTCTTTTTCTGCACTTCGTAATCGGCTTTCATCTTCTCCGCGGCGTCGCCCTTGGCGCCGAGGACCACGAGCAGGTTTAACCCCAGCTCGACGTTGTGCGATTTCACGCGGGACGCCTGGTAATGCGACCAGGCGTCGTTCGCTTCGGACTTGGCAATAATCGCCTCCGTATGGGTGCGGTGCGACAGGATGGTGACTATCGCCAGCGCAACCGCCAGCACGGCGGCGAGGATGCCAACCATCTGGCCCCTGCCATCGGCCTCATGTCCTTCGTGATGAATCTCGAGTTCAGCCATATCGGTTTTCGTATTATAAGGCACTCCGCGCGAGAAGTGAGTTGCCCGTTGAGCTTTTTCTTTCGCTTGGATCGGGGCCTTCCGGCTGTTCATTTAACGGGGCCCTCCGCCGGCTTTTGCGCGCGCACGCGACGGCCTAACTTCAGTGGTCTCCAATGGTTAGCCACGCGACCCTAACCATCGGACGCCTTGTGTTGGCGCCTTCATTGCCGGATATAATAAGGCCAGTGTTGGCCCCTGGTTATTCGCCTGCCGCGCGAGAGCGGAGTATTGGACCAGTGGCCGATGAAGAACAAATCCGATTTGGGATTTGTTCGGTTTCTTACGTTGTCGTGCGTTTTGATTCAGTAACCCCGGGGCTTGCGTTGCCTCAGGACCCCTGCAACGTGGACCAGGACGGTACCATGGAAAGACGGGAAGTAAACTGAGGAGGATCCTCTCGATGCACAGAGAGCTTTCGGCAATTCTGGGTGTTGGGCTGCTGGCGTTAGCAATTCCGGCTTGGGCGCAGACCAACGCGTGTGATGTGGTAACCACCGGCGCGGCGCCAACCTCAGGTGACTATACTGAAGCGGTCAGGATGGCGATTGGGCAGGACCCCTGCACCATCAACATCATGGGAGCGGGCGTCTGCAATGTCGTCGTCGTCCAGCGAATCGTAAATGCGATCTCGGACCCGAACCATGTATGCATTGTCGGTACCCACAGCGTGGCGCTGACGTGGTCAGCCAGCACGGCGGGAACCTATCCCATACAGGGCTACAATGTCTATCGCTCGCCCACGAACAACCCATATCAGTGGACACAGATCAACCCTGCCCTGATAACGACGGGGCTCACCTTCACCGATGCCGCCGTTTCGAACAGCGCGACGTACTACTACGCGGTCACAGCCGTGGACACGCAGAATAACCAGAGCGCGTATTCGACACCGGCTACGGCGAACATACCCTCCTCTTAAAGCACCGCCGTTCGCGAGCCTACGAGCCGGGTATAGAATGGTGCACTATGCCAGCTCGCTTTGGACGGTCAAGATCGTGGCGCAGGCGTCTCGCGGGAACTCGTTGGCTCTCTCCAGCCTGCGCGTGTGCGCTTTTGTTGTTCCCGCAACTCGTGCTGTCCGGCCAGAGTCTGCGGATCTCATCCGCCAAAGCCTCTCGCGGCGAGCGCGTGGTGCTCCAGATCTTTCTCACCTCGCCGGCCGGCAATGAACCGCTTGCCTTGCAGTGGGAGACGACGTACCCGGCGGATCAGTTGACCCCTTTGGAAGGCGGCGCCTCGCCGGGTCCGGTGGCACGCGCGGCAGGCAAGACTGTGACGTGCGCCGTAATGCCTAAAGCCGGTGGGACCGCCGGAACTAAATGCATCCTGATCGGGGGGCAGCAGCGGATTCGCAACGGAGTGATTGTCCGGCTGCGGTTCAGAGTATTGCCGGAAGCGCCGGAAGGCTCCGCGCGCGTCCAGGTCGATCAGGGCATGGCCGTTTTCAAAGACTTGAAACAAGCGCCGCTCAAAATGGCAGAGGCAGTGGTGAAGATCCGTTCCAAATAGTCGCCCGGGCCTTCTCCTCCGGCGCCGCCCCGGGCGTCTGCCACCACCTCTGTGAGGGAGATGCTCGCCGTACATCCTGGGCACTAAACCAGTGCTCACCCGTTGGTACCATTCTCCCGTAAGTCGTTGTGGGTGCTTGGCTTTGCTCTTTGTGGAAGCCCACGGCAAGGTCTGGGTCCGATGAAGGGCCGGGCAAAATCGGCGCCGTCTCAGGTATTCCCCTTAGTACTAACATGGAACCGTGCACGCAGGGATTCTACCTCGCAAAGGTGATTACTGTACTATTATCGTCAGTGACTGCCGATTAGTTAACTGGTGACATCTTTGGGTAAGCTTCTATTATTGATCCTGCCAGCGGCGCTGTTGCCCGCCCAATCGATTCTGCCGATGGACGGCGGCTCCGGTTTGATGGCAAGGCGCAATGCCTCGCTCCGCTTGCCGAAGAGTCCGGTGAAGCCGGTTGCAACCGCCGTCACTCCCGATCTGGTTTTTCCGAGAATCATATGCGGCAGCGGTTGGAGCACAACCTTGGTCCTGGTGAATGCCGGATCCAGTTCGGCGGATTTCCAACTGGCATTCTCTGGAGCCGACGGCGAATCAAGCCAGTTCGTCGTGACCACCCAGCCCGACATTGGCACGCTGACCACATCCGGCCTGCAAGGAACTCTGGGGCCGAGTTCCAGTTTGAATCTCGCGCTGGCATCCGGTGCACAGCTTCAAGAGGGGTGGGGCCTGCTGAGCTACAGCGGCAGCCCGAGCACAATCGGAGGATATGCGATCATTCGCCATAGCGCCCTGGGCGGAGCGTTCAGCTTCGAAACCACCGTCCCGCTGAGCAATATGCAGGATTTCTCCCTATACGTTCCCTTTGACAATACACTTGGTTTCCAGACCCAACTCACGATCGTCAACCCCGCGTCCAATTTGGCTGCGCAGGTTGCGTTGACATACCGCACTCCCGAGGGTCAGGTGCTGCTGATCGATTCAGTGAACCTCGGCGCCGGGCAGCAGACGACGATCGTCCTGCCGAATGAGTATCCCGATTTGGCCAACACGTCGGGGACGATCAATGTCGAGGCGAACATCAACGTTCTGTCGGC
>JBAVYH010000158.1:0-34277 GCA_049698695.1 Bryobacteraceae bacterium | reverse complement strand
CCACCGCGCCGGCAACGACGGTCTATTCCCCCGAAAACGAACAAGAAAACCCAGCGAAAGGAGCCCGGCACTGCGCCAACCAGATTTCAGCCCTTCAGGCTCATTCTTGGATTAGAAAATGCTGCGGGGCGAAAGTCCGGTTGTGGGCACCTCAGGAGCGGCGGCAATCCGGACGCTGCCTCTCACGCGGAGCGCCTCAGGAAGTCGCTGCGGTGCAGCAGCCCCGCACGAACATGGCCAGTACGATTGGCCGGATCGTAAATGCCATGGAAAAAGTGACCGTCGGACAACACGTAGTCATTAAATGGGACCCGTTTGACGGCTATACGGACATCCCGTATACTTAACGTGTGAAGGTTCGGCTATTCGCCACCAGCCGATACGAAAAGGAAGTACGGCGGCTGCTCGCCGAACCCGAGCAAGCTGCTATGCAACTCGCAATCGCCGCCGATCCAGGGGCGAATCCCGTGGTTCCCGGCACGGGCGGCGTCCGGAAGGCCCGCTGGACCCGGCAGAGTAAAGGAAAGAGTGGTGGTGTACGGGTAATTTACTACTACTGGCGGGCGACCGAAGAAATAGCGGCGCAAGCTTTGGACCCTGAAGTGTACCTGCTTTCGATCTATGCCAAGAACGATCAAGCGGATATGACCGCGGCGGACAGGAAAGCCGCGAAAAGGTTCGTGGAGGATTTGAAGGATGCCAAGAAACAAGCCGGTAAGTAAGCGCGCGCCGGAGAAGCTCAGTCGTGTAGGAAAAGACGTGATTCGTGGGCTGAAGGAATCCGCCGCGCATGCCCGAGGTGAGATCTCTCTGCGCACATATGAGTACGATGTTCCGGGCCCGGTGGACGTGAAGGCAATTCGCGCGAAATCCGGCCTGTCGCAATCGCAGTTCGCTCGCCGGTACGGATTTAGTACGCGCACATTGCAGGATTGGGAGCTAGGCCGATTTCAACCGCCGAGCGCTGTCCGCGCCTATCTCACCGTGATCGACCGCTTTCCGGAAGCTGTCGAAAAAGCCCTCCTGGGCGCCGCGTGAAATTGCAGGCGTTGGGCCACTTCCGCTGACTCGGCGACGCTGATCCAACTGGCGCGTCGACCTGGGTCACAAGAACTTCATGGTGAAGGCGCCGCACCGGCTTCATGAGCCGGGCCTAGCCCGCTAGCAACGCAGAACAGCCCGAGGCGTTACCCCGCATCTTCCGCCGCCACTGCTGTCTTCTTCGCCCCCGTCGTCGTGATCACCACCACGCTGATCAGAACAAACAACGTCCCCAGCACCGTCCGCGCGCCCAGTGCTTCGCCGCCCAGGAAATACCCGATCAGCACCGCCACCACCGGATTCACGTACGCGTACGTCCCGACTTTCGTCGGCGATTCATGATGAATCAGCCACACGTAGGCGGTAAACGCGATAATCGAGCCCGCCACAATCAGGTACACCAGCGCGAACCACGCTCCGCGCGAAACCATCGACGGGCGAAAGTTACGAAATTCTCCCAGCACCACCGCCGCGGCAGCCAGCAGCACTCCCCCGGCCAGCATCTGCGCTCCCGAGCTCATCACTTTCGAGGCCGGCAGCGGCAGCTTGCGCATCAGCGCAGAGGCTACCGACCAGCTCATCGCCGCAATCAGCAAGGCCGCCGCGCCCGCCCTATCGATCGACGCCCCGCCAAGATTCAACGAGCGAATCGTCAGCACGGCCACTCCTCCAATCCCGATCGTGAGCGCCAGGGCGAGACGAACCGTGAGCCTCTGCGTTCTCAGGAAAATGATTTCCGACAGCGCCATGAACGCCGGGATGGTCGCCATCATCACCGCGGCAATGCCCGAAGGCACACGCTGCTCGGCCCAGAACAGCAGTCCATAGTCGAAAACAAAGATCAGCAGCGCCAGCAAGAATGCCGACGCCCATTGCCGCCCGCGCGGCGAGCGCTCGCCCTGCGCCATCATCCAGCCGCAAAGGACGAATCCCGCGATCAGGAAGCGCAGCGCCGCCAGCAGGAACGGCGGAACCTCGCTGACGCCAACCCGAATCGCGAAAAATGTCGATCCCCATACAAAATAGATGATCGCGAAAGCCAGCAGAGTCTTCCACGCCGGCCGATGGTTTTTGCCCTCCATAACAGCACTCTACCAAGCTCCCTCGCTTGATCGCTTATGGTTCTTCAGCTCAACGCTGATTGCCCCACGCTCCGATGGGCTCACACTCGCCAGGGAGACAACGCACGAAATCGCTCCAGTCCCTCTGGCCCGGAGGCGATGAAGAGGGCGGAAGCCTCGGACTACAAGCCGGTCACTGCCCAGAAGTAGCCGCCTGGCAAACCGGAAGGAGGGCAAAGCGGGTACAGGCACGAAGTTTCGCAAAAGCGGCGAAATTCGAGCCAGTCCCCGCAGTGCGCCGCCGCGGTCAGTGGCTGACTACGGCGGTGAGCGGCGTATCGCGCGACGAACCGCCGACGAAGATCTTGTACTCGCCCGGCAGCAGTTCCCAGCCGTCTTTCTCTTCGTCGAAGATCGAGAGGTGTTTTGGGTCCAGCCGCAGGGTGACGGTCTTTGATTCGCCGGGTGCGAGCGTGACCTTATCCCACGCCACCAGCCGCTTCGGCGGTTCGTTGGCGGCGGCCGGCAGCCCGGCGTAGACCTCGGCGATTTCAGCGCCGGCGCGCTTGCCCGTGTTCCGCACCGTAAAGGACACGCTGTCGATCGAGGCCTTCAGGCCGGAGTAAGCGAACGTCGAGTAGCTGAGGCCGTGGCCGAAAGCGAACAGCGGCTGCTTGTTTTCGGCGTCGAGCCACTTGTAGCCGACCTTCAGTCCCTCGGTGTAGTCGATATCGAAATCCGGCATCCGGCCGCGCATGCCGCGGCCCCCGCCGGGAATCAGATCGAAGCCGGGGATTTGCGGATGCGGCAGATCGGCGTCGAACTTGGGGAAAGTGACGGGCAGCTTGGCGGACGGGTTGACGTCGCCAAACAACATGTTGGCCGCGGCCTGCGCACCGCGTATGCCGGGGTACCAGATCTCGAGCGCGGCGCCGACCTGCCCGATCCAGGGCATGGCGGCTGCACCACCGGTTTCGAGTACAACGATGGTGTGCGGATTGGCGGCGGCCACCGCGCTCACCAGGTCATCCTGTTTATCCGGCAGCGTCATAGTGGGCAGATCGCGGCCTTCGGTGGTCCATTGGTTAACGAAGACGATGGCGATTTCCGAAGCCTTGGCCAGAGCTGCGGCTGCGGCCGGGTCGGCGCCGTCGTTGAATTCCACCTTGGCTTTCGGCGCCTTGGCGCGAATCGCCTCCAGCGGCGACGAAGGAAACCACACCGGCTGGTTCCAGCGAGGCCGCTCACCGCCCGGCGCGTCCACTTGCGCGGAACCGCCGCCCGAAAGCACGCCGGTATCGGCGTGGGATCCGATGACGGCGATGGATTTCACAGCCGCCCGATTGAGCGGAAGCTGGCCCCGGTCGTTCTTCAGCAGCACAAATGCCTGCTCGGCGATCCGCTGCGCGATCTCCGCGCCGGCGAAGGGATCTACTACGCGGCCCCGCGGCGGATCGTCCACAATCCCCGCCGCGAATTCGGTGCGAACAATGCGATGTACCATGTCATCGAGGCGTGCCATGGGCACCTCCCCGCTCGTCACGGCGTTCTTCAGCGCATCACCGAAAAACCTGCTGCCCGGCTCCTCATTATCGAGCCCGGCCAGCGCGGCCTTGGCGGTGGAATGCGTGGCGCCCCAATCGGAAATCACGAAGCCCTTGAAGCCCCAGTCCTTCTTCAGCACGCTGTCGAGCAGATAGCTGTTCTCGCATGCGTAGTCGCCATTCAAGCGGTTATAGGAGCACATCACCATGCCGGGCTGCCCTTCGGCGACGGCGATCTCAAATGCCAGCAGGTCGGTTTCGCGCATGGCGCGTTTCCCGAGCTTGACGTTGCCGATATTGCGTCCCGTCTCCTGATCGTTGAACGCGTAATGCTTCACGTCGCTGATAATCTTCTGGCTCGCGACTCCGCGGATGAGCTGGGCCACCATCGTTCCGGCCAGTATCGGATCTTCGCCCTGGTATTCGAAATTGCGTCCGTTGCGCGGCTCGCGCGTGATGTCGACGCCGCCGCCCAGGGTGACGTTGTACTGCTGGTCGCGCAGCTCGCGGCCAATCAAGGCGCCGTATTCAAAGGCCACCTTCGGATCCCACGAGGCGGCTTCGCCGATAGTGGATGGCAGCAGCGTAGAGTAGCGCCCGCGGGCGGCGGCGGACCGCACCCCCACGGCCGAATCGGCCAACTGCAAATCCGGGAGCCCCAGCCTGGGTATGCCCTCGATCATGCCGGCGCCGCCGTTGGAGCGGGCACCGGTCTCTTCGAGGCGACCCACGCCATGGACAAGCTGGATCTTCTCGTCGAGAGTCATCTGTTCAAGAACCAGGTCCGCCCGCTTGTCCGGAGACAGGCTCTTGTCCATCCACGGACCACGAACCGCCTGCGGCGACGGCGGCATTTGCGCCCAGGCTGGCCAGAGAGCCAGCGCTGCCACCGCGCCGGCCGTCACGGCTGCCAGCGCCAGCTTCCTACCTTTTATATAGTGGTTCACGATTTGCGGACCCTCCCTCTGAGCGGGGTGAGCGCCGCCGGCGGCGGCGCATTACAACTTTCCACACAGAAATCTGATTTTACCTGCTAGGCGGCCACAGAGGTGAAGCGCCATGGCGCGGTAGCGCCATAGCGCGGTAGCGCCGGCGGTCTATTGGCCGCCGGTGCGGAGCTGGATGAAATCCGGGCTGGAAGCGTTTGCGCGGTCAAAGAACACCCTCACATGGCAACTGCACTACCGGACCGACGCGGGTAGCGCAGCGACGATCAAGTACTGCGAGGTCGGCTGCGAGGCGCCGGCCTCGTTTTCAATCGTCACGGCGATGGACGCGGTGGCCGCCAAGTCCAGCGGCCCCGGCTCGACATGCAGGGCCGTGCCATCGCCATGCGGCTGGAACACGCCGGCCGGGCGCGGCGAGCCGCCTTTGGGAACGATCCACATTTGGTAGATTCTGCCCGCCCGCGCCGGCGGCAGATGGGAGGCGATCAGCACCAGCCCCTGACTGGGGTTGACGACTACGCGGCCGGAAGGCTGTAGCGTGGGATGGCCCTGACCGAAGGAGAGTACGATGGCGCCGGGCGCACCGATGATGGCAAAGGCGCTCTGCAGCCGGCGAAGCTCGATCGCCTGATCGCCCAACTGGCGGCGCAGGCGCAGGCTTTCTTCCGCGAACCGGCGTTCGCGCCCGCTGAAATACGTGGCCGCGACCAGGCAGAGCAGGGCCACCGCGGCCCAAACAAGCGGCCACCCGTAATGCCGCTGGGCGACGCCCACCGAAGCCAGCAGCCGGCGGCGCAACCGGGCAGGCGGGGCGGCGGCCGGAGCGGCGGCGCCCAATGCCGCGACCAGACCGAGTGCCTGCCGAAACCCGCCCTCGCATGCCGCGCAGCGCCGCTCCAGGTGAGCGCGGATTTCGCTGCGCGCGCGCTCTTCGGCTACGCCAAGCGCATAGAGTTCGTACGCTTCGCGCAGCTCGTCGCAGTTCACTCGGAAACACCCACGGCCATCGCACTGCGCAGCGCGGCCAGCCCGTCGCGCACCCAAGTCTTGAACGTATCGGGCGGCTGTCCCAGTTTTGCCGCCGCCTCGGTTTGCGAAAGTCCGTCGAAGCAAACAAGCTCGATCGCCTGCCGCTGGCTCGCCGGCAACTGCGCCAGCGCCTGCTTGACCCGCCGCGCGCGCTCCGGGAACGGGAGGCCAGCTTCCAGGCCGGCATAAAGCCGCGGGTCTTCAGTCTCTCCGCAAACCGCCGGCCCGCTGTCGCTCCCCTCCTGGGAGCGCACGTGGCCGATAGCCTGGTTGCGTGCCACCGTGAGCAGCCAGGGCACCACCGCATCCTTGTGGGCTTCGAAGCTTTGGGCGCGGTTCCAGACGCGGAGGAACGTTTCTTCGACCAGATCCTCGGCTGCCGCCCGGTCCCGCACGATGCGCAAAATAAGCGCGTAAACCAGGCGCCCGTACCGATCGTAGAACTGCGCCAAGGCGCGGCCATCCCGCCGTTTCTTTCGCTGCGGAGAATCTCCGCTGTCGCCAGCGGCGTCCATCGCCTGAATCGGGAGCATCGCAGGAAACGCCGGACTGCTTCCGGCGCGTCCCTTGTAGTATACGAACAAACCGCGTGGCGGATGCCGCTTGACTCGCTCGCAGCGGCAATGCTTCGTGGCCACTGGGTGTATACTGATCGACAATTGGGACCGACGATCGCCAGCCAATGCCCGCATCTTCCATCACAAACCGGCCGAGTAACTACGTCCTGATCATCCTCGACAGTTGCCGCTACGATTCCTTCACAGCGGCGCGGCCTGCGACGATGCGCAAACTGGGCCGGCTCGAAAAGCGCTGGTCCTACGCCTCGTGGACGGCTCCTTCGCACTACAACCTGCTCATGGGCCTGATGCCGCATTCGAGTCCCCGCAACATTCTGGCAGCGGAGTATTACCAGCGCGAGTTCCTGAAATTCAACCAGCGCCTCGGCCTGGACAATTTGGAGTTCAAATCCTTCCTGCCGCGGTTGTACCTTCCCGTGCTCTTGCGCAAGCTCGGCTATCGCACGCGCGCCATGGTCTCGTTGCCCGTTCTGAATCCAGCCACCATCCTGAACACCGGCTTCGATTCCTGGGAACTCATGGACCACCACAACGACATGCGCGCGATGCTGCGCAAGCTGACCTTCCCGGAAGAAGCCCCCACGTTCTGGCTGCTCAATACGGGCGAGACGCATTATCCTTATGCACTGCCCGGCGAGCCGCCCGACGAGTGGCCGAGGATCAGCGGCGTGCACGGCGTCTTCCGGCATCTCGACGAGCTCATTGTTGGCGGAAAGCTGCCGCGCGCACGGCGCGGTACTTTCAGCGCCGCGAAACTTGCGGCTCTGCGCGGACGTCAAATTGATGCGGTGCGCTATCTGGATGGTGTCGTCGAGGAGTTATTCGACCTGCTACCGAAGAACACATATGTGACCATCACTTCCGACCACGGGGAGTTGTTTGGCGAAGACGGCTACTTCGGCCACGGCCCCATTCAGCATGAGAAGGTTTTCGAAGTCCCCTTCCTCGAAGGACGTCTCCGATGACACACTGGGGGCTCTTTGCGTATGTCGGTCCCGGCGCCGGATTCGCGTTTCTCGGGTCCTTTCTTTCCGTGGTACTGGCCGTGTTGGCCGGCATCGCTTCGCTGATCGTCTGGCCCTTCCGCATGGCTTGGTCGCTGCTGGCAAGACCCAGGCGCACACGGGTCAGGAAGGCGATCTTCCTCGGGTTCGACGGCCTCGATCCCGCCATAACCGAGAGACTGATGACGGAAGGCAGACTGCCCAACCTCGCGCGCTTGCGCGACCGCGGATCTTACCGGCGGCTCCGGACTACCTTCCCCGCCCTTTCGCCGGTTGCTTGGTCCACGTTCGCCACCGGCGTCAACCCGGCAAAACATAATATCTTCGATTTCCTCAGCCGCGATCTGCGAACTTACCTGCCGGAGCTGTCGTCGGCCAAGGTATGGCCTGCCAGGCAAATTCTGCGGATCGGAAAATGGAAGTTTCCGCTGTCTCGCGCGGCAGTAGAAATGCGGCGCAAGGGCGAGCCGTTCTGGAAGATCCTAGGGACTCATGCGGTCACCAGCACCATTCTGCGCGTGCCAGTGACATTCCCTCCAGAGGCCTTCCATGGCCGCGAGCTCTCCGCCATGTGCACCCCCGATCTGCTGGGCACGCAGGGAACTTACTCGCGCTTTACTGCTCCCGAGGGCGCGCTCGCTGGGCCCGAGGGAACTCATGTGCCGTTCCGCCTTCGCGGCGCCAGCATTGAAATTCAGGGCACATCCTATCCACTGCGCCTCGGCGAATACACGCCCTGGATCCGGCTTAAATTCGGACGCGCGCACGGCATCGTCCGCTTTCTGCTGAACCGGCTCGAGCCGGAGATCGACCTCTACGCAACACCGGTGCAGATCGATCCGGAAAATCCCGCCTTGCCCATCAGCCATCCCGCGTTTTACGCCATCTATCTGGCCAAGTTACTGGGCACTTACTCGACGCTGGGCCTCGCCGAAGACACCTCGGCGCTCAACGACGGTGCAATCGGAGAGGAGGCGTTTCTCCGCCAGGCGGAACTGACCCAAAAGGAGCGGGAGGCCATGTTCTTCAGCGCGCTCGAGCGAACCCGCCGCGGCGTGGTGGCCTGCGTCTTCGATACCACCGATCGCGTGCAGCACATGTTCCATGGGCGGCCGGATGTTATCGAGCCGCTCTACTGCGATATGGATCGAATCGTGGGAAAGACGCTCACTTATGCGGATGAAACAACGGCGCTATTCGTGCTCTCCGATCACGGCTTTTGCGCCTTCCGGCGAGGCGTCAATCTGAATGCCTGGCTACTCCATGAAGGATATTTGACTCTCGATTCGGGGCTTACATCCTCGGGCGAGTATCTGGAAGGGATCGACTGGACTAAGACGCGTGCTTACGCATTCGGCCTGGGCGGCCTCTATCTGAATCTTCGAGGACGTGAGGCACACGGTATCGTGATGGAGGAAGACACGGTTGCACTGAAAGACGAGTTAGTACGCAAGCTCACGGGCCTGGTTGACGACGAGATGGGTAGAACCGCGATCCGGTCCGTGTATCGGGCGACGGATATCTATCGCGGCCCGTACCTGGGTGCCGCGCCGGATCTGATCATCGGTTACGCGGAGGGCTATCGCGCTTCCTGGGATGCGGCTACGGGAAGAGTCACGGCCGCGATCTTCGAGGACAACCGGAAGGCCTGGCGTGGAGATCATTGCGTTGATCCGCCGCTGGTGCCGGGCGTCCTTTTCTCGAATCTCAAGATGACGGCTGCGGACCCCGGCATCGAAGACCTGGCGCCCACGGCGCTGAGCCTTTTCGGAGTCGAACCGCCCGCGTGGATGGAAGGCACACCGGTCATTGCCACGACGTGAATATGGTCTGTTGCTCGCGCTGACTCTGCTGGCGGCGTGTGGTGGAGGCCATTACAAGAAAGTCATCGTCATTGGAGTCGATGGCATGGACCCGGCTTTTGTGGAGCGGCATTGGGCGGAGTTGCCGAACCTGGCGCGGCTGCGGGAACGAGGCAGTTACTCGCACCTGGAGACAACCGACCCGCCACAGAGTCCGGTGGCATGGTCGACGTTTATTACGGGGCTCGATCCGGGGGAACATGGCATCTTCGATTTCGTGCAGCGCGACCCGGTGACGCTAGAACCATATCTCTCGACCGATAAGGTGATCGGGCCGCGCTTCACATTACGCCTCGGGCGCTGGGAACTGCCGCTTTCCCGCTCGCGAGTGGTCTTACTGCGCAAAGGGCGCGCCTTCTGGGAGTATCTGTCGGGCCGCGGTGTTCCGGTGACCATCGTACGCATCCCGGCGAACTATCCGCCATCCGGCGCGGGTCGGGAACTCGCCGGAATGGGAACCCCCGACCTGCGAGGCACCGAGGGTACCTTCAGTTACTACACGGACGATCCCGCCGAGACCTCACATGAAGTACCGGGAGGCCTGATGCGAAAGGTGACAGTACAGGGCGGGCGCGCGGAGTTATACGTCGAAGGTCCGCCCAACCCTTTGCGGCGCGATCACGCCTACGCGGCGGTGCAACTGACCGCGGACGTTGACCCGGACCGGCCGTATGTTCGGCTGGAAGTCGGCGACACAATGGCAATCTTGCGGGAAGGGGAATGGTCCAGTTGGCTGCCCGCCGATTTCCCGCTGCTGCCCCACGTCGCTTCGGCGAGAGGCATGTTTCGCGTGTTTGCCAAGCAACTGCATCCGCGGTTCGAACTTTACGTGTCGCCGGTCAACGTCGACCCGGAAAAACCAGCGCTGCCGATTTCAACTCCCGGCTCTTATGCGCGCCAGGTGGCTGCGAGCATGGGAAGGTGGTCGACACTGGGCATTCCGGAAGATACCTCGGCGCTACGCCAGGGAGTGTTCGACTTACCTCAGTTTCTGTCCCAGTCTCGCCTCGTCCTCGACGATGAGCGGCGGCTTCTCGATGAGTTGCTGCGCCGATTTACGGGAGGGCTTCTGTTTTTCTACTTCTCGGCGGTCGATCAGAATTCTCATATGCTGTGGGGCAAATACGATGCGGAGTTACTGGAGGTGTATCGCGCGGTGGATGCATCGATCGGTGAAGTCGTGCGCCGTGAGCCCGAGGCCGAGCTGATGGTGATGTCGGACCATGGGTTCGCCCCGTTCGACCGGGCCGTGAACCTGAATACCTGGTTGGTTTCGCAGGGGCTGCGAACCAAAGCGTACGCGCTCGGGCTAAATGGTCTCTACTTGCTGGATAAGCGTGTCGAGCAGGAGGTGCGGCAGCAACTCCTCGACCTTCGCGACCCCGCCAACGGGCAGAGGATGATCGCCAGTGTGACCGCAACCAACCCATCGCCGGAGAACCGGAGCATCGCGCCGGATCTGATTGTCGGTTACAGCGCCGGGTACCGCGCGTCCTGGCAAACCGCGATGGGGGAAGCGCCGGCGGGGCTGGTTGTGGACAATGACGATGCCTGGATCGCCGATCATTGCATCGATCCGAAGGAGGTTCCGGCCGTGCTCTTCACCACGCGGGCGATTCGCGCGAAGGCGCCGAAGTTGAAGGATCTGCCCGTCTCGTTGCTGGAACTATTCGGTGTGGCGCGCCCGGCGCCGATGACGGGGCAATCGATTTTCTGACACGATATTGTTTGCTGGTTGTAATTATGCTTTCCAAGACGACCATCAAGTTGAACAAGACCATCTGCGAGCGGGCGCGGCGCGCGGCCACGGCCGCCGGCTACAGCTCAGTCGAAGAGTTTATCGAGCATGCGGTCGAGAAGGAACTGATGAATCGCGAACAGGCCTCCTCGAAGGATGACCTGGTCCGCAAGCTGAAAGGGCTGGGTTATCTCAAATGAGATCGCTGGCCACGCTGGCACCTCTGAGCGCGCTGTGTGGAATCCTGACGGCCTTCGTGTTCCGGCGATTCGCGTCCCGCCATACCAGGCAAACCGTCAATCGGATTCTGGCGTATGTGATGGAACTGCGCCTGTTTCTCGAGGAGCCCCGGCTGGTATGGAATGCCCAGCGCGATTTGCTGCGCGAGAACCTACGGCTGTTGGGGCAGATTGCCGTTCCCAGCCTGATCGCCGCGCCGTTGTTGGCTCTTGTGATGTGGCAGGCCGACGCCGTTTACGGACGCGCGCCGCTGCCCGCGGGCGAGGCTGTGGTGGTGACGGCGCACGTCAAATCCGGTAATCTCACCGATGTGCGGATGGAAGCGCCGGCGGGCGTTAAGGTTGAGACTCCGGGAGTGCGGATTCCACGCTTGCACGAAGTAAGCTGGCGCATCCGGCCGCTGCGCGCGTTCAGCGGCCGTTTGCTGGTAAACGCCGATGTCGAACAAATCGATATTCCATGGCCTCGCGCCATGGTGCTCGGCGTCTCCTGGTTTGTCTGGTTCTTCGGAATCTCCGCACTCTCTGCCGTAGTCGCGCCTCGAATTCTCAGGCGGCCGGCGCCGATTCTGGCAATCGTGGCTATCCTGGCGTCCGCGCGCTCCGCCGGCGCCGCGGAAAAGACACCCGTGGTGTTGATTTCGATCGACACGCTGCGGGCGGACCATCTCAGCGCGTACGGTTACACAAAGATCCGAACGCCTAATATCGATTCCTTCGGCGATCCGGGAACGATTTATCTTCGCATCGACTCTCAGATCCCGTTGACCATGCCATCGCACACGTCGCTGATGACCTCGACTTACCCGTTTGAAAACCGGGTGGAGGAGAACTCGGAGAGCGTTCCGTCCGGAGCAGTTACATTGGCCTCGGCGCTGCACGCGAACGGTTACCGGACGGCTGCATTCATCGGTAGTATCATCCTCGACCGGCGTTACGGTCTCGACAAAGGCTTCGACCTCTATGACAGCCCGTTTGAGCTGGCGCCCGGGGAGAGGCCGAATCCCTACTCGGCGCGGGTGCGGCGCGACGCCGCGCTGGTGACTCGGGCAGCGCGGCAATGGATCGGCGAGAATCGCGGCCAGCCCGTGTTCGTCTTTCTCCACTTATACGATTTGCACACGCCCTATACACAGGTGGGCGGGCTGACGCCGGCCGTGGCCGGGTATGACGCGGAGATCGAGTATGTAGATCGCGTGCTCGGACGGTTGCGGGATGCGCTGGCGCACGATGGCTTCTGGGACAAGGCGCTGGTGGTTCTACTGGCGGACCACGGCGAAGGTTTAGGCGATCATGGCGAGACCAGCCATGGGTATTTCATCTACGAAAGCACCATGCATGTGCCTCTGATGATCCACTGGCCCGCCGGCGCTCCGAAGTACCCAAAGCGGGTCGCTGCGGCGGGAGGGCTGATCGACGTGGCGCCGACGATTCTCGACTATCTGCACATCGCGGCGCCGCCTTCGTTTGAAGGCGTAAGTCTGCTCTCGGAGCACGGCGAGCCGACGATCTATGGCGAGAGCGTCTACCCGCAAGAAAGTTTCGGCTGGGCCGCGCTGCGGTCTCTGCAATTGGGGGAGTATAAGTACATCGATGCGCCGAAAGCCGAGTTATACGATCTCCCGAAAGATCCCGGCGAGCGGGTGAACATTCTTCCGGCGCATCCAGCGGAGGCACGGTCGATGAAGGCGCGCCTTGACGCGCTGATGGCCCGCTACGCGCCAAAGCCGCAGCCATCGTCTGAGATTTCCGAGCACACGCGGGAGTTGCTCGGCTCGCTGGGGTACACGGCTCCAGGGCGTCAGGCGGCGCGAAACCGGGCAGCCGACCCAAAAGACAAGCTGGCGGAAGAGGAAGCTTACGAGCGCGGCCTGACATTCCTTTATTCGGGACGCTACGGCCAAGCGATGCTCGCGCTGCGGCGGATTGTGACCGAAGACGCGCAAAACCTACCGGCGCTCGCCGCGCTGGGCGAGGCGTACTTACGGTCGGGCAATGCCACGAGGGCCCTCGAGTTATGGCAGCAGGCGCTCGAACGGGATCCACACTACCGTCCGGCCGCGGATTCGATCGGCGAATATTGGCTGGCGCGGAAAAACTACGACAAGGCTTGCCGGTTTGTGCCAACCGCGCCGCAATGCGCGGCGCAGCACTAGTGGAGTGCGTCACAAACAGCACGTAATATGATCATCAAAAAGGCAAACCGGGTACAGGCACGAACTTTCGCAAAAGCGGCAAAATTCGAGCCAGTCCCCGCTTTGCGACTCTGAAAAGGGAGGGCACGATTGAGAACGATTGCGTTGGCGGAGTTGCTGCTGTGCTGGATCGTGTGGTGGTACCCGTTTTTGTTTCGCGCGCCGCATTTTCAGAAGCGGCCTTCGATCACGGTGCCATGGCCCACGCGCGCCGGCCTGTTGCTGGAAACGGGCGCGTTTTTCGTGGGCTTCGCTTTCCATCTTCCTCTCTGGCAACCGGCCAGCGCGGCGCGCACGGTATTGGGAATGGCGCTCGCCATTCCCGCGGTGGTGATGGCGTGGCAGGCGGTATTGCACCTGGGCAAACAATTCCGCCTGCACGCCGGGCTCTATGACGACCATGAGTTGGTGCGCACCGGTCCGTATGCTATCGTGCGCCATCCAATTTACTCCTCGCTGCTGGCGATGCTGGTGGCGGATTGTCTGCTGCTGACGCAATGGCGATGGGCGCTGGTGGCGCTGGCGATGTACATCGCCGGCACGGAGATCCGGGTGCGCTCCGAAGACCGGCTGCTGGCTTCGCGCTTCCCGGAGGAATTCGCCGCCTATCGGCACCAGGTGCCGGCCTATCTGCCGTTCGTGCGATAGTGTCCTTATATGACTCGGTGTACTCCCGTCTTAGTGGTTTTTTGGTTGACGGCCGCGGCCACGCGCGCGCAAGAGCAGCCGGCGCAAGATCTCACCAGCCAATACCGCGAGACCGCCGATAGGTTGATTGACGCCGCGCTGGCGGATCGGGAGGGCTACGACCGCCTGGCGTATCTTTGTTACCGGATCGGCAGCCGGCTCAGCGGATCGCCGGCTCTCGAGCGCGCCATCGCCTGGAGCGCGGAGCAAATGAGAGCCGCGGGATTGAGCAACGTGCGGACGATTCCGGTGAAGGTGCCGCATTGGGTTCGCGGAGAGGAATCCGCACGCATGCTGGCGCCGCTCGATAAGCCGCTCCACCTGCTGGGCCTCGGGATGAGCGTGGGCACACCGCCGGAGGGCATCACGGCCGAGGTGGTGCCGGTTTCCGATTTCGGCGAACTGGACAGGCTGGGCGCGGAAAAGGTGCGGGGCAAGATTGTGCTTTACAACGAGGTTTACCAGGGCTACTGGCCGACGGTGATGTATCGCCGCACGGGAGCGTCGCGCGCGGCGGCGTTGGGCGCGGTGGCGGTGCTGGTGCGTTCGGTGACGCCGCTGGCGATGCAGATTCCGCACACCGGCGAGATGAACTATGACAACGCGCAGCCTCGCATTCCGGCCGCGGCGGTTTCACCCGAGGACGCGATGATGATGGCCCGCCTGGCGGCCGACGGCGTCACGGTAAAGGTCCACTTACAGATGAGCGCTCATATGGAACCGGATGCCGACAGCGAGGACGTGTTTGGCGAAATCCCGGGCAAGGAGCATCCCGAAGAGGTGGTTGTGATCGGCGGCCACATCGATTCCTGGGATGTGGGCGAGGGCGCGCAGGACGATGGCGCTTCCGTCATCGCCTGCCTGCAGGCGATGGCGCTGATGAAGAAGCTCGGCCTGCAGCCGCGCCGAACGCTTCGCGTGGCCTTCTGGGTGAACGAGGAGAACGGCGGGCGTGGCGGGGAGGCCTACCGCGCCTGGATTGGCGACCAGATCAAGGACCAGGTGGCGGCGATCGAGATGGATGGCGGCGCCGAAACGCCGGTGGGGTTTGGAGCCGCCGTGGACAATGCGTCGGGCGACGTGTTGCGACAGATCGCCCGCCTGCTGAAGCGAGTGAGCGCAACCGATATCGGCGGGGGCGGCGGCGGCGCCGATATCGAGCCGCTAATGCGCGATGGCGTCCCCGGCCTTGCCGAGCGCACCGTCGGCACCCACTACTTCGATTGGCACCACACCGAAGCCGACACGCTCGACAAGGTCAACCCGGATGACTTCCGCAAAAACATGGCCGCGATGGCGGTGATGAGCTACGTGCTAGCCGACATGCCGGGCCGCCTGACGTCAAGCAGCGTGCGCGCACAGTAAGCAGCCGGCCCTGATTTCCGTGCGTCGCTGACTTGTGGCAGACCGGCACGAGAGGCGAAGCGGCGGCTTTACTTGGCGTGAGTTTCAGCGGCCAGCTTGGCCTGGGCTTCATCCAGCTTGCGGTTGACGCTGCTCATCTCGTCCGGATCCGCGTCGGGCTGAGGGGCCTTGCGGAATTCGCGCAGCGAGTCCTGCCATTGCGCGATCGCCTCCTTGGTTCTGCCCAGCTTCAGGTAGACATCGCCCAGGTGGTCGTGGACGGTCGGATCCTGCATGCGATCCAGGGCGCGCTCCAGCAACCCGCGGGCGTCATCCAGTTTGCCCTGGCGAAAATAAACCCAGCCCAGGCTGTCGAGGTAAGCGCCGTTATCGGGGTCCAGATCCACCGCCCGCTTGACTAAATCGTACGCCTCGTCCAAGCGCACATTGCGGTCGGCGAGCATGTAACCGAGATAGTTCAAGGCACCCGCGTCCTTGGGGTTCAGCTCGAGCGCCTTGCGGAAAGCCGCCTCGCTCTGATCGTATTTCTTCTGCCGCTCAAAACCGGCGCCGCGCATGAAGTACACGCGCTCCTTTTCGTTGCCGCTGCCGGCAAGCTGCTCGGCGCGATCGAGCGTCTTCATCATGTCGGTCCAGCGCTTGCCCTGCTCATAAATGTCGGCCAGCTCGAGTTGCAGTTCGAAACTGGCGCCACGGTTATCGGCCAGCTTTTTGATGTCGGCCTGCGCCTCGCGCTCCGCCGCGGCCAGGTCGCCCGAGGCGCGATAGGTCTCTACGATCTGCGCCGCCGCCTCCGCCTGCGCGTCATCGCTGGTGTCGAGGGTAGCGTACTGGCGGAAGGCATCGACGGCGGCCGGGTACTGTTTGGCGTCGCGATACACGGCGGCCAAATGTTTCACCAGGGCGGCGCGGATCTTGACGTCGCGGCCCACGTAACTGCGGCTCGGCAAGCTATCTACAAGAGATTTCATGGCCGCCACGGCGGCGTCGGTCTTGCCTTCCGCGTCCAGCAGGGAGACCTGTTCGTCGCGCACGTCGATGTTGTCCGCATCCAGCAATTGGGCCGCGGCGAGCGCCTTGTCAGCGGCCGGAAAGTCGTGCTTGTAACGGTCGATGCGCGCCTCCTGCAGCAGATAGTAAGGCTCGCGGGGGTTGTCGGAGGCGAGCTGCCGGTAAATCTTGAGCGACGCATCGAGTTGGCCGGCGATGGCCAGGTCCTGCGCCAGCTCGCGCTGGAGGCGTTCATCGTCCGGATCGAGCGCGACCGCGCGCTGCAGCGCATCGGCGGCCGACTTGTAGTCGTTCATGCCTTCGTACTGCTGGGCGAGGACGCCGAGCGTACGCTCGTTCGGGCTTTTGTCGGTGAGAGCCTTCAGCTTGTCCACCGCCTTGGCGGAGTCGCCCAAGTCGCCATAGACCGCTGCCAAGCCCAGCAATGCGTCCTCATTGTCCGGCTCCGCCTGGAGCGCGCTGTTGAACGCCTTCTCCGCCGCCGCCGAATCGTTGGAGGCGCGGTAGAGCCGGCCCAGGTACACCCAGCTTTCCACATCCTTCGGGGCCTGCTCGGTGACCTTCTGATACTGCTCGATGGCCTTGCGCAGGTAGCTGTTGTCGATCTGGGCATTGGGCCCCTCGCCGACCGCTAGGTGGGCATAGATCTGCGCCAGAGTGCGCCGCGCATCGAGGTTGGTCGGGTCCTGCTTGAGAAGGGCCTCGGCCTGGTCGACCGCGTCCGCCAGCCGGTTGGTCTTGACGTAGAGATCCGTCAGTTCCTCTAGAATCAGTCCGTCTTTGGGATCGAGCTTGAGCGCTTCCTGGTAGTAATGGATGGCCTTGGTGACATCCTCGGGGCTGCCTTCCGCCGCCGCCAGCTCACCGTACAGCCGGCCCATGGCAAAATTGTAGTAGACTCCCGCTTTGTCATCGGAAGCCGGGACAGGCGGCGCGGCGGCCGGCGTGCTTTGAGCGAAAGACGCACAAGCCAGCAGACCGGCCAGGAGGAGCACGTTCACTGAGCGCATCATGGGGTCCTTACTCGATTCCGGCCTGTGGCATGCCCAGGGCCGAAGATCACCTTTTTATTGTATAACGGGGTTGCGCCGCAATGCCCGTACTCATTGGCGGGTAGCGCCGGCATTAGATTTCTGCTGCAGGTCCGGTTCGTGCAAGCGATGCTCACTTCGTTCACTGTAATACCCCGCACCGGCGACCAGCCCGATTCGGCTGGCCGTTCCCTTGTAGAAGAAGACGCTGCATCGCGGCCGATGGTTGCGGTGGTGGGCCCCACGGGCTCGGGCAAAAGCGATCTGGCGCTCCACCTGGCGGAGGCATTCCAGGGCGAAGTGGTGAACTGCGACTCGCTCCAGGTGTACCGTCACTTCGATATCGGCACGGCCAAACTCGGCGCCAATGAGCGGCGGGGAATACCGCACCATCTGATCGACATTCTGGAACCCGACGCCCTGTTCACGGCGGGCGAGTTCGCGCGCGGGGGGCGGGAGGCGGTCGCCGGAATTTCGGCTCGCGGCCGTTTGCCGATTGTCTGCGGCGGCACCGGCTTCTATTTGCGGGCGCTGGTGGACGGGCTGTTCGCCGGCCCGGCGCGGGACCAAGCGCTGCGCGACCGGCTGGGCGCGCGCGAGAAGGGGCGGCCGGGCTCGCTCCACCGTCTGCTGCGTCGGCTGGACAGCGCAGCCGCGGCGAAGATCCATCCCCACGACGTGCCGAAGGTGACGCGCGCGCTCGAAGTCTGCCTGCTGACGCGGCGCCCGGTAACGGAGCTGTTCGAACAGGGACGCGCGGCATTGGCCGGCTTCCGCGTCCTCAAATTGGGCCTGCTGCCGGACCGCGACCGGCTGTACCAGCGGCTCGATGCGCGCTGCGAACGCATGTTCGCAAGCGGCCTGGTGGAAGAGGTGCGGCGCATCCTGGGGCTGGGCTTCGCCGAAACTATCAAGCCGTTCGAATCTCACGGCTATAAACAGGCGCTGCAACTGATCCGCGGCGAATTGAACCCGCGCGAGGCGCTGTTCTACGCGCAGCGCAAAACGCGCAACTATGCCAAACGGCAGATCACCTGGTGGCGCAAGGAAGAGGGCCTGGTGTGGCTGCGCGGCTTCGGCGAAGAGCCGGCGATTGCCGACGAAGCAGCGGCGCGGGTGCGGGCGTTCCTCAGGTAGCGGCGGCGGTGGGCCGAGGCTTCGCCAGGGTAGCCGGCTCAACGGCTGCTACACTGAAAATACCGATGCTTCGCTTGCTTGGTCTGGCGATAATTGTGTGCGCCTCGCTGCGCGCCCAAACGGTGGTGGTCGTGCGCTTTTTCAACCACACCAATTCGGCCGGCCTGGATTGGATCGGCGAGAGCATCTCCGAAACCGTGCAGGATTCGCTTGCCTCCGAGGGGCTGCTGGTGCTGGGGCGGGAGGACAAGGCGGAAGCCTATCGCCGGCTCTCGCTGCGGCCGGGCGCCGAGCTGACGCATGCCTCGATCATCAAAATAGGTGAGGCGCTGGACGCGGCCCGCGTGGTCTACGGTAGCTACGAGCTGCTGCCGGCCGAGGCCGGCGGCGCGGCATCGAAGGGCTCGCTGCGCATCACTGCGCGCGTACTCTATCTGAAGGAGACGGGGCAAGGCCCGCCGTTCAGCGAGATGGGAGCGCTGGAGGACCTGGCGGAGCTCGAAGCGCGCCTGGGATGGCGGACGCTGCAGCAACTGGAACCGCGCGGCGCGCCCTCCGAGGAGGACTTTCTCAAAGTGCGCCCGCCAGTGCGCATTGACGCGGTGGAGAACTACGTCCGCGGCCTGTTGGCTACCGACCCGGAGCAGCGTCAGCACCTGTTCATGCAAGCGGCCCGGCTGGACGAACATTACTCCCAGCCATGTTTCCAGTTGGGCAAGGGCTATTGGGAAAAGCGGGAATATAAGGTGGCTGCGGGATGGCTGGCGCGCGTGGGCCGTTTCGACTCGCGCTACCTGGAGGCGCAATTCTTTTTGGGCTTGTGCCGCTACTACATCGAAGATTACGCCGGCGCCGAGCAGTCGTTCCGGCTGGTGGCGCAAGCCGTGCCGCTCAACGAAGTCTTCAACGACCTGGGCGCGGCCGAGGTGAGGCTCAACGATTATCCGGCAGCCATCGCCAGCTTCCAAAAGGCGCTGGAGGGCGACAACGCCGATCCCGACTACCATTTCAACCTGGCGTACACCCAGTGGCGGGCCGCGGAATACCAGGCCGCCGCGGCAAGCTTTCGCGCGGTTCTGGATCGCGCTCCCGACGACGCGGAGGCGACGCTGATGCTGGGCCGCTCGCTGGAGAGCGAAGGCCCGCGCCCCGGCGAGGTGCGGCTGGAAGACCGGGTGCGCGTGAAAACCAACTACGAAGAAGAAGCGTATCGCCAACTGCAAGCCGAGTTGAAGAAGTAACCGCCCTGGTCCGTGGCTTGTCGTGGCACGAATAGGGTTAGAATGCTATCTTGGTTTGAGGGCGGAGGCAATTCATGTCGAAGGTACTTTTATCGGTGTTCCTGACGGGCCTTGCAGCGCTGGCGCAAGCGCCCCAGGCGCCACCGGCGCATCCTGCCGCGGCGCGGCCGGACGGGCTGTACGCCATTTTCAAGACCTCCATGGGCGACATCACCGTCCAGCTTTTCGAAAAAGACACGCCGCTTACGGTGCGCAACTTCGTCGGGCTGGCCAAGGGCACCAAGCCGTGGAAAGATTCGAAGACCGGAGCCATGGTGAGGCGGCCCTTGTACAACAACACGATCTTTCATCGCATTATGCTCGACGGCATGATCCAGGGCGGCGACCCGACGGGCACGGGCGCGCACGAGTGCGGCGTCAAGGTTCGCGATGAAATCCTGCCAGGCCTCAAGTTTGACCGGCCGGGCCGGCTGGCGATGGCCAACACGGGAACGCCCAACTCGGGCGGCTGCCAGTGGTTCATCACGGTGGCGTCGCCCATCCGCGAATACGATGGCGGGTATACCATCTTCGGCCAGGTGGTGGAAGGGCAGGACGTGGTGAAGGCGATTTCGCGCGTGCCGGGCAAGCGTCTGGCGGAGGGAGGCATCCGGCCGAATGTGCCCGTCAACCTGATCAGCGTCACCATCGAGCGTGTCGGCCCCGAGCCGGCGGCCCCAGCGGCGAAGAAGAGGGCGTTGCCGGCGAAGAAGTAGCGGGCGAGCGGTGAGGTCGGGCAGAAGATCGCTTCTTGCCGCCAAAGCATCGTGTTTTGCCGAGGAGTGACAGACCACGAAAGGCGATGGTCTGTCCTACCTGCCACTTACCGCACCACGGGGGCGATGGAGCGGTAGGGCTTGCCGACTTCCTGCGCGTCCACCACGGCGACGGCGGCCACGTGGACGATGTCGTTGACTTCCGAGCCGCGCTGCAAGACGTGGACCGGCTTGGAAAGGCCGGTGAGCAGCGGGCC
This sequence comes from Bryobacteraceae bacterium, assembly GCA_049698695.1. Classification (GTDB taxonomy): domain Bacteria; phylum Acidobacteriota; class Terriglobia; order Bryobacterales; family Bryobacteraceae; genus Bog-375. The sequence goes on along the minus strand of JBAVYH010000158.1, from coordinate 13,555 downwards.
GATGGCCTCGGCGCCGCCGATGCGTTGCAGCAGCTTGTAAGCGATGTTGCCGGCTTCCAGGTTGGGGAACACCAGCACGTTGGCGCCGCCCTTGAGGGTGCTGAACGGGTAGGTTTCGTCGATGATTTGCGGCACCACCGCGGTGTCGGCCTGCATTTCGCCATCGATCATCAGGCCCGGCGCGCGCTGGCGCACCAGCTCCACGGCGCGGCGCACTTTTTCCGCCAGCGGATGGCGCGTGCTGCCGAAGTTGGAAAACGAGAGCATGGCGACTCGCGGTTCCACGTTGAAGCGGCGCGCTTTTTCGGCGGCCATGATGGCGATTTCGGAAAGGTCTTCGGCCGAAGGCTCGATGTTGACCGTGGCGTCGGCCAGGAAGTACAACTCTCCCTTGGCGGTGATCAGCAGGTACACACCCGCCACCTCGCGCATCTCTGGTCGGACGTCGATCACCTGCAAGGCGGGACGGATGGTATCGGGATAGTGAGTGGTCAAGCCGCCGATTAAAGTGTCAGCGTCGCCAAGCCGCACCATCATGCTGCCGAAGGTGACCGGGTTGAGGATGGTTTGAGCGGCTTCGGTGCGGGTGATGCCCTTGCGCTGCCGCAATTGGTAAAACTCCTCGATGTACTCTTCCAGGCGGGCGAAGCCGGCCGGTTCGACCACCTGCGCACCGGCCAGATTGAGATGGAGCTCATGGGTCAGAGCCTGGATTTTTTCTGGATTGCCAAGCAGGATCGGGTGGGCGATTTTCTCGTCGAGTAGAATCTGGCAGGCGCGCAGGATCTTGGGCTGCTCGCCTTCGGGGAACACAATCCGTTTGGGCTGGTTGCGCGCCTTGTGGATCATGGCGCGCATCACTTCGTTGGCGCGGCCCAGGCGGCGCTCCAGCTCCTCGCGATACTGGTCGAGATCGACCGGCCGCCGCGCGACGCCTGTTTCCATGGCCGCCTGCGCCACCGCCGAGGCCTCCCAGATGAGCACACGCGGATCGAAGGGCTTGGGGATGATGTATTCGCGCCCGAATTCCATCCGCTCCACGCCGTACGCGCGCAGCACCGAATCGGGCACGTCCTGCTTGGCCAGGGAGGCCAGGGCCAGAGTGGCGGCCCGCTTCATCTCGTCGTTGATGGTGGTGGCTCGCACGTCCAGGGCGCCGCGGAAAATGAAGGGAAAGCCCAAGACGTTGTTTACCTGGTTGGGAAAGTCGGAGCGGCCGGTGGCGACGATGGCATCCGGACGGGCGGCCAGCGCCACGTCGTAGGCGATCTCGGGATCCGGGTTGGCGAGGGCGAAGATGATCGGGTTGGGCGCCATCGTCATCACCATTTCCGGCGCGACCACGCCGCCGCTCGACAGGCCGAAGAACACGTCCGCGCCCACCAGCGCTTCGGCCAGCGTTCGGGCTTCGGTCTTGTTGGCGTAGCGGGCCTTGTAGACATTCATATGCTCGGTGCGGCCTTCGTAAATCACACCCTTGGTGTCGCACATCAAAATGTTCTCGCGGCGCACGCCCAGTTTGCAGTAGTGGGCGGCGCAGGAGATGGCACTAGCGCCGGCGCCGTTGAACACCACCTTGACTTCGCCGATCTTCTTGCCGGCGAGCTCGAGCGCATTCAGCAAACCGGCGGCGGAGATGATGGCGGTGCCGTGCTGATCGTCGTGGAAGACCGGGATGTTCATGGTCTTCCGCAGCTCCTCCTCGATGATGAAACACTCCGGCGCCTTGATGTCCTCCAGGTTGATGCCGCCGAAGGTCGGCTCGAGGATCTGGCAGGTGCGAATGATCTCGCGCGGATCCTCGGTCGCGAGCTCGATGTCGAATACGTCGATATCGGCGAAGCGCTTGAATAGTACTCCTTTGCCTTCCATCACCGGCTTGCCGGCCAGGGGGCCGATATTGCCCAAGCCCAGCACGGCCGTGCCATTGCTGACCACGGCTACCAGGTTCCCCTTGCCGGTATAGGCGTAGGCCAGGGACGGGTCGCGCTCAATTTCGAGACATGGAACGGCGACCCCGGGCGTATAGGCCAGGCTCAGATCGCGCTGCGTGCGGCAAGGTTTGGTGGGAGTCACCGCCAGTTTGCCAGCCGGGGCCTTGGAATGGTATTCGAGGGCGTCTTCAGGACGGATCTTCATAGACTATGGCCTTTCACCCATATTTGCATGCGAATGTCCAAATCGGGAGAATGGGGGCGTTGCATTTCTCAGCAATTCTTGCCGGCTATTGGAAAAAGGCAACACTCCGTGCGGGCAAGCTCGAGCCTGCCTCACCTCACTATGTCCGGAGCCGGCGCCACATCTCTGCCAGTTGCGGCAGGCTGAGTTGTTCGGCGCGCAAGGCGGCTTCCGGCCAGCTTTCGATTACATCCTTACCATACACCACTGCGAGGTTGTTGCGTATGGTTTTGCGCTTGTGGCGGAAGCACTGGGCGACGAATTCGAGGAAGGCTTCGGCATCCGGTATAGCGGGCGGGCGGGGAGTGAACTCGACCGCTGCGGAATCCACCTTCGGCGGCGGGCGGAAAGCGGAGGGCCGAACCTCACACAACAGCCTGGGGGCGGCGAACAGGCCGGTTGCGACGGTGAGGTATCCGTAGTCGCGCGAGCCCGGCTGGGCCAGCAGGCGGTGGGCGACCTCCTTTTGCAGCAAGAACACGGCGCGCGGCGGGCGCAGGCGGAGGGCGCGTTCTAGGATGGGCGAGGTGATGTAGTAAGGCAGGTTGCCGGCGATTGGCGCCGGCCCCCACTGCGCCAGGTCGGTGGAGAGGACATCGGCTTCGACCACTTCCAGGCGATGGTCTGCGGCGAACCTGTGGCGCAGATGATCCGCCAGAGAATGATCAATCTCGATGGCAACGACGCGGGCTGCGCGGTCGAGCAGCCTGGCTGTAAGGGCGCCTTGGCCGGGGCCGATTTCAATCACCAACGGTTGGGGAACGGGACAGGCGGCGCGGGCGATACGCTCCAGCACGGAGCCCTGAATCAGGAAATGTTGTCCGAGCCGCTGGCGCGCCACGCCGGGCGTTCAGCTCCGAGCCGAATGCACGGCCAGCAGGACCTTGCTATCGGTCGGAACGCCGAAGTAGGTGCCGGGGTCGAAGTTCGAGAACAGGATGAGGCCTTTCACTTCGGGCGTCAGCTCGCCCTGCACCATTTTCCAGTCGCGTATCTGGCCGTAACGGTCCACGGTCAGCTCGACCAGCGTGCTGTCGGTCGAAGAGGGAATCGAGCCCGCTTCCACGCTGACGAAGCCGGCCATCTCCACGCTAACGACTTCGCCGGTCGCACCTGCCAGTTCACCGGTCGGGCCCACCAGCCTCCCATACGGAAGAGTGACCATCGAGGAGACGGAAGGATCAAAGCCCCGATTGCGCGTGACGCTCAGACCGGGCGCCAGAATGCTGAACAGCAGCACGGCGGAAACCAGGCCACCGCCGAAGGGCAAGGCAACCGGCCGCATCATATTATCCAGGAACAACCGGGCATTGTCCGCCATGTGATGCAGGCGGGCCGAGATGCTGGCCCGCGCCATCTGCCGCAAGCGCTCGTGGGACGCAACGACCCGCAGCCGGTGGGTCAAGACCAGCGGCATCGCCGGTTCCTCCATGGACCGCATCGCCAGACGCTGTTTTTCGAACGCCTGGTACTCATCGTGACACTGGCCGCAGGATTCCAGGTGCGCCAACGTATGGCGGCGCTCCCGCTCTCCCAGCCGGTGGTCGAGGAGTGAAGAGATTCTTGCTCGGGCGTATTCGCAGCTCATACCTTTACTCGGCCGTCTTCGGCACCAATCGCAGGACCGGCCTCTCACCGAGGCTGTCCGCGAGTTCCGCCCGCAGGGCTTCCCTACCCCGCAGGATTCGCGACTTCACCGTTCCGAGGGAGACATCCAGCACCTCGGCAATTTCTTCGTAACTGAGGTCCGCGATGTCTCGCAACACCACCGCCTCCTTGAAAAGCGGATTCAAGCGCAGCAGCGCAGCTTCGATAATGCGATGCTGCTCCTGGCTACAGGCCTCCTCGAAAGGAGAGCGGCTGTGATCCGCCACCGTTTCCGTCCAATGATGATTCGTTTCCTCGGTGACGCCATCCAACTCCGTTTCGCGCCGGCGATGGCGGAAAAACCAGCGGCGCGCGTTGTGCGCCTCATTGACGGTGATGCGGTACATCCAGGTCTTAAGACTGCTTTGGCCGCGGAAATGGCCGATTGAGCGGAAGACCTTGAGAAACACCTCCTGGACCACGTCGGCGGCTTCGGCAGGATCGTTCAGCAACCGGCTGGCAAGAGTGTAGACCGGCTGTTGGAAGCGCGTGATCAGTGTTTCATAGGCCCGCTCATCGCCCTGGCGTAAACTCTCGGCCAGGCACAGATCGTCGCCCGCCGATGCATCCGCGGTGCGGCGTTCGGTGAGATCCAGAATCGCGGTGGCCACCGGGCAGCCTCTCATTCTCGGGCTCACTTCCTGACTTCACGCTATCAGGAAAGTCCGGGCACTGTAAAGGTATAGACACCGGCCTGGAAAAGAAAGTTCCAGGAGGCCCATGAAGGACGGGAAGGTTGCTCCAGGGTACCACGGGGACAACCCGGTACCAGGAACGGGCACGCAGAATGACGCGCAGGCATGGGCCGGGCGTGCCCGGCCCTACATCGGCGCGGAAAGGAGTCCATCAGGCCAGTACTAGCGTCGGCTTCTGCGAGCGCAACTCGATTGGCACCACGTCCCGCTGCGCTTCTCCGGTATACACCTGGCGCGGGCGGGCGATCTTGCGCTCCGGATCCTCCATCATCTCCTGCCATTGAGCCAGCCAGCCGACGGTGCGCGGGATGCCGAAGAGCACGGTGAATTGGTCGGGAGTGAAGCCCATGGCCTCGTAGATGATGCCGGAGTAGAAGTCGACATTCGGATACAGCTTGCGGCTGATGAAATAGTCGTCGGACAGCGCGATGCGTTCCAGCTCGATGGCGGTGTCGATCTTCGGGTTGCGGCCGGTAACTTCAAACACTGCCTCGGCCACCCGCTTGATGATGCGGGCGCGGGGATCGTAGTTCTTGTACACGCGGTGGCCGAAGCCCATCAGCTTGCGATGGCCGGTTTTCACCTGCCCGATGAAAGCGGGGATGTGCTCCTTGGAGCCGATTTCCGCCAGCATGCGCAGCACCTCTTCGTTGGCGCCGCCGTGGAGCGGGCCGGAAAGAGCGGCGATGGCCGCGGCGGTGGTGGAGTAGGGGTCGGCGTTGGAGCTGCCGACCGCGCGCATGGTGCTGGTGCTGCAGTTCTGTTCGTGATCGGCGTGGAGGATGAACAGCACGTCCAGGGCGTGCGCCAGCACGGGGTTGGCCGCGTATTTCGGCTCCAGGCGCCGCCACAACATGTTCATGTAATTCTTGGTGTAGCTCAGATCCGGATCGGGCGCCACGTAAGGAAGGCCCAGGCGATGCCGGTAGGCGTAGCCAGCCAGAGTCGGCATTTTGCCGATCAGGCGCACGATCTGCTTCCGCCGGACCTTGGGGTCATGGACGTTCCGCGATTCCGGATAGAAGGTGGAAAGCGCGGCCACGGTGCTGATGAGAATGCCCATCGGGTGAGCGTCGTAATTGAACCCTTCCATGAACTTCTTGACGTTCTCGTGGGTGAGGGTGTGAGCCATGATCTCCTGGCTCCAGCAGTCCAGATCGACGGCGTTCGGCAGGTCGCCGTACAACAGAAGGAAAGCAACCTCGAGGAACGTGCAGTGCTCGGCGAGCTGTTCAATGGGGTAGCCGCGGTAGCGCAAGATGCCGCGCTCACCGTCGAGATAGGTGACGGCGCTGTGGCATGCGGCGGTGTTCATGTAAGCCGGGTCATAAGTCATCAGGCCGAAATCGTCCGGGCCTGTCTTGATCTGGCGGAGGTCCATGGCGCGAATCGTGCCATGGTAGATTGGCAGCGTGTAGCTCTGATTCGTCCGGTTGTCGATAACAGTGATGGTTTCGTTAGCCATAAGGCCCAGCTTCCTTTGCAGTTACGCCACAGCAGTTCAGCGCGTGGTGTTGCAAACGGCATTCCACAACAAACTGTCTAAAATATCCTCAATTTGAGTATAGTTGAAGCAAGTCGCGGCGGTCAGGCGGGGCTTTTCGCGCAAGGCCTGGGTGTGGTCAGCCAACCTCGGGTTTTGCTCCTCGAGAATCGCAGGGAGGCTTCTGGAAGACCCGGGTTGCGGGCTGGGGGCGGTCTCAGGGCATTCCCGGAGTGGTAGATTGGCAACTGTGATAGGACCGGGCGTGACATTTTGGATACGGACGCGTCGAATTGGGTAGGAGAAAGAACGGGAGTTAAGACCGCGGCAACCGCCGGTTTATGCAGGATGCAACCGGAACGGCCGGGGCCCGGGTGAGTCCCGACGTGGATTCGCTGGTTCGGGCAGCGCAGCGCGGGGATCAAGTCGCTTTCGAGCAACTGGTTCGCGCCTATGACCAGAGTGTGCTCCGCCTCGCCATGAACTTGCTGCGCTCGCCGGAAGACGCGCGCGACGTGTACCAGGAGGCGTTCCTGCGGGTGTATCGGAACCTGCATGCGTTTCGTTTCGACTGCAGCTTCCACACCTGGCTGTACCGCATCGTGACCAACATCTGCCTGGACCAGTTGCGCAAGCGGAAGGTGCGAAAAGAGGAATCGGCGGTGGTGGAAACGGCCGAAGGCGAGATTGATCGGACCGAGGCGTTCGAGGAAGAATCGGCGGCGGCAAATCCGGAGCGCGCGACGTGGAACCGGCAGTTAGGGCAGCGGATCGACAACGCGCTGGAGGACCTGACGCCGCGCGAACGGATGGTTTTTGAGCTGCGCCATTACCAGGGTTTGCGGTTGCGCAACATCGGCGAGGTTTTGGGCACCAGCGAAGAAGCGGCGAAAAACTGCCTATTTCGAGCTACGCAGAAGATGCGCCACCTGTTGGGAGACTTAGTATGACTTGCGATGCGGTGCGGAAGCTGATTCCGCTCTACTATTACGGCGAGCTGACGCCGGAAGAGGAAGACCAGGCCGAGGCGCACATTCACGAGTGCGGCGCTTGCGCGCGCGAGATGGAGTCGGCGCGGGCGCTGGCGGCGGCGCTGGACCGGCGGACGATGGAGCCGGCGGCGTCCTTGCTGGCGGACTGCCGGGCGGACCTGGCGGCGGCGATAAGCGGCGGAGCCGCGGAACCGGCGCGGCAGCCGTGGAGGCTGTGGCTGGATGCGGCCGGCGCCACGCTGGCCGGCCTCAACCGCTGGCGGCAGCCGCTGGGCGCAATGGCGCTGATCGCGGTCGGCTTCTTCGCCGCCCGGCTGGTGCCAGCAGGCTCCGGTGTTTCCACGGCCTCCTTCGGCCCTTCGGAGGGGGTGTTCGTCAATGTGCGCTCGGCGCAACAGGACGGCGCCGGCCGGGTGCGGATTGCCTACGACGAAACCAGGCGGCGCGAGGTATCGGGAAGGATCGACAACCCGGACATTCAGAAAATGCTGGTGGCGGCGGCCCACGAAGAGGACGATCCGGGAGTGCGGGTGGAATCGGTCGATCTGCTCAAGGGCCGCGCCGCATCCGACGAAGTGCGCGACGCGCTGATGAACGCCCTGCTGCACGATTCCAACCCCGGCGTGCGGCTGAAGGCGCTGGAAGGCTTGAAGCCGCTGGCCGCGGAGCCGCCGGTGCGAGGCGCGCTTTCCCAGGCGCTGCAATTCGACGACAACGATGCGGTGCGCATGCAGGTGGTGGATGTGCTGACGATGCGTCGTGACGATGCCATGGTAGGCATGCTGCAGAACCTGGTGCAAAGAGAAGACAACAGCTACGTGCGGCTGAAGTGCGAAAAGGCTCTGAAGGAAATGAATGCGTCGATCGGCACTTTCTAGCCTGGCGGCCTTACTGGCGCTGGTGCCGCTGGGCGCAGCGGGCCAGGAACCGCGGGAAGCTGCGCTGGAGCGCGAGCCCGGCGGCTGGGCGCTGACCTATCAGGGAACGCTGCCGGCCACGCCGCGGCTGCGCATCAACGGCCATGGGCCGGTGACCTTGGAAGGCGGCACGGCGCAGACCTTCATATACAGCGTGCGCTTGAGCGTCGCGGCGCGCTCGGCGGCCGAAGCGCGGAGCATGCTGCGCCACGCGCCGCTTGCGGTTAGGCGCGGCGACATCGTCATCCTGACCGTGCCGCGCGGCCCGGTCCGGGCGCGGATGGTGGTCAAAGCGCCGGCTCTGAGCATGGTCAGGATCGCCGACTCGGAAGGCGCGGTGGACGCCAGTGGAATCGCAGGCGAACTGGACGTGGAATCGCGAGGGGGTGACGTGACGGTGGACCGGATCGGCGGTCCCTGCACGGTGACGACGGGCGGCGGCGACGTGCGCGTTGGCGAAGTGCGCGGGAATCTGCGGTGCCTCACCGGCGGGGGCCGGATCACCTTGCAGGCGGCACGCCAGGAAGCGACGCTCGAAACATACGGCGGCGATATTGTTGTAGGCGAGGTGGGGGGCGTGTTGCGCGCCCAGACGGCGGCCGGCAACATCCGCGTCCATGCGGCGGGCGGGCCGGTGACCGCCATCACCGGCGGCGGCGAAGTAGCCATCGAAAAAGCCGGCGGCACGGTGACTGTGCGCAACCTGGCCGGACCTGTGCAACTGGGCGCGGCGCGGGGTGGATTCGAGTGCCAATCCGCTTCGGGCGGCATCCGTTTGAGCAGCGTGACGGGGCCGATCCGGGTTTCCACTTCGCTCGGCAGCATTGTCGCCGACCTGACGGGCGCGCACCTGGGCGAATCGTTTCTGGCGACAACGGGTGGTGACATTACCGTGGTCATCCCGTCTAACCTGGGTGTGACGATTCACGCCGAGAACCGGATGGCGGACACGTTGCGCCGCATCGTATCCGAATTCCCGGCGCTTCCGGTGGTGCGGGTGGGCAGCCGCGTGGTGGCGCAAGGGGCCGTCAACGGGGGCGGACCGGTGCTGCGCATTTCCGGCGCCGGCGGCACGATATACATCAAACGGCGATAGAGGCGAGGCGAACATGACGACGAAATGGGTGTGGGCAGTTGCGCTGCTGGCGGCCGGCACAGTGGCGCCGGCTTCGTGGGCGCAGAATCCGGCGCCGCGGGCGCGCGCGGCTACGGTGGTGGTGGCGGGGGGCGGCAGCTACCTGGGGGTAGGCGTGCTGGACGTGGATGCGGAGCGCGCCAAGGCGCTGAAGCTCAAGGAAGACCGCGGCGTGGAAATCAGCAGCGTGACCGAAGGCGGGCCGGCGGACAAGGCCGGCATCAAGCGAGGCGACGTGGTGCTGGAGTACAACGGCGAGGCGGTCGAAGGCATGACGCAGTTTCAACGGCTGGTGCACGAAACACCGGCCGGGCGCGAGGTGAAGATCCAGGTGTGGCGCAATGGGGCACCGCTCACCTTGGCGGCTACGGTGGGAGCGCGCAAGGGGCTTTCGCTGGAAGGCCCGGATGCGGACATTGAAATGTTCAACAACGAGCCGCCATTCACCATGTCTCTGCCGCCCATGCAGCCATTCGACATGCCGCACATTCTGACCCTCATGCCGTCGCGCAGGCTGGGCATTGAAGGAGAGTCGCTGGGCGACGAGCCTCAGTTCGCCGAGTTCCTGGGCGTGAAAGAGGGGGTGCTGGTGAAATCGGTGGCGAAGAATTCCGCCGCCGACAAGGCCGGCATCAAGGCCGGCGACGTGATCACCAAGATCGGTGATACGCCAGTCGTCAGTTCACGCGATATCACCGACACGCTGCGGAGCAACCGCCAGAAGCAAACCTTCACCGTCACCGTGATGCGCAGCAAGAAGGAGATGCAGATACCGGTGACGATTGAAGAGCGCACCGGCCAGAACGCCATGCGCGCCGCGGCGGATTGCTGACGGACGGGCCACGGAGGTTCGGGGCACGGCCGGGCCGGGCCTGTCACAGGATTGGCCGACCGGAATCAAGGGGCTGGGCTATTCTTGCCGTAGAGCCGACACCGGGTCAACGCGGCTGGCACGGCGCGCCGGCAAGAAACTGGCCAACAGGGCAGCGACCATCAGGACGGCAATCATGAGAGCGATGGTCAATGGGCCGGCGGGCTCGATCCCGTCCACCAGGCGCTGTACGACACGGCCCGCAGCCAAAGCCGCCGCCGTACCGACGCCAACGCCGAGGAGAATCATGCCGAGACTCTGCCGCAACACAAGCCACATCACCTCGCCGGCGCCGGCACCAAGGGCCATGCGTACACCGATTTCCGGGACGCGCCGACCGGTCAAATATGCCAGCACGCCATAGATCCCTACGGAAGCCAGCAGCAAGGCCAGGCCGGCGAAGATGCCGAACAGGAGTAACAGGAAGCGTTGCCGGGCGAGCGAATCGCCTGCCAGTTGCTCCAGGGTGTGAACCTCGTAAAGGACCTGATCGTTGCCGACTCCGCGGACCGCGCGCCGCAGGGATTCGACGAGATTCGACGGCGGGATGGTCGTGCGGACGGCGAGCGACATGAGCTCGGACCAGCGACGCAAGTACCGGTCCGGCACTTGGGCAAAAGGATAATAGAGCTGGGCACGCACCTGGGCTTGATCGTCGCCGGCGAGTCCCCAATAGCGGACATGGCCGATCACACCCACCACCGTGACGGGGTCGGAGCCCAGATTGATCCAGAGTTGCTTCCCGATGGGCTCCTGCCGGCCGAACGCTCGCCGTGCCATCACGTCATCGATGACCACCACGGACTGACTGGCCATGCGGTCCTGGTCGTCGAAAAACCGGCCTTCGAGCAGCCGCAATCCCATTACCTGCAAATATTCGGGCGTGACGCTGCTGGCCAAAACGAGCGGCTGTTTGTCCGGCGGTGGAGCGGCCGGCGTGGTCCAGTAGCCGATTTGGTTGTTACCTTCGCGCATAGGGACGGTATCGACCATGGCGACCGATTCGACGCCGGGCACGCGGCGGATGCGATCCAAAACATCCTGCCAGGCAGCGCGGATCTGCCCGGTATGGGCGAGAGTCACGGGCGAAAGCGCCGTCCGGGCGGTGAGCACATTTCGGGTGGTCACGCCTGGGTCAAGAGATGAAAGATGGAGCATGGCGCGCCCCAGCATGCCGGCGGCAACCAGTAGCACCACCGCCAACGCGATCTCGGAAATCACCAGGCCGCTGTGCAGTCGCCGTGAGCTTCCTGCCACCGTTCGCCCTCCCTCACGGAGCGCCTGTTCCAGTTTGCGGACCGGAGCGCGCAGGGCGGGCGCGAGACCGAAAAGAAGGCCGCTGGCCAGCGATGCGGCGAGGGCAAAAAGCAGCACACGCCAGTCCAGCCGGACCTCATCGGCGCGCGGCAACCTGCCGGGCCAGAACGCCACAAACGGGCGGATGCCGATAGCCGCCAGCAGGACTCCGAGAACGCCTCCGAGAAGCGCCAGCACGGCGCTTTCGGTCAGGCCCTGGCGCACCAGGCGGCCGCGGCCCGCGCCCAGCGCCACTCGCATGGCAAGCTCCCGCTCGCGGGAAACCGCGCGCGCCAGCAGCAAGCTGGCCACATTCACGCACGCTATCAGCAGCACCAGGCTGACCGCACCCAGCAGCAACCAGAGCGTGGATCGCACATCTCCCACGTCCGGCCGGAGAGGCTCCGCGATGAAGGTGCGACCTGCGTTGGACTTCGGATACTGTTGCGCGAGATGACGGCCCACCAGCGCCAGTTCGGCCTGTGCACTGGACAGCGTTGCGCCGGGCTTGAGGCGCGCCCAAACCTGGATGCCGGGGTGCGCTTCCCGATTCTGCATATACGGCGCAGTCTCCTGACCGAGCGGAGTAAACACATCCGCCTCGTCTTCTCCCAGACGGAACCCAGTGGGCAGGATGCCGACCACAGTGTACGGCTTGCCGTCAAAAACAAGCCGCATGCCGATCGCAGCCGGGCTGGCGGCGAAACGGCGCTGCCAGAGATTGTAGCTGATGAGGGCCACGGGCTCCGCGCCTGGCCGGTCTTCGTCGGGCAGGAAAGCGCGCCCCCGAAACGGGGCGATGCCCAGAACGGGAAACACGCCGGAGGAAACCTGGCGGCCGTCCACGTTGTCGGCTTCGCCGGGCTCGCTCACCGTTCCAGTTGTGTAGCGCCACGCGGCAACGTCGAGAGACCGGCTCGCGCGCGGGCAATCGAGGTAATTAGGGTATGCGAACGCCCAGAGACTCCCCAACTGCGTGCTCCAATCGGTCTGCTCTTGCAGGCTGACCAGCCTGTCGGGCTGCGCGTAAGGCAATGGCCGGAACAACACGCCGTCGATGACGGTAAACATGACGGTGGTGGCTCCGCTGCCGAGGGCTAGCGTGAGGATCGCGGCCGCCGCGAACCCCGGGCGCTGCCGCAGAGTGCGAAACGCATATCGGAAGTCCTGCCAGAGGTCCTCCAGCCAGCGCGTACCACGAGCATCGCGGCAACTTTCTTTCACCTGCTCCGGCCCGCCGAGAGCCAGCCGGGCCTGGCGCCGCGCTTCCGCCGGGTCGAGACCTTTCGCGATCAGATCGGCTGTGTGTTCGTCCAGGTGGAAGCGCAGTTCTTTGTCGAGCTGTTCTTCCATTTGCCCCCGGTGCCACAAGCGATGCCACCAGTTCATTCCGCGTCTCCAGCAGACAATCCAAGGATGAGCCCGACTGCTTCTGTCAATCGCAGCCAGCTCGCGGCCTCGGTTCCCAACTGCGCCTTTCCTTTGCGCGTGAGGCGATAGAACTTGGCGTCACGCCCGGTCCCGGTCTCCTTCCAGTCCGCCGTCAAAAGGCCCCGGTTTTCGAGCCGGTGCAATGCCGGGTAGAGCGAGCCCTGCTGCACCTGGACCACATCGCGCGACACCTGCTGAAGCCGCTGCGCGATCGCGTACCCGTGAACGGGGCCCAGCGCCACAACCTTTAAGATCAGCAGGTCCAGCGTGCCTTGAGGGAGATCCGATTTCGCCGCCATTGGCTATACCTCACGCTTCTACATATTAAGCCGAGCAGATGTAGAAGCACAAGGTATGCGCGAAAAAATTAACAACGGGGCGGGGTCGCGGCGGTTCGCGACGGCCGAGGAAAGCCGGGCAGGGCATCGCCGGCCCTACCTAACCTATTCGCGTCCGGCCTCTGAAAGGCAACCGGGAAAAAACTACTCGGATGCCCGGCGTTTGTGCGGCCAGTCACATTTCCGAATCGCTTGCCGCAGAACAATTTGTACCTGTTTGGCCAACCATCTGCATACATAAAATCCATGGGAAAGCGGTGTCGAACTATGTACGCCAGGCCACGGTTTGACTGGTGCGCGCCGCAGCAGGCGGAGGCAGAGCACCGAATAAAAATGGAGGTGAAAATCACATGAGCGCGAAATTCTTGTGTTTCCTGACCATTGCGATGTTGTCGGCGGGGTGTAGCCGGCAGCGCGGCCCATCGACGGTTTCGGCTGCCGGCACGGTACAGGCAGCCACCACGGCGCCGGCAGCGAACCAGGTTCCCGCCGGAAATCCCGAGCCAGTAGCGCCACCGGCGACGCTGCCCCAGCAAGCTGCACCACCCTCGGCCGCAGCCGCGACGCAGGCA
>JBAVYH010000157.1:0-16208 GCA_049698695.1 Bryobacteraceae bacterium | reverse complement strand
GGATCGCGAGGCAATTTGGACAGCCCACAACCAACCTGATCCAGAAATCGCCGGCCAGGAGCCTCCAAGTGGCGCATGATCAACGCCGCCAGGGGATAGGTCTGTCTAATTTGGACAGCTCTGGGGCACGCCCGGCCCGGCTCGTCCGCCGGCCAGGCCGCATTTCTCAAACGCCCGACACAGTCCTAGCCGGGCGGCTTTGCTCCCTGCCGCCGGTACCACGCGAGTGTCTGCCGCATCCCTTCCTCGAATGAAAAGCGCGGCGCATGGCCCAAGTCGCGGACCGCAGCGGTAACGTCTGCCTGCGAATCGCGTACGTCGCCGGCTCGCGGGGGCCCGTATTCGGGCGGGATGGCGACGCCTTCCAGCTTCTGGACCAGCCGCCATGCCTGGTTGAGCGTGATGCGGCCGCCATTGCCGCCGTTGAACATTTTCCCCGAAACATTCTTCGCTCTGGCTGCTTTGAGGTTCAGCTCGGCCACGTCTTCCACGAAAGTAAAGTCGCGGGATTGCTCGCCATCGCCGAAAATAACCGGTGCCCGCCGCTCGATGGCGCAGCGCAGGAAGATGGAAAGCACCCCCGAGTAAGGGCTGGATGGATCCTGCCGCGGGCCATACACGTTGAAATAGCGTAGCGCCACCGTTTCCAGCCCCCAGACGCTTGCAAACACGCTGCAATAATACTCGCCCACCAGCTTCTGCAGCGCGTAGGGCGACTTCGGATTCGGCGTCATGGATTCGACCTTGGGCAGCACCGCCGTATCGCCGTACGCCGAGGACGACGCCGCGTAGACCACGCGCCCTGCGCCACCTTCGCGCGCCGCGCGCAGCACGTTGAACGTGCCGTCGATATTGACCTCGTGCGACGGCACCGGGTCGTCGATCGAACGCGGCACCGACGGGATGGCGGCCTCATGGAACACCACGGCCGCGCCGCGGATCAGCGGCGCGATCTCTTCATAGCGCCGTATATCGGCGCGCTGAAAATCGATTCGTGCGCGGACCTCCTCGAGATTTCGCTCGTGGCCGGTGAGCAGGTTGTCGATGACGACGATCCTGCCGGCGCCCTCGGCGATCAGCGCGCGGACAATTTGCGAGCCGATAAATCCGGCTCCTCCTGTAACGACGTAGTGGCTCATGAGATTTTTGCGATCACGGACTCCAGATGGCGTAGCGATTCGGCGGCGATGCGTTCGCCCCCGCAGGAAAAGTCAAAGGCTTCGAGCGAAATCCAGCCCCGGTACCTGCGCCGTGCCAGCGCTTCCAGCACCGGGTGGAAATCGTATCCGCCGGTTCCGCAATGTCGCCCGTCGAGCTCGTTGACGTGGACGTGGCGGATCAGGTCGAAATAGCGGTCGATCAGCGTCGCATGTGGCTCGGCCTCATCGGCCGCGTTGTGAACGTCGAACATGGTGCGGATGGCCGGGCTTGAGATCTCGTGCACAATGCCGGCAGCTTCGGCCAGCGACTGCACCACGTCGGACTGCGCGATCGGCAGCGCCTCGACCAGCACCGTGACCGCGCGGCTTTCGGCGTGCGGCGCGATCGACGCCAGGCCATCCACGAAATGGCGAGTCGCCTCCTCGCGGCCGATCCCGCCCGTCGTCGAACGCTGTTGCGGCGAGCCGAAGACCATCACCCCGTCCGGCCCGAGGTCGGCGCAGAGATCGATGAGCTGACGGATGTGATCCCAGCTCTTGTGGCGCAGGGCGCGATCCGGCGTTGTCACGTGCAGCCCCCGCGGGCTCACCATCAGCCAGTGCAGCCCGGCGAAAGCCAGGCCCTCGGACGCCATCGCTCGGCGATATTCCCGCCGCTGTCCCGCAGTGACCTCCGCCGGGCTCTCCGCCAGCGTGAACGGAGCGATTTCGATCCCGGTATAGCGGGCCGAACGGATGGCCTTCACGGTCTCGGCGAAGCGCCGTTTCTCGAAAGCCTCGTTGCACATCGAGTGGCGAAAACCGTACGGCATGAAACTCCAGTATAGGCGGGCGGGGGTGGATCAATTGGCGCAACCTCGGGGGACGGGAGCCGGGGCGATCCCAAAATGCTGCCAGCCGCGGGTCCGCTCGGCAACGTTCCGCCTGTCGCCGTTTTTCCTCGTCACTGTTTTCCTTTCAAAGCCCCCGCACACCGCAAACGCACTCTTGTGGACTCCTGATATTCGGATACGATGGAGTGATTAACGGATCGCGCGAGGTTTCAGTGGAGTTCGTAGCGCTGGACGTTGAGACTGCAAATGCCGACTGCTCGTCAATCTGCCAAATCGGTATCGCCCATTTCGCGGATGGCTGCTTGACCGAAGAGTGGTCAACCCTGGTCAACCCGGAAGACTGCTTCGATTCCTTCAATGTTTCTATCCACGGCATCACAGAGGACATGGTCAGGGATTCTCCAGTCTTTCCCGAACTCATTGCGGAAATACGGCACCGCGTGCGAGAGAGGATCGTTTTGAGCCACACCCCGTTTGACCGGGTGGCAATCGCGCAAGCTTGCGTGAAGTATGATCTCGAGGGCGTCGAGTGTGTGTGGCTTGACACGGCTCGTGTTGCGCGAAGGACCTGGAATCAATTCGCGCATCGGGGGTACGGGCTTCACAACGTGTGCGAAGTCATCGGCTATGATTTCAAGCACCATGACGCCCTGGAAGACGCCAAGGCAGCGGCACATGTGCTGTTGGCAGCCATGAAGGAAAGTGGGCTTGACATGGCGGGCTGGTTGAAGCGAGTCCAGCAGCCCGTCTTCGGTTCCGCGATCGCCCAGGCCGGGAATCCAGAAGGACCGCTGCATGGCGAGGTCCTGGTCTTCACCGGCGCTCTTGAGATTACCCGACCGGAGGCGGCAGCGCTGGCAGCCAGGGTCGGTTGCACTGTCACGCAAGGCGTGACCAAAGATACCACCATCTTGGTTGTCGGTAACCAAGATGCACGGAAGTTAGCTGGTCATGACAAAAGCTCGAAGCATAGAAAAGCCGAGGACCTGATTCGGAAGGGGGCAGCGATAAAGATTCTGACAGAGAAGGACTTCGCGAACCTGGCAAGGCTGAGTGGTACGGCTGTCGACCGGTGACGGACGTCCTGTAAGGTTTAAGATAGTTTAAGATAACAAGTTCTCGTAACCTAAAACTTTCAGCGATAGCGGTTACCGCGCTGGGAGCGGAGGTCGGGCAAGATGGCCGCACGATTGTATCGCTCCATTGACGAACGAATTCGCGAGGGCCTGAATTGGGCCGAAACGTGGCTGGGCCCGGACCGCGGGCTCATCTATTGCTGGGAGCACGGTCGGCAGGAGCGCTCCGAGAAACCGGAACTTGCAGCTCGTGCTGACGCTGGCGAGCTAGTTCCGCTGGACTGGAAAGGTGGGGTGCGGGAGAAGTACAAGGTTGAGAAGAAACCCGGAACATTGAACTATCTGGCCACATGGCAAGGGTTACGCGGCGAGGACCTAGACCTCGCGCTGGACGGTGAACGCGCGCTCAAATGTACCCGATTCGGACAGATCGTGGTGTTCACTGCCAGGATACCTGACGACGAATAGCGAAAAGCGAAAAAGGGGTAGCGAAAAAGGAGCGAAAAAGGAAACCCGTGACGGGCTACGTGTTTCCATTTTCCGGAATAAAGGGCCCAGACGCATTTTCGGTTACGAATTCGGCCTGGACTCGCGGCGCGGCCGCGAACGATAATGGCGATGTGATCTCGCACACGGTCCAGCGGTCAGCCGGGTTGGCGAACGCATCGACAGTGCTGATGCAGAGGTTTTGCTGCCAGGACCCGGCCAAGCTGAGTTCGGCTAGCGAGGCGAGCGGCTTGGATACGGTTACGAAACCCCGAAGCTATCCTGCGAGCAGGCTCATCTGTCGCTCGTCAGCGCTGCCTTGGCCTTCGGTCCGCGCTTCTGTGGTCGTAGATGGCGCTTTCGCTCAACGTCCAACCGCTTGACAAACTCCTCACCGGCTGCCGGACGCCCCGTCCGCGTCGCCTCGCGCATCCGCTGCCAGAGCGCGGCGCCGGCGATCCCGCTACCCGCAGCGCTTGGGTAGGGTAAATCGATCATCCACTCAATCGGCAGGGCCGGAACGCCCGCCCTCTGCCGATTGAGTGCTCCCCAGCATCCATGCCCCAACTCGATGCACCACGCACGCCGCACGCGAAAACGCGCTCTTCTTCGCCCGAGTTGGGCCTAAGCCACCGGGTGGTGGCAAGCCGCGTCACGCGCGCGGGCGAACCCAGAAGACGCGTGCCCGGTACGCCAAGCCGAAACGCTATTGCGCTTCCGCCAGCGCCACGATGTGCACGCGCCGATTGCGCTGCCAGCAGGCTTCGTCGTGCTCGTCGCAGACCGGCTTGTCTTTCCCGTAGCTGATCACATTGAGCTGTTCTGCCGGGATGCCCACCTGGACCAGGTAGTCTTTGGCGGACTCGGCACGCTTATCGCCGAGGGCCATATTGTACTCCTCGGAGCCGCGCTCATCGCAGTGGCCCTGGATGGTCAGCTTATAGGTCGGGTAGTCTTTCAGAATGTCCCGCAGCTCCGCTGAATCGGCCTGAAGCGCCTTCAGCGCGTCGGGACGCAGCGACGCCTTGTTATAGTCGAAATACGCGTCTTCGATCTTGGCGAGCAGTTCGTCGATCCGCGCGCGCGTGGCTGCATTCGGATATCGCGGGGTCTGCGCTACGGGAGCGGAAGGTTGTGGACTGGCCATGTGCTCCGGCGCCGGAGCCGGCCTCGCGGTCGCCACGGCAGGCGCCGGAGCAGGCGCCGGCGGCGCGGCGGTTTGGACCTTCTTCTTGGCGCAGGCGGCGGTTAGCAAACTCACCGCGGCAATGGCAATCAGGGTTCGTATCTGGGCGTGCTTCATGTTATATTCCTTCCCTATCTGCCATTGAAACCGTTTGTGGGGTGCGAGCGAAATCCTGTTCGCACAGGATTTTCTCGCTGGCGGAGGTAGAATTACACTCGGAACCGGAAAATATCGCGCTCCATCGGCTCGTCCCCTATTCGAACAGACCGGGGGTGGCATCAGGGGTGCCCCAAGCTCGGGGCCGGGACGATCCTGAGTCGTTGTGCCAGGTTGCGGCAAGAGTGCGGCGCGCGCGGAGCGGAGCGACGGAAGACCGGCGATGGAGGATCGAGAATGCGTAATCTTGTGCTGTCAATAGCGGGGATTCTCCTGTTCGGCGCCGCAGTGGTCCGCGCCGACGAGGACAAACCGAACCTGAGCGGAACATGGAAACTCGGCCAGGCTGGCGCCAATCCGGACCAGACCGGCAGGACTTTTGTGCTCGTCATCGATGAGCAAGGGGACAGTATTCATATCAAGGAAACCCGCGGGCCTAACCCCAAGGATGACGTTTCCAGCCTTACCTGCAGCACTATGGGGCAAGAATGCGCCATGCAGGACGGCGGCGCCAAGGCGAAGGCGTTTGTCTATTACAACGGCCCGGTGCTGGTCGTCATGAAAACCCATGGCCGCAAGGGTGACTCGGTGGACAAACAGCGATTAACGCTTTCGCCCGCGGGCGATTCCCTGACCGTGGAGATCACGCACATCGAACCGGAAGGCAAAGACGAGAAGCTCGTGCTTTCCAAAGTGCCCTAACCAGCGCGGATCGCAACGGCGACTTGACTTCATGGGCCGCACGCCCGCTCTGGCCGTGCGCGCTCTCCGCACCCCTGGATCCGCTTGCGCCGCGCGGACGAAATCCTGTTCGCACAGGATTTCTCTGCAGGCCGTGCTTCGACTACACTCAAGACTGGAAAAGGTTGCGCTACCATCTTGCTTTCCTACTCGGGCAGTCCGGTAGCAGGCGCGGGCGAGAAGCGCCGCAAACCGTCGTGGGTAATCCTGTCTCTCGGTTTTGGCGGACTGCTGATCTGTATCGTGCTGGCAGCCGCGGGCACGTTGGTCGCTTTGCAGCGCGTCCGCAACAGTGAGGCCCAATCGCGGAAGGCGTTCCTGGAACGGCTGGGCGCTCTCGACCAGATCCGCGCCCAG
The DNA here is from genome assembly GCA_049698695.1 of Bryobacteraceae bacterium. Classification (GTDB taxonomy): domain Bacteria; phylum Acidobacteriota; class Terriglobia; order Bryobacterales; family Bryobacteraceae; genus Bog-375. The sequence continues at coordinate 10,213 of JBAVYH010000157.1, read as the reverse complement.
ATTTATTTGTCTGGCACCTACGTGAGGGATTTCCTTCTCTCGCCGGACCCGGATACCGCCAAGGCCCAGGCTGCGCACCTGGCTGTGCTGGAACGCGAGACCCGCAGCGCCCTGGAGGCCTATGGGCGCGACCTGGAGCCGGAGGAGCGGCAGCCCTTCCTGGCGCTGCGCAAGGAGATTGACGCTTACTGGCGGGTGCTCGACGCCACCGTCGCCTGGTCGCCGCAACAGCGGAATCGCTTGCGCCTCTCGTTTTTCTACGCGGAACTGGTGCCGCGGCGCACGGCCATGCTGCAGGTCGCGGATCGCATCGCCTCGGTGAACGAACGGGGGCTCACGCGTTCAGAGGCGCAAGCGGAAGCCTCGGCGGACAACCTGCGGCGTTCCCTGATGCTGACCTTTGCGGGCACGCTCGGCGGCGGCCTGATCCTGGCGCTGGTGACCATCGGCTTCACCCTTCGCCTCGAGCGGGAACTCGACTTGCGCCGGGCCGACTTGCAGAAGCTGTCGACGTTGCTGCTGCGCGCACAGGAAGACGAACGCCGCTCCCTGGCGCGCGAGCTGCACGACGAGGTGGGCCAGTCTTTATCGGCGATCCTGATGGAAACCGAGGGCGCCGAGTGCGAAGACCGGCCGGCCGGCATCCACGAACACTTGGATTCGATCAAGCGGCTGGCGGAAAAGACGGTCAACCAGGTGCGCGACCTTGCGCTGCTGCTCCGGCCGTCGATGCTTGACGACCTCGGCTTGGCGCCGGCCTTGAACTGGCATGCGCGCGAAACCAGCAAGCGCACGGGACTGAACGTGGCGGTCTCCGCCGACGACGCCATCGACAGCCTGCCGGATGAGCACCGCACGTGCATTTACCGCCTGGTGCAGGAAGCGGTGAACAACGCCGTCCGTCATGCCCACGCGCGCACCGTCGAAGTAGCGGTTCACAAGCAGCACCAGAAGGTAGACGTCACCGTGCAGGACGACGGAGCCGGCTTCGACACCCGCTTCATGCGCGGCCTGGGCCTGCTGGGCATGGAGGAGCGCATACGCCGGCTGGGCGGACATCTCAAAATCAGTTCGGAGCCGGGCCGCGGCACGCTCGTCCGCGCCGTGTTGCCGGTGGCTGAACTGAGCCCGAGGAATGGCCATGAAGCAAATTCGTATCTTGCTGGCTGACGACCATACCGTCGTTCGCGACGGCTTGCGCGCTCTGCTGGAGCGCGAGTCCGACATGACGGTCGTCGCTGAGGCGGCCGACGGGCGGGAGTGCGTCCGGATGGCGGAGACGGAGGCGCCCGACGTCGTCGTGATGGACCTGGCGATGCCGAACATGAACGGCATGGAGGCCACCCGCCGCCTTCTCGCGGCCAACGCGCGGGTGGGCGTCGTGATCCTCAGCATGCACCAGGACGAGAGCTACGTCCTGGGCTCGCTGAAGGCCGGCGCCAAGGGGTACCTGCTCAAGGATTCGATGCGCGGCGAGGTGGTGCAGGCCATTCGGACCGTGGCTGAAGGACGTTCGTTCCTCACTCGAAAGGTCGCGCGCATCCTCCAGGAAGACTATATCAGCCGGCTGCAGCAGCGCGGCCTCGAGGACCGCTACGACCTGCTTTCCGATCGCGAGCGCGAGATTCTACAGATGATTGCCGAGGGCAGCTCCAACAAAGAGGTCGCCAGCCTGTTGAATATCAGCCCCACCACCGTCGAAACTCATCGCGCCCATATCCTGCAAAAACTCGACATCCACAGCGTTCCGGAACTCATTCTCTACGCCGTGCGCAAGGGCATTATTTCCTGAATCTTGTTCCGATCTGCGCCGCCCGATGGGTTCACGTTGACGCCCGAAGATCTTCGTTTGGACATCAGCGGAACCGCGGTCGGGTCTCAATGACAGGCGGAAACGTCCTGGAATTGACTGCCTACAGCCAAAGCGGCCAAGCCGTCCGCACAGTCCAGGATTTGCTGATTCAAGCGATCGTTATCGACTGAGTCGGGAGAGATGTAAGTCCGGCTGTTGTGCAGCGCCAGGTATTTGTCGCTCAGCTTCTCCATGTTGTTGAACTCGTTGCCGAGCAATGAATCACCACTTCGGTCGGAATCCGTGACCACCTCTGTGGATGCTAAAGCCAGCTTGTTTTCAGCGGCTCTTCGGTAGCGAGTCACCCAGGCATCCATCACCGGAAAGCTGTTCTGGATGGCATCGGCGATCGCAGCCCGCCATTCCCGGATCGCCATCATCTCTTCGATACCAGCCCTCAGAAACGCTCTCGAAAATCCCGATTTTGCCGCCGGGTTTTCCTCCGCAGTCTCTGCATTCGACGCGGAAGCAGGCAACGTCAAAATGATCTGATTAGCCCGAAAGGTAATGAAGCCTTTTGTGAGGCGCGCCAACGCTTCGATTTCTACGTAGGACTTGCCATGAACCTCGATGACCGGAACCTTTCCGGGATAGCCTTTAACAGTCAAGGTTTCACTGTGACCGGGAGCTTGTGACGATCCAAGGTCAGGTAACAGCAGTAACGCTGCCGACAATATGTAACGGAACCAGATGCTTCGCATAAGTTCATTCTTCCCTCTTGTGTGCATGTGAGTACCACCTCACTCCCTGGCGCCGTTTGACGGGTGCAGAGTGTGACCGTCCCACTGGTTCGAATTATAGCGTTCCCGCCACGCCTTCCCGGCTTGCGGCGTGCTACGGCACCAGCATGATCGGCGCCTGCCAGAAGGCGGCTCTCTGCGCGGCGGGGTCGAGCACTGAGATCTGGCAATTGTAGCGGCCGGGCGGCAGCTTGGCCAGCGACAGGCTGAACTTCAGCGGCAAGGTTTTGAGGCGGCTTTCAAGCAGCTCCGACACCTGCATCGGCGGTGTTTCGAACACCTTCGCCCGGCCGCGGTAAAAGGTCACAAAGGCCACCACCGGCTCGGCGGTTGCGGTGGATTCGTAGGCTTGCAGGTAGACGTACATTTCGCGGCTGGTGCTGAAGACCCTGGTCACGCTGGGTATGAGCTTCTGCCCGTCCAAGACCAGGGGATTCATCACCTGCAGCTTATCTTTGCCCGCGGTGTAGAGAGCGTCGCGCAGGTCCACCCGCTGGCTGCTCAGAACTACGGAGCTGATGGGAATGCTCCTGACTTCCTTGTTGAGGTTGGGGATCGTGAACTTGGTCATGTAAGTGCCGATCCGCCCGGTTTCGTCGTCGCGGGCCAGCACCTTGATGGTGTAGATTCCCGGCAGCAAAGTGTAACCGGTATCGTATTCGATGGGCCGCTTGACCAGCTCCGCGGCGGTTTCGCCGCTCAGCTTGATATCCACCTTGTCGCGTATATTCTGGATGGTGGTACCGTATTCGTCCTTGATTTCGCCGATGAAGTCGATCAGCGTGCGCTCCGCGCCGCCGCGCCGCGCCAGGGCCAGCTCGCTGCCGGGTATCTTCATCACCACCGGCACGTAGTATTCGGCGTGATTGAGCTGGAAGTAGTTGACCTCGAGTGCGATGGTAAGGTCGGTGATGGGGTCCCCTAACATGAGAGCTTCCTCGAGCTGCCGTTCTTTGTCCGCCGCCGTGAACTTAGCAAACTCTTTTCCGCCGAAGTAGCCACGCCGGTAATCGAGCTTGGCCGAGGTTATTTCCTTCAGCGAGATATTCACTCGCCGGAACTTACCATCCAATGCCGAATTGGTTGTGTAATAGCCGATGATGTAGTAACTGGAAAGAGCTTCCTGCGCCGCCACGATGCCCCGGCCCAGGTCGTTGACATCGAGCAACGCCTTGCCGCCCGTGTCGGAGGCCAGCGTGTACATCGTATCTTGCGAGCTTTCGAGACTCTGGGTGCTGGCCATGGCGCCTGCGCCGTTGTACATCGACAGGCCGCCGACCGATCCGTGCGTGGCATCGCCCATCGGCGCCTGCGCCACCAGGCCCCGCGCATCGATGGTGAACAGCGCCACATTGGCCCGGATAGCGGCGTTGGTGGTGGCGCGCAATTGCGCCTGGTTGTCCACGCCGTTGAGGCGCATGCCGCTGGCAAAGTAGATGAGTGCCTTCTTCTCGTTCAGGCCGCCGAGCATCTTGGCTGCGGTCTGAATGGCGGAAAGCTGGCGGTCGGTGTTGAAGATGTTGAATTCGGAATCGTCCTGGCCGAAGGCGGAGAAGGTATCCGAAGCCATGTCATCTTCGTCGGATTCCTCGAATCCCTCGCCTTCGCCGATGATCAGCTTCTGGATGGTCTGCTCCAGCAGTTCGCGGTCGCTGGTGAAGTCCTGCAGCACTTTCACCGCGCCGCCTTCGTACTCCATCAGTGCCACCAGGTCGGCAGTGGTGACACCCGTGCTCAGAAACTTCTGCGCCGCCTGCAGCGCCCGTAACTGGTCCGCCACCGGCATGGCGCTCATATCGAAATAGAGCGCCAGCAGCCGCCGGTCGCGGTAGCGGATGTCGCCCGGGGTTTCGGGCGCGATCGGCGTGCTGGTCGCGGCCGGCGCCGCTTTCGGCTCCGTCAGTTGCGCCACCGTCGCGGGCGGAGGCGCGGGCGCGGGCGTGTTATCGAGCTTTTGAAATTCGCAGAAGCGGATGGTCTGCGGCTGGCCGTCTTCGGTGACCACGAAATCCTTCGCCGTCAAGCCTTCGATCGGGTTGCCGTTCTTGTCTTTCACCGTGACGGTCTCCACCACAAGCTGCGTCGTACTTTGAAACTTCACCGTGGGGGCGGCATTGGGCTGCTGTTGGGCGAAGGCGCCCGCGGCGGCCAGAATGGCAAACATGGCGAGCGAGGTAGGACAGGCCATCGCCTTTTGTGGCCTGTCGCTGCCGGCCGAAGACAGGCGACACAAACCGATCGCCTGTCCCCTCGCCGCAGCATCTGCCGATTTTTCGCTGGTTATCATCTCAAAACCTCAGTCGCAACGTGACCTGTATAGCGCGCATGGCGTTAGCCGATAGCGGCAGTCCAAACTGATTGCTGGTCACGGTGGTGACCCAGTTCGGATAGGTCACGTGATTGAGCACGTTGGTGGCATCGAAGCGCAGGTCGGCGTTCCAGCGGTCGGTCACCCGGAAAGTCCGTGCCAAGGATGCGTTCAGATCGAGCTGTGCCGGTCCGGTGATGGAATTGCGCCCGGCGTTGCCCCACTCGCCCAGCGGCGGTGCGGTGTAGGCCGCGGGATTGAGGTTGCGGCCGCCGGTCGCACTGTAAAGCGGAGCGCCGGTATAGTCGGGCCGGATGCTCCCGGTTACGCCGGTGCCGTTGACGGCGGCCAGATAAATGGGCGTCAGCGGCATCCCGGTGCCCGCGGTCGGCGTCAGGACGAACGTCCAGTCTTTGAGCGCCGCGCCGCGCCAGCCGCTCACCAGCGTTCCGCCGGCCACGCCCATGCCCGTGGTGTATTGGAGCGTCGCGTTCACCGTGTGCCGCTGGTCGAAATTAGACAGGCCGCGCTCGCCGCTCAAGTCGAGCCAGTTCTGCGCAATCAGCGTGCCGCCCTGCCCGCGGCCGCCCAAGGTCGAATCGTCGATGGCCTTGGCAAAAGTGTATTGCACATTCGCCATCAGCCCGTTGTGCAAGCGCCGCCGGAGCTGCATCTGCATCGCCTCGCGTGTGGAGTTGCCATTCGACGTCACGTAAAGGAATCCCGCCGGACACGAAGGGCAGGGATTGGACGCACCCAGCGGATAGGTGTTGGGCAGGAACATTTGCATGCCGCGCGTGCCTTTGATTCCCAGATAGGTGACCAGGGCCACCAGCGATCCCGGCAGGTCGCGCTGCACCGAGAGATTCCAGTTGTGCGAATAGCCGGCGCGCAGGTTGGGATCGATGGCGAAGGTGTCTTGGGTGGTCGTCGGCGACGGGAGGAACCCGTCGGCCAGAGTCAGCGGATTGGCCGCGGTGTTGGCCACCGTGAGGCTCTTCGACAGCGGCGACTGCTGCGCCATCTGCAAGGCCAGCGGCTGGTAGAACGACGTGTTGTAGTAAATTCCATAGCCCGCCCGCACCACCATCGACGAACCGAGCATCGGGTGCCACGCGAGCGCGACACGCGGCTGAAAGGCGTGCCTGTCGGGGCGAAGCAGGGAATCGGGGTAATGCTCGCCGGTGAGGGAGCCGACCGGAGCGTAGGCGAGCACCGGCGCCTCGGCCGAAAAATCCGGCCCCATATCCAGGTTCACCAGGCGCCCGTACTTCTCCGTGACGGGTGCGCCGTACTCCCAGCGCAAGCCCAGGTTCAGGCTGAGCCCCGCACTGACGCGCCAGTCGTCTGCCACGTAGGCGTCCGACACAGAATCCCGAAGATACTTGTCGGCGTTGCCGAACGCGATCGAGCTGGTGTCGGGCACGCCCAGCAGAAAATCCGCCAGGTCGCTGCCGGTGCCTTGAACGGGCGAGCCGTTGGCATAAACCTCGGTCGCCGCACCGGTGAAGGTGAAGCTGCCGCGCGCGTTTTGCTGCGTCAGGTAGTTGAACTGCTGCCGGTGGTAATCGCCGCCGAAAGTGATGTTGTGCGCGCCGTGCAGCCAGAACAGGCTGGCCGAGACGGCGTTAGTCTGGAAGCGATTGTCGGCCGCCTGGGCGTCGGAAAGCCCGCTGATGCCGGAGCCGAACTGCAGGTTGGGCGGTCCATAATCCACCGGGCTCTGGTCATTCCCGGTAATGCCGAAGTCTCCTGAGACGTTCACATGGTTGGCGAAATACGGCGTCACGCGCGAAGACAGCCGACTGTATTGGTAGCCGAAGCTCGAGGTGAACCGCTGCGAGAAGAAGTGGCGCCAGTACAGGTGGCCGGTCAGGCCCAGCGAATCCGACGTGTCCACCAGGTTGAACAGGTTGGGTGTGTCGGAGCGCGTGTCCTGGAAACTGAAGCCCCCGTTGATCATGTTCTTGCGATCGAGGAGCTTGAAGAACCGCGACTGCAGGCTGTCCTGATGCATCGCGCTCTGCGTCGGAACCTGGTAATTGTAGCCGGTGGACCCGCCGAAATTGGGCTGCGGATATAGGCCCAGCAGCGCGGCTGCCTGCGGGCTGATGAGGGACTGCGGAATCTTGTTGCCCGGGAAGCCGGCGATTTGGACCGGCTCGCCCAGCAGGTTGAGAACCTGCGAGAAGTCGCCGCTGCGTTCGGCCTCGGTGGGCATCAGGCCGGTCTCCACCGTGTCATTTCGATTTCGTGTCCATTGATAGGCGACAAAAAAATTGGGCCAGTTGCTATGCATCCCGGGGATCTTGAGCGGACCGCCCAAGGTGGCGAGGCCGGTGATGCGGTTGTAGGACAGCTTGGGCGTGTTCTGGCCGGTGAGCGAAAACGGGCTGGCATCCAGGTTCGAATTGTCCATGGTGAAGCCGATGCCGCCGGTGTAAAGCCCGCGGCCCCCGGGACGAAAGTTGCCGAATGCGGCCGACTGGCTGAAGGGCGAATTGGCGCCGTTGTTCACGCTGCCATTGATGAGGAAACCGTCGCTAGCCTCCTTGCTCGCCTCCACCACTGCCTGGCTGTCGGATTGGTTGTCCACCTTTGAGGCGTCGGGCGATGCATTCACGTCGGCCTTCTGAAAGCCGTTCTGCGCCGGAGCTGTGGTGGGGATCCGGTTCTTCTTGCCTCGAATCGAGGGCACTGGCGCAGGCGCGGCCGGCTGCGGCTGGCTGGCCGCACTCGCGGTCGTCGCCGGCGGCGCCGCGGCGGAGTGCATATCGGCCAGCGGGAGCATCTGCAACTGCCAGTCGGGGCTGGGCGCGCCGGGCGCCACCGCCACGTCGCGCTCAATCGGCGCAAAGCACTGCATCTCGACGCGAAACTTCCAGACGCCTTCGGCGAGATCGCGGAACTCGTAGTCGCCCTGCTGGTCCGTCACCGCAACCAGGCGTTTGCCGTCCTCGGTCGCGGTCACCGTGACGCCCGGCACCGGCAAGCCGTTGAACGTGACCCGCCCGTGGTGCTCCACCGCCGCCAGGTTGAAAATCACCAACAACAAAAGAAGGCAGATTCTAGCGGGCCGGGCAGGGCCGGCCAAGAATGTAGTTCGCAATCCGGGAATTCTCCGTCGCCGGCCGAGACCGGCGCACTCCGATAATCTCACCAGATATAGACTCCCGCCGGCCCGCGACGTTGACTTCGCATGAGATTGAGACGAACCGCTTTTCTGGTTATGACGAGGGCCAGACCCAAAAGGTTCGGTCCTTATGGGTCAGGTCCCCGACCTTCCGGGCCGGGCTTGCCCGGCCCTTACACGGGCGGCGCGAGCACCCGTTCTGCCATGGCATGCTTCAGCTCCTCGATTCCCTGTCCCGTCACGCTGGAGATTTCGAAAAATGGCAGGTGCCGCTCTTCGGCCAGGTGTTGCAAGCCGGCGACGCGCTCCGGATCCTGGGCGGCATCCATCTTGGCGGCCAGCACAATCATCGGCTTCTGCGCCAGCTCCGGGCTGAAACTGGCCAGTTCGCGCATGACGATTTCGAAATCCTCCTCCGGAAGGCGTCCACTGGACGCCGATACATCCACCAGGTGCGCCAGCAGGCGGGTGCGTTCGATGTGGCGCAGAAATTGAATGCCCAAGCCCGCACCGGCGTGCGCGCCTTCGATGAGGCCGGGAAGGTCGGCCACCACGAAGCTGCGGAAATCGTCTAGCTGGACCACCCCCAGGTGCGGTTCCAGCGTGGTGAACGGGTAATCGGCGATCTTGGGACGGGCGGCGGAGATGCGCGAAATCAGCGTGGATTTGCCTGCGTTAGGAAACCCGACCAAGCCGACATCTGCGAGCAGCTTCAACTCCAGGCGCAGGCGCTTCTCTTCGCCGGGGCGGCCGGGCTCGTGCTCGGTCGGGGCCTGGTGGGTAGCGGTGGCGAAGCGCGCGTTGCCCCGGCCTCCGCGTCCGCCGCGCGCGGCCAGAAACCGCTGGCCGGGCTCCGTGAAATCGAAAAGGCGTGCGCCGGTGGCCTCGTTGTAAACCACCGTTCCCACCGGCACCAGCACTTCGATCGACCGGCCGTCGGCACCGGTGCAGTCGCTGCCTTCCCCGTGCCGGCCGCGCTCGGCGCGATGCTCGGGATTGTAACTGAACTGAAGCAGAGTGTTCTGGTGCAGAGTCGATACCAGGTAGACGTCGCCGCCGTGGCCGCCATCACCACCCGACGGGCCGCCCCGCGGGACGTACTTCTCCCGCCGGAATGCCATGCAGCCGTTGCCGCCGTCGCCGGCTTTCACCAGGATGCGCGCTTGGTCGAGAAATAACATTTCGCAGGGACCGGTGCTGCTGGCGCCGGGCATGCGGGCCGGGCACGCCCGGGCCGCATTGTGGGGAAGGAAATCTTATTGGACGGCGTTGATGCGGACGAACTTGCCCAGGCGGCCGCGGTCTTTGAATTCGACCACGCCGGTTACCTTGGCGAACAGAGTGTCGTCCTTGCCCCAGCCAACGTTGAGGCCGGGTTTGATCTTGGTGCCGCGCTGCCGCACGATGATCGATCCGCCGGGAACCAGTTGGCCGCCAAACACCTTCACGCCCAGCCGCTGCGCGTTGGAATCTCGCCCGTTTTTGGAACTGCCTAAGCCTTTTTTATGCGCCATGCGTCACCTAAGCCACAATCTCGCCGACCTTGATTTCGGTGAAGGCCTGGCGATGCCCGATCGTTTTCTTGTATTGCTTCTTGCGCTTGAACTTGAAAACCGTCACCTTGTCCCCGCGGCCGTTGCCCACGATAGTGGCCCTCACCGTCCGCGCCGAGACCATGGCGCCATCCTGGAATGCGGCCTTCACGGGCAGTTCCACTTCCGCGCCCGCTTCGCCCGGCAGCTTTTCCACGCGGACGACCTCACCCGGGGAAACCACATACTGCTTCCCGCCGGTTTCAATTATCACTTGCATTTCAACCTCTGCTTTGGGAGCCGGAACACACGAAGTGCGTCGGAGCCACTGGAGTAAACTTCAAGTTTACTACAGATCCCGCGCCTGCGGCAAACGCTCCGCGACCGGCGGTGTGATTCAAGAAATGGAAGCCGCGCGCCCGCCACGGCCCATGTGGTTGCGCCCGGCAGCGGCCGCCCTTCTCGATCCATGCCGCAGCATGTAAGGTTTGCCACCGGCACAGCAGTACCGGCACACCCGTGCTTGCTTTTCACAGCACGCTCTCTGGCGAATTTATGATAAGCTGTAGACTGGCAAGGCGGGCAGAAGCCCTCCACAATTTGGTAACGCCCGGGCCACCCAGGGCGTCCAACCAAGCGAAGGGTAGC
>JBAVYH010000156.1:0-12208 GCA_049698695.1 Bryobacteraceae bacterium | reverse complement strand
GGTAGCCGGACGTCAACTGCTGGATGGTGTTGCTCTGGAAATTGCTGTTGGTGAGCAGGTTTTCCTGCGCAATAAGTGAATCCGTATTGGTTTGAATCGAGAGTGACATCGGGAAATCCTTTCAGTTACCCACGGCTTCTTGCCGCGCACTAACCTTATCGGCAAGGTCCGCGGAACATTAGGGAGAATCCGTCGGCCGCAACGGGAACCGGCCGCGACGGGAGACCGCTCTATCAACGCGACGCAAAAGCGGCGCCTTGGGAAAGAGTGGTCTGTCCGCTGCCGTGCGGTAGAATCAGGGATCGCTTCCATGCACGCACGCCGACTGGCTTGTTTCATCCTGGGCATGTGGCTGGCCGCCGGCATTGTGGTGGCCTGGCTGGAGCGGGAGGACTTCCAGACGATTCAGGACGTGCTGTCGCAACCCGGCCCGGCGGTAGCGGAGCGGCTCAAGGCCGTGAGCGCGCACGAAACCTACCTGCTGATGGGGCACGTAGCGGTGGAGCAGCGGCAGCGGACTGTGGAGCGTTGGGAGAGCATCCAGTTAGTTCTGGGTGTCGGTTTTTTCTTCTTTCTGCTCTTCGGCACGCGCGAAGGCAAGTTGTCGCTGGCGATGGCCCTGGTGCTGGCGGGGATGGTGGCGCTGGAGCGGTTTCTGCTGACGCCCGAAGTGTTGTCGCTGGGGCGGATTGCTGGCATTGCGCCTGGCGGCGGATCATCGGGCGATGAAATCAGGCGATCGATCCTGAGCTCCACGCACCAAGGTATTGAGATCGCCAAGTGGCTGCTTCAGACGGCGCTGGCGGCCCTGCTGATACTCCGGCGCGGCCGGCGGTCAGGCGATTCCGGGGAGCAGATCCACATGGTCGATAAACCCGATTACGGCCATGTCGATCGGTGACTGGGTGCGGCCTACGGCGGTCATCGCGCTGAAGCCTTCGGTAGTGACGAGCACCTGGTCGCCCACGCCGGCATCGACCGCGTCGAGCGCCACCACGGCGTCGCCGCGATTGGAGCCGTCGAGGTTCAGGGGCTGCACCAGAAGGATCTTGCAGCCCTCGTGGCTCGGATGTTTGTGGGTTGCAACCAGCTCACCGACGACGCGCCCAATCAGCATAGCTTAATGCCGTTCCGCCCGGTGCCGTTCCGGTTTAGGAGGTTTGACCGCCGCGCGGTGGACGGAATCGACGATGCCGACAATGGTGGCGTCCGACGGCGGCTGCTCGGGAAGGAAAGCGATGCTGGCTTCCCTGCCCCGCACCCAATAAATGGTTTCGCCGGCCCCGGCGCCGGTCCAGTCCGCACACACCAGCCGCTTGCCGGTATCGCGGAGATCGGCGGCCAGCGGTTGCACCACCAGCAGGCGGTAGCCTTCCAGGCTGGCATTCTTCGCCGTCGCCCAAACGCACCCGACGACGCGGCCCAGTTGCATAAGCTAGTCCAGGCGCACGTCGTCGACGATGCCGACGATGGCGGTATCGACGGGGGTGTCTTTGCAGCCCTCGGCCATGCGGGCGGAGCTGCCGGAGACAGCGATGACCCGTTCGCGGAACCCGGCGCTAACGGTGTCTACGGCCACCACGTAACCGGCCTCGTCCTTGCCTTCCGGGGAGACAGGCTTGAGGACCAGCAGCTTCTTGCCTTCCAGGCGCGGGTCCTTTCGTGTGGCGACGACGGTACCCACCACGCGGGCGAGAATCATTGGCGCTCCGGCTTCCGGCTACTTGCCGGCGTTGGCGGCCTGGGATTTGCCGATCGGCAGCACATCCTCCAGGCTCTGGTGCGGACGCGGAATCACGTGGACCGAGATCAACTCGCCCACCCGCCGGGCCGCGGCGGCGCCGGCATCGGTGGCGGCACGGACCGCGGCGACGTCGCCGCGCACCATGGCGGTCACGTAGCCGGAGCCGATTTTCTCCCAGCCGACCAAGTTCACCTTGGCGGCCTTGACCATAGCGTCGGCGGCCTCGATCATGGCCACCAGACCGCGCGTTTCGATCATTCCTAAGGCTTCACCCATCTATTTTCTCCACGATCCACTTTAAGCCAAACCGCGCGTCCGGAGGGCCTCATCTACCAGGCCGATCAATTCGGAACGCGTCACATAGAACCTCTCGTCGCCGCCGGGCAGGTCCTCGGCGGCCAACGGGCAACCCGCTTCGCCGGCACTGCGTGCCTTGACGCCATAGCGGGTGCGGGAATCCAGCAGCTTGTCCACTTCCTGGCGTGGCAGCACGTTCGGGCCACCCAGTAACTCGGCCACCAGCAGGATGCGCGCGAAGTGCTCCATCGTCTCCATGCGGAAATACGCTTTGTAAACGTCCTCACCGTAGCAGACGGCTCCATGGTTGGCCATCAGCAGCGCGTCGTGCTTGGGGATGAGGGGCAGCATGGGTTCGGTCAGCGCCGGCGTTCCAGGCAAGCCGTAGTCGGCAATCGGCACACAACCGAGGCTGATCACCACCTCCGGCAGAAGCCCCAGGTTGAGCGATCTGCCAGCGGTGGCGAACCCGGTGGCCACGGGCGGATGCGCGTGGAGGACGGCGCGGATATCCGGACGCAGCTCGTAGATCTTCAGGTGCATGGCGATCTCGCTGGTCCGCTCCAGCCGGCCCGACAGCTTGTTGCCCTGCATGTCGACGATGATCAGGTCGTCCATGCTGAGCATTCCCTTGCTGACACCGGTGGGCGTGGCCAGGATACGCTCGGCATCCAGACGCAGGCTAATATTCCCGTCGTTGGCGGCTACCCAGCCTTTCTGAAAGACGAGCTTGCCGATCTGGACAATGTCCTCGCGGTGTTCGCGTTCTGTCTTCACCATTGCGGGATCTTCGATTGTAGCAAATCGTCGGCACGGTGACGCCGCCCGCGAGTGCGCGACACGAGAATGCCAGGCTTCTGGCGCAGGCCCCCGGCTTGCGAACGCGCCGGTATTCTTGCCGGCGTGGCTCGTAAAGAGCCGGAGGCAGACCGCCGGCGCTACCGGGAAAAGGAACGCGTGGCAGCACCAGCGGTCTTTGCCGCCGGTGTTTTTCCGTCAGAACCTCAGCTTCATCGAAATCTGAAGCTGGCGCGAGGTGCCGAAATCTCCAGCCGGGAAACGCGTGCCGCCCGTGACCAGGCCAAAGGTGCCGGAACCCACGGTCGAGATCGGCTGGGTGAAGTTAGCTTGATTGAGGAGGTCGAACGCCTCCACGCGGATCACCAGGTTCACGCGCTCCGAAGAACCCAGGTTGGTGCTCTTGGCGAAGCCGACATCCGTGTTCAGCAGGCCGGGGCCGATGACCACGTTGCGGCCGAGGTTGCCGAATCCCAGCGTCGTGCCAGGCGTAGTGCCCTGGTTAATGAACACCGATGGGTTCTGGACATACGTCACCGAGGTGGCGCTCAGATTGGTGGCCGGAGTGAAGCCGGTCAGCACGGGTCCGGTGACGTCGGGCCGCAGCAGGGCAAAACCGACGAACGAGGTGTTGCTTAGGTGGAAGTTGATCGGGTTTCCAGTCTGTGCCGTATCGATAATCGAAAACTCCCAGCCGTCTTTCAGCCGGTTTCCGTGGAACGGCAGTTGGTAGATGCCGCTGAGCACGAAATGGTCCCGGGCGTCGAAATCCGAGAGTCCACGATCGCCGCGAAGATTGTAGCTGTTTTGCACGACCAACCCCTGGACGTTGCGCGAATTGTCGTCAATGGATTTCGAGTAGGTGTAAGACGCGTTAACCAGGAAACCCTTGCTGAGATGCTTTTCCAGCTCGATCCACAGACCGTTGTACGAGGAGTTCCCATCACTCTCGTAGACCAGAATATTGGAGAGCGGCAGCCCGGGATCGATGGGGCTGTTGGCCGCGAGAGCCGCGTAGGGACGAACGCCGTTGATCGGCTGGTTGTAATTGCGCTCGATGTTGAGGTCGGAGCCTTTGCTGCCGAAATAGCCGGCCATCAGACCGTAGTTATGGCCCAGCACCTGTTGTACGTTGAGGTTCCACTCCGAGACGTACGCGTCCCTGTAATTGTGCGCCACCGATACCGGCGCGATGCTGCCTTTGGCCGCGGCGTAAGCGTTCCCCAGGGTCACGAACGGCGTCGCGGCCGTAGGTGAATAAGAAATCGGGAATGCGTAGGGAGGATTGGTCGCCAAACCGGTCACCAGACCCAAGGTAGGCTGGTCGGTCATGATGGCGTAGGCACCGCGGATCACGGTCCGGCCGTTGTTGAACGGATCCCACGCCAGACCGACGCGGGGCTCGAAGTTGAGCGAACTCTGGTTATAGGCCAGGCTCGGCGCCCCAGGTTGCCCGACGTTCTGCAAAGTGGTGGTGGTGGGGTCGAATACCACGAAGCGGCCCTCCGCCTCGGTCGGCGTGCCATACCAGTCGTAGCGAAGGCCGAGCGAGAGGGAGAGGGACGGCTTGATCTTCCAGGTATCGGTGACAAACGCGCCCAGGGAATTGCCGTAGGTGCGGTTGGAGCGGTCCGAAGTATTGACGCTGAAACCGGTGGCTTGATCGGCCAGGAAGGCGTTGATGGTGGCGAAGCTGAAGGTCCCAGGCGTGTAGGAGAAGTTATCCGAGTTCTGGCGACGGAACTCGCCGCCCACTTTGATGGTGTGAGCGCCGTGAACCCAGGTAAGGGTGTCGGAAAGCACTCCGACGTTATCACCACGACCTTGGGGGAAGTTGTTGATGCCACCGAACTCGAATTCGCCGGGGATCGTGATCTGCGGCAATCCGATGGCTGCCGTTACGCCGCTATCGATGCCAAGGGCCGAAGCGCTGCCCATGTTATCAGCCGCGAAAACAATGTAGATGCGGTTGAAGCCCAGGCGCGCTTCATTCACCAGGGTGGGACTGATCACCGAGGACTCGTTGGCGGTCAGCAGTTGACGGTTGCCGTTCCTCTGGTCGCCGCCGCCGGGAAAGCTGTTGCCATCGGTAGAAGGAGGCTCATTACGCTGGTCGCGTTGGATCGCGTAATAGACATTGGCACGCTCGGTATCGGAGAATGAGTGGCTGAAATTCACCGTACCCTGTTCGATGTTGACGGGCGCGACGGCCGAAGAGACGTACTGATTGGTGCCCGAGTTGGGGGCCGGAATGAGCGGCAGCAGGTTCTGAACGAGCGGGTCGCTCGTTGCTTGCGCCTGGGTGCGCTGCGCGGCCGAAAGTGTCGTCGTGGAAATCGGCACGGACTGGCGCTGGCGGAGCGCTTCGAAAGTCAAAAAGACGAAGGTCTTGTCCTTTTGCACCGCGCCGCCGGCATCGCCGCCGAACTGGTTCCGTTTGAACGGCGACTGTGGATTAGCAATGAGCGCGGTTGCGGGTCCGGTAAACGTAGAGTTGGAAAAGTTGCGCGCATCCAGATCGTTGTTCCGCAGAAACTCATAGGCCTCGCCATGCCACTGGTCGACGCCGGCACGAGTGGCGATATTCACAATCGAACCGGAGTTACGCCCGTATTCGGCGCTGAAGGTGGAATTGTCCACTCTGAATTCCGCGACCGTGTTAATGGTCGGCTGGAAGGTGATCTGGTTCTGGTTCGGGTCGCTGAGATTGACGCCGTTGATCATGAAGTTTACGCTGTCTTCGCGCGCGCCCGCGGAGTTGAAGGAGAAGGAGCCCTGGCCGCGCAAGGGAGCGGTAAGGAAGCCGTTGGCCGGCGGCACCACGGACCCGGGAATCAACAGCGCGAGGTCGACAAAGTGCCGTCCGTTGAGCGGGATGTCCTGCACCGTACTCTGGTTGACCACGCTGCCGACCGAAACCGAGTTGGTGTCAACCAAAGGCGGCGCTGCCGTGACGTCAATCGTCTCCGTCGTGGTAGCCACTTTCAACGAGAAGTCCTGTTTGACCGTGCTGCCGACGGAAACCTCGACGTTGCCCGCCGCCATCGGCGCCATGCCGGGAGCCTTGACCGAGACGCGGTATGTGCCCACAGGCAACGATGGCACCAGATAGATCCCACTCGAATCCGTGGTCGTGGTGCGTTCCTCGCCAGTGCGCTCGTTCTGCACGGTAATTGCGACGGCAGCCACAGGCGCACCGGTAGGATCCGTTATCGTTCCTCGAATCGTCCCCGTGGATTGCGGAAAAGCCAGACCTGCGAAGACAAGAAAAGCCGCTACCAGGCCCAAACTATGGACCCGGCGTACACGTGTGCTGATCGACATTTGTTGTACCCCCTCCAGAGTTGTTGCCCCCTCCGGCTGTGCCGGATATTGTTGAAATTTTATCATGCCGGACTCCGCCGATTCGCAAGGGAAACGTAAAATATCTTCGACCCCTTACGAGAGCGTCGGCAGATCCAGTACGGGCAGCCTAGCAGTTGTGGACAAAGAGCTTAGGGCGACTGGCCGGATTGATACAAAACACATCAATCTCTGGGGATCAGCACCGAAATCGGCTTTCCCTGGCGTTATCACGTGCTCGGGCCAACAGCGCCGGTAACCCTCACCGGCGCGGGCTTCCGGCTGGTTGCAGCCACCGGCCGAGCCAGGCTAGAATCGCCGCAAGTTGTGCGGCCTGGCCGCCAGGATCGCCTTCGGGGCTGGGCGCCAACAGGGCTGATTCCACCTTCCGCGCCTGGAGGGCGAAATACAGCTCGTCGCTCTGCGCATCGCTGCCGATCACCAGGGTGGGAGTGGCGAAATTGGCAGCCGCATAGAGCGGAGAGCGGGCCACATACCGCTCGGCCTGCTCCCACGGCGGGCCTCCCATCCACGCCGCGCGGCGCCATCCATCGGGGGCGAGCGCAACCTCGCTGGTCCAATCGACGATGGGGCGGCGCGCCACCACGGCCGCGAAACGGTTGGTATGGCCGAGCGCCCAGGCGGCCACCGCGCCACCCACCAGGGCGACGCGCCGGGAGTCGATGCCGCCGCGGGCCACGGCTGCATCGACGCCGCGCATCACGTCGTCGAAATCGTCGCCCGGCAGGCGCGTGGGCAGCAGGTTGCCGAACACCTCGCCATAGCCGGGCGAGCCGCGCGGGTTCACTCGGAGCACCGCAAATCCGGCGGCAGCCAGGATCTGCGCTTCGAGGGGGAACTCATAGCCGAACATGGCGCGCGGCTCGCCGGAGACTTCGACCACCAGCGGAATCTGGCGAGATCGATCGGCATTGGGCGGCCAGACCAGCCAGCCCTGGACGGTATTGCCGGCCGATCCGAAATGGATCTCTTCCACCACGCCGGCATCGCGTTGGGCGAGCAGCGGCTGGTTGGGCGCGGCCAGCGTGGCGACGCCGCCTGACAGGTCCACCGCGAACGTCACCAGGTCGCCGCCCTCGGTGGCGGTGGAACGAACGGCAACGGCGCGGCCGTTATCGGCGAGCGAAAGCCACGCGAGGCGTTCTGTGCGGTTCGTCACCTGGCGCACGGCGCCATCGCGGTGGGCGGCATAGACGTGGGTAGCGCCGTGGTCGTCAGCGAGAAAATACACGGTGCGCGAATCGGAACTCCATTGCGGACGGCGCGCATCCCGGTCGAGCAGGCCGCCGAGCATTTTGCGATGCTCGCCATTTCGGCCCATCACGCACAACTTGCGCACGGAGTAGAAGGCCGGCGCGGACTCGGTGCAGATCCAGGCGATTTGGGCGCCATCGGGCGAGGGCAGCGGATCGTGGTTGGCGCCGGGGCCCTCGGTCAGACGGCGCGATTCGCCATCGGCCACGCGCAGGGCATAGATTTGCGCGACTTCGCCAGGGCGCGCGGCGGCATTCAGTATCCGGTCGTCCGCGGGCATCCACGCCGGCTCGCCGCGCTGGGTGAAGCCGCCGCGCGAAAGCTGCCGCGGCGGGCCGCCTTCCAGGGCAACCACGAATAACTCGACGGCGGGCGGCGGAGGGCGCAGCAGGCGTAGCAATTCCGGCGGCGCCCACAGCAACGACTCAGCGTCACGCGGTGCGACTGTGGCAGTGAATGCAATCGATCGCCCGTCCGGCGACCAGGCCAGCGCCAGGGGCGTATAGCCGCCGGTGGCTACTAGGGAAGACTGGCCGCCCGCCAGCGGCACGATGTGGATGCCGCGCCCGCCATCGCGATCTGACAGAAAAGCGATGCGGCCGCCATCCGGCGACCAGCGCGGCGAACGGTCCCGCCACGGACCGCTGTCAAGCGTGCGTGGCTGCTTGCCGTCCGCGGACACGATGCGCAGGCCGGTGCAGACGGCCGCCGCGGCGCGGTCGTTCCAGCTCTCCACGTAAACCACCACGTGCCCGTCGGAGGAGATGCGTGGATCCTCCAGCGTGCGCCAGGCCCACACGTCGGCCGGCGCAAAGGGCGTACGGGCGAGCGACGCAGCCGCCAGCGCGAGCCACGGGATGACGGGAGCGATTCGCATTGGTGAAGATACAGTCTCGCACGGTGGGGCATGCTTTAGCTTGCCCCACCGCCACAAACATTTTCTTCCCATCCTGTTTTGGCTGAATTCAGTGTATTCTGAAGTTCGGGGAGGCGCGACACGGTCAAATTCTGCGTGCTGGCGAGCGGCAGCTCGGGGAACGCCGCGCTGGTGGCGGCCGGGAGAACGCGCATCCTGCTGGATGCCGGCCTGAGCATGCGGGAGCTGGGGCGCCGGCTGGCGGCCATCGGCGAGCAGCTTGCGGAAATCGACGCCATCCTGATCACCCACGAGCACTCCGACCACGTGGCCGGCCTGCCGGTGCTGGCGCGCAATCTCGGCCTGCGAGCGGTGATCTACATGACGCGCCTCACCGCGCCGAGCATCGATTGGGGCGAGAAGCCGCCGGCGCGCCTGGAGACGTTTCAAGCCGGTGCCGCGTTTTCGATCGGCGACGTGGAAGTGGAAAGCTTCGGCATTCCGCACGACGCGGTGGACCCGGTGGGCTTCGCGTTTACCGCCGAGGGTGTGCGCATCGGCGTGGCCACCGACCTGGGCTACATCCCCGAATCGGTCAAGTTTCATTTGCGGCGCACCGACCTGCTGCTGCTCGAAGCCAACCACGATCTCGACATGCTGAAGGTCGGCCCATACCCGTGGAGCGTGAAACAGCGGGTGATGAGCCGCGTCGGGCACCTTTCGAACCTGAGCATGTCGGAGTTTCTCGAGCAGGACCTGGACGCTGCGACGGCGCACCTGGTGCTGGGACATTTGAGCCAGCAGAACAATCATCCGGAAATAGTGCGCATCGTGGGGCGGCAGGCGCTGGACAGCCGCGGCCTGGGCGCGCGCCTGGAGATTGCCTCGCAGCACCGGCCGTCGGAGGTTTATCAGTTTTAGTAGGACAGGCCATCGCCTTTCGTGGCCTGTCGGGGCCGGGCGAAATACTGGCGAGTGGACGACAGGCGACACAAACCGATCGCCTGTCCTACCACTGCTAGACGGGAGCATCGGTACACCATGATTGCGCGCTACACGCGGCCTGCGATGGGCCGGATCTGGAGCGATCAGAACAAGTTTCAACAGTGGCTGGAAGTGGAGCTGGCGGCCTCGGAGGCGCTGGCAGAGCTGGGCGTGGTCCCGGCGGAGGCGGCACGCCTGCTGCGCGCTCACGCCGGCTTTGATGTGGCCCGCATTCTGGAAATCGAGCGCGAGGTGAAGCACGACGTCATCGCCTTCACCACCGCGGTGGCGGAGAGCATGAAGCAGGCCGGCCACGCGGAGGCATCGCGCTGGCTGCATTATGGGCTGACCTCGAATGACGTGGTGGATACCGCGCAGGCGCTGCTCGTGGGGCAATCGGCGGCGATCCTCCAAGGCGATCTGGAGTCGCTGCGGCTGGTCCTGAAGCGGCGGGCGCTGGAATTTCGCCGCACCGTACAGGTGGGCCGCACTCACGGCGTGCACGCCGAGCCGATTACGTTCGGACTGAAACTGGCCATCTGGTACGAAGAGGCCGGGCGCAATTTAAAACGCCTCTCCGCCGCGGCTGAGGATCTGCGGGTCGGCAAGACTTCCGGCGCGGTCGGCACCTTCGCCCACATCGGCCCGGAAGTGGAGGAGCGGATTTGCGCGCGCCTCGGACTGGAGGCTGCGCCGGTGACCTCGCAGGTGATTCAGCGAGACCGGCACGCGGCGTTCATCGCCGCGCTGGCGCTCACCACCGCGCTGTGCGAGAAGATCGCGCTCGAAGTGCGCCATTTGCAGCGCACCGAAGTGCGGGAGGCGGAAGAATACTTCGCGCGCGGCCAGAAGGGCAGCTCGGCCATGCCGCACAAGCGCAACCCGGTTACCTGCGAGCAGATTTGCGGCCTGGCCCGTGTGGTGCGGGCCAATGTGCAACCGGCGCTTGAGGATGTCGCCCTGTGGCACGAACGCGACATTTCGCATTCCTCGGTGGAGCGCGTGATTCTGGTGGATTCCTGCATCCTCGCCGATTACCTGCTGGATAAAACGGTAAGCCTGGTGGACAAGCTGCTGGTGTATCCGGACCGCATGCGGCGCAACCTGGAGCTGACCCACGGGCTGGTGTTCTCCGGCCAGCTTCTGCTCGATCTCGCCGCCGCCGGCATGCTGCGCGAGCAGGCTTACCGCACCGTGCAAGCCCACGCCATGCGCGCCTGGGAAGAGGACGGCGACTTCCGCGCCGCGGTTGAGGCAGATCCGGAGATCCGCGCCGTGCTGACACCGGAGCAAATCGCCGGGGCTTTTTCGCTAGACCGCCAGCTACGTAACGTGGACAAGATCTTCGAGAGAGTGTTCCCGGAAGCGCGGTAGGGCACATAAATGGAGATTGCAAATGCGTTTGACCCCTTTTGCTCCAACGGCGCTACAATCTGAGGTGCGAATTCTCACGGAGAAAGCCACGGCGGCGCGCGAATCTTCAGGGCGGGCGCCAGTTCGCGCTACTCGAAGGAATCGACGGTGATACTCAGGAGTGCCGCCAAGAACGCTCTCAACGTGTCGGTCGACCTCGTCGACATCACGGAGAAGACTTTCCGGTGTCCGGGAACCGCCTCGGCCGAACCCGGAGGTTCATCTTGCTCACTCTTCTAAAACCCTTCCAAGGCTTTTTCAGCCGTTGGAAGTTCGATCCCGCGACCGCGTTCGTCACCGTCGTGATCGCACCGTTGGGCATCCTCCTTCTAAAAGCCCTAGCCAAGCACACCAAGATTTGGTTTATCTATCTGGTCGATGGAGTTCTATACTGGCTAAGCCGTGTCGTCTTACACTCCCTGGCGGCACGCCTGACACTTCGTAAGTACTGCTCCATCCTGTTAGATGGCGAGAACCGCTACTTGCACGTACCATCTCAACACGACATTAAACTCTCGGTAGATACCATTTTTGTCACACTCCACCTTGAACACCACGGGGGCGAGAAAGAAGCATACACTCACGGTGACTTGCTTGAACTGAGCAACCGAGTTCGCGTCATGGGGGATCCCGGATCGGGAAAAACATCCCTGGCCAAGCGTATCTTACGCGACCAGTGCCGCCTTGCATTGACGAGTCCAAGCAAAGCTCGCTTGCCTGTGTTTATGGAACTAAAGACTCTAAATATACCTGCGTCAGTGAAGGACAAGGCTCTCGGCCGATGGCTCTTGGATCATATTCGTTCCATCGTGACAAGCGTGGCCGTGTACAAGATTCAGGAGTGTTTCGACGCCTACTGCAAGACTAGCGGATTACTGCTCCTTCTGGATGGCCTAGATGAAGTCTCCAAGTCTCAGTACCCCCGTGTAAGCCGTGCGATACAAGCACTCAGTGATGATCTTGCTGCGGAGAGCAAAGATAACGCAATTGTTCTCACGATGAGAACGCAGTTTTATCAGCAGATCAAAGATGAGTTTCGAGATGCCGTAGGTCAGGCGGTCTTTGTGCGCCCCTTCACTCCTACCGACATTTTCGAGTTCCTATCACGGTGGCCCTTCAAGGCCAACAAGCACAGCTTGATTCCGCAGATTTATAGCGATCTGACGGATCGGCCCACCCTCCGCGAGATGTGCTCCAATCCTCTAATCCTCGCAATGTATGTGGCGGAATATGAAACGAGTGATTCACCGCTTGCCCCAGAGTCGCGAACCGAGTTCTACAATCGCGTCACGGAGGAACTGGTAATCAAGCGTCGACTCAAACAGACTGGCAAGACGCCCGCCCCAAGCAAACTACGGGAACAGCGCGAGCGGATTCTAGTGTCCTGTCTCTAAAGTTCGTTTATACTTCCGCACCTTCCTGATGATCGTGTTGGCGCTCGCCACCCACTGGAACGGTTGGGGGGCCTTGTTGCTGTCGCGAATGTATTCGCGGATCGT
>JBAVYH010000155.1:0-2550 GCA_049698695.1 Bryobacteraceae bacterium | reverse complement strand
GACAGGTGAGCCCCGACGACTCCCGAGACGAGCGCGAATGTCGTGGCGGTGCCGTCGATGCCGCCGTAGACCCAATCCCTGAGATAGCTATGGTGGGGTCCGGCCGCGAGTCGCTGGCGAATGGCCTCGTGGTCGTGTTCGTGTTCCATGTTGCGGGTTCGCTTTTCGTCGACCAACGGCGTGCAACTCACCCCTCCATTCGTGCAATGCGTACACCCCAATCAACCGACCGACTTCGCCGTGCGGGACCAGGTCGGTGCCCAGAGAAGTGCTTACGACCCATCATGGCGCTTCACTTGGCCGCGCAGCCGGCAAACCGTGGAATATGGACGTCCATGGCGCGAGCGGCGCCCCATCTTCGTGAGCGATATCGCGCCATATCGGAAGCCATTTGAGCTCGCTTCAGAGCGCAGCCACTTCCGCGTGGGCGATTTTCCCTCAGAATCGTGCATCGAGCCCCGAAACTTGCGCCCGGTGAGGAGCCGTCGCAAGATGGAGGCATGTCCAGACCTGCTGGTGTGCGGCCGTACCGCTGGCTTGCCGAGCATTTCGACCGGCTGTTCGCAGGCTCCCGCGGGTTTGTCAAAGCGGCCCGGCGTGCCATCGTGAAGCCGATCATGCCCCAAGTCCGCGTCGCCTGCGACTTGGCGTGCGGCACAGGCGCGACGGCGCTTGACCTGGTAGCCCACGGTATCCGCATGTATGGCGTAGATCTCTCGCCGAGCATGTGCCGCGCCGCCCGCCGCAAGGCTCGGGAACGGAAACTGAGGCTGCGGGTAATCCAGGCGGACATGCGGGATTTTCGGCTGCCCGAACCGGTGGACCTGATCCTGAGCGAGTACGACGCCATCAACCATGTGCCGCGCCGTTCTGACCTGCGGCGTGTAGTCTCGGCGGTGGCGCGCGCACTCAATCCGGGCGGATGGTTTTTCTTCGACGTGAACAATCTCGCCGGATTCGACAAGTACTGGCGGGGCACGTGGTGGATCGAGAAGCTTGGTGTTGTTCTGGCAATGAGAAACGGCCACAATCTGAAACGCCGCAAGGCTTGGTGTGATTGCGAGTGGTTCGTGCAAGAGGGCCGTCTTTGGCGCCGCCACACTGAGCGCGTGGAAGAGGTCTGCTGGGCCCAAGGAGAGATCCGTGATGCGTTGAACGCCGCCGGGTTCGCTTCGGTCCAGGTTTGGGACGCCGCCCCTTTTTTCAGGGGCGGTGATGTGACTACCAAGGGTTGCCGCAGTTACTATCTCGCCCGTAAGGGACGCCAAACACGCCCTTAGCACTTTCACGCATCGAGGTTGTGTGCCGCATCACACGCGCGCATTATTGACGAGCAACTTCCGCACGTTTTGTTGGCGTAAGCGATAGCCAACAATCGTTCGCAGGCGCGGCTCGCTGGGCAGTCCTTTCGGGCGTATCATGTGCTAACCGGAACAACCGGCGCACGCGCCGGAGGTGATACGAGAGCCCACGGGCCGCGAGTGTTAAGACCTGATATCGGTAGCCGTCGCTGCCAGCCCAGGCACATCCATGTTGTTTGAGGTCTGCGTGCCGCCCCATACTGAGGGCATGAGAACATTCCTTGTCACCAGTGCGCTCCTGCTGACGAGCGCCTTCGCACAGGCCGGGCCGCGCACTTGGCATTTCACTTGCGACTATTACAACCTTGACGTGAAGGGCAGTCTTTCCGGGCGCGTGCGCTACTCTGCGTTTTACACGCGTGGCCTGCCCGGAGACGTGGTGCGCTGGAGCGATGTCACCGTCGCCAGCTCCAAAGGATGGTCCGACGAGTTCGGCCCGGCGCAAAAGCAGGACTTCATGGAGGGCTTCAGCTACCCCTGGTCAAAGGCGGTCGAGGACAGCAGCCCAGACTTTTTCCGCGGCTTTCCGCCGATGGCCATACAGCAGCGCAACCTGGTGTGGGACACCCATATGTTCGAGGGCTTCGTCGCGGAGTTCGACCATCTGAAGCTGAACATTCCATATCATGTTCCGAACACCGGCCCGATGGACCTTGCGGGCGCGGGCACCTTCCGGAATCGAGACCTACAACTGATCCTGACCGGCGGCTCCAAACGCAATGGGCAGGAGTGCGCCGTGATCGATTACCGCGCGTTCTTCAACACAATCGAAGGCAAAACTCCGGCGTTTGCGCTGGTGGGGCGCAGCGACTACTGGGGGCAGATCTGGGTATCGCTCGCGACCAAGCAGATTGAGTACGCGACGTTGTATGAGGAGGTGCTCGGCGAGCTGACCCTGCAAGGACAGGGGAAGCCCATGACCATCAGCGTGGTGCGCGTCGGCGTGTTCGAGCCGGCCAAGCAATAGCCGGGCAAGGCAGGACTACTGGTGGGACGCAGTCCGCGAGGAGCCCAATATTATTCATTATCGGCAACTAACCGGCCAGCCAGACGCCAGCGGCGTATTCCGCAGCACCTCGGCGATCCTCGGACGTCTACAGTGATCCACAGAGGAGGGTCCTAACTGTCCTCTTTAGTCGGTAGGCCCCGAGATTCTAAGCCGTTACTTCATGATCACGCCGCAGGCGAT
>JBAVYH010000154.1:0-20611 GCA_049698695.1 Bryobacteraceae bacterium | reverse complement strand
GGCGAACCGGCGCTGTCGCCGCCCGGCGCGGCTGCGGCTCGGCTGCCTGCCCGGGCGCGGCAACTGGCGCGGCTTGCGCTCCGGCATAGATCTCGTGCAATTGTTTGCCGGCGGTGCGAGCCGTGCTGCGGTCGGTGGAATTGCGCAGCACCAGTTGCACATGGCCTTCGGTCGAGGCCAGCATCAGCGCTTCGGCCTGATCCGGCATCACCAGCAGCGTCACCACCGCCGCGCTGATCGACGGGTTGTGGGCATCGGCCTGTATGGTCTGCCCCACCGAAAGTACTGTGATGTCCTGCAACACGGTGCGGGTGATGGTATCGTCGTGCCCATCGGCCCGCCCGGTGGCCAGCACGTCCACGTGCATGCCGGGCAGGATGAACCCGGCCACGTCCGCCACGTCGTTGACGCGCACCGAAGCGGCGCGCATGCCGGTCGGTATCATCGGCGCCAGGCCCATACCGCTGCCGCGCTGAGCTACCCGCGCCTCCACCAGCGGCTCGTCGGCTTCGATAGCGGCCACCACCGGCCGCCCTTCCACGTCCTCCACCCGCGAAAACCCGCCCTTGGGAAACAGGTTCGCGGGCACGCGGCTGAGCCGCACCTGGTCCGGCCGGACCACGGCTCCGAGCGGCAGCCTTTCCACCGCTACCACCAGCGGCTTCATATCCTTCTCGGCGGCGCGCGATCTTCCCGCCAGGTGGTAGAAGGCACTCGAAACCAGCACCGCCCAAATCAAGCTGACTCCGACTACGATTGCGAAACGACGGTCCCAATGCATGCTCGTGTACCTCGTCCTCGATCAATGCGTCCAGTAATCGTCCGGCTGAAAGGGCCCGGAAACCGGCTGCCGCTGCGCGCCCGTCCGCAGCGGCGCCTCGTGCCGCCGTGCGCGCGCCGAATCGCGGCCGCCAGCGAGCGTAGGCCAAATGGCCGTTTCCGGCCACCCATGATTACCCGCCCGCAGCGCGCCGAGCTGCCCCGTCAGCGGGCCGGCTACAACCGCTTTCGGCGCCGGCGGCGTGCGCCGCCGGTAGAGCGCGGCCTGGCCGTCGTCATACACCCGCTTCCAATCGGCGTCGACGGCCAGCAGCCGCTCGAGCGGCCAGTCGCGCGGCAGCAGCGCCAGCTCGAAACCGTACCGCGTCAGCTTCTCCCGCCAGCCGACGCCGCCGTACTCCAGTACCTGGTAATCGTCTCCCAGCTTGGGGCCGTAGAAATCGCTGCGCCCGTCGAAAAAAACGCGCTGCCGCGGGTACAGGCGGAACAACAGGTAGTCGGCCCACTGGTCGGAGGTGAGGATGCGCGGCATCTCGCCTGGCGGCGCCAGAATGGCGCGGTTGTTCTCGATCGCGGCCAGCGGAAATTTGGCGCGCGGAAAATCGACGATGCGGGCTCCGCTCAACCCGGCCGCGATCAGCGCCGCCGCCGCCAGCGGCCCGCACACGCCGATGCCGCGGGCCCGGCCGAAATCCTGGCCCAGTTCCCAGAAGATGCGCAGCGCGCTTCCCGGCCCGCGCCCCGCAGCGGCGCGCCGCCACCAGACGCCGCATTCGGAAGCCACCAGCGGCGCCGCCGCCAGCGCGTAGAGCGGAACATGCCGCGCCGAACGCAGCGCCGCGAATCCCAAGCACCACACCAGCAGCGGCTCGAAGCGCCGGCCGCGCCTCATCTCGAGCGCCGCCGCCGCCGATCCGGCCAGCAGCAGCAACGCAAACACCACCATATTCTCCGAGCGGATATGCGGCGACTGGAACTCCTGCACGTGGTCGAGAATCCAACTCGAGCTGAGATAGCTCAGGATGTGCTGGTGCAGCCGCCAGCCATACGGATTGGCCAGCGTCGCCAGCGAGCTCGCCGCCGTCACCAGCGCGTGCCGCCGCCAGCGGAGCCGGTCGCGCTCCCAGGCCGCCGCCACCGCCGCCAGGCCCAGCACCGCAATCCAGACCAGAAATCCGCCGTGCAGGTTGGCCCAAACTGCCGCCAGCGGCACCGCCAGCCACACCGCCCGCGTGGCCTGCCGCCGGTCCCGGTCAAGCAGCCACAAACCGGCCACCAGCAACAGCAACGAAAAAACGTGCGGCCGCGCCAGAAAGTGGATGCTGCCGGCGCTGATGGCGGCCAGCGCCGCTCCCGCCGATACCCACAGCCCGCAACCGCGCCCGAGCATCCATAGAAATAGCAAGACGGCCGCGGCGGCAATCACCGCCGCGGCCAGTGCCACCACCGCCTCCAGCCCGCGGAGACGGTAAACCCAGGCGAAAATCACATCCGACAGCCACTCCCACGCAAACCAGGGAGCCGCGGGACGCGAGAAGGAAAAAATGTCCCCCGCGGGGATCCTCCCGCTTGCCAGAATGGCCTCGCCAGCGCGAATGTGCCAGCCTGTATCTCCATCCGAGAGCAGGGCATGGAGCGCCTGGGAACGGCAGAAAAGCGATCCCGCCACCGCCGCCAAAAACATGTCCGCCGCCGATGGCTTCAGCAGCCTGCGCCAGGTTAGAGGCTCACCAACCATGGGTCCAACACAACATATCGGCAGTTAATCGGGTTTCATAACCGCATCGGACTTGTACTGGAACTGGTACCATTGCGCCGGCCGGCGCGCCACCGCAAAGTGATGGCATGCCGCTTCTCGCGTTCATCTGCCTGCAAGCCCTGGACGGGCTCACCACTATCCTGTTTCTCGGCCGGGGAGTAGCCGAAGGCAATCCGCTGGTGCGTGCGGCCCTCCACGCCTCCCAGGCAGGCCCGGCGCTGCCGCTGCTGGCCGTCAAGCTGGCGGGTGTCGCCGTAGCGTTTTACGCTTACCGCAGCGGCCGATTGAAGATGCTGCGCCGCATCAACGTCTTGTTCGCGCTGTGTATCGCCTGGAACCTGGCGGCGATCGTCACCGCATCAATCTGACGACAACAGTCCCGGCGCTGCACGCCGCAACGCATGCTACCCGGTTCCGCCGATCCGCGAATCTGCAATCCGGTTACACTGAACGTGGTGGCGCGCAGGAAATCCTTCACCGAGCAAGCGGCCGAATACAGCACACTGGCTTTGCTACTGCCGGTTTCGATCTTCGTCGGCTGGCTGCTCGGCCATCTGCTCGACAAGGCCTTCGGCACCGACTACCTCAACATCGTCGGCCTGCTGCTGGGAATCGTCGCCGGCTTCGTCGGGCTCATCCGCCAGGCGATGCGGGACACCCATGACACCGATGGCTGACGAGCTCGACTTCGAACGCGCCAGCCGGCGCATTGCGCGCATTCTCGCCTGCGTAGCCGTGGCCGGCACGGCGCTCGCCGGCGCGGCCGGCGGCTGGCGATGGGGGGCCGGTTTTCTGGCCGGATCGGTCGCGGCCTGGTTCAACTTCCACTGGCTGAAGCGGCTGGTCGTCGCGCTCGGCGGGGAACGCACCCATTCCTCCTTCCGCCTGGCGCTGCGCTATTTCCTTTTGGGCGGCTGCGGCTATGTTATAGTACGGTTTTCTTCGATACCCGTGCCGGCTGTCATCGCCGGGATGCTCGCGCTGATCGCGGCGATCTTCATCGAAATCCTCTTCGAGTTGGTGTATGCAAGAAAGCGAACTCTGGATCACCAGGATCTTTAACGATCGCTTCAGCGACTTGGGAAATGCCGCGCTGCAGTTGGTGGGGATGCATCCCCAGGCCCGGCCCTGGGCGAACTACATCCTGATGCAGTTTCTGGTGTTCCTGGTGCTGGTGGTGGTGGTCGCCGTCTTGCGCGCGCGCCTGTCGGCGGCCAAACCGGGTAAGATGCAGCAGACCTTCGAGCTGTTGTATGGATTCGTGCGCGGCCAGGCCGAAGCCCAGATGGGGCAAGAGGGCGCGCGCTACGTTGCTTTCTTCGGAACCATCTTTATCTTTATTCTGGTTTCGAACCTGCTGGGGCTGATCCCGGCCTTCGAGTCTCCCACCATGAATGCGCCGGTCACTCTCGGCTGCGCCATGGCAACTTTCTTTTACTACAACCTGATGGGCGTCCAGGCGCACGGTTTCAAATACATTTTGCAGTTTATGGGCCCGAAATGGTGGCTGGCATTTCTAATGTTTCCGATCGAAATCGTCAGCCATCTGGCGCGTCCTCTGTCGCTCACCATTCGTCTCTATGCCAATATGTTCGCCGGCGAGCAGGTGACCATGGTGTTTCTGAATCTGACTTATCTGGTGGTGCCGGTGATTTTCATGGGTCTGCACATATTCGTGGGCGTGGTGCAGGCTTACATTTTTATGTTGCTGGCGATGTCTTACGTGGGCGGCTCGATCGCACACGAGCATTAATTCCGGCTTTATGCCGCTTTCGAGCGTGAGCCCGCCGGTCTCCCCAGGTGCGGCGGGAACCACCTCCTCGGGCGATTTTATTCAGGAGAAAACAAATGACGAAAAAACTGTTTTTCGTAGTGATGCTACTCTTGCTTGGCAGTTGCGTGCTGTGCGCGCAGACGCCCGGCAATGCGGCTGCTGCGGCCACGCAGTGGAACCCGCTGGCCGCCGGACTGTCGATGGCGATTGCATCCGGACTTTGCGGGATAGGGCAGGGCAAGGCCATTGCCAGCGCGGTGGAAGGTATGGGACGTAATCCAGGAGCCGCCGGTGCGATTCAGTTGGCGATGCTGATCGGTCTGGCATTTATTGAGTCATTGGCGCTGTACACGCTGTTGATCGTATTTGTCTTCGTGAGGTAGTTTCTCAAATTGGGCGTGGGCCGCTGGGCTGGTCAATCGGCTACTGGGCCCACCCCCACCCCCCTTATCCCCCTGTACTACTGAACCCCGAATGCTAGTACCGGTAGTGGGTGGTGCGCAACGCGGTCTATTGATTTGCAGGTCGTCGCACCAGTAGCATTTAAGACGATCCAATCATGGAACACAGAAGAACGCGGCGATTCACGCTCCACCTCCCACTGTCCGTCGTACGCTCCGGCGTTGAGCGAATCACCTTGGCTGGCCACACCAAGAACATCAGTTCGACGGGAGTGCTCTTCACCACCGAAAGCGAGCCGTCGGTGACCGGTTCGATTGAATACGTCATCACCCTGAGCCAGGATGATAAACAGCCCATCAATCTGCGCTGTGTGGGCAAGGTCGTACGATTGGAACGCGCAGCCAACGGTTATCACGAAGGTGCGCCGGCTTATCATGTAGCCGCTACCCTCGAGCGCTACGAATTCGTGCGCCCCCGTTAAGTTCGGCGTCTGCCGACGGCGCCGGTTTCGTCCAGGCGTGAACCGCTGGGCGGCGATAGCGTAGTGTTCTCATTTCCGCGACGAAACGTCCCAGTTAGGATACCGCCGGCGATTGAGGCCCCGGTCCCGCCGCCGAGCCCGCTGACTCGGCGCGTGCGAGTCGGTACCGCCTCATAACTCTTGTTCTAAGGTTCGGAAAGAAAGTTCACGATCTCGCGCATCACCCGCTCCGCCTGATCGGTAGCAAAGAGGAATTGGGCGTGAGCGGAGCCATCCAGGACTAACAGCTTCTTCGGGCCCTCCGTTCTCTCGTAATTCGCGCGGACCTTCGGCAGCCGGAGTTCTCCATCGCCGCTGGCGTCGTCGCGCGCGACAATGAACAGCTTTCTGCCCTTGATCTTCTCCGGTGGTTGGTCGGTCCAGCCTGCCAGCAGCACCAAGCGATCGATCTCACCCGGCTGAGCCTCAATCGACGCATCGGCGGCTGCCGTGCCTCCCATGCTGGCTCCCACCACCGACACCGTCTTGGCTCCCGTCTTTCTCAGGTAGCGGACCGCGGCCAGTACATCCCAGTGCAGCGGAGCCGAAAGAGGATCGGCCTGACCGGGCCCGCGAGATTGCCCGTAACCGCGGAAATCGATGGCGAGCGCGCGGAAGCCTGCCGCCGCCAGCGCCCGCGCCTGCTTCTCCCAGCTTTCTTTGTTGAACTGCCCGCCATGAGCCAGCACCACGCCGCGATCGCCTTCGCCGTAAATGTCCGCGTAGACCAGCCCTCCGTCCTCGGTCGCAAAAGAAACGTGCTCCTGCGCCGCCGCGATTCCGGTCAGAAACAGAGTTGCCGCGAGCAGTCTGAACGATGAAGCGCCCCCCGCGATCATTCCATCACTCCTCCCTCTCGCAACAGCTTAGCGGTTTTCCCGGCCACGCTGAAAAGACGCTGACGGCGCGGCCCCTTCAGCGCGCCCGCTCCGGTCCGTCTTCAGAAATGAACCGCTACGCCGAATGCCGGCAACGGGTGATTGCGGCCGGCTCCGCTCAACTCCCTGCCGGTGACCAGATCCCTCACTTCCGCCCGAAGGCTGAACCACCGCGACAGCCGCAGGTCCGCGCCGCCCCCGAAGACGAACGCGCCGTGACCTGTGTCACCCGTCGAAGTAACCGTGGGATTGGGCCCTTGCGTTTCGTATGGCACACTAAAGGCCGCGAAACCGCCGTCAGCCACCGCGTAGAAGGACACGCGCGCGCTCACCGGAACCAGGAACCGTAATCCCAGTGTGAACGCGGCCCAGGAGGAGGAGTTGCCGCCCGAGACTGGCACATTAGCCGTCCACGCGCCCGGAAAAACGAAACCGCCCCAGACATCGAGCATCAGGCTGGCCGCCGACACCCGCCTGACCTGGTAACCGTAGTCGTATTCGATACTGTGGCCCGTCGACCCGGCCAGCGTGACGGTCGTCCCGGGGATCACATAGGATTTGTTCCATGCGGGCCCGCCCAAAATGGATATATCAAAGTTTTGGATTCCTTGCGCCCAGGCAGCGCTGGAGCCCAGAGCCACAATAAGAAACTGCATCACGAAACTCTTGCGCATGTCATCCTCATCAAAAATGAAACGCCATCCCGAGCATGGGCAACAAGTGATGCCGCCCGGCCGCGCCTTCCAGCTCCTTGCCCGTCACCAAATCCCTGGCCTCCACCCGCAGACTGAGGAACCGCGACAGCCGCACATCCGCGCCGCCCCCGAAGACGAAAACGCCGTGATGCGTCGTATACGTGGAAACCGAAGGGTTGGCGCCTCCAGTTACTACCAGCGATTGAAAAGACCCGGCGCCGCCGCCCGACACCGCATAAAAAGACAGCCGCGAGCTCAGCGGGACCATCAGCCGCAGCCCCAGCGTTACTGCCCACGCGCCGCCAACGCCGCCCGCCGAGACTGGTACATTGGCGTTCAGCCCGCCGGGAGAGGGAAAGAGCAGCGAAAGATCGGCCATCAGGCTGGCAGCCGATACCCGTGCCACCTGGTACCCATCGTCAGTCTCGAGAGTGACTCCCCGCGGACATTGCAGCGTGACGTTCGTCCCGCCGACGACGAGGGACCTGTTCCAAGCGGCCGTGTTCCACGCGGTCCCGCCCAAAATGGCTATGTCCAAGTTTTGGAGTCCTTGCGCCCAGGCGGCGCTCGATGCCAGAGCCACCACCAGAGACTGCATCACGAAGCGCCGGCGCATGTCGTCCTCATCTTAGATGGATGGTCCGCCGCAGACCACCAAAATCCGTTGACTGGCTGGAATTGACGTTGAGCGGCGCGGGCCGCTCAAAAGCTCTTCCAGCCGCTCAGAATCGGCTTCCGCCACTCGGCGGGAATCCATTGTCCCAGCCGGTTGGGCGCTCTTATACTGAAGTCGATTCGAGATGCGACGGGCGCTCCGATCTCTGCTTGTGGTAACTGCGATTGGCGCGCTGTGCTCGGCGGCGGAGCGAAAATCCTGGAACAAGGTCCAATATATCGGCGGCACACTTCCGATCAAAACCAGCCCGTACGACTGGAACACCACCGTTACCATCACCTCGAATCCGGATAGCGTCGTGCTGACGATTGCTCCCTCATCCGTCTTCGGGCATCAACAGACGGTGAGGATCAAACCTTCGCAGATCACCGCGGTGGTTTCTGGCCCGGGCGCCTGGCAGCGTGTCGCCGACGTTAGCGGTTCCCATCTCCCGTCCAAGCGCCCGACACTCTTCGGTCTGCTTTTGGACTATGCTTTCATCGGCATCCTCTATCAAAACGACGACGGCAAACCTGCCGCCATCCTCTTGAATTCCGTATATGCCTCTAGTCAGATCGGCCGGGTTCTCGAGGCCCTGACCGGAAAGCCGCTCGTATATGCTAAATAAGACAGCCTGGAAACCCGACGCATGTTGTATAGGTTGCTCGAAGTAACTTCTCTGGCGATCTTCGCGTTCGGCGCGCTGACTTTCTCCACCCTCGCTCTTTTCTATTGGGGCGAGCGCCGCCGTGGCAAGCGCCGCTCGCACACCGCCTTGCCTGCATTTACGCTGGTCTGCGCCGTCGCGTTCCTGAACAACTTGCTGTTCCAGACCGGCATCCCACAAAACGCCGGACCGTGGATTGCCGCCGTCCTTTTGGTGACGAGCAGCTTGGCCCTTGGTCTGTTGCCTCCGCTCATCTTCCACCTGGTTCTCGAGAGCGGCGGCAACGGCCTCCCCGCCGGCCGCGGCTGGCGCTGGCTGCTCGCGGCGTTCTATACCGCCAGCGTCGCCGCCGCGCTGGCGCGCGTGTTGCAGGGAAGCGGCCTCCTCAACGAGCCCTGGAGCGACAACCTCTATCGCGCTCCTGCAGTCGCCTTGGCCGCAGCCGCGGCCATGGGCCTCGTGTTTCCAATTTTCTCGCGGCATCGCTTGCACGCAGCCGCTCGGACGCATGGCCGTTGGATTCGCGTCCTGCTGGTTCTCATGCTGGTGTGCGCCACCGCCAGCCTGTCCGATGCCGCCACCTGGGTGGACCCTATCCCCGATTACCTGCTGCTGGCTTTCTTCTGCGTCAGCCTGTATTACCGCCAGCGGCTGGTCTTCTTCGACGTGCTGATGAAGCGCGGCGTCTTCCTCGCCCTGGGTCTGGCCGCCCTCACCGCGGCCATCGCGGTGGCAACGCGCTCGCTGATCCGCCTTCCCGACAGCGCCACGCCCTGGCTTTACGCCTTCCTGCTCTTTTGGCTCGCCGCACCCTGGGTCTACGCACAGTTGGCCCGCGCCATCGACCGGGTCTGGCTGCGCCGCTCTTACTCCCTAGTGGAGGCGGAGCGCCAGTTCATCCGCGACGTGCAAAGCGCCGCCACCGAAGACGAACTCCGCGAGCGTGCCGGCACCAGTCTGGCCGCCATCTTCCAGGCGCCAGCCCAGATCCGCTTCGGCGGCGTGGCTGCTCCCCACTCCGTCCAGGAAGAGGAAGCTCTCTGCGCCGAGATCGAACACGCCGCAGCTTGCCAGGGATTCATCCTGCTCGCCCCGCGCCCCAACGGCATCCCGTTCTTAAGCGACGACCGCCGCTTGTTGCAATCGCTCGCCGGCACGCTCGGCATGGTTCTCGAAAACGTCCGCTTCCGCGCCGACCGCAGCCGCCAGGAGGAGCGGGAACAGCAGCTCCGCCTGCTGGCCAGCCGCGCTGAGCTTAAGGCCCTCCGCGCCCAAATCAATCCCCACTTCCTCTTCAATTCGCTGAGCGTCATCGCCGGTCTCATTCAATACCAGCCCGAGCTGGCCGATGAAACCATCGAGCGCCTTGCCCAGGTTTTCCGCTACACCCTCCGCAAGTCCGAAAACGAGTGGGCGCCGCTCGGCGAAGAGATCGAGTTCATCACCGCCTATCTGCGCATCGAACAGGCGCGCTTCGGCGAGCGCCTCGAGGTGGAGCTCGAAGTCGATCCCGCCGCCGCGCGAATTCCCATTCCGGCCATGAGCATCCAGCCCCTGATTGAGAACGCCATCAAGCACGGCGTCTCTGCCAGGGAAGGCCGGGGAACCGTAGGCCTGCGCGCGACGCTCGAAGACAGCCGGCTATTAGTCGAGGTCTTCGACAACGGCCCCGGCTTTCCGCCCGGCTTCTCGCTTCAGGAACCGGGCGAGGGCCACGGGATGCGCAATGTTGCCGAGCGCCTCCGCGGCTACTACGGCGATTCCGCCCGATTATCCTGGGAGAGCGGTGGGGAGCGCACCCGCGTGGCGCTCACCCTCCCGCAATCCGCCGTTTCCGGTGTGGCCAGTGGAGGCCTTCGTTGATACGCGTGCTCATCGTCGATGACGAAGCACCCACGCGCGTTCGCCTGCGCCAGTTGCTGGCCGCGCATCCCGATATCGAGGTCGCCGGCGAAGCCGGAAGCGGCGCCGAAGCCATGCAGATGGCCGGCCAGCTCCATCCCGACGCGATCCTGCTCGATATCCAGATGCCGGGCTGCTCCGGCATCGACGTCGCCGCCTGCCTGCCGCAGCCGCGGCCCCACATCATCTTCTGCACCGCCTACGACCAGTACGCCGTGGAAGCCTTCGAGCTTCACGCGGTGGATTACCTGTTGAAGCCCATCGGCCGCGCCCGCCTGGCGCAAGCAC
This sequence comes from Bryobacteraceae bacterium, assembly GCA_049698695.1. Classification (GTDB taxonomy): domain Bacteria; phylum Acidobacteriota; class Terriglobia; order Bryobacterales; family Bryobacteraceae; genus Bog-375. The sequence goes on along the minus strand of JBAVYH010000154.1, from coordinate 10,291 downwards.
TTGGACACCTGCGCGCACTCCCGCTCGCCACGGAGCGCGAAGCATCGCTCGATCGCGCCATTCGCAGCCAGCGCTCTGCGCCGGCCCGCTTCCTGGTGCGCAGCGGCGGCCATTACCGGGTGATCCACGAATCCCGCGTCCTGTACTTCGGCACCGAAGGCAGCCTCACCCGCCTGGTCGCCGATAAGGGCGAGTATTGGATGGACCCCACCCTTAACGACCTCGAGCGGCGCCTCGACCCGGCCCGCTTCTTCCGCGTTTCGCGCGCGGCGCTGGTCAATCTGAATGCAGTCACAGAAGTGATTCCGCTGACTGGCGGATCGGCCGAGGTGCTGCTCAAGAACGGCCAGAGGTTGGAAGTCGCGCGCCGCCGCTTCCGCGACCTTCTCCAGTCTCTCGCCGGAGTCGGGCAAACGTAGAGAAGCTGGTGTCATGTCTCACAAGTCCGCAACACGGCTCCGGAGCCTTGTATCAGGGCACGGCTTCAGCCGTGCCAGCATAGGACCCACCAAACATGGCCTTTAGGCCCTGTAATAAAGCGACAGTTCTATCGAGTCTCATCAACCAACTTCAGAGGCGGGACATTGGGCGCGCATCAGCATCCGGGCGGACAACGTTCCCCGCCTACAATGGAACTTCATGTCACTACGCGCGTCGCTCGAACGGTATTTCGAATTTGCAACGCTGAACGCGAACTGGCGCACGGAGATTCTGGCCGGTTTCACCACGTTCATGACGATGGCATACATCGTCTTCGTTAATCCCGCGATTTTGCATGAAGCCGGGATGCCGCTGGCCGCGGTCACCGCGGCCACTTGCCTGTCGGCGGCGGTGGGCAGCGTGCTGATGGGCGCCCTGGCCCGATACCCCATCGCACTGGCCCCGGGGATGGGACTCAACGCCTATTTCACTTACACGGTGGTGAAGGGGATGGGTCTGCCGTGGCCAACGGCGCTCGGAGCGGTCTTCCTTTCCGGCGTTGCATTTCTGGTGCTCACCGCCGTCGGCGTGCGCCAGCTCATCATCTCCACCATCCCCTTCGAGCTTTATGCGGCTGTGGCGGCCGGCGTGGGCCTCTTCATCGCGTTCATCGGCTTTCGCAATTCCGGCATCATCCTGGCGCATCCGGTTACCACCGTCACGCTCGGGAATCTGCGCGACAAGGGCACCGCGCTGGCCCTCTTCGGGCTGGTGCTGATGGCGGCGTTGCTGGCCTGGCGGGTGCGCGCCGCAATGCTGATCGGAATTCTCGTCACCACGGTTATCGGTCTCGCCATGGGCGTGGCGAAGTGGCAGCCGCAGCCCTACCGCTTCCAGGATCTCTCGGCTACCGCCGGAAAGCTCGATGTCGGCGGCGCCCTGCGGCTGGGCTTCCTCGAAATCACCTTCGTCTTTTTGTTCATCGACATGTTCGATAACATCGGCACCCTGGTTGCGGTGGGTAAGCGCGCCGGACTGTTCGACCGCACGCACCGGATTCCGCGCGTCAACCGAATTCTGTTTTCCGATGCCACGGCCACGGTGGTGGGCGCGCTCAGCGGCACCTCCACGGTGGTGAGCTACATCGAAAGCGCGGCCGGCGTGGCGGCGGGCGGCCGCACCGGCGTCACCGCCATCGTCACCGGCCTGCTGTTTGTAATCGCGCTCTTTGTGGCGCCGGCAGTCGGCGCCATTCCCGCCGCGGCCACCGCGCCGGCGCTCATCATCGTGGGCAGCCTGATGATGTCGTCGGTGGCCGAAATCGCCTGGCACGATCCGGAAATTGCCATCCCCGCTTTTCTCACCATCATGACCATCCCGCTGACTTACAGCATCGCCAACGGCCTGGCCTTCGGCTTCACCGCTTTCACGCTGCTCAAGCTGCTGCGCGGCAAGTTCCGCCAGGTGAGCTGGTTCGTGTACGCGCTGACGGCCCTGTTCGTGCTGCGCTTCGTCTATCTGTCGTGGGGATAAGTTGCAGCCAGTCTGAACCATGCCTGGCCTAGTAGAATAGAAGACACGCATGTCCCAGCCGCTCGTGGGCATGGACCTTGCCGACCTGCGCGAGGCTCTCGGCCCCGATCAACCCGGTTACCGCGCCACTCAGGTGTACGAGGCCGTCTATCGAGGTCACGCCACCGATCTGGCCGGCGTCAGCGCTCTGCCCGCGGCTTTGCGTCAGAGCCTGGCTGAGCGGCTCACCTTCGGGCTGCCGGAAATCGCCCGCCGCTTTGAGTCGGTCGATGGCACGCGGCGCTACCTGCTGCGCCTCGACGACGGCCGCACCGTGGAAACCGTGCTGATGCCGGAAGGCGAGCGCGACACCATCTGCATCTCCAGCCAGGCCGGTTGCCCGGTGGATTGCAAGTTCTGCATGACCGCGCTGCTGGGCCTGGAACGCAGCCTGACGGCGGGCGAAATCGTGGGCCAGGTGCTGGCGATGGTGCACGATAACGGCCTCGACCGGGCGCGCGCGCCGCGCCGCCTCAACATCGTCATGATGGGTCAGGGCGAGCCGCTGCTCAATCTCGACAACGTCATTAAGGCCACGCGGATTCTGCTCGATCCCGCCGGCTTCGCGCTCTCGCCGCGCCGCATCACCGTTTCCACCGCCGGCATCGTGCCCAAGATCGCCGAAATGGGACGCGAGCCGGTGCGGCCCAAGCTGGCGGTTTCGCTCAACGCCTCCACCGAGGAGGCCCGGTGCGAGCTGATGCCCATCACCCGCAAGTATCATTTGAAGGACTTGATGGAAGCCTGCCAGGCCTATCCCCTGCGGCCTTGGGAAAAGCTCACGTTCGAATACGTGCTGCTCAAGGGAGTCAACGACACCGACGCCGATGCGCGCCGCGTGGCGAAACTGCTGGCGCGCCTCAACGCCAAGCTCAACCTGATTGCCCTCAACCCAGGGCCGGAGATTCCCTACCAGACGCCGGAACCGGATCGCGTCGCCGCTTTTCAAGCTATCGTGCGCCGCTCGCTGCCGTGTTTCATCCGTAAGCCGCGCGGACTGGATATTTTCGCGGCCTGCGGACAGTTGAAATCGAGCGCCGTGTAAGCCTGAGCTGTACGCCGTCGCTCGCAGGTGAGGCTGCTTCAGCTTTTCGGTTTTGTGAGATGGCGGTAGAGCTTGTACCCCAGCAAACTGACAACGCCGCCGGCAATGGCTCCGACCCCGATGACCACGCCCGCCGATAGGGCGGTCACACTCCCCTGAGCGGCCAGTTCCAGGACACCTGCGGTTGCGCCGCCAGCGCCGCCGACACCGGCACCCACCGAAGCCGCAGCGGCAGACTTAATCCTCTCCTTGCCATCTTCACCCATTACAATTCAAATTTTAGCGCATCTCATGTTCCGAGCGACTGCCTCGATGCGGCCCCGGCATTAACGCGCACTCATGCTCCAACGTTCGGAATTACCGCCATTACTGAGCCGTGGCCGGCTCACCCAGTACCTCTCGGACTTTAGCAGCCAATGTATCCGGGCCGAATGGCTTTGGAATATACGCTAACCCGTGGCCAAGCACGCCCCGGTGACCTATGATTTCCGCCGTGTAGCCGGACGTAAATAGTACCTTCAGCTTGGGACGAAGTATCCTCAGACGCTCACTGAGTTCTTTTCCATTGATTCCCGGGAGCACCACGTCCGTGAGTAACAGATGAATCTCGCCGGAATGCCGCTGCGCAACGTCCAACGCTTCACCGGCCTCCGCCGCTTCGAGGATTTGATAGCCACACAACTTCAACATTGCCACCGTCAGCCGCCGGACCGCCTCCTGGTCCTCCACCACCAGAATCGTCTCGCCGCCGTTCGCCCCCGGGCTGCGAGCCGTTTCACCCTGCTCCACAACTACCTTCGCATCTATCCGGGGGAAATACAGCTTGAAGGAAGTTCCCCTTCCCGGATCGCTCGAAACGCAAATCCATCCGCCGTTCTGCCGCATGATGCCGTAAACGGTGGACAGCCCGAGTCCTGTGCCCTTGTCGCCCTTCTTCGTCGTAAAGAACGGCTCAAAGATGTGCTGGCGGGTCCGTTCGTCCATTCCCGTGCCGGTGTCCGTCACCATGACCATGACGTGCGGCCCCGGTTTGGCATCCTGTTGAATATCGGCGTCGCGTTCGGTGACATCGACGTTAGCCGTGCTGATCTCGAGTCTGCCACCGTCAGGCATTGCGTCACGAGCGTTCACCACAAGGTTCATGATGACCTGATGCACCTGCTCCGGATCCGCCTTCACCCGTCCCAATGAAGTATCGAGCGTGGTGGTAAGCATGACGTCTTCGCCAATGAGTCGCTGCAGCATCCGCTCGGAATCTCGAATCGTCGTGTTCAGGTCCAGCGCCTTTGGCTCGATGATTTGCTTCCGGCTGAACGCCAGCAATTGCTTGGTCAGGCTGGCCGCGCGCTCACCCGCCTTGCGGATTTCGTCGGCGCTCGACCATAGAGGAGCGTTTGGATCCAGATCGGCAAGCAGGAAATCGGCGTATCCATTGATGACCGTCAGTAGATTGTTGAAATCGTGCGCCACTCCGCCGGCTAGTCTGCCGATGCTTTCCAGTTTTTGCGCCTGTCGAAGCTGCTCTTCTAGCTTTGCTTGAGATGCTTCAGCCTGCTTGCGATCCGTCACGTCCCGCACCGAAGAGATGATGGTTGGCGATCCGTCAAATTCGAAAATGCGGTTGCTGATCTCGACTGGGATCCGCCGCCCATCTTTCGCCACGTGGGCCCCCTCCCAGACCGCATAAGCTTCCGCTTGCAGTCTCTTCATGATGGCGGGAACTCCGGCGACAGTATCTGGAGCGTCGATGTCCAACGGTCGAAGTTGGAGAAGTTCATCTCTCGTGTAGCCCAATCTGCGGCAGGCGATGTCATTCACCTCAATGAACCGGCCCGGCAGACCATCATCACCTAGACCGTGAACGAAGACCGCATCCGAAACACTGTTGAAGATGTGACGGTAATGTCGTTCGGCTTTGGCGATGGCTTCGTTGGCTTGCTGAAGCGCCTCTTCTGTTTTCTTCTGTTTTGTAATATCGAAAAAGATGGTGGCGAAGAGATCGTCACCCATCGGCGCCACGGATATGGAGAAATGCTTGTCCATCGGCGGAAAATACGTTTCAAACTGGAATGGAGCGCCCGTTTCGACCACGGCCGCATACTCTTTCATGTAAGGAGCGTCTGCGCTTTCGTACACCTCAGTCGCCAGCCTGTTCACCACTTGCTCGCGGTTCACGCCAAGGATCTCTTCGAAGCGTCTATTCACGTCAAGCAGCAGGTAGTTTTTTGGAATGCCGTTGGAATAGATCAGCTTGTGGAGAGCAACCCCTTCGTGCATGCAGTTGAACAGAGACCGGTACCGCTGCTCGGTATGGCGCCTCTCCAGCTCCGCTCTCTTTTTATCGCTGATGTCAACCAGGAAACCTTCGACGCCGATCACCCGATCGCCGTCGAGTACGGGGTTGGCCGAGAAGCTGTGATAGCCAGTTGTCCCGTCGCGGCGCAATCTGGAGAATTCGCCACTCCTTACCGATTCACCCCGCATCAGAGATCCGACAATCTCGTTCGCGCCTGCTACGTCCTCCGGAACCTGGACTGCGGAGAAGTGCTGCCCGATCACGTCCTCCTTGCGGGTGAACCCGTACATTCGCAGCCATGCACGATTCACATCCGCGTAGCAGCCGTCCATCCCGATTCGGAAGTACCCGGCATCCGTGTTATCGATGATTCGCTGGAATCTCTCGTGTTGAGCCTGTAATTGTGTCTCCGCGTTTTTCCGTTCGGTGATGTCTTCGATGAAGCCCTCATAGTAAGCCTCTTGTTCACCCGCGCCGCGGACCTTTCTTATGTTGAGCGACACCCAGATTGCGGTCCCATCGTTGCGCTTGAACTGGCATTCGCAGCCGCGAACGACCTCTTGTTGTTCGAGCAGTTTGAACAAGCGCGAACGCTCATTAGGGTCGAGCCACAGTTGATGAGTCGTGTCGGTGATCGCGGATACGAGAGCCTCCGCTGAATCGTAACCTAGCATCGCCGCCAGAGCGGGGTTTGCGGACAGACTCTTCCCCTCGAGTGTAGTTCGATACATTCCTTCGGCCGCACCCTCGAAGATGTCTCGATATCCACTCTCAGCCTGCTTGCGCCATAGCTCGTCAGCGGCTCTGCCATTCTGCGTGTCGAGCGTCGTCCATAATAAATGGGTGATCTTGCCGGCGCTGTCCCGAATCGGCGTGATGGTCTGTTCGATGTCGTAAAGGCCCCCGTCCTTACGCCTGACGGCCCATTCGCCCTTCCACGGTTCGCCGGAGGCAACCACATGTTCGAGAACGTCGTAATAGGAATGCGCTGAATCTCCTGACAGGAGTGCTCCGGCATTCCGCCCGACGATCTCGTCAACGGCGTATCCTGTGAGGGCGCTGAGACAGGCGTTCGCCCAACAGATGACGCCGTCACGGTCCGTGGTCATCACCGCCATCGGCAGGGCCGCCAGGGTCGGGATCAGGACCTCGACTTGGGGAGCAAAATCCATTTGCCGCACGCCCGTGTCAAATACGTCACAATTCTAGCGGCTTTCGCTCTCCGGTTGTGGCGGAAGACAGTGCGAATCGAACGCACCAGCGACCGAACGGCCGCCGAACGGTTTTGAAGACCGCCCCAGACACCAGTCCGGATTGCCTTCCGCCAACAGTCTAGCAAGCCTTTGCGGCGGCTTGCGCGGGCAACTCCCCCGGGAAATCCAAGCTACCATTGTTTCTTGAGAGGTTGGCTCACTTGATCACCAATGGCGAATACATCAAGGACATACTGGCACGGGAGCCTGGCGCCAAAGTCACGGCGCGCGGCTGGGTGAAGACACGGCGCGACGGCAAGGGAGTGCACTTCGTGCAACTGCAGGACGGATCGTCGGCGATCGACTTGCAAGTCGTGATCCTCGCCGGGTTGCTGCCCGAAGCCGTGCTGGCTGCGGTCACCACCGGCTCGTCGCTTCGCGTCGAGGGCGAAGTGGTGGCATCGCCCGGTCCCGGCCAACCGGTAGAGCTGCGCGCCGAATCGATCGAAGTGTTCAGCTCGGCCGATCCGGCCACCTACCCGCTGCAGAAGAAGGGCCACACCATGGAATTTCTGCGCGAGATCGCTCATCTGCGCTCGCGCAGCAATACGTTCAGCGCGGTGTTCCGCGTGCGCAACGCGCTGTCCTACGCCATTCACCGCTTCTTTCAGGACAACGGCTTCCTGTACGTGCAGACGCCGCTCATCACTACTTTGGATTGCGAAGGCGCCGGCGCCATGTTCCAGGTCACAACGCTCGATCTCGCCGCGACGCCGAAAACGCCGGAAGGCCGGCCCGACTTCAGCGGCGACTTTTTCGCCAAGCCGGCGTACCTCACTGTGAGCGGACAACTTGAAGCGGAGATGTTCGCGCACGCGTTCGCCAACGTCTACACCTTCGGCCCCACCTTCCGCGCGGAGAATTCGAACACGCCGCGTCACCTGGCCGAGTTCTGGATGATCGAGCCGGAGATGGCCTTCGCCGATCTGGATGACACCCGGCGCCTGGCAGAGCGCTTCCTCAAAACCGTCCTGGCCGAAGTCATGGACCGCTGCCGCGCCGATCTCGAGTTCTTCAATAAGCGCATCGACAACACCTTGCTGCAGACGCTGGCCAACGTGGTGGACAACGAGTTCGTCCATCTGCCCTACTCGGAGGCCGTGCGCATTCTCGAAGACGCCGCGGCCAAGGGCAAGACGTGGGAGTTCCCGGTAAGTTGGGGCACCGACTTACAAAGCGAGCATGAGCGCCACCTTACCGAAGAAGTGTTTCGCAAACCAGTGGTGGTGACCGACTATCCCACCCAGATCAAGGCCTTCTATATGCGTTCAAACGACGATGGCCGCACCGTGGCGGCCATGGACGTGCTGGTGCCGCGCATCGGCGAAATCATCGGCGGCAGCCAGCGCGAGGAACGCCTGGACGTCCTGCGCCGGCGCATCGCCGCGTGCGGGCTGAAGGAAGAAGACTACGCCTGGTATCTCGACTTGCGCCGCTTCGGTTCCGTGCCGCACTCCGGCTTCGGCCTGGGTCTGGAGCGCATGATGATGTACCTGACCGGCATGAAGAACATCCGCGACGTAATCCCGTGTCCCCGCACGCCAGGCTCCGCTGCGTTCTAAGTCGGGCCCAGAGCTGGTTGAGAGACAGATAGACTCTTAGCTGCGGCCGAGAGGCGTCTATCGCTGCCTTCGGCTTACGGCAGTCCTGCCGAGGGCGGGATCAGTGGCGAGCCGTCTTCGCCCTACATCCACTCAGCCGCCGTAAGGCATCTCCGGTACTTTGCCGAGCTGGCGGGAGTAGACGGTCAGAGCGCCGCGATGATGCGCGGTGTGCTCGACCATAGCCCATACGATGTCGGTGATGGGTTGGCCGCCCATCACCGGGCCGGGCGGCAGCGGCCGTGCGAGATCTTCCGGGCCGCGGGAACGTAGAAAGTGAATCGCGTTCGCGTACGCCGTTTCGAGCGCCTTGCGAGCCGCGGCGAGCGAGGTCACCCGCTCCAGCGCCTTGGCGTGGCTGGCGAAATCGAGGTCGAACCCTTCCGGCCGCGATGCGCCCTGGATGAACCAATCGATGGTTTGCGCCGCGTGCGCGACTTGCTGCGCTACACTCATCATGCCTTCCTTCGGGCGGAACCCGGAGTCGGCCTCATCAAGTACTCTCGTCGAGCGCTCAAAGAATTCCTTGCTGGCGAGTAACTGGTTGGCAAAGTCGTATTGTTGCGGTTTTGGGCTCATGGGCCACACTATATCAGAAGGCGAACAAAAAGAGAAGAGAGATTTATCACAATTCAGAATATTTCTGATTGCTTTTCTCCGGCGGGCTCTCAGGTGCTCGGCCTGAGGTCGAATCAGCCGCCGTAGGGCATCGAGGGCACTTTTCCTGGCTGGAGGGAGTAGACGGTCACAGCGCCGCGATGATGCGCCGCAGCATGTCTCCTCTCTTCATTGGCTCCCGGTGCCAGCGCTGGGTGGCCCAAGGTTGGTCAAACCGCCGAAGACCTTGGAAAACACCGTCTGGAAGATGTTGAGGTCGAACGCGGCCATCACGAAGACTCCATTGCGAAAGCCGGTGGCGGACCCCAGCGTAGGCGCTGTGTAAGAGGGCGCGGCAGTACCGCCGGCGTTGCTGTAAGGGACCTGTTCGCCCGGATACTGGCCGGCTGGCAGGCGATTCTGCTGGCCCAGGACGTAGCCGAACGAATACATGAAGCCTCGTTTGGGCTCGGCGGCGACGCCGAAGAAATACTGATTCAGCGGGTCTACCGAGGCGCCAAAAACGAAACCGGAAGGCAGGTACTCATTTATCCGGGTTCGACGAACTTCGGGGTACATGTCCTGGGGCGTGAAGTAAATATCGAGGCCGAGGACAACCGCCTTGCCTGGTTTCTCGGACGACTGGGCAATCACATCCACCGGAGCATTGGAGCTGGAGGACAGGCAATCCGCCGATGAACAGGCGGCGAGAGAATACGAGCGGTTGCTAATGGAGTCGAAGGCGAAGCCGGCGAACACCGTGCCATGGGTAAAGTGATGGACGTGAAAGTTGCCGACGTACTCGGGAGGAGGCGTCGATGTGGTCGCGGCCGGGGAAGCGGGCGGAGTGGATGGGATGGTGGGCGCCGCAGCCTGGGGGCTGGCTGGGGAAGCCGGAGCGAGCGCGGCGGGAGTTGGCGTTGGGGCCGTGGGGGCGGCTGGCGGCGCCGGAGCAGGCTGTTGCGCCGTCACCGGCTGGGGAACCTGATTTTGAATCCTGTAGGGCTGGAACTGTTCCACGCCCGTGACCGCGTAATTCACGCTCAGGTTTCCGCTGTTCCCGCCCAGGTTGAGATCCACCCGGGTAGGCTGGAGGACCCGGTAATCCTTATAGACTTGGTTGATCTTAGACAGAGTACCGGCCTCGGCATCGTTCAGGTACTCGATGGCTGAGCGGAAGGCCTGGAGCAACTCCATAGCCGCATTGTACTTATCGCGCATGCGCCGCGGACGAAGCAGTTCGGGCTCCGGCACTCGATCCGCGGCATAGTCTCTCAGTTGATCCTGAAGCGTCTTCAGCCGGCAGGGGAGACGATCTTTCAGATAAGGATTCGGAATCGGTGGCGAAATGTGAGAGCAGACGTTGGAATACTCTTGGGAGATTCTAGTGTCCTGTCTCTAAAGTTCGTTTATACTTCCGCACCTTCCTGATGATCGTGTTGGCGCTCGCCACCCACTGGAACGGTTGGGGGGCCTTGTTGCTGTCGCGAATGTATTCGCGGATCGT
>JBAVYH010000153.1:0-10922 GCA_049698695.1 Bryobacteraceae bacterium | reverse complement strand
ACCTTCACCCGCGGCCGCGTATCGGGCGGCCTGGATGGCTACTTCCGCGACTCGATTCTCGATGTAGATCCCAGCTACGGCGCATCCGCCGGCTTGTTTCAAAACCCCGGCTACGCCAACCTGGGTGTCAATCTCAACTACGCGCTGGGACGCGGCCTCACCGCGTACGGCAACTTGCGGAATGCGCTCGACCAGCATTATGAAGAGGTCTTCGGTTACCCTTCGCCGCTCCTCAACTTCGTGGCCGGCTTGAAATGGTCGCTCGCCGCAGCCAAATCCGGAGCAAAATGAGTTTATGAGCAAGGAACAGTTCGATCCGCCTCATTTGACCATCAGCCGCGTCTATACGCGCGGCGGCGACGAAGGAGAAACCGCGCTCGCCGGCGGCCAGCGCGTAGCCAAGGACGGGCCGCGCATTGAAGCCTACGGCACGGTGGACGAATTGAACGCCTTCGTGGGCGCCGCGCGCGCCACCGCCGAGGCGCTGGTCGACCGCGACGGCCGCGCCTGGACGCTGGTGCCGGTTCTGCTGCGCATCCAGCACGAGCTGTTCAACCTCGGCTCGATTCTCGCCACCCTGCCCGAAGACGTCCACCCGCGCCAGCCGCGCGTCACCGGCGAAGAAGTGACGCGCCTCGAAACCGAAATGGATCGCATCAATCACGATATGGCTCCGCTGCGCTCCTTCGTGCTGCCCGGCAGCGGCCGCTTGAATTCCGATCTCCACCTCTGCCGCGTCGTATGCCGCCGCGCGGAGCGCGCCGTGGTGGCCCTGGCCCGCATCGAAAGCGTTCCGCCAGAGGCGATTCGCTACCTTAACCGGCTCAGCGACGTTTTTTTTGTCTGGAGCCGTTGGGCAACGCACATCACCGGCGATCCGGAAACTTTGTGGGACCCGAACCATGCCAGTTCGGCTCATCCTGGTGGATAATCAATGAAAGGAGGCGGATCTGTGAGGGACCTCCGTAGTTCAAGGCACTTGGGCTTCAACGGCGTGGCAATGATAGCAACTGCGATTGGCGCGGTCGCGGTCGGCGCATTCGCGATCGGCGCATTAACTGTTCGGCGGCTGACGATCCGCCGCGTCCTGGTCGAGGGCGGCAATTTCAAATCGCTCGAGATTCAGGACCTTTCCGTGGCACGGCTTCGCGTCGCCGAAGTCACCGTGAGCGGCGCGCTCCAGCTACCGGAAGCGATCTCGATCCCGAGACCGCATGAGGAAAGAAGTCCCGTTGTAAGGGACGTTTGAAGTCGTCCAATGAAATCTGGTCACCAGAAAAGAAGAGGAGAACACGAATGAAGAACAATACGTCGAGGCCGCTGGCCGTCGGCCTCACGATCCTGGGCATGCTGGCGCGCCTGGTGCCGCACGCGCCGAATTTCGCGCCGGTGGGCGGTGTCAGCCTGTTTGCCGGCGGCCGGCTCAGCGGCTGGAAGGCTTACCTGTTGCCGCTGGTGCTGATGCTCGTCACCGATCCGCTGGTCGGCGGCTATTCGTTCGCGACTCCGTTCGTATACGCCAGCTTCCTGATCTACGTGTGGATCGGCTCGCGGCTGCGCGCCACCCAAAACCCGCTCGCCATTGGCGGCGCGGCGGTTGCAGGCAGCATTCAGTTCTTTGTGATTACTAATTTCGGGGTGTGGCTCGGTTCCACCGCCACCTATGCGCACACGGCGGCCGGCTTGATGGCCTGCTATGCGGCGGCGATCCCCTACTATCGCAACACCGTGCTGGCCGACCTCTTCTATTCGGCCGCCCTCTATGGCGCCTACGCCCTGCTGAGCCGCCGCGTAGCCGCCCAGGATCAGACAACGGCCTAAGCGCACGGACTACCTCCTGTAAGGGCCGGGCATGCCCGGCCCGCGCTTGGATCCGCTCAACCCGCTCTGGGTCCGCCTGGCCGGCGTGGCCATGCCGGCCCGCGCGGCGCCCGGCCCCCCGCTCCTCCCCGGCGCTCTTCGCATTGGCGTTATGATGAGCTTGGGATGGCGCTGATCGCGGTTTCTGGGCATCCGGGCTGCCGGTTTGAGGAGGTTGCGCGCATCACCGCGCAGAGGCTGGGTTTCGAACTGCTGACGCAGGCCCGCCTGGAGGCTCTGGCGGCGGAGGAATTCGGCTCCGAAGCCCGCGTCCCCGATAAGGCCTGGGCCAGCCTGGCCACTTCCGTTCTGGCGCGCCTGGCCACGGTTCATCACATCGTCTACTGTGCCGCCGGCGGTGAGCTCCAGTCGCGGCACTTTCCCGGGATGCTGCGCGTCCACGTGGTGGCGCCGGAAACCGTGCGCATCGGCAACATCATGCTCGATTGCCGCCTGGAACGGCCCGCCGCCCGCCAACGCCTGCTCGAGCTCGAAGCCGCCGACCGCGCCAGCCGCAAGGCCAGGTTCGGCAAAACCCGCGCCACCGCCGATCTGTTCGACCTCGTGCTGAATGCCGAAACCGTCAGCAGCGAACAAATGGCCGAGCTGATCGACCGCACCGCCGCCTCGCTCGCCCTGACCGATCGCGGCTTTCTCTCTGCCGCCGCCGAAGCGCAACTTCAGTTCCAGATGCGCCTCCGCCTCGCCCGCTACGGCATCGTGCCGCCCGACAAAATTACCATCCGCAAGAAAATCTTCGCCAACCCCAGCGAGGAGATGTTCGCCAACCTGCTCGACTTCTACCGCATCGCGTGGGAATACGAGCCGCGCAGCTTTCCCGTCCAATACGACCGCGACGCCAACCCGACCGAATCGTTTACGCCGGACTTTTATCTGCCGGAATTCGACTTATACGTGGAACTAACTACCATGAAGCAGTCCCTGGTAACTCGCAAGAACCGAAAGGTCCGATTGCTGCGCGAGCTTTATCCCCACTTGAATATCCAGGTGTTCTATCAGAAGGATTTTGAAAATCTCATCTTCAAGTACGGCCTTGCCCAGCGCCCGGTGACCGCATGAGCGCCCCCTTGCCGCCCGGCATCGAACGGGTCCTGTTCACCGAAGAGGAGATCGGCCAGCGTATCGGCGAACTGGCCGCCCGCATTTCGCGCGACTATGAAGGCAAGACGCTGAAACTGGTTGGCGTCCTCAAAGGCTCGGTGTTTTTTCTCACCGCCCTGGCCCGCTCGCTCGAAATCCCGGTGAAGATGGACTTTCTGGGCATCTCCAGTTTCTCCAACCGCAGCGGCGCACCCGGCGTGGTACGCATCGCCAAGGACCTCGACGACAGCATCGAAGGCGAGGACGTCCTGCTTGTCGAGGATATTATCGATACCGGATTCACCCTCCGCTATCTCCTGCAGAACCTGGCCGGCCGCGCCCCTAACTCGCTCGCCGTTTGCACGTTCCTAGACAGAACCAGCCGCCGCATCGTGCAGGTGCCCGTCGATTATCGCTGTTTTGAGATTCCCGACCGCTTCGTGGTCGGATTCGGCCTGGATTCTCAACAGCTTTACCGCAACCTGGGCTACGTGGCGGTGCTGAAGCACGAAAAAACCGCGTAACCGCCCGCTCCGGACGATCGTCCGCTCCCGGTTTGAACCGTTCCATACCCCCGCCACGCCAGCTCCTCACCATGGCTATCCTCCTACGTCAGAAGATTTGAGAATTCCGTGATCGCGGCTCACAACTTAGCTGGATGCGCGAAGCGAAGTTGTTAATTCGCATAGTGGAAGCGTTTTCCGTCGACGCTATACCAGATTTAGTCATCCGGTTTTAGCAATTCGGGATTAGAATGGGAACAGAAATCGGAAAGGTCGTGTGCACCAATGAGGTCTCGGATACTCTTCATTTCCGGGCGTCATGACGATGCCCGCCAACTTTCGCGGATGCTGGGATCTCTTCCCGTTGCCATGGAGCACGTCGAAACCTACCAGCAGGCACGCAATATTCTTCAGCAGTCTGACTACGATGTCCTGTTAACCGAAGCCGCCCTACCCGATGCAAGCTGGCTGGATGTTCTGCATTTGGCCCGCGAGATCCCAGGCGGCGTGGAGGTGATCGTCACCGATCCCCACGCCGACGCCCGATTCTGGGCTGAGGCCCTCAACCTGGGCGCGTATGACGTGCTGACGCAGCCATTCTATGCGCCCGAGGTGCGGCGCATCTTGTACAACGCTTGTTCGCGGCCGAACTACCAGGTGTATTCCACCGCTGTATAAAGTTCTCTCCAATTAAAGACAGATCAGGCCGGCCGGCCGGCCTCTTTCGCGAGCCGTACGGTCTTTGTGTGCATTCCAAACGCCGGGGCCGTACCGGACCTTCAATCGTCCGGCTACTTAGGGCTGGCGCGGACGGTACGCCCCTGTCCCGGACCCTCCTGAATTATTGCCAGGCCTGATTTTGGGGCCCTCATGAGCTTACGGCCACCGACAGTAGGTGCCTAAATGCACTCTTTGCGACGCCTGCGAACAGCCACGCCCAAGCCGAGCAGCGCAGCACCCATCAACATCATACTGGAGGGTTCCGCCACCGTATTGGCTTGCGTGTACCTGTTGCTCAAATCGACGATGACGGCCCCGTTGCTGCCGTTGATGATATTGAACGTGTCCGGAAAGCAGATCAGTGCCGCCCGAAGTGCCTTGGCATGCTGGGCGGGCGGAATGCGGGGCGCGGCATGCGCGGCGCCGGATGGAACGAAGGCGCGCGCGGCTCTCCCCCTCCGCCATGGCCGAAGTGCCGCGCGCTGCGATCGCCGCCCGGCCCCGAGTACGGTGAATTGCGAAACGAGCCGCTCTTAGAAGCGTACTGCGAATCGCGAAATCCCCCGCTCCTGGCATAGTTGGACCCGGCATATCGGTCCTGCGTGACCGTGCCCTGCGAACCATACTTCGGCGCTCCGGCCGCTTCATCGCGGCCGTAATAGGTCCGCCCGCTGCGCCATGAATCGCGATAACCTTCCCAGTCGTAACGGTCGATCGGCCGGTAAGAGTGGTTGAACAGCAGGTCGCGCATCAGCGCGTACTGGCCGTAGAAGACCCAGAAATCGCGGCCGTCGTGATGGTCCCAATAGCCGTACTGATTGGACACTTGGCCGGGCGGCGCCATGTAGGCGAAGCCGGCGGGCTGCGCCACGTGCTCGGCTTCCGAATCGAATTTGCCGGCGGGCTTGTGTTCGATCGCCATGCCGAGGTCGTTGCGCATGGCGTCGTAGGTGCCGTTCGAAACGTCCACCCACGCTTCTTCGGACGTGCTAGTGCCGGCTTTGGCCCCTGCGTCATCCAGATGCGTCTTGACGGTGCGGATCTCTTGGTCGTAGTGGCGCGCGCTGCCTATGCCGCGCACTTCCATGTCGACCAGAATCTTGTCCCAGTTGTAATAAAGCTGCCCGTCGAGCGACTTCACTTCCTCGGCCCGGCGCGGCAGGTCGGCGGCGTCGTTGTGCAGGCTGTCTTGCGCCGCCACCAGCGCGGCAAAATCGAGGTGCGCGAAATCGCCGGCCGCCGCCTGGCGGCGCTCCTCGGCGCTCGATTGCCACAGGGTGTCGCTCTGCGTCACGATGCCGTGAAGCCCGGCGACACGTGCGTCGAGGTCGGGCTTCTTCTCCGGCCAATCCGTCTCGCCCTTGGCGACCACGGCCGTCACCGGCGCCAGGTCGAACGTGTGAATCGCCTGGTAATCGCGGCTCATCTGGTCGAGCCGCTGCGGCAGCTCGCGCTTCAGCTCGATCCAATGGGCCGCGTCTTTCTGAATTGCCGTGGCCGAGCCGGCGGCGGAGACGCGCACGCCGCTTTCCTGGGCCAGCAGCGACTCCACTTTCTCCCGGTCCTGGCGGCGATTCTGTTTCTCCAGAAGCGACAGCTCGTCCATCTCGTGGCGTGCTTCCGCAAGCTGCGATTCCGATTGCGCTAGCCCCGCGGGCCACTGGGCCGCGGCCGGGATGGCATGGAACAGCGCGCTCTCCGACGTCACCTCACCCGTCACTTCGGTGTTAGCTTGGGCGACCTGCTGTTGCGCGGTCGCGAGCGAGGCGCGTTCGCTATCAATCTGCTGGCGCAGGTTGCGCGGCAGGTTGTCGAGACCGGCGGTGAGCACCACGCCGATCGACACCATCAGCAATATCGCGAGGAATTTAAGGCCAGATCGGTTCATCGAATGCCGCCACCTTTCCGGATGCGGCGCGGCTGCCGCCGGTCCCGACCGGCGCGGTCAGCTCTTGGTTCCCCGGTAGATCGTCACGTCGTCGGCGGGGATTCCCCTGTAACGCGTGACGGCGAACGGCTCGGCCTGCTCCTTGCGGATGAAGATCAGCCCGGGGCCACTCTGCTCCCGATATTCCCAACAGTAAAATCCCACCGGCTGCGGCTGGTCGCTGCGCGTCGACTGGACCTCGCGGCTCAACCGGTACATCCACACCTTGCCGTCGAAATCGAATGTGTCGCCGGTGTTCTGGCGCTCGTCCATTTGTGCCAGGTCCTCTTCGCTCAGGCCCAGGTCTTCGAGCGTAGGCTGGCGAGCTTCAGTCGAGATGCTGACCGCCTGGTCGGCGTTCGCGTCCACCCGCATCGCCACGCGCCGCTCGCGGTACGGGCCGCTCAACTCGAACCAGTTGTGCGAGCCCGCTTGAAACCACGTGCAGCGGTCGGAGTTGAAATCGAGGTCGGTCATATTGTCGCCCGCGCCGGCGATGGAAATCACGTCGCCGGCGCGCGCCTGGAAAGGCTTCAAATTGGCCAGGTCCTCGGCCGGCGCCGCACCGTGCGCCGGGGCCTGCGGCTTCTTGAATAGCTGCATCAGCACCACCACCAGCAAGGCAACCAGAACGCCGGTCAGCGTGAATGTGATCGGGCCCATCCCGGTTTACGCCTTGGCCTTCTCCGTGGTCCGCTCGCCGGTGCCGATCGACGGGCTGCCGCTGGCCAGTTCCTTGGGAATGTACGGCGGCGCCGAAGGCGCTTTGGCGGCCTGCCGCTCCGCCTTGAGCGCAGCCAGGTCGGCATCCACCCCGTGGCCGCTCAGTTGGGCAAACTGCTTCTCCAAATCCTCATCCGTGCCGGTGGAAGCCAGTTGGTCGAATGCTTTGGCCGTAGCTTCCTCTTTGGAGACAGTGTCTTCGAAGCGGTTGAGCGCGGCGAAAGCGTTATCGGCGTTGCCCACCCCGGCCATGGCTTCGGCCACCTTGCGTTGCGCGGCGGCGGCGTTCTTGCGCGCCACCAGCGTGGTCGCGGTTCGCTCGCCTTCTTCGATTTTGCGCTTCAGCTCGCCCACCTGGCTCTTCAGCTTTTCGCTGGTCTGCTGCGCCGCCTGAACGGCCTGCTGCATGGACGCAATCTGGCGGTCGCATTCGGCCTTCTTGGCCAGCGCCTTCTTCGCCAGGTCCTCGTTGCCGGCGTCCAGCGCCTGGCCCGCCCGGTCTTTCCAGTCCTGCGCCTGGCGCACGTACTTCTGATATTCGGCGTCCAGGCGGTTGTAGTTGCTCATGGCCACGGCCGAAGCGCGTACCACGTTGTTCAACTCGTTCCGCATGTCGGCCACCGTCTGATTTACGGTGGCTTCGAAAGTGGCGTCCTCGATGGCATCGACGCCCGAATTGGCCTGGCCGCGCGCTACGCGGCCCAGGCGGGAAAAGAAATCGCCTAAGAATGGCATCGTGTTCCTCGCTTACGAATTCAAAGTGCTCAGCACCTTGCGGGCTGTCATCACATCCACCAGCAGGAAGTGAACGCAGGCGAGGACCTCGTCCTCATCCTCCGGTCCTCCGTCCTCCAGTTTGCAGAAGTTGTTCAGGGTCACGGCTACTTTGCCGGTGCCCGCATCATAAAGCTGGAAATAAGAGGTGGAAATGCCGTTATCGGCGGCCAGCATGGTCGCCATGATTGCCGGTGTGATGGCCGCCTTCGGCGCCACCGTGCATACCAGCGAGAGGAACAGGATGTCGCCCTGGAGCACCGCGCGTGTGGTGACTCCGCTTTCGACCTCCCGGATGGTCAGTGTATCGGGCGCTGGCTCGGAGACAACGTAGCCTTTCTCCGCCAGGAGCGCGTGGATTGGGCCCAGAAGCGGGCTGGTTGTGGCTGTCATAAGATCTCGCAAGTAATACGCGGGCGCGCTCGCCAAAGTTCCGTCCGCCAGAGCGCCGCGCAACCTATTCTACGCTACGGCAAGTCTCGCCCGATGACAAGCGGGCGCTGTCACCGGGCTGAAACACAACGCGCAAAACGGGGACTGGCTCGAATTTCGCCGTTTTTGCGAAACTTCGTGCCTCTACCCGGTTTGCCCTCTACCCGGCTTGCCCAATGGGTGTATTCGCACCGAACTGGCCGCCGTCTTGGGTCCCCCGCGCTAACCGCAGGCCCTGCCTGCCGTCTATCCATTTATCATGCGGCAATGGAAATACGCCCTGCGCGCGCTCGTGCGGCGCCCTGCCTTCACCCTCGGAGTCCTGGCCCTGCTGGCAGTCGGGATCGCGGTCAACACGGCGCTGTTTTCGGTGGTGGATACGGTCGTGTGGCGACCCCTGCCCTATCCGGATCCGGCCCGCCTGGTGGCGCTCTATGAAGCCAGCCCGGCCCAGGACCAGAAGGTCAGCTTGATTGCGCCCGGACGCCTGGAAGATTGGAATCGTCTCAACCGGACTTTCACCGCGATCGCTGGTGCCTACCAGGAAAATGTCACCGACACCAGCGGGGTTGAGCCGGTGCGTTTGGGCGGCCTGCGCGTCTCGCCGCGCTATTTTCAGGTCTTTGGGACCAACCCGATTCTGGGGCGCACATTTACCCCGGACGAGGAGCGCGACGGCGGGCCGCACGCGGCAGTGATCAGCTATGGATTATGGGTTCGGCGCTACGGCCAGGACCCGCGCATCACCAGCCGCCGGCTGATCATCGGCGGACAGGGCTACAGCATCGTCGGCGTGATGCCCAGGTATTTCGCGCCTCGGTCTGAAACCGCCCTGAGCCGCAGCGCCGGCGGCGTGGACGTTTGGATACCGGCGCAGACTCCTCCCTTTCTGCTGGGGGTGCGCAACGCACGATTCCTCAGCGGCGTGGGCCGCGTTCGGCCCGGCGTTACCATCGAACGGGCGCAGGCCGATCTGGCCAGCGTCCAGCATGCGCTGGGTGAGCAATACCCGGCCACCGATAAAGGCTGGTCGGTGATGATGAAGTCGCTCCAGCAAGCCCGCCTCGGCGACTCCGCCAAGCCGCTGTTCCTGCTGTTCGGCGCGGTGGCGCTGTTGCTGCTGATCACCGTCACCAATGTTGCCAGCCTGTCGCTGGCGCAGCTCCACAGCCGCCAGCGCGAGCTGGCCATCCGCGTTTCCATCGGCGCCACACGCGGCCAGGTGGTCGCCTCGGTGATGCGGGAAATTGCGCTGCTGGCCGTGGCGGGCGCGCTCGCCGGGTGGGCCATCGCTTACGTTTCGCTGCCGCTGCTGGCCCGCTTGTTTGCCGACCTGCCGCGCATCGGGGAGCTGCGGATGGACTGGCGCGCCACCCTCTTCGCCATTGCCGCAACCGTGGTGGCGGCCGTTCTGTTCGGTTTTTTGCCGGCCGTGCGCGCCACCGGCGTAGCGATCGATGGCACCCTGCTGCGCGCCGGCCGCAGCATTGCGGGCCGCCGGCAGTGGATGCAGCGCGCCCTGGTGGCCGCGCAGATTGCAGTGACCATGGTGCTGCTGGCCGGCGCCGGGCTGCTGGCGCGCAGCTTCTACAACCTCACCCATGTCGACCTGGGATTCGATCCCTCGCACACGCTGCTGTTCCACGTCGGCGCCGCCTGGGATGAAGACCGCGCGCGCATCGGCCGGATGCAACAGGATCTGATCGGCGCCCTGGAGCGCATCCCGGGCGTCCAGGCGGCTGGTGTGACCAACTTTCTGCCCGCCGAGGGCGCCACGCTGCGCTACCAGGTTCTGCTCGAGGGCGCCTCCACCACCGAAAACCAGGGCACCATGCCGATTGGCGAACGCACCGTGAGCCCCGGCTATTTGCAGGCCCTCCGCGCGCCGCTGGTGGCCGGCAACTGGTGCCCGGCGCTGGCGCTGCCTGATCGCAACACGCCGCAGAAGGACATGGTGAACCGCCGCTTCGTCGAAGTCTATGCGCACGGCCAGAACGTGGTGGGCCGCCATCTGCGATGGGCCGACTACGCCAACCAGCCGCCGGAGGAAATTGTCGGCGTCATCGGTGACATCAAGGAAGACGCGGTCAACGCGCCGGCGTATCCCTACGTGTATTCCTGCGCCGTCGGCGGAGCCTGGCCGGACCCCGATTACGTGGTGCGCACCGCCGGCGACCCGCTCACCTTCGTATCCGCCATCCGTGACGTGGTGCACAACGCCGCGCCGAACCGGGCGATTTTCGGACTCGGGACCATCGACGACGCGCTTGCCGCGGACCTGGACCGCCCGCGCTCCAACGCGCGGCTGCTGGGACTCTTCGCCATCTCGGCCATGATCCTGGCCGCGGTCGGCCTCTATGGGCTGATGACGCAACTGGTAAACGCGCGGCGCCGGGAGATCGGTATTCGCATGGCGATGGGCGCCGACCCGGCGCGCCTGGTGGGCTCCGTGCTCGGCGGAGCGGGCAAGCTGGTCGCGGTGGGGATTATGGCGGGCTGCGTCCTGATTCTGGCGGCGCAGCCCGCGGTGCGTTCCCTCGTGTTCGGCATCGGCCCACTCGATGGGTTGAGCATCGCCGCCGCAGCAGCCTTGCTCGCCGCAGTCTCGGCGCTGGCGGCGTTTGTGCCAGCGCGCCGCGCCGCGGCCATCGATCCCATTGAAACGCTGCGCGCGGAGTGAGCCCCCCAAACCGGGGCGCAAAGGGGACCGGCTCGAATCTCGCTGCTTTTTGCGAAACTTCATGCCTGTACCCGTTTTGCGCTATAGGGAACGCTCTGCAGCATTTTCTAATCCAAGAATGAGCCTGAAGGGCTGAAATATGGTTGGCGCAGTGCCGGGCTCCTTTCGCTGGGTTTTCTTGTTCGTTTTCGGGGGAATAGAC
>JBAVYH010000152.1:0-2304 GCA_049698695.1 Bryobacteraceae bacterium | reverse complement strand
CGCGCTGTCCTTTCGGAGACTCTGAGAGACGCGAGCGGAATGGCCCCGTGCAGGGGCCTCGGGGCTAGTCGGCAACTCTCTGGGCAACCCCGGAGAGAACCTGTTTCCACGCAATACTGGCCATTTCTGGCAAATTTCAGGGTTTCAGGGAGTTAACCGGAAGGAGGGGGAGTTCGTCGGGAAGGAACTGGCTCGGCAAACAGGACTCGAACTTACAGCCTGTTCCGAGCCGAAACGGCCGCGGCAATCCTGCACAGCGACGACGTATCCCCGGCGCGCATAATAACTCCCCTGGACTTCCAGCATCTCCTTCTTGTAAGGCGTGCGGATCAGGATGACCGGCACTTTGCCCTCGGTCTGAGGCAGGTAGAGATCAGTGGACAGCTTCACTCCATCCCGCATGCCGACCTTCACGCCGGCCTCGGCTTTCAGCTCGTACTTCCGCTGCGAGAGCAGCGGGTCGGCCACTGGTTCCTTGCGCAGCGCTTCGTAACCATCGCGGACATAAGCGGCATGCTGCGCCGGGACGTCCCCGAGGAAGATGCGGCCATCGGCGTCCGCCCAGATGATCACGTCCACGCCCGGCAAGCCGTATGTGTACCGGTAAAGCGTGAGATCCTTGCCGCCGACTGTGCGCTCCACCTTGCCTCTGAATTCGAGCGACGCATCAACGGCCGCGCCCGGCAGAACAACGAGCGGGAAGGACTGCTTGCCGCCCTTGGCGCGATCGTAGAGGCGAACAGGCTGGCTCATCAAGGCAGGGCCGTAATTGTCGAACACCCGCGCGCCCGGCTTGACCTCGAACGTCTCCGTCTTTTCCTTGAGCGTGCGGCGCGCCTTGGCGCCTTCCCGGACCGAGGTGGCCACACCCGTGGGCGCGTTGGTACTCATGGTGGTCCAGAACCCGTCTTTGTCCACCACGATGGATGTGGTGATGGTCACGCTTTGGCCAGCCATGGCCAGAGTAGCCTCGTTCCGATAAGTACCATCGGGCAGCCATTTAACTTTCAGCGTGCCGATGCGGTCCTCATTCCCATGAAGAAAGAAAGTCGTGTCCTCGCCAGGACCGGCGAGCGTGGCGGGGCCGGCAGGCGCCGGGACGGGCTGCGCGGCAACGCTGGCGGCAATGGCAAGCGCGAGCGACGGGGCAGTACAACAGGATCGTTTCATCCAGAGTTCCGTTTCTGGCTCGTTGGCCCGCCTGAGCATAACACGCTGGGCAGCCTGGAAAATACGATAAGAGGCGCGGTCTTCGGACCGTCGCCTTCGCGGCGACCCGCATGGGCATGTTGGAGGCATTCTACCTGGTTGGTCCACTTAAGACCTGTGGAGTGACAGACCTTAAACCGGCCAACGGAGCACTCGGTCACGGCGGCGACAAATTCGGTCAGCAACTGGTCGGTCCTTGGGGTGATCGCCGAGGACGCCGAGAATGAGTTACCGTGAATAGTGCGAACAAACTAACATGCCCACACAAAAACTTGTCCACTCAATCCTCGAAGCTGCCATTCTGGGCTTCGAGTCCCAGAAGAAGCAGATAGACGCTCAGATCGCAGAGCTTCGTCAGATGCTCGACGGTAGCTCCGCTGAGACTGCCGTTACCCCGGCAGCGCCCACCCGCAAGCGAAAGAAGTTCTCCGCGGCGGCCCGAAGGCGGATGAAGGAAGCCCAACAGCGTCGATGGTCAAGAATCCGGGGCGAATCCGAGGTGCCAGCGCCAGCTACGGCGGAACCAGCCAAACCGAAGCGAAAGCTCAGTACGGCTGGCAGGAAGGCAATTCAGGAAGCTCTGCGACGGCGGTGGGCACAAAAGCGCGCCGAAGCTGCGAAGGCACAACCCGTCAAGAAGGCCGCCCGAAAAAAGGCCGCTGTCAAACAGGCGATGAAGAAGAGTACGCCGGTTAAGAAAGCGGCGGTCAAGAAGCCTGCCGCGAAGACGGCCACGTCGACTGAACAGGCCGCAGCACAAACTGCCGCCCGGTAGGTCGATCAGCCCTCTGGACTGGCCGAGGGCGAGCACCAGTACGAAACTATGGGCGACGGTTTGTCGCCACCCGGCAACCAGCTCGTTTCCCAACTCGATTCTGGACCCTGGATTTCGGTACCCAGCGTTTGCACCCTTATCCGATGGAGCGCTTTCCCGCCACTCGTCCGAGGTGGGAGCGGTCTGCGTAAATGCGCACGTACGGTCGTGCCACTGGCCATCGAGGCTGACGAAGACCCGGAATAGTCGCGCCCAGCGGCCGGACGGAAGACGAGGAGGATCAGCAAGTGACGTGCAGTATAGCGCTGGTTCTGTCGAGA
>JBAVYH010000151.1:0-21801 GCA_049698695.1 Bryobacteraceae bacterium | reverse complement strand
GGTTTTGTTGATCGGCGCTCCGACCGCAGCTCAGGCCCGGTATCCAATCATCTATTCAACCGACTTGTATTACACGATTGCGGACATCGACGACCATTTCGATGCCGCCGTTCTGTTGAAATCGCCCGAGCTTGACATCAAAGGGGTGATTCTCGACAACCACCTGTATCCATCGGACGGTGAGAAGGTCATGTCCAAGCTGATGGAATACACTAACCGCCAAGTGCCCGTAGTGAAGGGATTAGGGCAGTTCCAGTTGCGTTCGTTGCGGGACAAGGGCCTTTATGTGGACGGGCAGGATGGCGTCGAGCTGATCCTCAGGACTCTCCAAGAATCGAATGAAAAGGTGGCCCTAATGGCCGTCGGGAGCATGACTGACCTCGCCGCGGCATATCTGCGGAACCCCGAGCTCCTCGAACGGAAGGTCTCAAACGTGTACGTTGTTGCAGGCTCGGCGGAAGCTCCCAAACAAGATTACAATGTCAAGTTGGACCCTTTCGCTTTCGTTGTCATCATGCGTTCGAGATTGCCGATCATGTGGATCCCGGTGGACTCGTCCATGTGGTACTTTCCCGCGCCAAAAGAACTCGTACCCGAGAAGAACATGCTGTCCCACTTCCTGCTGAACGAACTGCTCTATTGGTATCTCAGAAACGACGCGAAGGCGAATGCGCATATTGACCGCTACGAATATTTCGAAAAAGGGTGCCGGCTGTGGTCGACGCCAGCTTTCGTTCATGCCACGCATTATCCCAAGGCCGGGGAGATGTTTGACGTCATCCCATGTAAGGTTCAGTTCGATGACAGGGGGGTCATGAAGAGCATCAAGCTAGGTGTCCAGGGTTCAAACATTCGGGTCGTCAAGAACGTGAACGGTGACAAACTCAACGAATTTGTTGTGTCGCGGATCAACCAGTAGCCCGACCGGCGGAGTCGTGGGTTCGAAAGAAGGGTACGAGGAGCTCGGATTTATGGACAGACGATTTGTCACCGTCGTTGGCAGTTATAATATCGGGCTCTTTTACAAAGCGCCGCGTTTGCCCGTCGTCGGCGAAACCGTGATTGGCGACTCTGTCTGGGAGGGAAATGGCGGAAAAGGATCGAATCAGGCCATCGCGGCGCGCGCTTTCGGAGCTCCGACACAGTTTATAGGAAGAATCGGGATGGACCACTACGGTCAGGGCGCGCTCGCTCTTTACAAGCGGTACGGGATTAGCACCGAAACGATCCGGATCGATTACGAGGATCATACTGGCATTAGCGTAATCTTCGTTGACAAGGACGGAGCGAACATGATCATGGTCTGCCCGGGTGCGAATTACAGGCTGTGCGAGGCGGACATTGATGCTGCCGAACCAGCGATCCGGCGATCGCACATTGTTGGTTTTCAGCTCGAGAACCGGCTGGCGGTGGTAGACTATGCGATCCGGAAGACCCGCACCCTTGGAGTCACCACACTATTGGATCCAGCGCCGGCCGTGAAACTGCCCGACGATCTTTTGCCGTTCATTGATTACATCAAGCCGAATGAGACGGAGGCGACGGTACTCACCGGAATTCCAGTCACCAATGTGGCGACGGCGATGCGCGCCGGGCTCTGGCTTGTCGACCGCGGCGTGGGAACGGCGATCGTCACGCTCGGAGAACAGGGAGCGGTGGTCACGGATGGAAAGACTTCCCAACACTACCCGGCGCCAAAGGTCCACGCGGTGGATACCACCGGCGCGGGCGACGTGTTCTGCGGCGCGATCCTGGCGGCCTTCCTGAGCGGGAAGCCGGTGGAGGACGCGGTTATGTTCGGAAACCATGCAGGTGCGCTGTCGGTTACGCGGCTCGGTGTCATCGACGCAATCCCGATGCGAGATGAAGTCGACGCCAGCTTGCACGCGAACGCAGCTTTAGTATGACCCGGATCGCCGCGCGCGAGCGGCTGCTCGCGATTTACCGCAAGCAGCCCGTTGACGGAGTCCCAGTCGGTATCTATACGAGGTACCTTCCCCGCGGGACGAGCGAGCGAGAAGCTCGGAATTTGGGTCTCGGTATTTTGGATTTCCACCCTGTCGCTTCCTTGATCGCTCCTCCGTGGCACACGCACTCAGGTTACGTTTCCGAGGTCCGCGGCTCCGATCTGCAGGTCCGATTCGCTTTCGAAAATGAAGAGAGAGTCGAGATCAGAACCTATGAAACACCGGTCGGTTCCGTGTGCCAGCGCATCAGGACCGATCCAATCTACGGTTCGGATTGGATCTCGAAATACTATGTTCAGACGCGGGAGGACTACCGGGTCCTAGCGTATCTTGCTGAGCACACGGTTTTTCACAAGAACGAAGCAGCCCTCCGCGCCAGAAAATTGGAACTCGGAGATGATGGAATCGTCCTTGGCCGAGTCGATCGCTGCCCATTCCAAAAAGTTTTGATTGAACTCGCAGGTCCAGAGCGTTTTCTGCTCGACCTTCACACCGATCCCGATCCAGTTCTCGAGCTGCTGGACGTGCTCAACCGAAAAATGGACGAGGTTTTCACCCTAGCGCTCGATTCTGAAGCGGATGTCATCTGGCAGCCGGATAACATTACCTCGGCCACAACGCCTCCAAACAGTTTTAAGCGATTCTGTCTCCCGTTCTATGAGAGGCATGGTGGCGAGTGCCGCCATGCCAACAAACCATATTTCGTTCACATGGATGGACGTTTAAAGGCGATCAAAGACCTCATTGCGCGCGCGTCAATCGACGGAGTCGAATCGCTCTCGCTGCCGGAGACTGCCGGGGACATGGGCCTGGCGGAAGCCAAAGCGGCATGGCCGGATAAGGTGGTTCTGCCGAATTTCCCGGCTTCACTTTGTCTGCGAAAAACATCCGAAATCGAAGCTTTTCTCGATCGATTAATGAACGAGGCCGGCGGCGGCACGCCCACCATGCTCCAGTTCAGTGAAGACATACCGTGCTCCGAATGGGCGCGAGTCGTGCCGGCCGTGTGCCGTTATCTTGGGCAGCGTCAAGAAGTCGGGGGTCCCGCTACACCTTCGGAGCGGACATGGTGAGGGCGGGCATCTCCCTCTCCGCTCTCCAGCACCTGATGGGGCATTCGCAGATTCACACCACCATGCTTTATCATTCTTGTCCAAAACAGCGGTTACTGTGAGCGACTGTATTCAGCAGTCATGAGTTAGGTTTCCACGATAGCCGTGATAGCCGTGTCGTACGTCGGCAACCGCCTCTTTTGCCACGTTGCGGTGGGGTGGGCCCTCCAGTCAACCTAGTGAGTGAATTGTACTCTCATGTCGGTTCCATCAGTCGCCTCAAAGAGAGCATTATTATGAACATGAAGTGCCACAGGAACTTTTATTGTCAGGTTCTCGCAGCATCGCGGCTAACTGGACCACAGGCTGACACTGTTAGTTACAAATCCTACACTCGGACAAGCTGACAAATCCTGTGGGGGCGGGGAGCGTGGCGCGACGAGCAGTACCTGGTCAGCTCCGACAGGAGGACCAGCAAAGCAACTGGTCACAGCGTGAGCGAACCGTAGTAAAGCCTCGGAAACGCACCCCTCACCAGAATCGCATTACGAGGATGACGGGAAGGCCGAAACTTTTATCCCAAGGTCGATTTCCAAGGATCACGGGTTACCTCCGACGGTGGCTTCATCCTGTTGCTCGAGTTGGATGAACGTCTGGGCTTCTGTGATCTCATTGCCCAATACCTGACCGATCACGGAAAGGGAAAGAAGACGCAACCCCCGCTGGCGGACCTATTGCGCCAGTACGTCTACAGCCGCGTCGCGGGCTATGAGGATGTCAACGACGCCGAGCGGCTCTCCCAAGATCCGAAGTTCCGGCTGATCGGTTCCGAGAGGATCTGGCATCGTGAGGCGGCGCTGACCTCCCGCTTGTAGACCTTTGAGACCGAGATGCTGGCCGAGGAGGCGAACTTGGGCAACTTGGCCAAGCATCAACCACGAATTCATCGGCAAGGCGGAAGCCCTCGATTCTCCGCAGCGGGTCGTGCTGGACATGGACAGCACGGAGATGCCGGTTTACGGCGGGCAGGAGCAGAGCGCCTACAACGGCCACTTTGGAGCTGAGTCCACCTGCTACCACCTGCTGCTGCTGTTCAACCGCGAGGGCGATTGCCTGGCGGCAAAGCTGCGGCCCCGCAACGTCCACAGCGCCGATGGCTGTGAAGACGTGCTGTTGCCGGAGATCGGCACCAACAGTTGGGCAAGGAAGTGGTGTTTTGGGCCGACGCGGCCTTCGCCAAGCCGAAGCTCTACGAAGCGCTGGAGGAGCGAGGCGTGAAATACGCTACCCGCATCCCGTCTAACGAAAGCCTGGAGAGGGACATCGCGGAATTGCTGACCCGTCCGGTAGGACGCCCAAACCGAAAGCCGGTGGTCTGGTGCAAGGGCTTTCTCTACCAGGCAGCCAGTCGGAAGACGGCGCGACGGGTGGTCGCCAAGGTGGCGTTCCACTTTGACGAATTGTTCTCGCGTGTGGGATTCATCGTGACCAACCTGGAAACGGACAGCCGGGCGGTGGTGCGGTTCTGCAACAAGCGGGGCATGGCGGAGCAGTGGATCAAAGAAGGCAAGCGAGCCGTAAAGATGACGCGGCTGAGTTGCCACCGCTTCCGGTCTGACGGGGTGCGGTTGTGGTTGGGCGTGATCCCTTACACCCTTGGGAATCTGTGGCGGCGGCTGGTGTTGCCAAGCCGGATCGGCAACTGATCATTGACGAGCCTACAGCAGCGATTCGTGAAGACGGGTGGCCGATTGGTCAAGCCGCCCGGTATTACTAGCTGCTGCTGACGGAGAACCATCTGACCAAGCTGCTGTTCCAGGCGATGGCGTCGCGGATTGCCGGCTTGCCGGTGCCGACGGGGCAGACAGGAGGCGGTGGATGCAGCGAACTCAGGCGACCAGGAGGTGAGGGTCGGCGAGGTGATTGTGGAATGCGCTGAAAAGACAGGATTTCACAATCTCGGATTTTTTCGGCAGGGCGACAACTACGCCTTGCGGGGAGGAAACAGCTCTCAGGGGGGAAAATGCACCTCGAAGGCTCAGAAGGATGGCGGCTTAGGGGTATACTGACAGGTGTCCATCCGGGATCTGAAATGGAAATCCCGGCCAACACCTTTCGCGCCGTTTCGGTCGCCATGGAAGGCGATCTGGAGGTGATCAACCGCGCCGGTGTTAAAATCTCGAAGCGCGGCGCAGTCGGGCGGACGCTGGTGTTTGCTTCGATCGGTCCCACGGGCAGAATGCTGATGGCAGGCGAAATCTGCCCTGAGCAGGCGAGCGCGGCCTTTTCCGCGCAGGCCGCGGTGCTGGTGGCGGCGGGCGCCGACGCATTGCTGGTGGAGAGGATGAGCGAGATGGACGAGGCGCGCTTGGCTGTGGCCGCTGCCGGGAGCACGGGGCTGTCGGTAATCGTCTCCTTCGCCTTCGACTCGGGTAAGAACAAAGACCGCACGACGATGGGTGTTACGCCCGAGGCCGCGGTGATGGTGGAAATGGGTGCGGCGGCGGTCGGCGCCAACTGCGGTGTCGGCGTGGAGCATGTCGTCCCCATATGCCGTCGCTTGCACACGGCATTCGATCTCCCAATCTGGATCAGGCCGAACGCGGGCTTGCCGAACATGGAAGGGACCGCCATCCGCTATGGCGCGTCGGCTAAGTTCTTCGCGTCCCACTACGCTGCGTTGCGCGAGGCCGGCGCCTCGTTTCCGGGCGGTTGCTGCGGTTCCACGCCCGATTTCATTCGCGCCCTGGTGCGCGCCCGATGCGCCTCAAGCTGATCAGTTGCGAAGTACTGTTCCGCGAAATGTGCGACGCCTGCGCGCATTCGCCACACCAGGTAGACCTCGAGTTTCTGCCCAAGGGACTGCACGACCTGGGCGGCAAGCCGATGGCGGCTAATATTCAGGAAGCCGTGGACCGCACGCCCGAAGGCGTCTACGATGCGATCCTGCTCGGCTACGGGCTCTGCGGTAACGGTCTCGACGGGGTAGCCGCGCGGCATACGCGCCTGGTCGTACCACGCGCGCACGACTGCATCGCCTTGCTGATGGGCAGCCGCGGGCGCTACCAGGCGTACTTCGAGAGCAACCCTGGCACTTTCTACCGCTCGACCGGCTGGCTGGAGCGCGGCAAGGGATTGCAGCAGTTGACCCACCGCACGATGGGCATCGACGAATCGCTGGAAGCGTTGATTAGCAAATACGGCGAGGATAACGGGCGCTACCTCTACGGCGAGTTGACGCGTTACCGCTCGCACTACGGCAAGCTCACGTTCATCGAGACCGGGCTTGAAGCTGGCGCGCGGTTCATCGCGGAGGCGGCCGCCGAAGCCGGCGAAAAGGGCTGGCGGTTCGAACGGCTGCCAGGCGATCTGGCGTGGTTGCGGCGCATGGTGGACGGCGAGTGGCCGGAAGCCGAGTTTGCAGTGGCCGGCCCGGGTCAGCGCATCGCAGCCAGCAATGACGCCGCGGTGGTAAGAGTAGAGCCATGACGGGCAAGCAACGCATTCTCGCAAAGCTGCGCAGCGAGCGTACCGATTTCCTCCCGTTGATGCCGATCACGATGATGTTCGTTGCCGACGTCGCCGCTGTCCGCTACGACGACTACGTGCGCGACCACAGCGTCCTGGCCGATGCCCAGGTGGCGGTGGCGGACCGCTTCAGCTTCGACTACGTCTCGGGCATCTCCGATCCGGTGCGCGAAGCTTCGGATCTCGGCGCAGCAGTGGAGTGGTTCGACGATCAACCGCCTGCTATTGTCGAGAGCCGCGCACTGCTCGATGAAAAGAGCAAGCTTTCGGTTCTGCGCCTGCCCGACCCGGCCGCCCCCGGACGCATGCGCGATCGCGTTGGGGCCGTTCGCCTGCTGGCGGAGCGCACCGACGCCACGCGGATTGTCGAAGGGTGGGTAGAAGGGCCGTGCCAGATGGGCGCCGATCTGGGCGGCCTCAACACGCTGATGCTGGATTTCTTCGAAGCCCCGCCTTTTGTGGAAGCGCTCTTCGACTTTACGGTCCGTATGGAAGTGGAATTCGCGCGGGCGCGGGTAGAGGCAGGCGCGACGTTGATCGGTGTGGGCGATGTGGCCGCTTCATTGATCGGTCCCCGGCTGTACACGCGGTTCGTGCTGCCGAGCGAGCGACGGCTGATAGCTGCCATCCGCGCGTTCGGCGTGCCGGTGCGGCTGTACATCTGTGGAGACACGAAGCGTATCGTGAAAGGCATGGGGCAAACGGGCGCTGATATCGTCGACCTGGATCTTCCGACGCCGCTCGGCCACGCGCGCCGCGCCACGCGAGAAACGCAGGTGCTGCTCGGCAATCTCGATTCTGTGCGGGCGTTGCGCGACGGCACGCCTGCATCGGTGGAGGCGGCGCCGGCTGACTGCTTCGAGCAAGCTGGTGCGGCCTATATTTGTGGCGCCGGCTGCGAGGTCGCGCGCGGCGCGCCATTCGCCAATGTGGACGCGATGGCGCAGTTTGCGCGCAGCCGCTCGTGAAACTCGAATTCCATCCCCACCCGCAGCAGACTCTGGCCGATCAGCTTTTTGCCGCCGGCGTCGAATTCCCCTGCGGCGGAGAGAGCGCCTGTGGCGGCTGCAAGGTGCGCGTACTACAAGGCGACGTGCCGGTCACCGCCGCCATGCGGGAAGCACTCGGTGAGGACGAGATCCGCCACGGCTGGCGCCTGGCCTGCTGCGCGTCCGCATCGGAAACCGTGACGGTCGACGTCGGGCAGTGGTCCGTGCGCGCGCTCACCGACGAAGACACCGTACCCATCGAGCCGCGCACCGGGCACGGCGCCGTCATCGACCTGGGCACCACCACCCTCGTCGTCCAGGTGGTGGATCTGGTAAGCGGAGAAGTTCTCCGCGTGAAAACCGCGCTCAATCCGCAGGCGCGTTACGGCGCCGACGTGATGAGCCGCCTGCGGTACGATCTGCAAAAGCCCGGCGAACTTGGCCGCCTCATCCGAGAAGCGCTCCAGCGGATGCTGGGCAGCGAGCCGCTGGTGGAGGTGCTGGTGGCCGGCAATACGGCGATGCACCATCTCTTCTGCGGCCTCGATGTGGCACCGCTGACCCACGCTCCGTTCCTCTCGCCCACCCTGAGCGCCTGCCGCTTCGAATCTGCGGACCTGGGATGGCCGGGGCCGGCCGAATTCCTACCATGCCTGGGTGGATTCGTCGGCAGCGATCTGCTCTGCGGGATCGTGGCCACGCGTCTAAACGAACAGCCGCGGCCGTGCGCGCTCCTCGACATCGGCACAAACGGTGAGGTGGTGGTGGGCTCGGCACAGGGGATTTCCTGTGCGTCCACCGCGGCCGGTCCGGCGTTTGAGGGCGGGCGCATTGGCGCGGGCATGCGCGCGGGCGCCGGTGCGATCGACGCAGTGCATGTGCGCGATGGCGGCCTCCACTGCCACGTCATCGGCGGCGGCGCGGCGCGTGGCATCTGCGGCAGCGGTTTGGTGGACGCGGCGGCGTGCGGCGTCGAGCTGAGCCTCATCGGCGCCAACGGCCGCCTGAGTAACCAGGACAAACGAATCCCGCTGGTCGGTGGTATTGCCCTGACGCAGGGCGACATCCGCGAATTGCAACTGGCCAAGGGCGCGATGGCGGCGGGCCTCCGCATGCTCGTCGTTGATGGCGTCGACAAGCTCTGCCTCGCGGGCGCGTTCGGCAACTACATCCGCCAGACGAGCGCGCGCACCATCGGACTGCTGCCCGAGGACGTGACGGTCGAGCCGGTAGGCAACAGCGCACTGCGCGGCGCGCGCACCTTGCTGCTTACGCCCTCCACTCGGCAGATGCGGTTGCGCAAGATCGCGGCACTGTCGCGGCACGTCGAACTCGCCGCCGACCCCGATTTCCAACGTCTATACGCCCAGCTGATGGCGCTCAGCCGCTATCGTCTGAGTGGCCGCTAGGTCGGGAGTTTTGCGGAGACGCATCGGTGGGAGCCTGGAACCCGCCCTTGCGAGGTGGGAAGTGGAGTCTCGCAACGACCGAGGCGGGCAGGTGTTGGACCGCCTTGCTATTGTTACAAATGCTGGCGTCGGGTTCGACCTAAGCTCTATTCGCACTATCTGCGAACCGGGCTTGCCCCCTGGCCTCCAAGCTGGATATGCTCAAGGATGGCCGCGACGTTTACGACAACATCCAGTTGATCTACCGCTATCCAAACGGGCAGAAGCTGACTTACTCCTCCATCAGCACCAACCAGTTTTTGCCCTACTTCAACGGCACGCAGCCGGAGATGGGCGAGATCATCATGGGCACCGACGGCACGATTGAAATTACCGTGGGCGACGACGTGCCCATGCCGGTCGCCTGGGTGGTATCGCGAGCCGCCCAAGTCCTCGACCATCGAGAAGGCCAATGCCAGGAAGCCGCCCTTCGTGGCCGGAGCCACCATGGTTGCTTCCGGCGGCCCGATTTCGCTGATGACCGGCGACCTGACTTTCGGCGGGAAGGAGAGCTTCCTCGAACGTGAAGTCATGTACGCCCAGCGCTGGTTGTACGCGAAAGGCGTTTTCGTGCAGGAAGAATCGCGCAACCCGGTGGACGTGGAGCTGGACAGCTTCCTCCAGAATTGCTGCGACGGCGGCCGCCCGAGGGCAAATCTGGAAGTCGCCCTTGCCGACGTCGTGGCCGTGATTCTGTCCAACCAGGCGATGGACGAAGGCCGTAAGGTCTGCTTCAACGAGACCGACAAAATGGGCGTCGCTCCCGACACCCACAAGACCTCGTAAGCCGGGCGGGCGAACAAGAAGCGTGGTATGCCGCTGGGGGTATCATGTTCGGCCGAAGCAATGCAGTGGCACAGATCTCACGAACTCGATCTCGGGAATCGTTGGCTTCGAAACCTTCTGAACGATACCGTCAAACATATGGAACGAACGCGAGGTCTGGAGAGCGTAACAACATGTGGCGCCGGTGGCCGGTGGCTGACGAAAGCACCCCAAAGGCCCCAACCAGCGGTTTGTGCCGAGGTACGATTAAAACGAAGCGTTTTCCCGCTCTCTTCTTGAGGATTCATTCGGGGCGAAAACGGTTTTGAGTACCAGTGGCGTGCAGACTGTCATACCCAGGTTTCGAATCAGCGCGACGTTCGACGCCGAGCCGTTACGGTCGGTCCTGGAGTTCTGGGCGCGGGTTCTCGGCGCCGCGCCGGACGTCGCCTTCGCCCCCTACAACCAGCCGTTGCAGACTCTGCTCGACCCGGCCGGTATCTTTGCGCAGAATTGCAATGGCGCCAATGTGCTGCTGGCTCGATGGGAGGATCTGGCGCAGTTCAAGTATCGTGGTGACGTCGCCCTGGCGCAGGTGGAGGCGAACGCGCAAGAACTGCTCCAGGCCGTTCGCACCGCCGCCGCGAAAATGGCGGTTCCTCTGGTTTTCTGTGTCTGTCCTCCTTCGCCTTCCTTCGGCGCTCATCACCGCCAGTTCCTGAAAGGACTTGCTGACCGCATCGAGGCGGGCCTCGACAAAGTGTCCGGCGTGCATTCGCTCAGCCACGACGCCGTCGCCCGGCTCTACCCGGTGGATGCCTGGGACAACCCGCAGGGCGAGGAACTCGGTCGCATCCCCTATACCGACCTCTATTTCGCCGCGCTCGGCACCGCCGTCGTGCGCCTCTCGCTGGCGCTCAACACGCCGCCCTACAAAGTGATCACTCTCGACTGCGACAACACCCTGTGGAAGGGCATCTGCGGCGAGGACGGACCGGACGGCGTGGTGCTCGACCGCTCGCGCCGCGAGCTGCAACAGTTCATGTTGGAGCAGCGCGAGGCGGGCGCGCTGCTCTGTATGGCCAGCAAGAGCAACGAGTGCGACGTCCTGGAGACCTTCGCCCAGAATCCCGCAATGCCGCTTCAGCTCTCGCATTTCACGGCGTCGCGTATCAACTGGGAGACCAAATCGGAGAACCTTCTCTCCCTCTCCGCCGAGTTGAACCTCGGCCTGGACAGTTTCATCCTCGTTGACGACGACCCGAAGGAATGCGCCGAGGTCGAAGACACGCTGCCGGAGGTGCTGTGCCTGACGTTGCCGGAGGATGACGCCGGGATCCCTCAGTTCCTTCGCCACGTCTGGGCGTTCGATCGCCCGGTGATCACCGATGAGGATCGCCAGCGCGGCAGTCGCTATGCGCAGACCAAGGAGTTCGGAGAAGCCATCCGCAACGCCTCTGACCTCCAGCACTTCTACGACATTCTCGGGCTGCGGGTGAACGTCGAGCTGCTCACGCCCCGCCATCTGAGCCGCGCGGCGCAACTGACGCGGCGTACCAGCCAGTTCAACTTCACCACCGTCCGGCGCAACGAGGCGGAAATACAAGCGCTGATGGAGACCGGGCGCGTGTGCCTGACGGTGGATGCATCGGACCGCTTCGGCGACTACGGCATCATCGGCTTGGTGATTCTCGAAGAGCGCGCCGGCGAGCTTTCGATCGACACGTTTCTGTTGAGTTGCCGAGCGCTCGGCCGCGGCGTGGAGCACCGCGTAATGCGCCACATCGGGCGCATCGCGCTGGAGCGCGATCTCAGAACCGTGGTCGCCCTGCTCAGTCTGACGGCCAAGAACATGCCCGCGCGGCGGTTTCTGGAGAGCGTCGGCGCGCAATGGCAGCAGCCCATCCCCGCCGGATTCGTCTTTCGAATCCCGGCCAGCCGTGCCGCCACGCTGGAATGGAAGCCTGGCTCTGGCGTGGTGCCGGCGCCGGCAACGCCCATGCCCGACGCCGCGAAGATGCGCCGCAGCTCCGTGGATTACAACCGCATCGCGCGCGCGCTGGCCATCCCGGAGCAGATCCTCGAACAGATGCGGCGGGAGCGCAGGTCGGCGGGCGGAGCCGTCCCGGTGGCCGACCCTCCCCGCGGCGACACCGAGGTCTGTCTCGCCGTCATCTGGAGCGACCTGCTGGAGCGCGCCTCCATCAGCCGCCACGACAACTTCTTCGGTCTCGGCGGCCACTCGCTGCTCGCCGTCCTGCTCCTAGTGCGCATCAAAGAAGCCTTGGGCGTGGACATGCCCATCGACGACGTCTATACTGCAAGCATGACGTTGGCGGGTATGGCCGCTGCCATTGACGCCCGCGTAATAGGCGCGCTCGACCAGGACGCCTACGAGTCGCTACTCGCCCAGATCGAAGGGCTTTCCGACGCAGAGGTCCGCGCGCTACTCGAGCAGGAACAATCCGGGCAGGGCCGGGACTAAGCTTGTGCGCGTCCTCCTCGCGTCTAACGCGTCCTATGAGTTTCTCCAAGGCGGATCGACGCGCAGCAATCTCGTCTGGCTCAGGCATCTCGTCGCCGCCGGGCACGAAGTCCGCGTAGTCTGCGCCGCCCCGGCCGAGCGCAGAGAGCCGGACGTCGAGCGGTTATACAGCGCCGGGCTGCCTATCTTGTCCGTCCGCGACCTCGCCCGCCGCCCCTCCATCCTCAGCAATGAGATCCGCGGCTTCCAGCCGGACTGGGTTCTGGTCTCCTCAGAGGATCTCGGCCATACGCTGCTGCGCGAGGCGTATCGCGCAGCCCCGGATCGGCTGGTCTATTTGGCGCACACACCGCAGTTCTACCCGTTCGGCCCAGCGAGCTGGAATCCGGACCAGCAGGCGGCTGCCATCGTGTGGCATGCCGTCGCCGTCATCGCCGTCGGACATCACACCGCTGACTACATCGAGCGATATTGCGGCCGGAGGGTCGAGGTGATTCATCCTCCCATCTACGGGCAACCGCCCTTCGCTCGCTTCGGATCTGTCGACCGAGGTTTGATCGTCATGATCAACCCGTGCGCGGTGAAGGGCCTCAGGATCTTCCTCGCCTTGGCGGAGCGTTTTCCGCAATGCGAATTCGGCGCGCTCGTGGGCTGGGGAACGACCTCGGAGGATCGGGCGGCCATCGCACGGCGCCCCAATGTGCGGCTGCTTGCCCCTGTGAAGAACATCGAGGAGGTGTTCTCCCAGTCGCGGCTGCTGCTGATGCCGTCGCTTTGGTATGAGGGCTTCGGCCTCACCGCGATGGAGGCCATGCTCCGCGGGCTGCCTGCCGTCACCAGCAATTCGGGCGGCCTGGTGGAGTCCAAAGCAGACACGGGATTCGTGATTCCGGTCCACCAGATCACCCAATGGGAGCCCCTCTTCGACGAGATGCACATGCCCGTTCCCCTGTTGCCCGACGAGGACATCGAGCTGTGGACCGAAGCCCTGGGCGCACTCCTGTGCGACCGCATCGTCTACGAGACCGAAAGCGAGCTGTCGCGCCAGGTGGCGCTCAGGTTCGTTTCCGGTCTGCACCTGGAGGACTTTGAGGCGATGCTGAAGGGCCTCCACAAGGCCGCCGCCCCCGATCCGATCGTCACCGTCGACGACCGCATTCAGCACCTCTCGCCGGAGCGCCGTGAGCTGCTTCTGCGTCGGTTGCGGCAGCGGAGAGGACGCTAGTGCGCATTCTTCTCGCCCAGAACTCGCTCTATTTCCCCGCTTACGGCGGCGGCGAAAAGTCCAACCGCCTTCTCATGGAGGCGCTGGCGGCGCGCGCTCACCAAGTCAGCGTGGTCTCGCGCGTGCAACGGTTAGGTCCCGCGGGCCATGAGACGCTGGCTCGCGAGCTGAGCGAACGCGGCGTTCTCTTCCGCACCATCGCCGACGCCGTCACTTTCGATCTCAATGGCGTAGATGTTCGCGTGCTCTCGCTCGACTCGCACTGGCGCGCCTTCTTTGCCGCCGAGGTGGCCGAGTTCGATCCCGACGTGATACTCACCTCCACTGACGATCCCGCGCAGTTGCTCTTTGAGCTGGCGCTCAAGTCGTCTCGTGCCCGCGTGGTCTACCTGGTGCGCGCCACCATCGCGGTGCCGTTCGGCCCCGATAGCTCCTTCGCTAGCGCCGAACGAACCGCGCGGCTTAGCCATGCCGATGCCGTGGTGGGGGTCAGTCAATACGTGGCCGGATACTGCCGCCGGTGGGGTAGACTCGACGCAGTGCACGTTCCCATCTCGCTCGTGGAACCAGGCCGTCCGGACGTTGTGGGCCGCTTCGATAACCGCTACGTGATGATCGTGAACCCGTGCGCCGTCAAGGGCATCATCATCTTTCTCGGGCTGGCCGACCGCATGCCGGATGTCACGTTCGCCGCCGTACCCACTTGGGGCACCACTGCCCGCGACCTCGAGGAATTGCGAAAACGCTCGAATATCGCCATCCTCGATCCGGTGGACTGCATCGACGACCTACTCACTCAAGCACGCGTCATCTTGGCGCCATCCTTGTGGGCCGAGGCGCGGTCGCGGATCGTCGTGGAAGCAATGGTGCGCGGCATCCCGGTGATAGCTAGCGACGTCGGCGGCATCCGCGAAGCAATGATGGGAGTGGACTATCTCCTGCCAGTCCACCAGATCACTGGTTACCACCCCACCCTGGACGACCACATGGTGCCCCTGGCCGAAGTGCCGTCGCAGGACATCGAGCCATGGGTCGAGGCGTTGCGCCGTATCACCAGCGGTAGCGCACATTGGGACGAGTTGTCGCGGCGATCGCGCCGTGCGGCAATCGACTACCTAGACCACTTGAACGTCCTGCCGTTCGAAAAGCTGCTCGAGACGCTTCTGCGGCAGCCCAAGCGCGTCGCTCCGGCGGTAGCCGCCAGCCGTCATCCGCTGGAGAACCTTTCCGAGGAGAAAAAGAAGCTCCTCGCCTTGCGACTGAAGCAGCGTGCTGCGGCGGAAAGGAGCGCAGCCGGCAGCCGGTGGTTCCTGGGCGCGGACGCGGCGGCGGGGGACAAAATACGCTTGTTCTGCTTTCCGCCTGCGGGCGGCGGCGCCCTGTCGTATAAGAGCTGGCAGGCCCAGATGCGTGATGTGGCCCTGCTCTGCCCCGCCCGGCTGCCGGGGCGCGAGAATAGGCTGAACGAGCCGCCTCTCGAATGCATGCATCAGTTGGTGGCGGAGCTTACGGCCGAGATGGAGCTGTTCCTCGATAGACCCTTCGCGTTCTTTGGCCACAGCATGGGTGCCGTTGTCGGCTTTGAATTGGCACGGGAGCTGCGGCGGCAAGGCAAACGGCTACCCCTCGCTCTCATCGCTTCGGCCGCCCGCGCCCCGCAGTTCCGGCTGAATCACGTCCCTCCGCCCGAGCCGCCTGAGACGGAGTTCCTCGATCACTTACGCCGCCTGGAGGGAGTGCCCCCCGACGTCCTGGCGAACAAGGAGATGCTGCAGCTCATGCTGCCCGCCCTGAGGGCCGATACCCGCGTCTACGACCGCTACGCTTACACGCCCGCGGAACCGCTGCCTTTCCCCATTTTCGCCTATGGCGGCGACGCAGATCCCAACGTCACGCCGGCGCATCTCGATGCCTGGAGTCACCAGACCACAGCCGCCTTCGCGCGCCGCCAGTTTCCCGGGGGACATTTCTACATCCAGACGGCTCGGGATGCGCTGCTGGCCGCTCTCGCCCAAGACCTACGGCACGTGTCCTGACATTCCCGGCTCGGCCAGCTCCATTTCGTCCACCCAGGCCGCTTGCAGCCCCGGCTCTGGCATTCTGCCCGTCACATCAGCCAGGAACCAGAAAATCGACGTCGAGGTGCTCAAAATGCTCGCCACCACCCCGATGCCGCGGATGCTGAAGTAGTTTGAAGCGATGCCCGCCCCCAGCAGCGACGCCATCATCGCCGAATTCAGCGTCGTCTCAAATGTCGAGAAAACGCGGCCGCGGAACGCGTCCTGTACATGCGTCAGCAGCATGGTGCGGTTGAGCACATTGCACACGCCCATGCCCACCCGCGACAGCAGAATGAATACCACGGCGCCGCTGATCACGGGCATCACCGCAAAGGCGATGTATGCGCTCCCGTCCACAAAAAATGCCAGGGCGATGGCCAGCTTGTAGTCGCTTAAGGTCAGCCTGGCACCCAGACGGTGTCCTAGCCCGCCGATCACCAGGCCCACTCCCGCCGCCCCCCAGATCAGCCCGATTCCCGCCGGCCCCACTTTGAACACGATCTCCCCGTAAAGAGTAAACAGCACCTGAGCCGCACCGCCGCCGCTGGCCCACCCGATCTGAGCTAGGCCAACCGCGAGGATTACTGAGTTTGCGCGGATGTAGCCCACGCTTGCCAGGAACTCCCGCCAGCCCGGCGTGCCCACCTGGCGCACCTGACTCTCTGCGAGCGCGCGGAAGTGGCCTTCCGACGACCGGATTCCGTTCACCGCCCAGGCGCTGAACACGAAAGAGAGTGTGTTGGCGACGAAGGCGCACCCATAACCGAACTTCATAGTACTGACTCCGCCGAGCATCGTGCCGATCGACAGCGTCAACCACGCGGTAGTCTGCGTCAGGGCGTTCGCCGTGTGCAGCTCCTTCGGTGTGGTGATCCGCGGCAGGATGGCAAGCCGTCCACTGGAGAAAAATGGCGAGGCGAAGGTCAGCAGGGCGCTGAGCGGGTACAGCAGCCATGACCGCCGGTGCGTCAGCGCGAGCACAAACGCCAGGGCGGTCGCCGCCCTCACCAGGTCGCTCGCTATCATAATCCGCGTACGGTCGCACCGGTCGAGCGCTACCCCGGCCATCGGACCCGCCAGCAGCGTAGGCAGCATCCGCGAAGCTATGACGCCACCAACCGCGAGCCCTGAGCCGGTCAGTTGGAACTAGGCTGAGCACGGCGATCGTGTTGAAGTGGTCGCCCACTTCGCTCACCACCTGGGCGACCCACAAGCGACGATATCCGGGGTTGTGGCACAACAGCGCGCGGAATCCTGGCAAGACAAACCTCAGCTTCCAGCTTAACTGCCGGGCAGCAGCGGGAGTGCCGTGAAGACGCCGCGGCTGCGACGCCACGCCCCGGCAACCAGGCGGATGTCCACAATAATCCGCGATGTGTTGATGGTGCGCAACGACGGGTGGCCGAATTTCCATGTGCACGCCGTAGCCGATGAATTGCCATTCCAGAACAGCGGCGGCCTTGGATACTGGTCGGACCTCCGCCGCTCAAAAAGGAGATGCGACGGCGACCCGCCCCCGTTCTTTCTACCAAACGTAATTGAGAAGCTTCCATTGTTGCACTTAACAGTAAGGCGATGAGACGTCTCTGGTAGTGGGCGAGATTCACGCAGTGATGCCGAAGAGGGTATGAATGAACCAACCGGCGTTGCCCCAGCGCTGTCCAAATTAGACCTTTCTCCTGACGGCGTTGATCATGCGCCATTTTTTGAGGGTGCTGACCGGCGATTTCTGGATAAGAGTGCAGGGATTCTGGCGGCAACGCGGGAGGTAGCTGGAAAGGAGTGTCGATCCACGTCCAGAGGTCCCAGTAAACAAACAGTTGCTGGCGCAGCAAGGTCACCAGATTGGAAAGGGACTAGGCGAAGTGGAACGCAACTCTAAATACTTGAGTAACAGGATGGCGATCAGTGCTCTCCAAATCTGGATCTGAACGGCGTTTTGGCTGGTACCGACAAACGACTTCAACCCTTCAACCGCAGGTTCTGCCTCAGCGCCCGGAAGGGCACCTCGATCTGCCACCGTTCGCGGTACACGTCGGCTAGGGTAGTAGCGGCGAGTTTGAAATTATTGGTGATCAGGATAATGGTCTTGCCTGTTCACGGGCCTCGATAAGCCGCAGCTTCTACGCTATACGGAATTTCTGACTGCCGATGCGCACCTCTTGACAACGAACTGGCTCCCTTCCACCACCGGCAGTTGGGCGAGTACTTCGATGCGCGCATGGCAACGGAAGCCGAGTGACGAAGAACACCCGCTGCTCGGTCAATTTGGCAAACCAGCGGCAGGCCCGGTAGCCGCGATCGAAGACCAGAATCGTGCCCGCCGGAAACTACAGCCCTCGGTCCACCGCCAAGTCCGATCCCTTGCCTTCGGTAATCACCGCGACGTGCGGGAGCGGCCCCTGATGCTCCAATACCAGATGGATTTTGGCTGCTCCCTTTTCCATCTGGCAAAGCACCCAATCGAACATCGACAGCACTAATTGCACCACTGTAGAATCGATGACTAAAAGCGGGCTTGGCATACGCCAAGGTCGATCGTCGCGGTGCTCCGTCCAGCCGGGCCGCATTCCCCTCCGCAATATTCCGAACTGTCACATTGATCTGGTAAAGGCCCGCGCCGACCAGATCCGCATCGGTCATGAGCGCCACCACGACCCCGATGGTAACCTCAACAGGATTCGCCAGCACGCCAGGCGTGGTGACCAGTTGGGCCGAAGGAAGTGCCAGTTTGTGGGGCCGAAGTCAGTCCTGTAGATCAGGATGGCTTCGCCCGCCGACCTGCCACTGGCATGGTCGCTCGGTTTCACTTTGAGCCTCTTGTGAGCTTCTTCCAAGCCGCCATTGAACGGGCGAGGTTCTCGCTGGGTTCGATCTTCTCGTTGACTGCGACTGCATAACCTTGCAGGCCGATCGGTCCCCGATAGCCCAAACGATGTAGTTCGCGCAGAAAAGTCGCCATATCGAAAGTGCCGCTGTCGAGAGGTTGAATCAGTCTGGCCCAATCTTTGCCGTCGCGGTCGGCTCCGTTGATCGCCACTAAGGATAGTCGTGGCAGCGCCAACTTTAACATTTGCTCCATCGAATCGGGGCCGTCGGTACGGAGCCAATGGCACAGATTGAACGTAACTCCGACGTTCGAGCGCCCGGTCTTATCAGCAATCCGGACGACATCCGAAACCCGCTCCGCCAGAATCCCCACGTGTGGATACAACGAGACCGCGAGGCCCTGCTGGGCCGCCAAATCCGCCACTTCTCGAACCGCGGCCACGGCCAGAGCATCGGCCGCCTCGTCGGACGGTTTGAACGCTTTGGTGACAATAGGCAGCCAGACAATTGTGCCCCGGCCTTTAAGCAACGGAAGAGTGCGCCTGAGTTCAGTATCCAAGGTATATTGATCACGGGCCACCTGTACAACGCTATAGACCGCGTAGAGTTTGAGCTTTCTCGCGTCGAGCCAGGGCAGGATCTGCTCCGTGAGACGCTGCCCTGCAGCAGCGTTCGGCGCTACCAGAGCTAGACCTGAATATCCGAGCGACGCTAACATTTCAATGTCCGATTCCCGAAGGACATCCCGAGACAAATCTTTCACCAAGGCGGTATCCATGGCAAAGAACTCGTTCGACAGCACAGTCTGCGGGTTCTGGGCGATAAGAACGCCCTCCGAAAGAGGCAAAGCGGCAGCGAGTGTCAGAAAAGAACGGCGTTTCATAACCAACCTCCAAACAGAGCCATTGTGTGGTAAAATCCAACTTCGCAAAGAAGATCCACAGGCCATCCACATTCAGCAACAAGGGCTTGGGAGTTTCTGAATTGTTCTAGTGACGCCATTCGCAGTAAACTCACGCTAGATGCAATACGGTTGCCAGCCATAACTCGAGTCATCGCACACCGTTTGACGGCTAGACTTGCTGCTGCAGAATCGCGAGAAACAATGGTCAAAGGTCCCGTTCGGGCGAAGCTTGCCTTTAGTTTCCGCTGGTAGTAAACTTGCCCTTGCGTGGCTCGCCATTTCCGTTTCGGCATTATTCTAGGCCGCGAGAGAGTGCTCAGTCAACAAGAATTCCCTGCACGTGTCAAGAGAAATACTTCCCTGCCGAGCTGAAAGCCTGGCGAGATTGGCTGGCGTTCAGCCCCTTGGCTCGCTGACGACGTCTGTCGCATCTGTGTTTCCCATCCCGAAAAGGTCCATGCAGCCGTTGCCGACCAAACGGGAGGCGGTGGCCGATAGCTCGTTTTCAGTTTCTCCCTTTTGCTCTTGTCGGGATGTGTGCGTCAGAACTGGCCAGAGCCGTCAAGGGCGCGCCGACAGGCGCGCGCAACGAACCCTTGACGGCGAAGACCGTTCTCCGAAAATTGGCAAGAGGGAAAGTCGTACAGCGGCATGTCGATTCCTGAGACGCAACAAGCAACACGGATGCAGTGTGCCAACCATGATTCTAATCAAGGCTCGTGGCCTGTGGCTTTGGATCGATTTCCTTTAGGTTTTGACCGGGCACTTCCGATTTGGGACGGGGCAATATTGTCGGCACAATATTGTATTGTCAGCACCAGTATTGTCAGCACCAGCTGTCAAGGCAAAGTAGAAATGTCCTATTCCCAGCAAAGTAGAAATGTCCTGTTTTAGGAGGGCGGCTGGAGGGACGGGGTTAAAGTGGATTCGATGTTTCGGGGGAGTCGCGCTCCCCGGGGCAGATCCGAAGGCCGCTGCGACGGGGTTGGCTCCGAAGCAGATGGCGCCAAGCCCCCAGTCAAACCGGGCCATA
Organism: Bryobacteraceae bacterium; assembly: GCA_049698695.1. Taxonomy (GTDB): domain Bacteria; phylum Acidobacteriota; class Terriglobia; order Bryobacterales; family Bryobacteraceae; genus Bog-375. The sequence goes on along the minus strand of JBAVYH010000151.1, from coordinate 1,516 downwards.
AGATGCCCGTTCTGGGGGTTTTGGTTTTTGTGGGCGGATCTGCTTTGGTGAAGTTTCCGAGCAGCGGTCTTCGGATAGATCAAGCGCGAAGATCGCCGGGCTGGTTTTGCCCGGCGCTCGATTTGCCTTTCGTTTCGGTGCCTGTGCTCAGTTGCGCGCATTGGACACCTCGATAGCCTGGCGCAGAGAGGGGCCGGAGCGGACCGAGAAATGGCTCATCCAATCGCTCTTACGCTTGGTCTTGCCGCTGGCCCGCGGCGATTGGGCCTCTCTCGTTTTGGGCGACGGGAACTCGTCGAGCGGCGGCGCGCAGCGGCGCACGCGCACATAGCGGTCCTGGAACTGCACGGCGAGGGTTCCGTCCAGGCGCTCCTCGACGCGCACCATAGCTCTGCGCATTCCTGCCCGAATGTCCCGCCGGTCGATTTGATAAAACCTTCCGTCGTAACGCACGGTGTGGTCATTGCTCGCCTGCCGCTGTTCGACGTGGCTTAGGATCGCCGCCAGATCATGCTCTTTACCCAGCGGCCGATGGGCGTCGGCCGCATCGGCCGCCTCCACCGTCAAGGTCTGGTTCCACCAAGGCAGATACTCTTTCTCCAAGTACGCATTGGCCTCTTCGATTCTGCGTACCCTGGCCACACGCATCCCTTTCACCAGGCGAACCTGCGCCGTCAGGAACTGGCGCTCGACGCGGCCCTTGGCCTGTGGTGAGTGCGCTGGAATCCAGACCACGTGCAGCTCGTGCAAGGCCCGCTCAATCTGTGTCGGCGGCATCTGGGGCCGGTCTCGGTCTTCGCGCTGCTCCTGCCGTTTGGTCTTGACCGCACCTGGAACAGGCCCGCCTTATCCGTGAAGAACGCCAGCGGCCGGCCGAACCGCTCCAGGTACGACCACAACAGGCGCCTGTTCTCTTCGCTGGTGTCGTGATGCACGAACCGCGCCAACAGCCGGCTGGTAGCATCGTCGATCATCGAGATCAGATAGATCCGCTCGCCGCGGCCCTCCAGCCAGTCATGAGTGCTGGTGTCCCACTGCACCAACTCACCACAGCGGCTCCGCCGCGGACGCCACTGGTGTACCTTCCCCACGCGGCGACGACCGGCTTTCCACAATCCCGCCTCGACGATCCATCGCCGCAACGTTTCTTTGCTGACCGTAATCTGGTGCCGCTGGTGCAGGTACTCTGCCGCCAGCGTTGGGCCAAATCCCCGGTACACCGGGTCGGAAAGCACCGTGATCACCCGCTGTCCCATCTCGGCCGGTAGCTTCCGGTTCGACGCTCGTCCCCCCAGCTCATGGATTACCGCCCGGTCCCCTTTCCGCCGCAGCTTGCGCAGAAGCCGCCGCACCTGCCGCTCACTGACGCCGATCTCTTCGGCCGCCTGCTTCTGCGTGATCAGTTTCTTCCTGGCCTTCTGCAAGGCCACCAGCCGGTCTCGTTCGGCCTGGGTCATCAGTAGCTGTCCTTTGTCCACCCTCCAGGCTGGACCCTGTCAATAGGACATTTCTACTT
>JBAVYH010000150.1:0-81211 GCA_049698695.1 Bryobacteraceae bacterium | reverse complement strand
CCCCCGAAAACGAACAAGAAAACCCAGCGAAAGGAGCCCGGCACTGCGCCAACCAGATTTCAGCCCTTCAGGCTCATTCTTGGATTAGAAAATGCTGTGTTATGTTTTGGGGCACCCGCAATCGTCTCAAGATCGGCGCCGCCCAAATCCGGCATAATCGCTGGAGGAGGAATTACAGCATGCCCAGTTGGGCGATCTCGCACGGAATGTGGCAGGATATTTTTGCAGTGGGCGCTCCGGTGCTGGAAAAGATCGTGCGCCCGATCATCGTGTACCTCTTTCTGGTGCTCCTGCTGCGGGCATTCGGCAAGCGCGAGCTGGCGCAACTGAATCCCTTCGACCTGGTAGTTCTGCTTTCGCTGTCGAACACGGTGCAGAACGCCATCATCGGCAACGACAATTCGCTCACCGGCGGGCTGATCGGTGCCTTCACGCTGCTGGGTGTGAACTACATTGTGGTGCGCTTCCTGTTTCGCCACCGCCGGCTCGACCAGATTTTCGAAGGCCAGCCCACGACGCTGGTGGACCACGGCGAAGTCGTCAAGGGAGCGCTCGCCAAAGAGCTGCTCAGCCACGCGGAGCTGCTGACCGTTTTGCACCGCCAGGGTTTCGACGGCCTCAACGACGTGGAGCGATGCGTGATCGAACCGGGCGGGACATTCTATATCCAGCGCAAATCGCCGCCGGCCGACGAGCTGCAACATGCCGAGGTGGTGGGGCGGCTGGACCAACTGGGCGTCAAGCTCGACCGGCTGCTAGCGGCGAAGAGCGGCGCGTGACGCGATGCCGGCACGGGCTGCCCGTCCCACACGCGCGACGGCGCGGGGCGAAGCGAGAGCCATGGAACGGACTGCGGCAGTGTAGAATCGAGAGTGGAGGAATGGCCGAGCGGTTGAAGGCGGCGGTCTTGAAAACCGTTAGTGGGGTAACTCACTCGGGGGTTCGAATCCCTCTTCCTCCGCCAGATTCTTCAGTGTGGCGCGGAGTTCCGAGTGGAGCGGAGCGGATGGAAGACCGCAGATCTCGATAAGGGGACGCTGGATCTGCATCCGCAACGTTACACCGCTGAGGCTACCAACGCGTTCACAGCCGACGCGTTCTTCCCGCGGGTCTTGAATTCGTAGCGTTCAATACGAACTGCGGCCTGCCCGGGCTCGGAGCGAATCACGTGGCCGACCGCAACGAACTTCAAGCGGCAGTTTCCATCGAGCTGCGCCGGCCAATCTACAGACAATTCCACCGAACGGCCCACTGGGAGCACATCTTCGGTGGTGAAGAGGATTCCGCCGCTGCCTATGTTCAGGGTGTGGCCGGAACCGCTGACAGGATCACTTTTGGAATGCAACAACCGGTACCGCACGCCTTCCCGCAGCGGAAACCGGCTCGTTCCTCGTCGATCCATTTTTCCTCCCATCTCCCCAGTCGTACAATGCGTCCTACTGAGAAGTGCCTACAGTTCAGGGTGCGGCAATACGTTCTCCGTGACAATAGACAAAAAGGCCTAAAAAGCAGTTCCGCTTGGTACTTTCGGAGTAGGGCCCTTTTGATTCGGGTGGCAGTTACCGTTACCTGAACGCGGCGCAGGCCGGATTTTGGCGTCTGGTATGCTGAGGCATGGACCAAACTCGATTCCGCTCGCTGCTGGAACAAGTGCGCAGCGGAGAAGTTGCGGTCGACCAGGCCTTAGAACGGATGCGCCACCTGCCGTTTGAGGACCTGGGATTCGCCAACGTGGACCATCACCGTCTGTTGCGCCACGGCATGCCGGAAGTCATCCTGGCCAAGGGGAAAACGCCGGATCAAGTGGTAGCAATCGCACGCGCGCTGTTGGAAAACGCCCCAAACGTTCTGATCACGCGCGCCGACCGTGAGTGCGCGGCAGCGGTAAGCGCGCAGATTCCGGAGGCCGATTACTCGGCGGTGGCCGGTACCATTCGTTTCTGGCGCGACCGCACGATCCGCGGCAAAGGCAAGATCGCGGTGGTGTGCGCAGGCACCAGCGACCTGCCGGTGGCGGAAGAAGCGCGCATCACCGCCGAAGTAATGGGCAACGAGGTGGAATGTACCAACGACATCGGCGTGGCGGGCATCCACCGGCTGATGTACCATCGCGAACGCCTCACTTCCGCGCGGGTGGTGGTGGTGTGTGCCGGCATGGAAGGGGCACTGCCAAGCGCCATAGGCGGGTTGGTCTCGTGTCCGGTGATCGCGGTGCCCACCAGCATCGGCTACGGCGCCAGCTTTCACGGCCTGGCGGCGCTGCTCGGCATGTTGAACAGTTGTGCCAGCAACGTGGCCGTGGTCAACATCGACAACGGCTTCGGCGCCGGCTACGTGGCGAGCCTGATCAACCGCGAGTGATGAAATTCCCGGGCCGCTCTGGGCATGCCCGGGGGGTTACCGGCTGAGTTCCGGGATCTTCACCCACGCGCGCTTGCGCCAGGACTCCAGGCCTGCCTCGGCTAACTGGAGGCCCTTGGCGCCTTCGAGCAAATTCCAGGGGAACGGTTCATCATTCACCACGTGGCGCAGGAACAGCTCCCATTGGCGCTTGAAGGCGTTATCGAAAGTGTCCTGTTCGGGCACTTTCTGCCAGCCCTCGAAGAAATCGAGAGGGCTTTCGATGTCGGGGTTCCAGACCGGCCGCGGCGTGGCCCCGTACGGTTGAATCCAGCAGTGGCGCAAGCCGGCGACGGCGGTGCCGAGCGTGCCATCCACTTGCAGCGTCAGCAGGTCGTCGCGGCGCACGCGCACGCACCAAGAAGAATTGATATGAGCGACAATGCCGCCGGCCAGTTCGAATGTGGCATAGGCGGCATCCTCGGCGGTGGCTTCGTAGGGCTGGCCGGCTTCGTTCCAGCGCCGCGGGATGTGGGTTGCGCCGAGGCAGGAAACGGCTTCCACGGGGCCAAAAAGATTGTCGAGCACATAGCGCCAGTGGCACAGCATATCCACGATGATGCCGCCGCCCTCTTCCTTCCGATAATTCCAGGAAGGGCGCTGCGCCGGGACGTGCTCGCCTTCGAACACCCAATAGCCGAATTCGCCGCGCACGGAAAAGATGCGGCCGAAGAAGCCCTGGCGCTTGAGACTATCCAGCTTCAGCAGGCCGGGCAGCCACAGTTTGTCCTGCACCACGCCGTGCTTGAGGCGGGTGCGTTCGGCGAGCCGGTAAAGATCAAGCGCGGCGTCGAGCGATTCCGCCACGGGCTTCTCGCAGTAGACGTGCTTGCCGGCGGCAATCGCCAGGCGCACGGCGGCCGCCCGCCGTTCGGTGGTTTGCGCGTCGAAATAAATCGCGTATGCCGGATCGGCCAGCGCCTGTTCCAGGTTGGTGGACCAGGGCAGGCCGCCGCACTCCGCGGAGATGGCTTCCAGCCTGGCGGCATTGCGGCCCACCAGCAGCGGGCGCGGCATGATGCTGTCGCTCGAGTTCAACTGCACGCCGCCCTGCTGCATGATGGCGTAGATGGAACGGCGCAGGTGCTGGTTCAAGCCCATGCGTCCAGTGACGCCGTTCATGATGATGCCGACGGTGTGCTGCGTGCGGCCGCTCATCCGATTGGCCCTTTGCCGGTATATTGCGACCATGCGCCGGCCGGCAGCGGCGGCGCTTCCACGCCGGCGCGGGGCAGGGTGCCATCCAGTTCCTGCCGCCAGTGGGCCACCTCGCCGGCAGGCCCGTAGCAATAGATCATGCGCATGGGCTCGGCGCTGGTATTGGTGAGCTGATGAAACACGCGCGGTGGGATGTAGACCACCTGGCCGGTGTGGATGGCCATCCGTTCTTCGCCGAGGCACATTTCGCCGGCGCCCCTCACGATGAAGTAAATTTCCTCCTGCTCCTGGTTGTGCCAGGGCACCTGGCCGCCATTAGGCTCCAGCGTGACCTGCCCGAGGGAAAAGGCGGCAGCTTGGATAGTGCTGGCGCCACCGACCAGGTTCTGGGTGCGGCGACCCGCCGGGTACGAGCGGCCGGCGATGGCGGCAAGATCGACGATGATCATGGTCTTCGGTTACGAACTCCTACGAAATAGGCTACAACGCCCAGCGCCATCAGGATGCCACCAAATTGGAGCGCATTGATGGGGCCCACCGGCTCGACCTGATTGCGCAGCACCGTGAGCAGCATGAGAACGGCCGGCGGAATGCAGACGGCGATGGCGCCAGCCATGCCGCCGGGGACGCGGTAGGGCCGCGCAAGCTGAGGTTCGCGAATGCGTAGCGCCACCAGCGCGGCGAATTCCAGCAGAATGCTGGAACCGGTAAGCAGCATGTCGAGCATGAGAAGTTTGCTGAACGGCAGCATCAGGCCGAGCGCCCAGGCCGCGGCGCAGCCGGCGATAGCCCAGCGCGGGGCATCGGTCTTGGGATCGCGCCGCGCGAAGATCTTGGGTAGAAAACCGTCCTCGGCCAGCGCCGCAGGAACACGCGAGAGCGCCATGGTGAGTGCGTTGAGCGAGCCGGCTGCACCCAGCATGCCGCCCACCGTGATTCCCAGCGCTACCAGCGCGCCTGCCACACCGGTGCCGAGGACAGCGCGCGCCACGTTGGCCCAGCCGCCGGTTTCCCAGCGGCCGGCATCGAGCCCGGTGAGCGCCACGGCGGCGATGGGCAGCACGTAGCCAAGCGCCACCAGCGCCACCGCGCCGGCCATAGCCCGCGGATAGGTACGCTGCGGGTTCTCGACTTCGCCCGCCACCGTGGAGGTGTTGTCCCAGCCCATGTAGTTCCACATCGCCACCAGGACGCCGCCAAGGATATCGGCGTGGCGCGGAAGGGGCGGCCGCGCGGCGAACATGCCGCCATGAAATACCGACACCGCGGCCAGCAGCGCAAACGGGCTCAACAGTAGGACACCCATCACCACGGAGCTGCCGCCCACGGTCTTGGCGCCGAGCATGTTCCACGCGGCGGCCGCGGCGATCAAGCCGACCCCGATCCAGGTGGCGCGCTGGCCGGCCGTCGTCGCGGGAAGGAAGTGGCCCAGGTAGCTGACGAAGAGCGTGGGATAGATCGCCATATCGAAGACGCTGCCCACCAGCGAGAGCCAGGCTTCCTGAAATCCCCAGAAGCTGCCCATGCCGCGCCGGACCCAGATGTAATAGCCGCCGTCTTCGGGCAAGGCGCTCGACAGCTCGCTGACCATCAGCGCGGTGGGGAAGCTCCAGAGCGCGGGGGTGAGCAGGAGGATAAGAATGGCGCCGCCGTAGCCGGCCTTGGCGACGGTATCCTCCAACCCGAACGGCCCGCCCGAGACGATGAAATAGGTGGCCGCAATCAACGGCAGCAGCGTGAGCTTGCGGGCGGGAGACAGCGCAGGAGGCGCAGACATCTTATCAGGGTAGGGGAAGGGTGGAGGATGTCAAGAGGGCAACGAACTGAGGTGGCGGTTGGGGCGCGCCGGCCACACAAGGTCCCATCCTTCACTCGCAGCGCAGGGCAACGACGGGATCGACCGCGGTAGCGCGGCGCGCCGGGATGTAACACGCCAGCAGGGCAATTCCTCCGAGCAGCAAGAGGACCACCGCAAGCGTGGACGGATCGGCGGGGCGGACGCCGTACAGCAAGCCCGCCATGAACCGCGTGAGCACAACGGCCGCAACCAGACCGGCAGCCATGCCGATTGCCGCCAGCTTCATGCCTTGGCGAACAACCAGTCCGACGATCTCTGAGCGCGACGCACCCAGGGCGGAGCGGATTCCGAGTTCATGGGTCCGCCGGGTCACCGCATAAGACATGACGCCGTAGATCCCAACCGCCGCCAGCAGCAGGGCGGTCGCCGCGAAGATGATGAGCAACAGCATGGTGAAACGGCGCTCGGCGAGCGATCCAGAAATGATCTGTTCCATCGTTTGAACCGCGTAGATGGGCTGGTCCCGCGTCGGACCGGCGACCTGCGCGCGCACGGCGTTGACCAGGCTCAGGGGCTCGCGTCCCGTGCGCATCGCGAGCGTCAGCCCCGCAACCGCTTCGGACAGAAACTTGTCGGGCACTTGCCGGACAGGAAAATACATCTGATCTCTTATCTTGTTGGTATCGTCCGAATCGAGGCCCCAATGCTTCACGTGCCCGACCACGCCGACAATCTGGACCGGTCCCACCACCATCAGGCTGATTTGCCGGCCGACCGGGTCCTGACCCGGAAAGACGTGCTTCGCCATGACGTCGTCGATTACGATCACAGGCGGCGAAGCCAGGTTGTCCCTGGCGTTGAAGAATCGCCCGCGGCGCAATGGGATTTGCATCACGCTCGGGTAATCGGGAGTGACGATATAGAATAGCGCCGACGTCAGCCGGTCCTGAGGGGGCTGCGGTCCCGTGCCCGGCCAGAAGGAATTCTCGCTGTCACTCTCGCCGAGAGGGACCAACGATGTGATGGCAGCCGCCTGGACTCCGGGTATCGCTGCCGCGCGCTCGAGTAATTGCTGGAATGCAAGCTGGATGCCCACCGGGCTCGCCATCACTTTGGGCGACAGCGCGAACTGCGTCGTCAGGATGTTGCGCGTGTTGAACCCGGGGTCAACTCGCCACAGCCGCCAGATGCTCTGCATCATGAGCCCCGCGCCTGCAAGCAAGATAACCGCCAGGCCTGTTTCCACGGCCACGAAGACGCCTTCCGTGCGGTGGCGTCCGCCTCCCGCGCCACGCGTGCCTTCCTTCAAGGATTCCTGCGGGTTCGCATTGGCGCTGTGGAAGGCCGGAGCCAGGCCGAACAGCACGCCGGTGACGATCGAAACCACCAGCGTGAAAAGCAGGACGTATGGGTCGATTCCGATTTCCCCGGAGCGCGGCAGGCTGCCCGGCGCGGCGGCCAGGACCAGGCTGGTCCCCCAGCGGGCGATCAGCAAGCCAATCACAGCGCCGCCCAGGGACAGCAGGACGCTTTCGGTCAACAACTGCCGCACCACGCGGCCGCGATCGGCGCCCAGCGCAGCGCGAATCGCGAATTCACGCTGTCGGGCCGTGGAGCGCGCCAACAGCAGATTGGCGACGTTGGCGCACGCGATGATCAGCACGAACCCGACGGCGCCCACCAGCAGCAGCAGCGTTGGCCGGATCTTCCCCACCATATCGTCCTTCATCCGCACCACCGCCGCGCCGTGGCCCGCGTTCGTCGCCGGGTACAGTCGGCTTAGACCGCTGGCGATGGACGTGATTTCCGCCTGCGCCGCTGCGATGGTTATCCCCGGCTTGAGCCGGCCGATGACTCCGAGTCCCGGGTGCGATTCCCGCGTGCGCAGTTCCACCGAGTTGTATTGCTCGATCGGGATGTAGACCCGAGCGCTCTCGCGGAAACGGAAGTCCGCGGGCAAGACGCCAACCACGGCGCAATTCATGGCGTTCAAGGTCAGGCTCTTGCCGAGGATGTTCGGGTCGGCTGCGAAGCGCTGTTTCCAGAAGCCGTAGCTCAGCATCACGGCGCAGGCCGCGCCCTGGCGGTCCTCCTCAGGCAGAAAACTGCGCCCCAGGAATGGGGTGATGCCGAGGACCGGGATGAGACTCGCCGAAACGTACTCGCCCGCGACCTGCTCGGGTTCGCCGCTCCCCGTGAAATTGAAGTCATCGCTGCGGAAGGCGCCCATATCGGTGAACGAATGGCTTTCGCGGCGCCAATCGAGGTAATTCGGGTACGCGACCGAGTAGTGACCGAACTCCGCATTCGACTCGAAGATATTCAGCAGCCGGTCGGGATCGGGATACGCAAGCGGCCGCAGCAGCACGCCGTTCACCACGCTGAAAATCGCCGTGTTCGCCCCGATGCCGAGCGCCAAGGCCACCATCGCGATAGCGGCGAAGCCCGGGCTCTTGCGCAACGTCCGGAAACCGTAGCGGAGGTCCTGGCCGAGGCCGGTCAGGAAATGAGCTCTGTTTTTCGCGCCCAGGACGATGGGCTCCGGCGCGTTTGTGCACTCGACGGCTTCGAGTTCCCGGGTCAGCAGCTCATGGCCGCTGATTTCTTCGAGGGTGATGCGGCGGGCTTCAGCCTCCGTGGCCCCGCTACTTTGGAGCTCCCGGTAACGATCCTCGGCGTGCTGGGCCAGTTCCTCGACAATCTCCGCCTCGCGGGCGGGAGCGAGTTTCAGGACCGCCAGTTGCTGGCGAATCTGTTCGTTCCAGTCAGGCATTTTCGACTCCGGTAATCCGGCCGATGGCCGCAACAAAGGTCTGCCAGCCCTCCCGCTGGGAGGCCAGGACTTTCCGTCCCTGCGAGGTCAGCCGGTAATAACGCCGCCGACGCTGGCCGCTCTTTTCGACCCAGCGGCCTTGAATCCAGCCGCGCTTCTCCAGGCGATACAGCAGCGGGTACAGCGACGCCACGTGAAAACGGAGCGCGCCCTGCGATCGTTGTTCGATCAGCTTGCTGATTTCGTAGCCGTGGCGGGGCCGAGTTTCGAGCAACGAAAGCAGAAGCAGCTCCGCGCTGCCCTTCTTCCACTCGCGATCAATAGATTGAGTCTCCATATGTGGTACTGCCATATATTACTGCGATAGTGGACAGGTGTCAAGGGGGGACGGGTCCGGTGGGAACGGCACGATGGACTCAGGGGCAGCGACCCTTCGCTAGTCGTCGCGGACGAGGCGCTGCGGGTATTCTGACGAAGCCGCGTCAGTCCCCATTCCGTCCCAAGGTGATTACGACTTTTCCTCGGGCGTGTCCTTCTTCCAGATACCGAATAGCCTCAGGGACTTCGCTCAACTGGTAACGCTTGTCGATGACCGGTGTCACCTTGCCGGCCTCCATGAGCTGGCGTATGAGGGTCAGGTCCTCTTTATTACTTTTCGCCAGAACCATGACCAGGTTCTGGCTACTGAACCGCGACAACACGACCATTTTGATCACGCGAGCCAGAAGGCCGATCATCCACCGGCTGCTGGGCCCGCCGACCGCGATGTATGTTCCCTTGGGATTCAAGACGCGCCTGCAAGCTGACAACGAATGATTCCCAACGCAGTCGAAAATCAGGTCATAAAGCAGCCCGCTTTTCGTGAAATCCTTTTGGGTGTAATCAATGACTGTGTCCGCGCCAAGGGATCGGACCATGTCCACATTCCTGGTACTGCATACGCCGGTGGCCTCGGCGCCGAACGATTTGGCGATCTGCACGGCGAGCGTACCCACGCCTCCCGCCGCGCCGTTAATCAATACCTTCTGCCCCGCCTTGATCTGTCCCCGATCGCGGAGACCCTGCAATGCGGTGAAGGCCGCTACCGGCACGGCGGCCGCTCGCTCAAACGTCACATTGGCCGGCTTGGCGACCAATGCAGACTCGGAAGTGCACACATACTCCGCAAAGGCCCCACGGCACGCGCCAAACACCCGGTCGCCGGTCTTGAACTGCGTTACGTTCCTGCCAACCGCCTCGACCTCGCCGGTCACATCAACGCCAAGCCGGGTGATCTTCGGTTTGCGCAGCCCGGCCCCTATGCGAACCAGGTACGGCGTCCCTCTCATGAAGTGCCAGTCAAGCGGATTGACCGAAGCCGCGCAAACTCTTATCAAGACTTCACTGTCTCCGGCGGCCGGCTTTTCAATCTCTTCACACTGGAGAACCTCGGGCCCACCGTAGTTGTGGTAGACAATTGCCTTCACATTGAATCTCCTTTTGTCTACAAAACGGTCTTCATGCGACCGCTGCGCCCCCTCACTCCCCGTAACTAATCTCGCCCTGCCTTGCCGAGTAGGCGGTGTACATCAGCAGGAGCAGCGAGACGGCTAGCAGGCCGGGGATGGCGAGCCAGGCGGGGGTGGGGTCGGTTTCGACCACGATCAGGTTGAGCGGGGGCGGCAGGGGGACTTCCACCGGGCAGAGATTTCTCAAGTAGAAAATCACGCTGATTTTCTTGAGCAGGGATGGGAGGAACGGGTTGAGGGCCTCCCACACGTACACCACGGCGGCCGGGATCATCGGGTTGCGAAAGAGCAGGCCGCACATCAGGAACACGGCGCCGTATCCCACCGCGGCCAGCGCGGCGGTGAGCGTGTACCAGCCGAGCTGGCTGAGGCCGGGACCGTGCCAGATGTAATTCGAGTAGGCGGCGCCGAAATGGCGGCCAATCAAGAGGAACGAAGCGGCTGCGCTGCCGGCGAACAGCACTATGGCCATGGCCACGCCGGCGAGATATTTCCCCGCGACCAGCACTTCACGTCGCATCGGCGTCAGGTAATAATAGTGCAGGGTTTTTTCCTGCATCTCCGCCCGGAACAGGCTGGAGAAGATGCCTACGCAGCCGAAAAAAATCGCGCCGCGCAGATAGAAGAACTGAAACATGGCGGCATAGGCGATGCTGTCATCGCCCAGACTGTGGCTGGAAGACGACCGCCCCATTTCGAACAACCAGTGCAGCGCCGTGATCGCCACCGGTCCAAGTGCCAGGCAATAGACCCACCAGCCGCGCTTGGAGAAAAACGTCTTCCGCCATTCGAGCCGCAAGACGGCGCCGAGTTGTCGCATCCACAGGGCAGTCACGCTGCGCCTCCTTCGCCGATGAGGTATTGGTAAACCGAATTCACGTCGTCATCGGCCGGCGCCACGGATTCCACTTCCAGGCCGGTGTCCAGAATCACGCGGTTGAGCAACAAGTAGAAGGCGTCGGCGTCTTTGGTGCGGAGCAGCAGGTTGCGGCCATCGGCCTGGATCTTCGCCTCCACCACGTGGTTCTGCTGAAAGAGGCGGGAAGCCAGCTCGGCCGGCCGGTCGCAGCGCACCAGGATCTGCATTGGCTGCTCGCGGACCTCACTGCGCACGCCCTGAATCTGGCCTTCGGCCACCACGTAGCCGTGGCTTAAGAGAATCACCTGGTCGGAAATGGAATCCACTTCGTGCAGGATGTGGCTGGAGACGATGACGTGCCGGCCTTCGGCGCCCCACTCACGAAACAGGGCGATGGTTTCGGCGCGGGCCATCGGGTCGAGGCCGTTGAGCGGCTCATCGAGCACCAGCACGCGCGGGTCGTGCGCGATAGCCTGGGCCAGCTTGACGCGCTGCCGCATGCCCTTGCTGTAGGCGGCCACGGGGCGGCCGGCGGCGGGCATCATGTTCACCTTCTGCAGCGCCGCCACGGCGCGCTGGCGCGCTTCTTCCTGGCTCATGCCATACAGCAGCAAGTAGGAGTAAATGAATTGGAAACCGGTGAGCCCCTTGGGAAAGGCGTCGAACTGGGTGCAGTAACCGAGCAGCCGGCCGATCTGTTGCGGCTGATCGGGCGCGACGCCGAGCACGCGGATCTCGCCGCGCGTGACGCGCAGCAAGCCGGTCATCAGATTCATGAGCGTGGTTTTGCCGGAACCGTTCGGCCCCACCAGGCTGGTGATACCCGGCGGAATGGACAAGTTGACGTTGTTGATGCCGAGCACTTCGCCGTAAAAGCGCGAAACGCCGGCGAAGGTGATGCGGGTATCGTTCATCGCACCACCTCCGCGCCGCGGATCTTTCGCGCCAGCATATACAGGCAGATCAGGGCCAGCACGGCCAGCCCCGCCCAACTCGCCCACAACGGCAGTGTTTCGCCGCGCGGGGCGCGGAAGAAAATCGCGCCATCGGTGGTGGGGTGGGCGCCTTCGAACAACCACACCCATACCGAGCCCACCAGGTAGCTGATGTTGAACAGGTGGCCCCAGTTGGTGCGCTCCACGCCGTTGATCACGGCGCCGAACGCCGACGCCACGAAAAACACGCCGAACATGAGCGCGCCGGCAGCCGCTCTCCACTTCACCCATGCGGAAAGCGCCAGCGCCAGCAGGGCCAGCAACAGAATCCAGATCCAGGCGCCCAAGAAAAGGCCGATCGCGATCCGCAGATGGTCCGCCGCCCAGCTCCAACCTTCCAGGTAGCTTTCGAGGCCAAACAGGAGCAGCCCCGGCACCCAGGTCATCAAGGAGAGCAAAATCAAGAGCACCGACATCTTGCTCAGCACGTATTCGGCGCGAGAGAACGGCCGCGCCAGGTAGAGCGAAAGCGCGTTGTTGGCCAGGTCGGGCGATACCTGGCCCGGCCCCACGAAAGCGGCCAAAAACAGCGCCATCATGCTTTGCCAGCCGAGCAGGGAAAAGAAGAAGACCACGTTGATGGAGATCAGGTGCTGCGCGCCCTGCACGTTGATCAAGCTCAGCGCGCTGGCGTTGTGCTGGATGTAGATGATGATGGCGCAGATCAGCGGATAGAGAAAGCTGGCGAAGAAGAAGATGGAGAGAAACCGCCGCCGGTGGAGATCTTCGAAGGCGTAGCGTGGAATCACCAGCAGGCGCGACCAGCGAGGCGTCAGCGCGCCCTCATACGGCCGGTAGGTCTTTTTATAGACGGCCATCGGCGGCCTCCATGGCTTTGAGGAAAATGTCTTCGAGCGAATCGCGGCGGTGATTCAGGCGGCGGATCTGCACCTCCTGCGCGGCGGCGATTTCGTACAGACGGCGCACCTCCAGCCCCTCGGGCATCACCACTTTGAGGCGCCCCTGCGCTCCCGGAGCGGTTTCGCAGCCGAGGCCGCGGATGGCTTCGACAAAATTTCCGTTCGCTTCGCCGCGGGTTTCCATCTCCAGAAAGCGCACGTTGGCGCGCCGCTCTTCTTCCAGGTTGCAGAAGGCGGCGATGGCGCCGTCCTTGAGAATCAGAACCTCGTCGCAGCACTCCTCGACGTCGCGCAGCAAGTGGGAAGAGAGGATCAGGTGCAGATCGCCACGGTCGCGAATCTCCTGGATCAACTGAATCATGCGCAGGCGCGCCGGCGGGTCGAGGCCGTTGGTGGGCTCGTCGAGAAACAGCAGCTTGGGCCCGTGCGCGATGGCCTGCGCCAGCTTGGCCGCCTGCTTCATGCCGAGCGAGTAAGTGCCCAGCGTGCGATAGCGGACTTCGCCGAGGCCGACGTAGAAGAACGCTTCGTGAGCGCGTTCGAGAGCCTCGGCCTTCGGCAGGCCGGCCAGCTCCGCCATCAGGCGCACAAAGCGCACGCCGCTCATGGCGGCGATGAAGGAATCGTTTTCCGGCATGTAGCCGATCAGGCTGCGGACGGCGCGCGGCTCACGGCGAATGTCGCGACCGAGAATGCGGGCGGTTCCCGCCGACGGCTGGTGAAAGCCGAGCAGCGTGTTCAGCAAGGTGGATTTGCCGGCGCCGTTCGGCCCCAGCAAACCGATGGAGCGGCCGGTGAGCGAAGCCTTGAGCCCCTTCAGGATCACGCGATTGCCGAAGCGCACTTCGAGGCCGTCCAGATCGATGACGGGGGCTGTCTCTTCAGCCATCACTTCTCTCTATACGCCGGCTTACGCCCGCCTGTTCCGAGGAGTTGTCCTAGCGGGAACGATCCCTCGGCCCAGCCGCCGGGGCTGCCGGTCAGAAACGCCTCCAGGCCGGCTCCCAGCACATCGCTCGCGCTGGCCACAGTGATGCGGTCCGGCGCGCCATAGGCGGCAATCAGGGTAGGTTTGAGGTTGCTCAGGCGGTCGGCCGGACCAGGCTGGCCGGGATGCGCGCCGCCCAGGCCGCTCAACAGGCCGGCGAACGGCGCCAGCGACGTGCCCAGGTTTTGATACAGCACCGCCGAGAAATTGGCGTAATGGTCACGCGGCGTCAGAGCCATGAATTTTTCCGAGCGGATGATGGAGGTTCCGGCCGCCTTCAGATCGAGAGCGCGCTTGACCAGCGCGCGGCTCGGCGCGGCGATCATGTAACCATCGGCGAAGGTATAGTGCGCTGCGGCGAGCGGCCCCAGCCCTGGCGAGTCGATGGTGTAATAGGTGCGGCCGTCCAAGGTTTCCTGCGCCATGCGGATGGTGCGGCCGGTCTTGGCGGCTTGCCGATTGGCGTCGGCTACCAGGCGCGTGAAGACCGACTGCAAACGCGGCGGATCGTAAACCTCCACCACCAGCTTCCAGGAAGGAACGGGCATCAGCGGGCCATCGAGCGACAAGGCAAACTCGCCGCCCAGGCTATGCGCAAGGTCGTTGCGCAAGTCGCCCTGCGCACCCAATTCCCCGGGCGTCGTCTTCATCACGCCCGCGATCTGATCGGCGATGGCCGCGGGATCGCGCACCACAAAGGCCGCCACGGTTTCGGCATCGGGCGAAATGTAATCGAGCGAGCCCATGGGCGCCGGGTCGGCCAGCCAGGCGGCGATGCCGGAGTGGGCCGGATCGAAGCTCAGCGTGGCGCGCGCTTCCATCTGGTGGTCCACCTCTTTTTCCTCGGCAACGAAATAGCGCACGCCGGCCGCCCCTTCCCCCCCCGCCAGGCGCGAGAGATCGGCGCACACCAGCAACCCGGCGCCTTCGCGATAGAGCTCAGCGATGCGCGCATAGAAGGGCGTGCCCTCGAATCCGCCGGCCGGCGAATCGAAGACGGAAGCGAGGCTCTCCACCGCGGCGCGCTCCGGCCCGAAAGCGACCAGGCCGTGGCGCACCTCGACGGTCAGCGGCAATCCCTGCTGCGCGAGAAACTGGGCGAACCCGTCGCGTTTCAGCTCCGAGACCAATACGGGGGCCTGCGGCTTGCCATCCGCCGCGGCCACGACCACCACCGCGATTTCGCCGCCCAGATAGCCGCTGGCGGCGCGCAATTTTTCGATCACCGGCTGCACCTTCGGCCCGCGCTGGCTCCAGAACGGGGCCAGTTCGGGACTTTCGGCGATCTTGCGGTTGAGCACTGCCTCGGCCTGGCTCAGATAGTCGCCCAGGTTGGGAATGCTGGCATACAGCACGGTGGACGCAGGCAGGCGATTCAAGATGTCGCTCTGGTAGCGCAGGTCGGACAGACGAATCTGCTCGAGGCTGGCGCGCAAATCGGCCAACAGCTTGTAATAATGATCCCGGTTGCGGCTCCAGGCGATATCTTCCCTCACCGGTTCGGGGACCATCTCCGCGCCGGTGACAGCCTGGTCGCCGCGGTGGAGCACCTTCTCGCTGCTGCCCTGCTCGACATGCACTTCACCCTGGACCACCGAAACGCGCGATCCCTTGACGCCGGCGCTGACGCCGAAGATGGTTCCTGTCACCGCCACGCGGCAATCGCCAGTATCGACAAACAAGTGGCCTTTGCGGCGTTTGGCGGCTTCCACCATCACGCTGCCGCGGCCCAGCCGGATCGTCAGGTTATTGGCGGAGGCGGTGGTGATGAGACTCGAGCGCTCGCGCAGTTCCGCAGACGATCCGTCACCGAGGCGCAGCAAGGCATCGGAATCCTTGGCGGTGCGAATCTCGACGCCTTCCGGCAAATTCTGTCCGGCTGCCACCGGATGAAGCACGCCATCGGCCGCCACCTGATAGAGCGCGCCGCTGACCGACATCACTCTGGCCTGGCCGCCGGGCGCGCCCGAGCGTTCGAGCACGTTCCAAACAACTGCTCCGGCGGCAATCACCACCACCGCAGCAGCCGCCCAACGAATGGCGTAGGAACCCCACAAGGCAGGACGCGCCGGACGGGCGGCCGGCATCGTCACCACTTTTCCTTCGTAGATGTGGCGGCAGGCGACGCAGGCATGCAGATGATCCTCGACCAGCATGGCGCGCGCTTGCGGCAGGCGCCCGGCGCGGTAATCGGCGAGCAGCGCCTGGAAGCCGGCGCAGCCGCGGATGGGCTCGCCGCTCAATTGGCCGGCGGCTTCCGCCAGCCGCGCCCACACGCGGTTGCCGGCGGCCTCGACCACCGCCGGATCGACCGCCTCATTGCGAATTTCCAACAATGCCTGTTCCAGAGCCGGGTCCTGGAAGCCATTTTCCGGTGTCATGCTACGCCTCCCTGGTAAACGCGGAATTCCTTCTCCAGCCGGTCGCGCGTGCGGGAAATGGTCACCGCGACGCTGCCCGGCGTGGTGTTGAACAACCGCGCAATTTCGGGATTGTCCTTGCCTTCAAAAAACCGTAACGCGAACATCTGCGCGATGCGGGGATTGAGCCGCGCCAGCGCGCCGCGCAGCCAGTCGCGAATTTCGCTCGAGGCCTGAAGGCGGTCCGGCCGGCGATGCGCCGGCTCCGCCAGCACGGGCTCCAGTTCGTCCAGAGGAATATTCCGGATGCCCTGCCGGGACCGCACTATGTCCAGCGCCGCATTCACCGCCGCGCGCCGGAGGAAACTCGGCATGTTCTCCACCGCGTCGGCCGCGGCATCGCGTTTGAGCAAGCGCAAGAACACTGTTTGCAACGCGTCCTCGGCGTCGCTGGCGTTGCCGGTGACGCGGTACGCCGCGCGGAACACGGCGGCGTGGCTCTCGCGGAAAATTCGTTCCAGATCGTCTGCCGACAGGCGCGCAGGTTCCGGCGGAGCAGCCATTAACGTATTCATCCTAACAGGCTCTCTGATTAAGGGGACGCGCGACAGTGCCGCAGTTTAGCACGCCGGCGGCTCAACATCGGCGTAAGTAGAGGTAACTGGCGTCCCTGCAATGCCGCCGCAGGAGCGGAGCTGACGTGTCACAGGGGCAAGTGGCGCTCATGAAAAAAGCCCCGCGCCGGGGAAGACGTGGGGCCTAGGTCTCACTACATTCTGTCTCGGAGGATGACAGAGTAACAAGATATTAACACTCTGGCGTGCCTAAATCAATCCAAGCTCGCACAAAAACCGCGTTTGGGCTCTTGTTAACACTTTCACAGTGACGTGAGTCACCAAATCGCGCCGCGCGGTGCGTGTCGGCCGAAGACGCGCGGAATCTACGTGAGAATGAATTCCGCGCTGAGAGAATGGCCGCGGTGCGTCGCGGTCAGGCGCCGGCCCCCATGGCCTTCAGCGCGGCGGCTTCATCGTCATAGGTAATGAAAACGGTGTAGAGCTTGGTGATGGTGAGCAGTTCCTTGACCTTCCCCTGCGCGTGCAACAGCCTGACGTCGCCGCCCAGATTGGTCACCGTGGCGTACGACCCGACGATTTCGCCAAGGCCGGCGCTATCCAGATATGTCACGTCCCGCAGGTTAAGCAGGATGTTCTTCTGGCCCGAGCCAACCAGCTGTTTGATCGTGTCGCGCACCACCCCGGAACCATCGCCGAGGACAATCCTTCCGGCCAGATCCACGATGGCCACCTTGCCGGCTTTTCGAACGGTCGCCTTTGCGCTCATTGTGCCTCCAGCCGACTATTGTACACGGCTGCGCGGCGGCAAGTGCCAAAGCGCGAGTCAATCGCCGCCGATCAAGTGCAGCTTGATGCGACGACGGTGCGGCGCGGCGCGATGCTCGAAAAGGTAAATCCCCTGCCAGGTGCCGAGCGCCATGCGGCCACGTTCCACCGGCACGGAAAGCTGCGCCAGGGTGAGCGCCGCGCGGATGTGGGCGGGCATGTCGTCCGGTCCTTCCACGGTATGACGGTACAGCCGGTTGTCCTCCTCCACCAGGCGGTTGAAGAATTGGTTCAGATCGTGGATCACGTCCGGATCGGCGTTTTCCTGGATGGTGAGCGACGCCGAGGTGTGCTGCACGAATAGCGTGAGCAGGCCGGCGCTTACGCCGAGTCCCGCCACCCAATCCTCAAGCGCACCGGTGATTTCATACAGCCCCTTGCCGTGCGTCGGCACCTCGATCTGGTGCAGGAACTGCGCCAGCGGCACGTTATTCGACCGTCACGCTCTTGGCCAGGTTGCGCGGCTGATCGACGTCGCAGCCCCGCCGCACGGCGATATGATACGCCAGCAGTTGCAGCGGCACGATTTCGAGAATCGGACTCAACAGGGCCAGCGATGGCGGAATCTCGATGGTGTGGTCCGCCATCTTGGGAACCTGTTCGTCGCCCTGCGTCACCAGGGCCACCACGATACCCTCGCGCGCCTTGACTTCCTGAATGTTGGAGACCGTCTTCTCATACAGCAGGCGGCTCTCTTCGCTCGATGCGTCGCGAGTGGCCAGCACCACCACCGGCAGTTTTTCGTCGATCAATGCGTTGGGGCCGTGCTTCATTTCTCCCGCCGGGTAACCTTCGGCGTGAATGTAAGAGATTTCTTTCAGCTTCAGCGCGCCTTCGAGGGCGATGGGGAAATGCTGGCCGCGGCCGAGGAAAAGGAAATCGGTGGCGCGGTGCAGCTCCCGTCCCAGCGCTTCGTAGACGGCATCGTGCGCCAGCACGGTCTCCAGCTTGCCGGGAATCCGCAGCGCCTCCTGCATCAGGCAGCGCGAGGTGCTTTCATCCAGGCGACCGTTGGACTGCCCCAGGTACATCGCCAGGATGAACAGCGCGCTCAACTGGCAGGTGAACGCCTTGGTGGAAGCGACGCCGATTTCGGGGCCCGCGTGGGTGTAAATGGTGCCGGCGGCTTCGCGGGTGATCATCGAGCCCACCACGTTGCAGATGGCCAGGGTCTTCGATCCCCGCTGTTTGGCTTCGCGCTGCGCGGCCAGCGTGTCGGCGGTTTCGCCCGATTGCGAAATCACCACCGTGAGGGTATCTTCAGTGACAATCGGATCGCGGTAGCGGAATTCGCTGCCGTAGTCGACCTCGACCGGAACGCGGGCGAGCTTTTCGATCATGAACTTGCCGGCCAGGCCCGCGTGCCAACTGGTGCCACAAGCGATGATCTTCACCTGGCGGAAACCGGCGAACTCCGCCGGCTGAATGTCCATCTCATCCAGAAAAATGCGTCCGGTCTCCTGCCCTATCCGGCCCAGCATGGTATCGCGCACGGCTCGCGGCTGCTCGAAGATTTCCTTGAGCATGAAATGCTTGTAGCCGCCCTTTTCGGCCATGATGGGATCCCACAGCACGTGCGTGACCTGCCGGTTGACGGGCCGGCCCTGGAAATCGCTCAAGCGTACGCCGGCCGGCGTCAGGATGGCCATGTCGCCATCGGCCAGGAAAAACATGTCGCGGGTGTGGCTGAGGATGGCGGGCACGTCGGAGGCGACGAAGTACTCGTTATCGCCGATGCCGATGACCACCGGCGGGCCGTTGCGCGCGGCGACAATCTTCTCCGGATCGTCGCGCGAAATCACCGCCAGCGCGAATACACCGGCCAGTTCCGCCACCGCCGAACGAACCGCTTCTTCCAGGTTGCCTCGAAAATACTTCTCGATCAGGTGGGCGATGACCTCGGTGTCAGTTTCCGTGCGGAATACGTGACCCTCCACTTCGAGCTGATGCTTGAGCGTCAGGTAGTTTTCCACGATGCCGTTGTGCACCACCACCAGAGTGCCCTTGCAATCGCTGTGCGGGTGGGCGTTTTCTTCGGTGGGGCGCCCGTGCGTCGCCCACCGCGTATGGCCGATCCCGAATGAGCCATCCACCGGGTTCAGGCGGATGACATCTTCCAGGTTGCGCAGTTTACCCTTGGCGCGGCGCACAGCCAGGTGGTGATCCTCGCCGTACACGGCAAGCCCGGCTGAATCATAGCCGCGGTACTCCAGCCGCTTCAGCCCCTCGAGGATGATCGGCACCGCCTTGCGGTCCCCGACATAACCGACAATTCCGCACATGAGACTATTATAGGGAAGCGGAGAGAAAATACTCGCAGCCGGCGTGCCCCACGGCCATCACGAAAATCTATAGGGCCGATTCGCCGCGGGCATCGTCGCGGATTCTCACGACGTCGACCACCTGGGAAACAAAGATCTTGCCGTCTCCGATGGCGCCGGTTCGCACGGCCTCGACGAGGGCGCCGATCACCTCGTCTTTGCGGGCGGAAGGCACCACCGTTTCCAGCTTGACCTTGTGGATAAGGTCCACGTCGTACTCGCGGCCGCGGTAGACCTCTTTATGTCCCTTCTGGCGGCCGTGGCCGCGCACCTCGCTGACGGTGAGACCGTCGATGCCGATGTTCTGGAGCACTTCCCGCGCGCGGTCCAACTTAGAGGGTTGGATGACCGCCTCAATCTTGACCATGGGTCTACCCCTCGAAATTGTAGCCTTCTTCGCCGTGAAGCGACAGGTCCATGCCGGTGGCTTCATCGCCTGCATTCATGCGGAGCGTCGTCACTAGCTCGGTGATCTTGAGCGCGGCGAGCGTGCCGATCACGGCGAAACCAATACCGATTCCGGCGC
Source organism: Bryobacteraceae bacterium (assembly GCA_049698695.1). GTDB lineage: Bacteria > Acidobacteriota > Terriglobia > Bryobacterales > Bryobacteraceae > Bog-375. The sequence goes on along the minus strand of JBAVYH010000150.1, from coordinate 61,262 downwards.
CGACGAGTTGATTGACCACCTGGGCGGGGTTGCCGTCGATCCAGCCGAGCGCGGCCGGCTGGCCGTTGGCCAGCTTAAGCGCCGAGTTGACGGCGCGCGTGGCGAACACGCCGGTGAGCAGGCAGCCCGCGAAACCGCCGACGCCGTGAACACCAAAGACGTCGAGCGAATCGTCATAACGGAACTTCTCCTTCGCCACGGTAACCATGAAGTGGCAGAGCGCGCCCGCGATCAGGCCGATGGCCACGGCGCTGAACGGTTGCACGAAGCCTGCGCCCTGGGTGACGGTGGCGAGTCCGGCGACGGCGCCGGAAATGGCGCCGAGCGCGCTGGCTTTCCCGTTGCGAATGCGTTCAGCCGCCATCCAGGAGACGGCGCCGGCCGCGGCGGCAAAGTGGGTAGCCACGAATGCGCTGGTGGCCAGCGAGGACGCAGCCAGCGCGCTGCCGGCATTGAAACCGAACCAGCCGACCCAGAGCAGGCATGCGCCGATAAAGCTGAGCACCAGGTTGTGCGGCACAATCTTCTCCTGCGGATAACCGACGCGCTTGCCGATGTAAAGCGCGGTAACCAGAGCGGAGAATCCCGACGTGATGTGCACCACGGTTCCGCCGGCGAAATCGAACACCGGGTACTTGCCGCCGAGGAACGCGTTGAGAAAGCCACCGGCTCCCCACACCATGTGTGCCACCGGGAAGTACACAAAGAAGGCCCATAGCGTGGAGAACACGACCATGGCGCGAAAGCGTACGCGTTCGGCAAACGCGCCGGCGATCAGCGCCGGCGTGATGATAGCGAACATGAGCTGATAGATCATGAACGTCTGGTGGGGAATGGTGGGGGCGTAGAGCGGGTTCGGCTCGGCGCCCACGCCGCGCAGGAACAGGTAGCGCAGGTCGCCGATGAACGCGTTGCCTGGGGCGAACACCAGGCTGTAGCCGCAGACGCCCCACAGCAGGCTGATCACCGCCATCATGGCGAAGCTCTGCATCATGGTGCCGAGCACGTTTCTTTTGCGCACCAGTCCGCAGTAAAACAGCGCCAGGCCCGGACCCGTCATCATGAGCACGAGCGCGGAACTGACCAGCATCCAGGCGTTGTCGCCGGCCGACTGGGAGGCGGCTACCGCGGCCTGCAAGGCCCGCAGTTCGGCGCGATCCACTTGTGGCGCTTGCGCCAGGGCAGAGGAAGAAAGCAGCAGTAATCCGGCAAACACACGATTCGACAACTTGGTCTCCTCAGCGTAGAGTTGGGACCCGCGGACGTGGCGGGAACTCAACACGTTAGAAGATAGCGCGCCGCAGGGCTACAAAAAGAATTGAATGCGCCACATAGAAAGAATTTATGGCCGGGGGACGGCTGCCGGCCGGCCGGCAAGGGCTGCGAGCCGCGTATTCCCGGCGCTAAAATGTAGTCGAGCATGCAATTTCCCCGTTTGTTGCTGGTTCGCCAGAAATTCCCCGATCGCCAGATTCCCGACGTCGCGGCCGAGGTGCGCCGCCAGCTCGCCGCCGCCGACTTCGCCGCCCGCCTGAAACCGGGCGACCGAGTAGCCATCGGGGTCGGCAGCCGCGGCATTCACAACATCGCCACTATCGTGCGCTCGGTCGTCCGGTACTGGAAAGACGCGGGGATCGAGCCGTTCCTCTTCCCGGCCATGGGAAGCCACGGAGCCGCCTCCGCCGCCGGCCAAGCCGATGTGCTGGCCCATTACGGCATCACTGAATCGGGCGCCGGCTGCCCCATCGTCAGCCAGTTGGAAGTGGTTTCGCTGGGCAAGACGGCAGACGGCATTGAAGCCTTCATGGACCGCAAGGCATACGAATCGAGCGGCGTCATGCTGGTGGGCCGCGTCAAGTGGCACACCGATTTCGCGGGCAAGATCGAGAGCGGCCTGTTCAAGATGATGGCCATCGGCCTCGGCAAGTTCGCCGGGGCGCAGCGCTATCACGCTTACGCGTACCGGCTCGGCCTGGAGCACGTGATTCGCAGCGTCGGCCGGCAGGTGCTGGCCTCGGGCAAGATCCTCGGCGGCCTCGCGATCCTCGAGGACGCGCATCACCACACCGCCAAACTCGACGCCGTACCGGTGGAAGAAATGGAGCTTCGCGAGGAGGCCAACCTGGAGCTGGTGAAGTCCTGGATGGCGCGCCTGCCGACGGATGCGGACATCCTCATTCTGGACGAAATCGGCAAGAACATTTCCGGCGCGGGCATGGATTCCAAGGTAGTCAACCGCGGCGTGAACGGCGAGTACAATCCCTGGCCCGGGCCAAGATTCGAGCGCATTTTCGTGCGCGATTTAAGCGAGCTGACCTATAACAGCGCGGTCGGCATGGGCATGGCCGATGTAGTCACCGACCGGCTGGTTCGCCGCATCGCCTGGGAGCCCACCTGGATCAATTCGCTCACCGCCAACACACCGGCCGCCATCCGCACGCCGATTCATTTTCCAACCGACCGCGAAGCCATCGAGCGCATTACGCCGACCGTGGGCAAAATCGACTTGCGGAAAGTGACCTACGGCTGGATCCGCAACACGATGGAGCTCGACCGCATCGCGCTGAGCGAGAACTTGCGGCCGGAGATCGAGAAGAACCCCGCGGTGGAGATCGAATCCACCATCGAGTTCGAATTCGACGGCCAGAACAACCTCATCAGCCCCTTCGCCGTGGTCGCGGACATAGCCGGCGCGCACTAGCTCCGTTGACCGCGGGATTCGGCGTTCGCCACGACACCGCTCGCTGACGCTCGCGGCTCCGAACGGAGCCACGACCGTGAGGGAGTGGTTAACGGGGAAGTACAGCATCACCCGGTCGGGCCCGCGTGGCTACTCGAAACGCAGCGCGTGGTTGGGATCGACGCGCGAGGCGCGGCGGGCGGGAACATAATTTGCAGCCACACCCACCAGCGCCACCACGGCCGCCACGGCGGCGTAGGTAAACAGATCGCGTGGACTGACGCCGAAGAGCATGGTTCGGAGAAGGCTCGCGGCGAAGTAGGCAGCCGCCAGGCCCAGTGCCGCGCCGGCGCCGACCAGCAGCATGCCATCGGCGAGCACGCCACGCATCACCTGAGCCGGGCGCGCGCCGAGCGCCATGCGGATGCCGATTTCGCGGGTGCGGCGGCTGACGGAGAACGAAATGACGCCATAGATGCCGGCCGCGGCCAGCAGCAGAGCGACGGCGGCGAAGGCGCCAAAGAGCCAGGAGTACGCGCGGCGGGTCCAGAGCGAGTGGTCGAGGCGCTCCGTCATGGTGTGGATTTTGAACATGGGCAGGTCCGGATCCATCTGGCGAATCACCTCTCGCGCCGGGGCGACGAGAGCGTGGGGGTCGATGGCGCTGCGGAGCGCGATGGTCATGGCGAGCTGCGGAGCGTAAGGGTAGGTAACGAAGACGCTGGGCCGGTGCTCGCCATCCAGGCTGTAGTGGGCAGTATCGCGGACCACGCCCACCACTTGCAGCCAGTCCTTGTTGAAAGCATAGCGGATGCGCTTGCCGACGCCATTCTGGCCGGGCCAGAACCACTTGACGAAACTCTCGTTGACGATGGCCACGTGCGGCTGATTTGGCTGCTCATCGCGTGCGTCGAAGGCGCGCCCGGCCACGAAAGTGAGGCCCATCGTTTCGAAATACCCAGCCATGGCCGTGATTCCAAGAACCACGGGATTCTTCTCCTGGGGGCCGAGCTGGCGGGCGCCCTCGGCGACAAAGAAGTAGCCGTTGTGCCCGCCGAGCGGAACCAGATCCGCGGCGGAAACCCGTTCCACGCCGGGAACGCTTTTCAGCCGCTCGATCAGCTCGTGGTAGAAGGCGTATCGGCTGGGTCCGTCCTTATACTTGCTGGCTGGCGGGTCCAGGCTCCAGGTGAGGACATTGTGCGGGCGGAAGCCGGGATCGACGTTGAGGATCTTTCGGAATGCTTGAACCAGCAAGCCCGATCCGACCAGCAGCATCAGGGCAAGCGCGATCTCCCCAACCACCAGCACGCCGAGCATGCCGCGCCGGGCGCGCGAGAAGGTAACCCGGCCGGTTTCCTGCAGCGATCCGTGGGCATTGACGCGGAGCGCATCGACCGCCGGCGCAAGGCTGAAGAGGATCGCAGAAGCGCCGATGACGGCGACGCAGAAAAACACGAAGCGGAAGTCCATGCCGAATTCGACCCGGCGCGGGATATCGTCGGGCATCAACGAGACCAAGGCGCGCAGGCAGACCTCGCCCAAGGCCACGCCGAGAATGCCGCCGGCCATGGCCAGCACGCGGCTTTCGGTGAAGAGATGGCGTACGATGCGCGCGCGCGACGCACCCAGCGCCATGCGGATGCCGAGCTCCCGGGCGCGCGACTGTCCGCGCACCAGCATCAGGCCGGCGATGTTGACGCAGGCGATGAGCAGCAGAACGGCGACAGCGCCAAGCAGGATGTGGGTGACGGTCTTGAAATCGCCCAGGTAGCGGTCGCGCAACGGCTGCAGGATGGGCGCGGTGTCTTCATTGACGGGTTGAGTTTTGATGAAGGACTTGTGGACGCGGGTGAGGTCGGCGCGAGCCTGGTCGATGGTCACGCCGTGCTTCAGACGGCCAACCCCGGACAGGTAATAGCTGCCGGAGCTGTTAGGATCGGCGGCGAGCGGAATCCAGGCGTCCGCATTGGGCGGCAGAGCGGCCTCACGGGGCAGAATTCCGATCACGGTGTAAGGTTTGCCGTCGAGCTTGAGGACGTGGCCGAGGATATTGCGGTCGCCGTGATAGAGACGCTGCCAGAGGTCATAACCGAGCAGGATCACGTTATCGCCGCCGGGCTTGTCCTCCTTGGGCAGAATGTTGCGGCCGAGGACCGGCTTGAGACCGAGCACATCGAGCAGAGTATAAGTCACGGGGGGAGCTTCAATGCGCTGCGACGCGATGAACCCGTCGGAGAGGTTGGCGCCGCCGTGGCCAAAGAAAGCCATGCCGTCGAAAGTGGTGTTGCCCCACATCCAGTGGTAGGCGTCGAAGTTCGAGATGCCGACGTAAGTGAGGTCCCACTTGGGCGCGGTTTCATCCAGGTCGAGCAGGCGGGAGGGCTCGACGAAGGGCAGCGGGCGCAGAAACAGGCCATTGAAGACGCTGAAGATGGCGGCGTTGGAGGCGATGCCGAGAGCGAGGATGCCGGCGACCATGGCTGCGAATGCGGGCTTTTGGATAACAATGCGAAGGGCGACCTTAAGGTCGTGCCAGAAGCCGGCGAATATGCTGGAGGGGCCAGTGGCTCCGAGCGGGGCACGCCGGCCGTCAGCGGGTTGGCGCGTTTTGCGCAACTCGCGGGCGAGAAGATCGTCGGTTTCGAGCTCTCCGAGCGCGGCCGTAACTGCGTGGTCTTCGGACAGGCCGCTGGAGAGCATATCGCGGTAGCGGTCTTCAAGGTGTTGGGAAAGCTCCTCGACGATCTCGGCTTCGCGCGAGCCATCCAGGTTGAGGCCCTCGAGGCGCTGGCGTATGGGTTGATTCCAATCAGGCATATTCGTTCCCCGTGATGTGGCGGATGGCCTCGACAAACGCCAGCCAGCCGAGGCGGCGTTGGATCAGGATCTTGCGGCCGGCGGGGGTAAGCCGGTAATAGCGGCGGCGGCGCTGGCCGGTCTTTTCCACCCAACGGCCCAGCAGGAGACCGCGGTCCTCCAGGCGATAGAGCAACGGGTAGAGGGAAGCGACGCGGAAGCTCACGGCGCCGCGGGAGCGGGTTTCGATGAGCTTGGAAATTTCGTAGCCGTGGCGCGGTCTGGCTTCTAGCAGGGAGAGAATGAGGAGCTCGGCGCTGCCCTTCTTGAGATCCCGTTGAATGGATTGTTCCGACATATATGTTTTGACAATATATATCGAGACGAGATATGAGTCAAATGGTTAGGCTGCGAAAGGCGCTGGGCGAGCGAATTTTCTGGCCTGCGACAGGTTGACAGGCGGAAGCGCCTGTCGCACAATTCACTCGCTAGCCGGCGACGCGCTCGAGGCATTCGGCGCCGCAGATGGCTTCCAGGGCGGCGCGGAATTCCTTATCGGGGCGGACCTTTGCCGGGACGTCCAGCAGGACGGAGAAATCGCGCGGGGCTTCCAGGCGGAGGCGCACCTGGGTGTCGCCGGGCTTGCGCTTGAACAGTTCGTCGAGGGCGGCGGCTCTATCGGTGCCGCCGTTGCGGCCCAGCCAGACGCGGATGGAAATCACCGACGGCATATCCACGCGCGCCACATCGAGCGGTACGATATCCTGCACCGACACCTTGGGTGGTGCATTCTCTTCGGGCAGGATCAGCCCGCGCACCAGCACGGCCTGGTCTTCCACCACCTGCGGGGCGAGGCGTTCGTAGCTGGAGGCGAAGACCATCCCGTCCACCGACCCCTGCGTGTCCTCGATGGTCAGCGCCACCCACGGCTTGCCCTCCTTGTTGCGTTTGCGTGCGATGCCGCGCAGCACGCCGCACAGGGCAACCTCGGCATTCTTGCCGAGGCCTTCGAGATTGCCGGTGTCATGGGTAGCCAACTCGGCGATCTTCTCCTGGTAGCGATCCAGCGGGTGCCCGGTCACCCAGAATCCGAGCAACTCCTTTTCACCAGCCAGCTTGTCTTTTTCGGTCCAATCGGGGACGTTGGGCAGAGGCTGGTCGTGGGGTTCCGCACCGCCCATCATCTCGCCGAATAGGCCGGCCTGGCCGCTTTCGCGATCGCGGTGAACGCGCTGGCCCGCTTCCATGGCGCCTTCGACGGCGGCGAACTTCTGCGCACGCGTTCCTTCCAGCGAATCCATGGCGCCGGCGCGAATCAGGCTCTCGATCATGCGCCGGTTGACGGCTCCCAGGTCGACCGTTTCAGCGAACTGGTGGATGGTGCGGAATCGGCCCAACTGCTCGCGGGCGCGGCCGATGGCCTCGACGGCGGATTGGCCCAGATTCTTCACCGCGCCCAACCCGAAGCGGATGCCGGTTCCGCCGGGCGCCTGCGCGTCCGGGGTGAAGTTCCATTCGGAATGATTCACGTCCGGCGGCAGGATGGTGATGCCCATGGCGCGGCATTCGTTGATGTACTTCACTACCTTGGCGGTGTTGCCGGTTTCCGAGGTGAGCAGCGCGGCCATGAAATCCACCGGGTAATGGGCTTTCAGGTACGCCGTGACGAACGCCAGGAAGGCGTAGGCGGCGGAATGCGACTTGTTGAATCCGTAGCCGGCGAACTGCTCCATCAAATCGAAAATCTTCTCGACCTTGCGCTGCGGGAAGCCGCGCGCCACCGCGCCCTGGATGAAGTGCTCGCGCTCCTTGGCCATCGCTTCGGCCTTCTTCTTGCCCATGGCGCGGCGCAGCAGATCGGCTTCGCCCAGCGAATAGCCGGCCAAGCGGTTGGAAATCTGCATCACCTGTTCCTGGTAGACGATTACGCCGTAGGTTTCTTCGAGCAGCTCTTTCAGCTCCGGCAGATCGTACTGTACGGCGCGGCGGCCCCACTTGCGCTCGATAAAATCGTCCACCATGCCGCCCTGAATCGGGCCAGGGCGGTAGAGCGCGTTGAGCGCGGTCAAATCCTCCAGCCGGCTCGGCTTGTAGCGGAGCAGAATGTCGCGCATCCCCTGCGATTCGAACTGGAATACGCCGCTGGTGAAACCCTTGCAGAAGATCTCGTAAGTGGCCGCATCGTCGAGCGGCAAATCCTCGGGGACGAGCTCCACGCCGTGCCGCTTCTTGATGAGGCGGAGGGCGTCTTCGATCAGCGTCAGCGTGGTAAGCCCAAGGAAATCCATCTTGAGCAGCGACAGCTTCTCGAGGCCGTTCATATCGAACTGGGTGACAATTTCATCGCGGTTCGTTTTGTAGAGCGGCACCAGTTCCTTGAGCGGCTGCGGCGAGATCACCACCCCCGCCGCGTGCACCGAGCAGTTGCGCGAAAGGCCCTCCAGGCGCAGGGCGACTTTCAGAACTTCATCTATGCGCGGATCTTTGCGAGCCTCGGCGAAGCCCGGTTCCTGCTTGATAGCGTCTTCGAGCGAAATATTGAGCACGCCGGGGACGAGCTTGGTGAGCTTGTCGACGTCCGCGTACGGTATTTCAAGCACTCGGCCCACGTCCTTGATGGCGGCGCGCGCGCCCAGCGTGTTGAAGGTGATGATCTGCGCCACCTGCTCGCGGCCGTATTTTTCGGTGACGTAGTGGATCACCTCGCCGCGGCGGTTCATGCAGAAGTCGATGTCGATATCGGGCAGGCTGACGCGCTCCGGGTTGAGGAAGCGCTCAAACAGCAGCCCGTACTGGAGCGGGTCGATATCGGTGATCGCCATCGAGTAGCCTACCAGGCTGCCGGCGGCCGAGCCGCGCCCCGGCCCAACCGGAATGCTTTGCGAGCGGGCGAAGCGGATGAAGTCCCAGACGATCAGAAAATAGCTGGAAAACTTCATCGACTGGATCATCCGGATTTCGCGGTCGAGGCGCTCGGCGTATTCCGCGAGGTCGTGCTTGAGGATGCCCTTGGCGCGCATCGCTTCGAGGCGCGGCCGGCGCTTTTCAAACCCCTGGCGCGCGACATATTCGAAATAAGTGTCGGTGGTGTGCTGCTCGGGAACGTCGAACTTGGGGAACGGCTCCTTGACTTTTTCGAGCGTGACGTTGCAGCGCTGGGCGATCTCCCAGGTGCGATCGAGCGCGTCCGGGAGCTCGCCGAACAGCTCCATCATTTCATCGCGCGATTTCAGATAGAAGTCCGGCGTGTTCCAGCGCATCCGGTTGGGATCGCTCATCATCTTGCCGGTCTGGATGCACAGCAGGATCTCGTGCGCGCGCGCGTCTTCACGGCGCAGGTAGTGCGAATCGTTGGTGACTACCAGCGCGAGGCCGGTCTCCTGCGAAAGCCGGTTCACCTGCGGGATGAGCCGCTTGTCCTGATCCAGGTGATGGTCCTGGACTTCGAGAAAGTAATTGTTCTTGCCGAAGATATCGGCGTAAGTGAAGGCCACACGTTTGGCTTCGTCGTACTGGTCGGAAAGAATCGTCTCCGCGATTTGACCCTTGAGGCAGGCCGAGAGCGCGATCAGCCCCTTGGAATGCTGCGCCAGCAGGTCCAGATCGACGCGCGGCTTGTAATAGAAGCCGTCGAGATAGCCGGTCGAAACCAGCTTGATGAGGTTTCGGTAGCCCTCCTGGTTTTCGCACAAAAGCACCAGGTGGTTGTAGCCATCGCCTTCGGAGCGCGACTTATGGCCCTGGCGCGCCACGTACATCTCGCAGCCGATGACGGGATGCACGCCGGCGTTCCTGGCGGCATTATAGAATTTCACCGCGCCGAACAGATTGCCGTGATCGGTCATGGCCACCGCCGGCATCTTCTGCTCGACGGCGAGCTGCATCAACCGGTCGATATCGCACGCCCCGTCCAGCAGCGAGTAGTCGGTATGGCAATGCAGATGGACGAAGGGCATTCTTTCCTTTTCGGCTCCTCTAACCCAGGCACACGCCCGGCTCTCGGGGGAAGCAGGAATAGTCTTATTTTAGCGCCGGAGGAGTTGCGCGGCGCGGGTATTTCTGTTCCGAGCAGAATGAAATTGCGGCCCTGCAATGCTTCGCATCGTGTTCGTCGCGTCGCGTTTGTGTGCTACATTATCCACGCTGACGCGCCCCCGGCATGTCTGACATAGCGCATAACATCGGTTTTCGCCGCCGCCTCTTCGCAGGCGGTCTGAGCGCAATGGGAATTGCGTTCAACGCCGTGTGGTTGGGACGAGCGACCGCAGGCCTGAGCGTTGGATTGGTCGTCGCGTATCTGCTTTGGCTTTTTTGGCACTGGCAGGGGTGCCGCGAACGGATTCTGTGGCTCTACCTCCTGTCGCTCGGACTATTCTGCCTTCATTTCTCGGAAGAATACTTGACGAGATTCTATATTGACTTTCCCGGTTTGTTCGGGATTCAGTGGAGCGGACGGCGCTTTCTCGTCTTCAATCTGGTCTGGCTGGTGGTGTTCGCGCTCAGCGCCGTGGGAGTCTACTGCGAACGATCAGAGGCCTACGTAATCGTCATCTTCTTCGCTCTCTTTGGGGGCGTTCTGAACGGACTCAGCCACATTACCCTCAGTCTGCTCGAATGGCGCTACTTTCCGGGGACCGTAACCGCCCCCTTTATGCTGGCCAGTGGCATTTTCCTGCTCCATCGATTGCGAACACCGAAGCTTGGCGAAGCCTGAACGGCCAGCCGGGCATTGGCCCCACTAGTGCACGCCCGACATCAGCCGCACGGTGGGCCGGATCAGCAGCACCAGAACTAGCGCGGCGACGATGGTGCAGCCGGCGACCATGCCGAACAGCGACGGCAGAGGGATCGAGCTATAGAGCGATGCGGCTTTGCCCGCCATCCAGTTGCCGATGCTGATGGAGAGGAACCAGATGCCCATCATGAAACCGGCCGCGCGCGCGGGCGCCAGCTTGGTCATGGCGCTCAACCCGACAGGGCTGAGGCACAGCTCGCCGATAGTCTGGAGGAAATAGGTGCCGGTGAGCCACCAGGACGATACCAGCGCGCCATGCGCGGCCATCATGGCCGCGGGTACCAGGATGGCGATCGCCATGCCAGCCCAGAACAAACCGTGCGCAAACTTGGCGGGGCTGGACGGCTCGGCGTGGCGACGGTTCAGCGCCATCCAAAGCCACGCGAAGACCGGGGCGAGCGCGATCACGAAAACCGGCTGCACGAACTGAAACCAGCTCGCGGGAAATTCGAAGCCGAAGATGTGGCGATCCGTGCTGCGCTCGGCGAACAGGCTGAGGGACGAGCCTGCCTGCTCATAGGATGCCCAGAAAACCGCCGACGCCACGAACAGCACCAGGATGGCCGCCGAGCGCTTGCGTTCTTCCGCCGTCCAGGTGTGCGAAAAAATCAGCCACGCAAACACCACCACCGAGATGCCCAGCAAGGCCCAGCCCAACGAATCGGAGATCAGCGATGCGGTGAAGGCGATGACGCCGGTGGCGCCCAGAATGCCGAGTATGGCGAATACCGCCAGGCCGGCGCTCACGGCCCATATGGCGTTGCGGCGCTGGCGGACGTCGGCAGCAGCATTGCCGGTGGATGCGGGGCGCAGGCCGGAATCGCCCAGGTACTTGCCGCCGAGCACATATTGAATGACGCCGGCCAGCATGCCGAGGCCGGCCAGGCCGAAGCCCAGCCGCCAACTGATCCGCTCGCCTACCCAACCGCAGAAGATGGGGGAAATCAGCGCGCCGATGTTGATTCCCATGTAGAAAATGGAAAACCCGGAATCGCGCCGCGGATCGCCCTGCCGGTAGAGTTGCCCGACGATGGTGCTGACATTGCCTTTGAGCAGGCCCGTACCAACCATCAACAGCACCAGCCCGAGATAGAACGAGGCCTGACTCGGCCCCATCAGGCAGAACTCGCCGGCGGCGATAAACAGGCCGCCCGCCAGCACGGCGCGCTGTTGACCGACGATGCGGTCCGCCACCCATCCACCGCCCAGGCACAGCAGGTAGACCATGGCGGTGTAGAGGCCGTAGACTGCGCCGGCCTTATCGTCGTTGAAGCCCAGGCCGCCCTTGACGATTTTGTCGGTCATGTAATAGATGAGGATGGCGCGCATGCCGTAGTAGCTGAAGCGCTCCCACATCTCGGTGAAGAACAGCGTTGCCAGGCCGCGCGGATGGCCGAAAAACCGGGTGTCGTACTGGGCGTGGGAGGGTGGCGCGCCGGGCGGGGTGGTGGTCATGGAAAGGTCTAGGGGCCAGTGTAGCGTGGATTGGCTGTGGGCGCAGCAACCTTCCGGAGCGGCGAAGCTGGCGGATGCGCAGTCGGCTCACTGGCCCGGCGAGGACATTTCGACCGAAAATCGCATCCACGCTTTAGGCGTGCCGGCAGTTTATCTGATAGAGGATGAAAACTCTGGCGCTGGCGGCGGTGGAAGCGGGCGAGGAACCGGAAGGCCGGGACAGCGCGCTCGAAGCCGCACGCGCCGGCGACCGGGCGGCATTCGATCTACTGATGCGCCGCCATGAACGCCTGGTGCTGGGGACGGCCTACCGTCTGGCGGGAAATCTTGAAGACGCCCAGGACGCTTCGCAGGAAGTGTTCCTGCGGCTCTACCGCAACCTCGGCAAGATCGAGGCCGGCAACCTGGCCGCCTGGCTTTACCGGGTGACGGTGAATGTGTGCCACGATGCGCGGCGGCGCCGGCTGAGCACGGTTCCGGTGGAAGACGCGGCGGAGTTGGCCGACGGCGGCGATCCGCAGCAGAGCGCGGGCGAGGCCGAGCGGAGGGCGCTGCTGCTGCGCAGCTTGCGGATGCTCTCCGAAAAGGAACGCGCGGCGCTGGTGCTGCGGGATCTGGAAGGGCTCTCGACCGCGGAGGTGGCGGGCGTGTTGGGATCGAGCGTGGTCACGGTGCGGTCGCAGATTTCCAAGGCCCGCCTGAAGATGCGGGATTTTGTAGAGCGCTATTCGCGGAGGCGCTTATGAGTTGTGCGCGGTGGGAAGAGCGGGTCGCGCTGTTTGCCGGCGGCGACCTGGAAACGAGTGAAGCGGACGCCGTGGAACGGCACTTGAGCAAGTGTGCGGCGTGTAGCGCTCTGGCGGCGGATCTGCGCCTGGAGCTCGATGGATTGCGCGAAGTGCATGCGGAACCGCTGGTGGCGGCGCACTATGCGGCCGTGCGCGAGCGCGTGCTGGCGGAGTTGGCGAAACCGCCGCAACGGCGGGTGGCGTGGGCTTGGGCGGCCGGGCTGGCTGTCGCCGCGGCGGCGTGGGTGGTCTGGTTGGTGGTGAGGCCGAACGTTTTGCCCGCGCCGGAGACGCCGCGGGTAGTGGCTGTCGCGCCGCCGGAGGAACGGGTGGCGCAGCGCGAGTCTGGAAGTAACAGGCGCCCCAGAAGCCGTGAAAAAACCGGTTGGCAGGCGAAAGCGCCTGCCCCACTCGTTTACGAATCGTCCGTCGGCACAGTGGGACAGACGCTTTCGTCTGTCAACCACGAGGTCGATCCAGTTCTCTCGCGGCCCGTCGAGGATTCCCCGGTGCGCATGGTGCAACTGGCGACCGACGACCCGAACGTAGTGATCTATTGGCTATTCGAAGAAAAGGGAGAAGAACGATGAAACGAATCGCTGCCGTACTGATGCTGGCTGCCTTGTCTTGGGCGGCGCAGGATAACAAGAACGCTCAAACGAAACCGCCCGCTGTGTCGGACGAACAGGTGAACCGGATGGTGGAAGAGCGGCTGGCGAAGAGGGCCGCCTCCGTGGAAAAGCTCTTCGTATTGAAATATGCCGATCCTGGGCCGGTGATGGCCCTCGTGCGCGCTCTTGGCGGACAGGGAAACGAGAATATCCAGATGCGCGCCATCGCCGTTACCGCGGAAAAAGGCGCGATGGCGGTGATTGAGGACGCCGTCAAGCAGTTGGACGTGCCGTCGGCGGCGCCGAAGAACATCGAGTTGACGGTCAACCTGATAATGGGCAGCGACGCCGAAAGCGGCTTGGGCAACCCCGTTCCCAAGGAACTGGAGAGTGTGGTGACTCAACTCAAGGGCGCGTTTCCATTCAAGAATTACCGGCAGGTGGATCTGATCGAGTTGCGCTCCCGCACCGGGGAATTGGCGGCGGCCAACAGCGAGAGCGGAGCGACCGGCCCTGGCCCTGGAACAGTAGTCCTGACCCACTTTATGATTCGCCGTGTCGGGCTGGCTCAAGATGGATCGACAGTGCGGCTGGACGGCATGGAGGCGTCCATCCGTTGGCCCGACCTTGGCCACCCCTTGAACCTCAACGCAAGCGTGGACGTCAAAGAGGGTGAGAAAGTGGTGGTCGGGCGGATTGGCGTGTCGCACGACCAGGCGTTGTTCGTCGTGCTGACGGCGCACGTTGTGCAGTAGCGGCCGGCTCGGTGGCCGCCGGCTCAAACCGCGTACAGGCACGAAGTTTCGCAAGAGCGGCGAAATTCGAGCCCGTCCCGGTTTGCGGCCGCGGGTTGTGATACAGTTCAGGATAAGATGGCAACCCGAAGCGTCAACAAAGTCATATTGCTGGGAAATCTCGGCAAGGATGCCGAGACCAAGTACACGCAATCCGGCACGGCGGTCTCCAATTTCACCGTGGCCACCAACCGGCGGTGGAAGGACCAGCAGACGGGCGAGTGGAAGGAAGAAACCGAGTGGCACCGCTGCGTGCTGTGGCGTTCCGAAAACCGCGCCAACTATCTGACCAAGGGTACCCACGTCTACATCGAAGGGCGCTTGCAGACGCGAAGCTGGGACGATAAAGACGGCCAGAAGCGCTACACCACCGAGGTGATTTGCGAAGACCTGATTCTGCTGAGCAGCCGCGGCGAAGGCGGCGGCGCTCCCGGCGGTGAAGGGGAACGCGTGGTATCGATGCCCCGCGCGACCGGCCGCCCGCAAGCCGGCGCGCCCCCAGCCCCGCCCGACGACATGAACCAGGGCATCACCGACGACGACGTGCCGTTTTAAGCGGGTAGCAAGCTGTGTCGAGGCCCGCTTGGTAGCGCCGCTCGCTGCCCGCCGAGGAGACTGTGGTCCGTTGGCAGGCGAAAGCGCCTGCCCCACTTACCTACCGCTTTTCGAAGAACAAGAAATATTGGTAGGGCAGAATCTGCAGCCGCTTGGAAAGGGCGAATCCGGCCTGCTGAAACTCGGCGATCACTTGCTCCTCTGAGAGTTTCATCGCCGGCGGCGGTCCCACAGGCAGATCCTTCTTGTAGAAATCGATCACCACGATGCGCCCGCCTTTTTTCAGCGCCGCGGCCAGCTTCGCGTAATACGCCGGGCGGTTTTCGATGTGATGCAGCACGTCGCAGAAGAAAATCGTATCGATGGAATCGGCCGGCAGCCGAGCGTCGTCCGGCGCAGACAGCACTGTGACCAGATTCGCCGGAGCCTTGTCGCCGGCGATGGCGAGCAACCTGGCGTCGATATCGACGGCGTAGACTTTGGCGGCGTGGAGGGCGAAACGCCGTGCGAAATAGCCGGTGCCGGCACCAATATCGGCGACGGTTTCGGTGGGCTTCAACTCGAGGGCCATCACCACTTCGTGCGGCTTCTGCCACTCATCCCGCGACGGGTCTTCCAACACCTTGGCATACTCTTCCGATGACGGCGGGTGGTGCTGGTGCGGCACCTGCCCCAGTGCCACCACGGTAAAGGCCACGGCTGCGAGGAATGGCTTCATGGGTCCAATTTGCTCCTTTACTGGAAAGACGCACGCCGACTTATTGGGTACCGCTCCCTCACGGCCGCGGCTCCGAAGCTCACTGCATCACCCACAGCATGCCGAGGAAGAACAGCACCATCAGGACACCGATGCCAAGCCACACAAATACGTAGAAGCGTTCCTGCTCGGGAGGCGGCGTGCTGATGCCGATGGTGCAATGCAACCCGCGCACTGCCTTGACCAGAAATCGCATCAGCAATTTGCTACTCCCCTGTTGAGCCGCTGGCGCCGGCAACCGATTTGCCAGGGAGAGGAAACGTCGAGACGAATCTCGACGATGCACGCACGAATGCGTGCGCCACGTGACTGCGCCCCACGCTACAGCTTCTTGAACAATTTGTCGAAGGCACTGCGCGCGTCTTCCGGATTCCGCGGCGCGGGTGGACCGCCCTGCCCCAGGGGTTGGGTGCCCGAGCCGTTCGAGGTTCCTTCGCGCGCCACCGTCACGCGCGGCGTGAACAGGTTGCACTCGTTGGCCGCGTCTTTCACCGCGATGCGCACCGGAATGGGCTTCAAACACTGAAAGCGCGTGGAGGGCTCGAAGTGCGAGCACTGCTTGCAACAGTGCAGCGCCACATTGCACTTCGGGCAGGCGCCGTTGAAATCGGTGCCCTCCGGCAGCGCGGTGGAGCAGTTATAGCAGCGGGAGGCCGCTACATGTTGAACCAGACGCGGCAAGCGGGGGCCGGTCACATCGATGGGGGGACGCGGACCTTGCGGCTTGGGACGATCGTCCCGGGGGCCCCTGCCGTCGCGGTCCGAGTCCATGTACCCGTGTTGTCTGTATTTGCGATCGCTGTCCATGGAGGATTACTCCGTATATGCGGGAGAAGAGAGCCTTCGATTGTCGAATCAATTATTCCGGGCGTCGACGAATTCCAACACGAGCCACATCCGCCGCAGGCCGGTCGATGGGCCAAGTGGGCGACGTGGGATCACTCGAGGGGCTGGGGCGGGGTACCCAACTATGTTGCCGAACAGGGTCGGCTTCCCGCCGGTGCCTAAACTCATACATACCACGGAACGGGGTGTGATTGCATCCCCCCTCAAAAGGTATAACTGCATCCCCCCTCAAAATAAGAGTAATAGTAGTGTGAACCAGTCTTCCACCGTGCCCCCAGTTCCTACCCCCCCGAACTCCACTTCAACAGGTTGGTGCAGGGTCGTGTCAGCGGGTCGTCGAAATGGTTCGGGCTGACGCGGAGGGCGTAGCCGAGCCGGCCGGTGCGATCGGGCAGGATCTCCTTGCCGAATACGGTCGCCGCGCCCTGCTGCTCGAACACCGGCAGCACCATCACCTCGGTTTCTTCCAGATGTCCATTGCTGTTCACCCGACCCATCACCAGTTCCACCCTCACGTCCTCCGGCTTCAATCCGGCCAGATCGATCGTAGCGCGCACCGGAACCGGCTTGCCGCTGATCCAGGAACCGGTCGGGCCGTCACCGAAATCCATGAATCGTACCCGCTCCCAGACTTCCCGCACGCGCGCGTTCCATTGCGCCCTTTCGTGCGTAAGGCTGAACTGCCCGGCTACGGCGCGGATGTGCTGCTCGTGAGCCGGCTGGTACAACTGATCCATGTATTCCTTCACCATGCGTCGGCAATCGAACTGCGGGGTGATGCACATCAGCGCTTGCTTCATGCGCCGCACCCACTCGCGCGGCGCCTGGTCGCGCCGCTCGAAGAATATGGGCACAATCTCGTTTTCGAGCAGGTAATAAATGGCGCTGGCGTGCAGCGCGTCCTGGTCTTCGGAGTACGGTTCGCGTTCGCCGATCGCCCAGCCGCCCGAGTGCTCGTAGGCCTCGTCGAACCAGCCGTCCAGAATGCTGAGGTTGAGCACGCCATTAATGCCGGCCTTCATGCCGCTGGTGCCACACGCCTCTTCGCCGCGGCGCGGATTGTTCACCCACAAATCCACGCCCTGCACCAGCTCCCGCGCCACCTTCATGTCATAGTCTTCCACGAAGACCAGGTGCTTCCACAGCTCGGGATCGCGCGAAAGCTGGACAATTTCGCGAATGAAGGTCTTGCCGGGCTGATCCTTGGGGTGCGCCTTACCGGCGACGACAATCTGCACCGGCATCTCCTTGTGGAGGAGGATGCGCTTGAGGCGCTCGACATCGCGAAACAGCAACGTGGCGCGCTTGTAGGTGGCGAAGCGGCGGGCAAAACCGATGGTGAAGGCGTTCGGGTCCAGCACTTCGCTGGCGCGCCGCACTTCCGCCACCGCGGCCTGGCGGCGCACGGCCGAGGAACTCTGCTGCTCTCGTACGAAGGCTACCAAGCGCCGCTTCCGCCGCCGGTGCGCTTCCAGCAGTTCCTCGTCGGGGATGTCTTTCACCTGCTCCCAAATCGAGGCGTCGTTGAACCGCTCGCGCCAGTCCGGCTCCAGATACTGATCGTACAGCCCCGCCAGGTCGCCATTCAGCCAGCTCGGCGCATGAACGCCGTTGGTGACCGAAGTGATCGGAACTTCCCAAACCGGCAATTGCGGCCACAGGTCATGAAACATTTCCTGCGAGATGTTGCGGTGCAGCCGGCTCACCGCGTTGCGGTAGGCCGACGTCTTCAACGCCAGCACGGCCATCGAAAACCGTTCGTCGCGGTCGAACGGGTTGCGTCTGCCCAGCCCCATCAACTGGTTGAAGTCGATGCCGATCTCGCCGCAGTACGCGGAGAAGTAGTGGTACATCATGCCGGGGTCGAACAGATCGATGCCCGCCGGCACCGGCGTGTGGGTGGTGAACACATTGCTGGAGCGGGCAGCCTCCAGCGCCTCCTCGAAGCTGAGTCTGTCCTCGCCCATGTAATGCCGCACTTGCTCGAGGACCAGGAACGCCGAGTGCCCCTCGTTCATGTGGAACACGGTGGGCTTGAGACCGACGGCCTTCAGCGCCCGCATGCCGCCGATGCCTAACACGATCTCCTGGCGGATGCGAGTATCGATGTCGCCGCCATAGAGCGCGTCGGCGATGTTGCGATCCTGCGGCAGGACGTTTTCCGGAATGTTGGTATCCAGCAGGTAGAGCGCGATGCGCCCTACGTCCAGTTTCCACACCTGGATGTACACATCGCCGGTGGGCAACTGCACGCTGACTTTCAGGTCATTGCCTTCCGCGTTCTTGACCGGGGACAACGGGAGCGTGTAGAAATCGTTGATGGGGTAGCGCTCCTGCTGCCACCCGTCCGGATTCAGCGCCTGGCGGAAATACCCTTGCTGATAGAGCAGCCCGATGCCCACCAGCGGGTAATCCTGGTCGCTCGAAGACTTCAGATGATCGCCGGAAAGAATTCCCAGACCGCCCGAATACACCGGCAAGCACTCGGTGAGGCCATACTCCGCGGAAAAATAGGCAATCAGCTTGCCATCGGCCGGCGGCGGCGGCTTCTTGATGTGCGCATCGAAGGTTTCGCAAGCCAGTTTGTAGAGCGCCAGGTAGCGGGCATCGGCGGCCGCCTTGTCCAGGGTCGCTTGCGAGACGCGGCCCAGCATCAGCACCGGGTTGTATCCGCACTCCCGCCACAACGCCGGGTCCAGGCGCCGGAAGACGGCGCGCTGCAACGGTTCCCAGCTCCATATAATGTTGTAGGCCAACTCCATCATCCGGGAGAGCGAAGGTGGCAGAGCTGGCCGGACCAGAATCTCCCGAATCGGTTGGATGTGAAACGGCATACCTCAGGGGCCCCCTTTACGATAACAAATCGCAAAAAACTCCACGAAACTGCACGCTAGCGGCGTCGCTTGCGTCACAATATAAGATGGTCATGCGTTTTGCGCCAATCATCTGGCTGATTGCGGCCACTACAGGGTGGGCGGGGGAATTCGCCGTCTTCGCTAGTGGATCTCGCTTGCACGTGGACAGCCACGAGCTGGCAGGCTCTCAAGTCCGGCTGTATTCGGGTGCCGGCTACACGGAACTGGCGGCCTCCGCCATCGTCGGCTTCGAACCGGACGGCATGGCCGCGCCCGAATCCGCTCCCCAGGGCAAATCTGAAAAACCGGACTCCGTTACCTCGATGGCTCCGCAGCAACTGGCAGATGCCGCAGCCGACAAATACGGGTTGCCGCGCCGGTTGGTTCGCAGCGTCATGGCTGCGGAATCCGGGTTCGATCCACGGGCATTGTCACCCAAGGGCGCCGTGGGGCTAATGCAACTCATGCCGGTCACAGCCCAGGGTCTGGGCGCCGATCCGAGCGACCCGGCCCAAAACGTCGATGCCGGGGCCCGCTACCTGCGCGACCTGCTGCTGAAATACGATGGGCACCTATGGCACGCGCTGGCGGCGTACAATGCCGGCCCCGACGCACTCGAGAAATATCATAACCAAATTCCGCCCTACCGCGAAACCATCCGCTACATCGAAAGGATCGACCGGGATCTCAAGCGCACAGCCGGCGCCTCGCAATAGCCCGCGCAAGGCTATACGCCCACCTGAAGCACCGGTTCGCCCCTGTGCCAGTTGCACGGGCAAAGCTCATCGGTTTGCAGAGCGTCCAGCACGCGCAGCACCTCGTGTGGATTGCGGCCCACCGACAGGTCGTTCACCGAAACGAAGCGAATCACGTTGTGGGGATCCACCACGAACGTGGCTCGCTGCGCCACTCCCTCCTGCGGGTCCAGAATCCCCAATTCCGCGCACAATTCGCGCTTGATATCGGCCAGCATGGGAAATGGCAGCGCGGTCAGGTCCGTGTGGTGCTGCCGCCAGGCCAGGTGAGCGAATTCGGAATCCGTGCTGCCGCCCAGCACCTGCGCGTCGCGGTCGGCGAAATCCTTGGCCAGCTTACCGAAAGCCGCGATCTCCGTCGGGCACACAAAAGTGAAGTCCTTCGGCCAGAAGAAATAGACCTTCCACTTATCGGGATAATCCTGCTCGGTAACGGTGCGAAACGTCTTGCCCTTCTCCAAGCTCACCGTCGCCTGCAAGGAAAAAGTAGGAAACTTCTGCCCAACGCCCAACATGTCCGCTGCTTCTCCCGTGTTCTTTAAGATTCCAGTACCGTGTCGATCTTGGCCGCCAGAATAAAGTCGCTCTCGGTCAAGCCGTCGATTTTGTGCGTCCAGATCTTGGCCTCCACCCGTCCCCAAGCCAGGTAGAGGTCCGGATGGTGGCCTTCCCGCTCCGCCAGCGCCCCGACGCGGTTGACGAAAGCCAGCGCCGAAAGGAAATCCGGGAACGCAAACATCTTCTGCAAATGGTGCCCGCCGACCACCTGCCAACCTTGCAACTGCGCTTGCAGTCGCGCCAATTCTTCGCCTTGTAGCGCCGGCACTCCGCCCGTGCACGGCTTGCATTGCTTCTGCGCTAGATTCATGCCTTCTCTCCTGTCAGTGGCTGCGACCCGCCGCATTTCTCACAAACGCCGCGGAACACTACCTCGAAACTCCGCACCCGGCGCCCTCCCAGCGGTGGTTGTCCCGTGGCTGGGAGTTCGAACCAGGCGATGTCCTCCACTTCCCCACAGCGCTCGCATACAAAATGATGGTGCGGATGCAGGCTGGCGTCAAAACGCGCGGCCTTGCCCGCGGAAGCCACCTCCCGTACCAGACCGCCGCGGGCCAGTGATTTCAAGCTGTTGTAAACAGTGGCGCGCGACGCCCGCGGATCCTGGCGGTTCACCGCACGAAAGATCTCCTCCGCCGTCGCGTGGACGCCGTGCCCTGCCAGGTACTGTAGCACCGCGTAGCGCTGCACCGTGGGCCGCACATCCGCCTTGCAAAAGGCCTGTCGTAACTCGGCGCCGAAACTGGACATGGTATAACTTTAGATTCAATCTAATGATCCTTCGTGTCAAGCCGGGCCCTCGTCCCGGCCTTGTGCCAGCCCGATCCACTGGTAAGATGTTTAGGGATGGATTCCGACATCACGCCCGAGGAGCCGACGCCTCCGCCTGAGCCTCATCCTGCCTGGCGGCGTGTGCAACTGGCCCGTCATCCCAAGCGGCCGCATTCGCTCGACTACATGGATCGGCTGTTCACCGATTTCCAGGAAGTGCATGGCGACCGCTCGTTTGCCGACGACCCCGCCATCATCGCCGGCATGGCGCGTTTCGAGGGCCGGCCGATTGTCATCGTGGCGGAAGAAAAAGGCCGCAACACGAAAGAACGGCTGCAACGCAACTTCGGCATGCCGAAGCCGGAGGGCTACCGCAAGGCTTTGCGGGTGATGCAGATGGCTGCCAAGTTCGGCCGCCCGGTGATCACTTTTCTGGATACCACCGGCGCCTACCCGGGAATCGACGCCGAAGAGCGCGGCCAGGCGGAAGCCATCGCCCACAACCTGCGCGAGATGGCGCGGCTGCCGGTCCCGGTCGTCGTGGCCTGCATTGGCGAGGGCGGCTCGGGAGGGGCGCTCGCGCTAGGCATCGGCAACACCGTCCTGATGTTCGAAAATGCGGTTTACAGTGTAATTTCACCGGAGAGCTGCGCATCCATCATTTATCGCGATTCCGGCAAGGCTGAGCGGGCCGCTGCCGCGTTGCGTCTCACTGCGGAGGATATGGACCACCTCGGTCTCATCGACATAATCGTCCCCGAACCGCCGGGCGGCGCGCAGGAGGACCCCGAGATCGCGGCCGATAATCTGCGTAGAGCCCTCCACAACAGCCTGCTCGATCTTTCCGGGCTGAGCGGTGAGCAACTGGTGGAACACCGCTACGCCAAGTTCCGCAAAATGGGCAATTTCTTCGCCTAGCGAAGCATTCCCGATCGGCGCCCATTCCCGTTTTGGCACCTTGGATTGCTCCCCGGAAGCAGATCGATCCCGCTAACTTCTCACCGCTCCCAGCGTCTTCTGGATGGCCAGGGAAGCTTCCGCAGCGGAAGTTGCGGGCTGGCGTTGTAAAATAAAGGGTGAACTCCCACCTGCAAAATTGCGTCTAAAGCGGTGATAGGACATTCGTCGTGAAAACTAAGTGGAAGGTAATCATCACACTGGCGGCCCTCCTTGTGGCCGCCGTCGGAGTTTATGCAAGCACGGTTTATAGCAAGCGCGGCCTGGTCACGGTGCAGACCGGACAGGTGACGCGCGGCGACCTGACCGCCATCGTCACTGCCTCTGGCGAAATCAAGCCTAAAAACTACATTAATATCGGCGCCAACTTTGGAGGCATCATCACGGAAATCCTGGTCAAGGAAGGCGATCACGTCCGCAAGGGCCAACTGCTGGCGCGACTGGAGAACACCCAACCCGCGGCCGACGTGGCGGCGCAACAGGCCACCGTCAGCTCTTCAGAGGCCGACTTGACCGCGCAGGAGGCCGGACTCAAAGTGGCCGACGAAAACATCCGCACCATGCAGGCCGGGCTCGACCACGACAAAGCCGATCTGGATCGCATGAAGGCCGACTACGATCGCGCCCAGGAGTTGTTCAACGACAAACTGCTTGCTCGCCAGGATTTCGAGCTTAAGAAATTCACCTACGAAGCGCAGGAGGCGCAGATCGCGCAATCCCAGACCCGCATTCTCCAGGCCAGAGCCACACGCGAGCAGAACGCGGCGCAGGTTGCTTCCGCCCAGCGGCACATCACCCAGGCGCGCGCCAATCTCGCGCGCTTCGCGGACGTGCTGCGCAAGTTCGACACTTTTGCGCCGCTCGATGGCGTGGTCACTAACCTGCCTGTGCGCGTCGGCGAATCGGTGGTGCCGGGTATCCAGAATGCCGAAGGAACCGTCATCATGACCATCGCCGACATGTCCGTCATCACGGCCGAGGTCAAGGCCGATGAGACGGATATCGTGAGCGTGCACCTGGGCCAGGTAGCGGACATCGCCATCGACGCCATTCCCAATAAGACCTTCAAGGGGCACGTGACGGAAATCGGGGACACCGCCATTCTGCGCTCGACCGGCCTCGCGGCTTCGCAAAGCGCCATCTCCGACCAGGAGGCCAAGGACTTCAAGGTGGTCATCGCGATGGATAATCCGCCGTCCGAGGTTCGGCCGGGCCTTTCCTGCACCGCCAAGATCACCACGGCGACGCGTTCCAACGCGCTGACCATCCCCATTCAGGCGCTCACCATCCGGCAGCGCGGCGACCTGGAGCAACCCAAGCCCGGTTCATCGTCCAGCGCGCAGGCCGCCACCAAGCCGGACCCCGCCGCCGAAAAAGCGCGCAAAGAGGAACTCCAGGGCGTCTTTGTCGTCAACGGCGGCAAAGCGGAATTCCGCAAAGTAGACACCGGCATCACGGGCGCCACCGACATTGAAGTCCTCAATGGGTTGAAGCAGGGCGACCAGATCGTCACCGGCTCCTACCAGGTGATCCGCACCATCAAGAACGGGGCCCAGGTTAAGGTCGATAACAAGGCACCGGTTATTGCCGCGACCAGTTAGGATTCGAGATCTCTTATGTCAGCCGTCGTCGACAACTCATTACAGGAGCGCGCCGAGCAGCTCAAGCGGGACGGGGTGGTCATCCGCACTTACGATCTCTGGAAGACCTACGTGATGGGCGATCAGGAGATCCACGCGGTTTCAGGCGTCGATATCGAAATCAAGCGTGGCGAATATGTCGCCATCATGGGGCCTTCCGGTTCCGGCAAATCGACGCTGATGAACCTGATCGGCTGCCTCGACACGCCCACCAAGGGGCAGTACTTCATCAACGGCAACCTGGTGAGCGAGATGACGGACGATGAACTGGCCCGCATCCGCAACAAGGAAATCGGTTTCGTTTTCCAGACCTTCAATCTGTTGCCGCGCGCCACGGCGCTGCACAATGTCGAACTGCCGCTGATCTACGCCGGCATGTCCGCCACCGAACGCATGGAGCGGGCCAAGCAGGCGATGCGGCATGTGGACCTGGAACAGCGCATGCTGCACAAGCCCAATGAGCTGTCCGGCGGCCAGCGCCAGAGGGTGGCCGTCGCCCGCGCCCTGGTCAACAACCCGTCCATCCTGCTGGCCGATGAGCCGACCGGCAACCTGGATACGGCCACCGGCAACGAAATCATGGCCCTGTTCGAACGGCTGCACGAGCAGGGCAACACCATCATTCTGGTCACCCACGAGCACGATATCGCGCAGCACGCCTGGCGCGTCATCCACATCCGCGACGGCAAGATCGAAAAAGACGAGAGGATCAGGTAGAAAGTGAGGCAGGTCCCCGACTTGCCGAAGCCGCGCGGGCCCTGCCGGTTGTTCCCCTACTTCGTGTAGATCGTCACATCCACGTTCATGCCGGGCCGCAGCACCACGCCCTTACGCTGGTCCACCACGATCTTCACCGGAATGCGTTGCACCACTTTGACAAAGTTGCCGGTTGCGTTCTCGGGCGGCAACAGGCTCATGCTGGCGCCGGTGGCGCCGGAGATGGAATCCACGTGGCCGTCGACGGTAGTGCCGTACATATCCACGTGAACCTCCGCCCGCTGGCCGGCACGCACCTGGGCGAGTTGGGTCTCCTTGAAATTGGCGACGACCCAGGTATCGTTCAGGGGGATCAGGGCCATGATGCCTTGGCCGGGCTGCAGCATCTGGCCGACTTCCACGCTCTTGTGCGTTACCACGCCGTCAATGGGCGCGGTGATGGTGGTGTAGCTGAGTTGCAGTTCGGCGGCTTCGAGCGCCGCGCGTTTGTCCTCGATGGCCGCCTGCGCTGTGCCGACGTCGGCCGTGCGGACGGCCACCTGTTTGCGGTTCGCCACCGAGGCGGAGAGCTGCGCTTTCGCCTGCGCAACGCGGGTTCCGGCGGCCGCCAGCGACGCTTCCTTGATCGCGGCGTCCTTCCTGGCCGATGCCAGCTTTTCCTGGGCGGCCTTCAGCTCGCTATCCGCCACTTTGGCCGACGCCACATAGGCGTCATATTGCAGTTGCGAGATTTCGGCTTTGTCCACCAGCGGCTTCATGCGCGCCAGGTCGGCCTGAGCGCGATCGTTGCTGGCCTGGCGCGCGCGTACGTTGGCTTCGGCATAAGCCAGGTCGGAGCTGGAGGCCTCTTCGTAGGCCAGGCGCGCGCGGTCGAGTTCCGCTTCACTGTCCGCCACCCC
Organism: Bryobacteraceae bacterium; assembly: GCA_049698695.1. Lineage (GTDB taxonomy): Bacteria > Acidobacteriota > Terriglobia > Bryobacterales > Bryobacteraceae > Bog-375. Next base: position 36,030 of record JBAVYH010000150.1, on the reverse strand, counting down.
GGCCGAAGCCAAAGTCTGGCCGGATTCGGTGGTGAGATCGGTTAACGGCACGCCCACCTGCGCCGCCCGCAACTTGCTCTCCTGCTCCGCCAGTGCGGCTTTCGCCTGGTCAACCCGCGCCTGGTAGTCGCGCGGGTCGATGCGCACCAGCACGTCACCCGCCTTCACCGGCTGATTGTCGTTCACCAGCACGTCGACCACGTTGCCACTTATCTTGGGTGCGATGGAGGTGATGTGCCCATCCACTTCCGCGTCGTCGGTCGAGACGCGGTTGCGGTAATGAAAGTAAGCCCACACCCCCACCCCAACCGCGATCACGAGCAGGATCGCCACCACAAACCGCACCGGCGATTTCTTCTCGGGCTCCGCCACGGCGGGCCGTTCTTCCGTTTCCGGCATTGCGACTCTCGATTCGGCCATATTACGTCACTCCATCACCAGCGGGCCGCGCGTGGGGCCGGTCCGCTTCATCAAAAACATAAAAGGAATAATCAAAAGAAACAACAGCGCCATCACCCAGAACGCATCGGCGAAGGCCAGCATGGCGGACTGGCGCAGCAGGCCGCCGTAGAGGAGCCCGCCGGCCTGCCGGGCGGCGTCCGGCATGGTGGCGCCGTGCGTGTGCAACAGTTCGGTGGTGTGAACCATCGCGTCCCGATAGGCCGCATTATAAGGCGTTAGATGCGCCGTCAACACCTGCTGATGCATCTGAGACCGCCGCGCCAGCAGCGTGGTTACGGTGGCGATGCCGGAACTACCGCCGATGTTGCGCGCCAGGTTGAACAGGCCGGTGGCGTAGTTCATGCGGTCCCTGGGCACCATCGCCACCGCCGCCACGCTGATGGGGACGAATAAGAACGCCATGCCGGCGCTCTGCACCATGCGGCTCCAGACCGCGGTAGCGTAATCGATATAAAGGTTGAACCGGGACATGATCAGCAGCCCGCCGGCCGACACCAGCACGCCGAAAATCACCAGCCAGCGGGCCTGGAAATGGCGCAGCAGAACGCCCACCATCGGCATGCAGACGATCACCACCAGGCCGCCCGGCGAGAGCACCAGCCCGCTTAGCATGGCGGTATAGCCCAGCAGCGTTTGCAGGAGCACCGGCAGCAGCATGGTGCTGCCGTAGAGAACGAAGCCCAGCACCAGCATGGAGAGCGTGCCCAAGGTAAAATTGCGCACTTTGAGCACGCGGAAATCGATCACCGGGTGGTCGTGCCGCAGCTCCCAGAACACAACTGCGACCAGGCAGACGGCGGCCACGATGGCGAACCCGATGATGAATTGCGAGCCGAACCAGTCTTCTTTTTGCCCTTCATCGAGCACCACTTCGAGCGAGCCCAGCCCGAGCGCCAGCAGTCCAAAACCCGTGTAGTCGATTTTCAGACCGTCGCGGAAACTCCGGCGCACCAGGTAGGGTGGATCGAACACCAGCACCTGGGTCATCAGCAGCGAAAGCAGGCCGACCGGAATATTGATGAAGAAGATCCAGCGCCAGGAGAAGTCGTCGGTGAGCCAACCGCCCAGTGTGGGGCCGATCACCGGCGCCAGCACCACGCCCATACCGAAGATCGCCATTGCCATGCCGTGCTTCTCGCGGGGGAAAGTTTCCACCAGGATGGCCTGCGACATGGGCTGCAAGGCGCCGCCGCCCATGCCCTGCAACACGCGAAAGAAAATCAGCGAGCCCAGCGTGGGCGCCAGGCCGCACAGACACGAGCTGACGGTGAACAGCGTCACGCAGATCATGTAGAACCGCTTGCGGCCCATCAGCATGCTGAACCACCCGCCCATCGGCAGGATGATGGCATTGGCAACCAGGTAGGAGGTCAGCATCCAGGTGGCTTCGTCAGTGGAGGCCGAAAGGTTGCCCGCGATGTGCGGTAGCGCCACGTTCGCCACGCTGGTGTCGAGCACCTCCATGAAGGTCGCCAGCATCACCGTGAAAGCGATGATCCACGGATTGATGTGCCTACTTGGCGTAGATCGCCTCCATTTGCCCCTCGGAGTGCGCCAGGTCCGCCCGCGCCTGGTTATAGCTATAGAGCGCCGAGATCTGATTATCGTTGGCGCGCGCCAGCTCGTTCTGCGCGTTCACCACCTCGATGTTGTTGGCGACACCGGCCTGAAAGCGGTCGCGGGCCTGGTCCACCTCCTGGCGCGCCAGGTCCACTCCCAGATTGGCCACCTTGACTTCGTTGCGCGCCGCCGCCAGTTGGGCGATGGCGGTCTTCACCTCCAGCGCGATCGAGTCGCGCGCGGCCTGTTCCTGCTGTTTGAGCTGGCGCAAGGATATTTCTACTTTGGCGCGCTCGGCCCCGATCCGCCCGCCGGTGAAAAGCGGAACATCCAGGCTTGCCTGATATTGGTACACCGGAATGACACTGGTGGGCGTGAGGCCCTGCTCCGACCAGCCGCCACTCAACGTGAGTTTCGGCAGCCGCTCTTCCGCGGCGGCCTTCAGGGCCAGTTGCGCCTGCGCTGTCTGGGCCGCAATCTGGCGCAGTTCGGGACGCGTGGCGTAAGCGTGCTCCAGGGTTCGATCGGCGGAGACGTCAGGCGTTTCAAAGAATTGCACCTGGTCGGCCAGCTCGATTTTTCGCTGCGGATCGACACTCAATAAGCGGCCCAGCGCGAAAAGGCCGGTCTCCAGCTCGGTGCGCGACACGATCACGCGCTGCTTCTCGTTTTGCAGTTCCACATTGGCGCGCAACGTATCGATGCCGGTTCCCACGCCGTTCTTCTGCAGATCGGCCGCCTGGTCGTAGAGCGCCTGCGCCAGCGTCTCGCGGGCCTGGGCGGCTTCCACGTCGGCCGCGGATCGCTGACAACCGAGGTATTGGGAAACCACCAGCAGCACGCTTTCCTCGCGCGCCGTCATTTCCTGCGCGCGTGCCGCCGAGATTCCGGTCTGCGCCGCCTGGTAGCGCCGCCACAGCGTCAGATCCAATGGCGCGCTGAACTGGATTCCCTCCTGCTCCACCCAGAACGGCCCAATGTGTTGCGGAATACCGGGAAACGGCTGTCCGAACAGCGCGTCGACATTCAACCGCTGCACCTCCTCCGAGATCCGCCCACCCGCCTGCGGCATCAGTCCCGATCGCGCGACGTAGCTGTCCTCGGTGCTTTGCGCCACGTTCAGATTGGCCAGGATCACCTGCGGATTCTGCCGCAGGGCCAGAGCCACCGCATCGTGCAGCGTGAGCTTGAGCGGCGCCGAGTTTTGCGCCAGGGCAAATGGCGCCAGCGCCAGCCAAACGAGAAGCCTAGTTTTCATAGTCATCCAGCGCGTCCTGTACACGATTTTAAGATGCAGCGGGTGGGCCATTGTATCCGGCTGGGTTTATTGGACTAATGAGCGCTTACGCTGCCCGTATTTCGGCACCGGCCCAAATGGCGGCGCAGGCCCCGGGTGCGGGCCGGTCATGCCGGGCCGCTACGGTTTTGGCACACCCAACCTGCGCATCTTGGCTTGCAGCGTGGTGCGCTTCATGCCGAGCCGGGCGGCGGCACCATCGGCGCCGCCTACCTTGCCGCCGGATTCGCGCAGGGCGCGGTCGATGGCATCGCGCTCTGCCGCGGCCATGGTGACTGCGCCGCCGGCGCCCGTAGCGCGCTTCAACTCGCGCACCGGGGCGTGCAGCGCCGACCCGGGTGAGAGAATCACCGCGCGCTCGATGAAATTGGCCAGTTCGCGAATGTTGCCCGGCCAGTGATAGCGCGTCAATGCCTCCATGGTTTCGGCGGGGATGGAGGTGATGCGCCGTTTCATACGCCGCGCGTTCTGTTGCACGAAGTAGCGCACCAGCAGCGGAATGTCCTCGCGCCGGTCGCGCAGCGGCGGGACGGTGATGGGAAACACGTTGAGCCGGTAGTAGAGGTCGGCGCGGAATTGCCGCTCTTCCACCATGGCGGCCAGGTCGCGATTGGTGGCGGCCACCAGGCGCGCATCGGTGCGGATGGTGCGGGAGCTGCCCAGCCGCTCGAATTCGCGCTCCTGCAGCACGCGCAGCAGCTTGGTTTGCAGCTCCAGCGGGATCTCGCCCACTTCGTCCAGAAACATGGTGCCGCGGTGGGCCAGCTCAAAGCGGCCGATGCGCTGGGCGATGGCCCCCGTGAACGCGCCTTTTTCGTGGCCGAACATTTCGCTTTCCAGCAGGCCGGTGGGGATGGCGGCGCAGTTCAGCTTGACGAACGTGCCCTGGCGGCGCCCACTCAGGTTATGGATGGCGCGCGCCAGCAATTCCTTGCCGGTGCCGGTTTCGCCGCAAATTAAGACCGTGGAATCGGTCGGAGCCACCGTCTCCACTTGTTTCAAATTAGCCTTGAGCGCGCGGCTCTGGCCGACGATTTCCTCAAACCGGCTATCGGTGCGGATTTCGTCTTCGAGGTAAACCTTTTCCTCCGCCAGCCGGGCGTTCAGTTCTTCGATCCGACGGTAAGAAAGCGCGTTCTCAAGCGCGATCGCCACCTGTCCCGCCACCTGGGTATAGAAATCCATGTCGCCCTGGGAAAAGAACCCATCGCGCCGCGAGCCCACAGCGAGCACGCCCAGCGCCTCGCCATGTGCCACCAGTGGCATCGCGCAGAACGAGCGCACACCTTCCGCCTCCATCACCCGGGCGGTGGCCGGCGCAAGGGCATCCATTTCGTCGAAGTTTAGAATGCGGCCTTTGCGCGTGCGGAACACGTGCCCGGCCACGGAGTCGCCCATCGGCACCAGCGTGTCCTCCTGGAGTTCCCCCGTGCTGTCCGGAAAATCGAGCGCCGCCACACGCAGGTCGCCGCTCTCCGCATCGAGCAGCAGCAGGCTGGTGTAATCCAGTCCGAAAACGCGCCGCAACGATGCCGATGCCGAGCGGAACAGCTCCTTGCTGGCAACCGAGCTCACCACCGCGTTGTTGATTTCGAGCAGTGCGCGCAGCCGGTCGCGCTCGCGCGCCAGCGCCAGCTCATAGGTCCGGGCCGCTTCGAAGTTCAGCGCATTATCCACCGCTACCGAAACCTGGTGGGCCACCTGCTGCATGAACTCGATGTCGGCGGCGGTGTAAGCATCCTGCATGGTCGATCCAAAGGTAAGACCGCCGATCTGCCTCCGCGCGGTGCGCAGCGGCAGCACGCAGAACGACTGCACGCCGTTGGCCACCAGCACCTCGCGCAGCTTCTCAAACGGCAGCTCGGGGCCCACACGTGGCACGTAATACGGGCGCCCCGTTTCCAGTGCCACTACGGTCGGCGTTTCGGAAAAAGGCATTGGCCCGGGAAGCTCGCCGTTCACCGGCTGGTCGGTTTCCAGGATTTGCACCCGCACCACTTGCTCCTCAAAGTCCACCAGCGTGAGGGTAATGTAGTCGAACGCCACCAGGCGCTTCAGGCAGCGGCTGAGCTCGGTGAACAGGCTGGCAAGCTGCCGCTGCGCGGAAATCGATTCGGCAACTTCCAGCAGCGCTTCGTAGCGCGCCTTAACGGTCTCCGGACTTGTCGCGGAAGGGGGGGACATGAAGGCTGCCAGCCGGCTTTTCTTCAACCGTAGCACAGCAGGCGGGGTCGCTGTCCTCCTCCACCAACGCTCGAATCAGCGGCGTCGCTGCGTTCAGCCGAACGCCCTGCCGGCGCATTTCCGAGAGCAACAATTGCCCCGCGGCGTCGACGAAATCCACTTCGCTCAAGTCAACAGAACTGGTCCGGCCGGCCGTTGTCGACGACGCCGTCCGCCAGCATTGGAGCAATTCGTCCACCCACGGCCCGGAAAGCTTGCCTTCGAGCTTGATCCGCAGCTCCCGTGCGCTGTCGTGAATCGTAATCCGTAACATGGACCGCTGTGCTGAAGTGCACGCGGCCTGCCAGCCGCGGATTATACGCCATTTCAGGCAATTGGCCGGCCGCCCCCAGTCCAGGCTCACGCCGATTGCCCAAATGTCGGCACTTGGGCCCGTCCGGCAGGGCCGCTTGGCACCCGTTCTCAGTGTTTCAGTTGACAGTTCGTGCCACGTTAGACCGACGTGCCAAAACGTGCCAACACCCAAAAAACACTAGAGGATACGCAATGGCGATGCCCGCTGATAGTAGTGTCTGATTAACGACCGCCAGTATGGTAAGCAAGAGACGCCAGGAGGAAACTGAGTAACGAAAGGGCTTCGTACATTCTGCATTTCGACGATGCACGTACGGAGATGCTGAGGCGATGAATCCTCCACGACCTTCAACCCGTCCGGCAGCGGAGCAACCGCAGACTGGTCGCCCGAAGTGGGCGCCCCCGGCATGGCTCCTGGAAGTCGCACCCGACGATGATACCTTGATACCGGAACTGATCGACGTTTTCAAAACATCGACCGCAACCAGCCTGCAGCAAATGCGTGCCGCGCTGGCGGCGGCTGATGTTCCAAAACTACGCACGGAAGCCCATAGAACCAAAGGCAGTGCCAGGCAAGTCGGGGCTGGAGCTTTTGCCGAGGCTTGTCAAGCACTTGAACTTGCGCCTAGTCCGACGCCGATATCACGCCTTGTTGAACTGGTGACTCGCTGCCAGGAGCTGTTCGACGAAACTGAGAGTGCGATGACCTCATATTCCAGCGGTATTAAGGCTGGGGACCATTCAGCACCACTCGCGAGCTGAGGTGAATAAGTGTCGCATAGCGCTGCGAGCCGCGGGAATGAGCCGATGCTTGCAGAATCGATGATCGCGCGTGCTGCTGCGATCCTGACGTTACTGAGCGGGGGAATCTCCGGTATTTGCCCGGCGCGGGCGCAAGAAACGCTGCCGGTCCTCACCGAAGCCGCTCAAATCCGCAGACTCACTTCCAAGGAAGCCCAGCGCCAGTACCCCATCCGTCTGCGGGGCGTGCTGACTTATTACGCGCCCGAGCCACGTCTGACATTTTTTCAGGACTCCACGGCGGGCATTTACGTTAACATCCTCGGTGCACCTCCTGAGGCCCGCACCGGAGACTTCGTCGAGATCAGTGGGGTATCCGGTGCCGGCTTTTTTGCGCCGGAGGTCGAAAACCCCGAGATACGCGTCCTCGGTAAAGCGTCGCTACCGCCTGCTCGTCCCTTTCCGTTGGAAGAGCTCCTCAGCGGTGAGCAGGACAGCCAATTCGTCGAAGTACACGGCATCGTACATTCAGCCCGAATGGAAAGCATGTTGCTAGCCCATCGGCAAACAGGCCCTCCGGCTCTGGCACTCGTCATCGCCAGCGGCCGGAGCAAGTTCAAAGCATGGATCACCAATTTCGACCGGACTGCCGACTATGCATCGTTGATTGATGCACGCGTCGCCGTCCGTGGCGCCTGTGGATCACTGTTCAATGAGAAGCGCCAACTGGTCGGTATCCAGTTGTTCGTTCCCAGCTGGGATCAGGTGCAGGTCATAAAAACTGCGCACGCCGACCCCTACACCCTCCCGATACTCCCAACCAGCAGTTTGATGCAATTCTCGCCGGAGACCGTTTCGGGCCACAGGATAAGGGTACGGGGAGTGGTGACACTCGACAAACGGGGCCGGTACCTTTACATTCAGGATGCGTCCGGCGGTGTCAAGGTAATGAGCCCGCAAAACGAAGCGGTGCGGATCGGTGACCGCGTTGATGCGATCGGGTTCCCCACGGCCGGGCAGTACGCACCGGCCCTGGAAGACGGCGAATTCCGGCAACTCGGCCCGGCTGCCACCGAGCCCGCACCCGTGGACCTGACTCAAGCCATCAGCTTGAGCGGCGAGCACGATGCCGAACTGATCACCATACAGGGCACTCTGCTCGGCCACGCGATGCAAGGCGACGATCTGGTGCTGGCGATGGAAAGCAACGGCGCGACTTTCAGCGCCCTCTTGAGCAACAGTCGATCATCCGCGCGAGTGCGGTCGATTCCCATCAGGGGCCGCCTGAAGCTGACGGGAGTGTGGTCTATCGAAACCGATGAGCTGCGCAGGCCAACGTCTTTTCGAGTGCTACTTCGCTCCGCAGCGGATGTCGTTGTGATCGAGCTGCCATCTTGGTGGACCGCCACGCGGATTCTTGCGCTGCTGGGGGCCCTTGGCACCATCATTGCCATGAGCGCGGCGTGGGTCGTTGTTTTGCGCCGCCGTGTGCGTGCGCAGACTGCTGAACTGCGCTCACAGGCCACTGAATTGTCGCGCGCCAATATGGAGCTGGGACAGTTTGCGTACGTGGCGCACCAGGCAACTAAGGCCAAGAGCGAGTTCCTGGCCACCATGAGCCATGAAATCCGCACGCCGATGAACGGGGTGATCGGGATGACCGGGCTGCTGCTGGATACGGAGTTGTCGGCGGAGCAGCGCGACTACGCGGAGACGGTGAGGCGCTCGGGCGAGAGCCTGCTGAGCGTGATCAACGACATTCTGGACTTCTCGAAAATCGAGGCCGGCCGGTTGACGATTGAGTCGTTTCCGTTCGACCTGCGGCTGGTGATCGAAGAAGTTGATGAGATGCTGGCGCCGCGGATCGAAGACCGCAAGCTCGACCTGGTGCTGGAGTATCCGCCGGAAATGCCGCGTCACTTCATCGGCGACGCGGGGCGAATTCGCCAGGTGGTAACCAACCTGGCGGGCAATGCTGTGAAGTTCACGCCGGACGGCCACGTGCTGATCACGGTGAGCTGCGAATCGCAGGATGGGGAGACGGCGCAAATTCGGGTTTCGGTCGAGGATACCGGTCCGGGAATTCCGGCGGAGAAGCTGAACCACCTGTTCGAGGAGTTCAGCCAGGTGGATGGCTCGATCACGCGGAAATTCGGCGGCACGGGGCTGGGGCTGGCGATTTCCAAGCAACTGGTGAAGCTGATGGGCGGCGAGGTGGGCGTGAGGAGCCAGTTGGGCAAGGGGTCGACTTTCTGGTTCACGTTGCCTCTGCGCCTGGATGCGCAACCGCACGCGGAGCCGGTGCCGGTGGCCGACCTGCGGGGCTTGCGCGTGCTGATCGTGGACGACAATCTCGTGAACCGGCGCATGCTGCACGAACAGATCACCAGTTGGGAGATGCGCAACGGCAGCTATGCGGCGGCCGCGCAGGCGCTCCAGGCGTTGCGCGATGCGCGGGCGGCGGCGGATCCGTACCAGGTGGTGCTGTTGGACTACCAGATGCCTGAGATGGACGGAGCCATGCTGGCCGCGGCCATCAAGGCGGACCCGTTGTTGAGCGACACCGTGTTGATCATGCTAACGTCGGTGGGCCACTCGGGCGAAGTGCGGCACATGGAAGGGGCCAGCATCGATGCCTGCCTGGTGAAGCCGGTGCGGCAATCGCAGTTGCTGAACACTCTGGCCACGGCATGGTCGAAGAGACTGCAGAGCGGATTTGCCACACGCACGAACGCGCTGCACGAGATCGCGGAAATAAAATCGAAGCTCGCAGGCAGATATACGGGTGCATCGCTTCGGGTGTTGGTAGCGGAAGACAATGCGGTGAACCAGAAGGTGGCGGTGCGCATGCTGGAGCGGCTCGGGCTGCGTCCCGACGTGGCCGGCAACGGGCGCGAGGCGGTGGAACTCTGCGCCATCCTGCCGTACGACGTGATTTTCATGGATTGCCAGATGCCGGAGATGGACGGCTACACCGCAGCCGCGGAGATTCGCAAGCTTCAGGGATCGAACGCGCGGGTGCCGATTATCGCGATGACGGCGGAGGCGATGGAAGGCAGCCGGGATCTCTGCATCGCGGCCGGCATGGACGACTACATCGCGAAGCCGGTGCGGCTGGACGAAATGATCGAAGCCCTGAAGAAGTGGGTGCCGGCCGGCATTCCCGCCGCTAAGGAGCAGTGAGCGGCCGCTTCAGTGAGCCATCAACAGCCTCTTCAGCCTCGCCACCAGTTCCAGCGGGTTGAACGGCTTCACGATGTAGTCGTCTGCGCCCAGCGAGAACCCCCGCAACACATCGTGATCCTGCTGCCGCGCGGTTAACAGGATGACCCGCACCGGAATGTTCTCCGCGCGGATGGCCGCCAGCACCTCGAAGCCATCCATCTCCGGCATATTGACGTCCAACACCGCGGCAGGGGGACGATGCACCCGGATTTCCTCCAGCGCCTCTGGCCCGCTGGCCGCCAGCCGGCACTGTATCCCGAACTTCTGCAGCGCGGTGCGAATTACGGTCCGCACCGTAAGATCGTCGTCCGCGACGAGTATTTCGGTCGGCCCTGCCGCGCTGGGCGGCGGTGAAACCGGTGCCGCAGCCTGTCTCGCCGCTGAAGGGGCGGGCTCTGTCCCAGGCGTACGCGACAACACGAAGCTCAGCCGCATCAGCGCCTCTTCCGGTTGCCAGCCGTCGATCAGGAAGTCGCCCGCCCGCGCCTGCACGGCCTGATTGAGGGCGAATAGCCGTTCCCGCGCGCCGATGAAAACCACCGGCAGCCTCGGCGGCGGCACGAAGTCGGGTGCCAGCCATTTCGTCCCCATCGTCTCCGGCCTCACATGCACCAGCGCCGCGTTGCATTCGCGGACGATTTCGGCGTCGGGCGGATCGTCCGCCTCGAACAGTCTCGGTTTCGCGCCCACGCGCTCCAGCGCGCGGCACAACCGTTCCGCTTCCGCATCCGCCAATCCGACCAGCGCCACTCGCTTGCCCTCGAGTTCTTGGGCGATCGAATCCGGAACCCGCAGTTCCGCCAAGGCCGCAGCCGGCTCGGCAAACGCGCGCGCCAGGTTCCTCAGCGCCACGCGCATCCGCGTGCTCGTCCAGGGCGGCGATCGCAGGATAACTTCCACCTCGCGCGCCCGGTTTGAGATTCGCGGAAATCCCAGCAGCCCGCCGGTTCCCGCCCACTGGTGAGCCAACAGCGTGGTGTTTTTCTCGTCGAAACCGTTCTCCACGGTCTCCAATAAGTGCTGGCTCTGTACGGCTCCGTCTGCCAGGAATGTGCGCCGCAGGTCCTCCAGTTCGGATTCGGGAATCGCCAGCGCGACCGGTTCCGGAGAGGCCTCTGGCCTCCACTTCCGCGGGATCTCGGCGGCTGGCTCCGGAGGCGCGAGCACTTCGCCTCCGAAGTCCAGGTACTGGCGAATCTGCGTCAGCATCTGGCTGTCGATCGGTTTCGTCAGGTAACCATCGCAGCCGGCGTCGCGCGCCCGATCTTCATCGCCTTCCATGTCGCAAGCGGTTAACGCTAGCACTATGACGTCGTGCAACCGGCTGTCTCGCTTGATCCGCGTGGTGAGTTCCAGCCCGTCCATGCCGGGCAGCATGATATCCACCAGGATCAGATCCGGTTTCAGGGAGAGGAGCGTAGACAGCGCCTGTTCCGCTGTCGATGCTACCTGGACCTTGTAACCCTCCGCCCGGAGTGCCGAAGCCGTCAGCTTCAGGCTGACTGGGGAATCCTCCACGATCAGGATTGTTTCACCCGCCATACGAACAACCAAGGCGAGATTTCACTCTCACACTACGGCGATTGTAACACCAACATAAAATAGATACTCAGTTCGCCGCCTCAGTGGGCGCAGGACATGAGAGCGCTGCGGTGAAGCGGGCAATTCGGCTCGCTGCCGGACTTCCACGCCGCCCAAAAAAATGCCGGGGCTTGACGCGTCAGCCCCGGCGGCGAAGAAGAACCTGACGGATTTGCGTGCGGTTTCGGCATCCGCCAATCTTGTCACCCTGACCCGATGCCGGATTCCGTAACCGCAATCCTAGAGTGCCTGATTTCCGGCCTTCTTACGAGTTCCAGACGGACGTACGGGGTATTGGTACAAAAGGACTTAGTGTACGTGATCCAGCGGCAGTACCGCGAGCCCCAGTTTGGTACTCTCCTGCGACTTGGGAACGCTTTCGATTGCTCCGAAGAGCGATTTAAGCTTCGTCGTCGGCCGCCCCGCGCCCGGTCCACTTGGCTTTCAGGAAATCGCGGTTCATTCTGGCAATCACTTCCAGCTTGATTTCCTTCGGGCAGACGGCTTCGCACTCGCCGATGTTGGTGCAGGCCCCGAAGAGTTCCTTGTTGGCCTGCGCCACCATGGCCACGGCGCGGCTGTCGCGTTCAGGCTGGCCCTGCGGCAACCGGCCCAGGTGGGAAATCTTGGCGCCCAGGAAGAGCGAAGCCGAGGCGTTGGGGCACATGGCGACGCACGCGCCGCAGCCGATGCAGGCGGCGGCGTCCATGGCGCAGTCGGCGCTTTCCTTGGGCACCGGAATGGCGTTGCCGTCGGGAGCGCTGCCGGTGGAAACCGAGATGAAACCGCCGGCGGCCATCACCCGGTCGAACGCGCTGCGGTCCACCACCAGGTCCTTGACCACGGGGAACGCGCGCGCCCGCCACGGTTCCAGGTACAGTTCGTCGCCATCCTTGAAGTACCGCATGTGAAGCTGGCAGAGCGTGGTGCCGGGCTTCGGCCCGTGGGCCACGCCGTTCACCATGCACCCGCACATGCCGCAGATGCCCTCGCGGCAATCGTGGTCGAACGCGACCGGCTCTTCGTCTTTGGCAATCAGGTCCTCGTTGAGCACGTCGAGCATTTCCAGGAACGACATGTGCTCATTGACGTTGGGCACCTCGTAGCGCACCATGCGGCCCTTGTCATCCGCGTTCCGCTGCCGCCAGATGTGGAGGATGATTTTCATTACTTGTAGCTCCTCTGCGTCGGGTGCACATATTCGAAGGTCAATGGCTCCTTGTGAAGGGCGGGTCGGTTGCCCACCCCGCGAAACTCCCAAGCCGCGGCATAAGAGTAATGCTCGTCGTCGCGCGCGGCCTCGCCTTCCGGTGTCTGGTATTCCTCGCGGAAATGGCCGCCACAGGATTCGTTGCGCTCCAGCGCGTCCAGGCATATCAACTCCGCCAGCTCGAAGAAATCCGCCACGCGGCCAGCCTTTTCCAGCGACTGGTTCAGCTCCTCACCAGAGCCCAGCACCTTCACCTCGCGCCAGTACTGTTCGCGGAGGTCTGGAATCTGCGAAAGCGCCAGTTTCAGCCCTTCCGCAGTTCGCGACATGCCGCAGTATTCCCACAGCAGCTTGCCCAGCTCGCGGTGGAAGGAATCCACCGAGCGCGTGCCCTTGTTGTGCAGCAGCTTGTTGGTCGTTTGCACCACCTGTTCTTCGGCAGCGCGCACCGCGGCGTGGCTGGTATCGGCTTTTTCCAGTTTCGCCGACGCCACGTAATCGTTAATGGTATTCGGCAGCACGAAGTAGCCGTCCGCCAGGCCCTGCATCAGCGCGCTGGCGCCCAGGCGGTTGGCGCCGTGGTCGGAGAAATTGGCTTCGCCGATCACGTACAGGCCGGGAATGGTGGACATCAGGTTGTAGTCCACCCACAGGCCGCCCATGGTGTAGTGGATGGCCGGGTAGATGCGCATGGGCAGTTGGTACGGGTCTTCGCCGGCGATGCGCTCGTACATGTCGAACAGGTTGCCGTAGCGCTCTTTAATAACATGTTTGCCCAGGCGCTCGATGGCGTCGCGAAAGTCCAGATACACGGCGAGCTTGGTTTCGCCCACGCCGCGGCCTTCGTCACAGACCGTCTTGGCGTTGCGCGAAGCCACATCGCGCGGCACCAGGTTGCCGAAACTCGGGTAGCGGCGCTCCAGGTAGTAATCGCGCTCGGCTTCCGGAATCTGGCTGGCCGGCCGCGTATCGCCGGTCTTCGCCGGCACCCACACCCGGCCATCGTTGCGCAGCGATTCGCTCATCAAGGTGAGCTTGGATTGATAGTCACCCGAGACCGGAATGCAGGTCGGGTGAATCTGCGTGAAGCACGGATTGGCGAACAGCGCGCCGCGCTTGTGCGCCCGCCAGATGGCGGTGGCGTTGGAGCCTTTGGCGTTGGTGGAAAGGTAATAGACGTTGCCGTAGCCGCCCGTGCCCAGCACCACCGCGTCACCCGGGTGCGACTCGATCTTGCCGGTCATCAGGTCGCGCGTTACGATGCCGCGCGCGTGGCCGTCGATGACGATCAGGTCGAGCATCTCCGTGCGCGGAAACATCTCCACCGTGCCGGCGCCGATCTGTCGTTCCAGCGCCTGGTAAGCACCCAGCAGCAATTGCTGCCCGGTCTGCCCGCGGGCGTAAAACGTGCGCGAAACCTGTGCCCCGCCGAAGCTGCGGTTATCCAGGTAGCCGGAATACTCGCGCGCGAACGGCACACCTTGCGCCACGCATTGGTCGATGATGTTGAGGCTGATCTGCGCCAGCCGGTAAACGTTCGATTCGCGGGCGCGGAAATCGCCGCCTTTCACCGTGTCGTAAAACAAGCGGTAGACGCTGTCGCCATCGTTGTGATAATTCTTGGCGGCGTTGATGCCGCCCTGCGCGGCGATGGAATGCGCGCGCCGCGGCGAATCCTGGAAGCAGAAGCACTTGACGTTGTAGCCCAGTTCGGCCAGCGAGGCAGCCGCGGATCCGCCCGCCAGGCCGGTTCCCACCACCAGGATGGTGTACTTACGCTTGTTGGAGGGGTTTACCAGCTTGAGGCTGAATTGGTGCCGGTCCCAACGCGTCTCAATCGGACCTGTCGGACATTTCGAATCGAGTTCCATCTTGGGCCTCCTCAATACGTCAGCAACCCGGTCAGCACGGCTATGGGGATCGAACAGTTGCCCACCGCCACCGCTACCGCCAGCACCGCCGCCGCCTTCTTGATCACCGGCGTGTAGCGCGGATGGCTGATGCCGAGCGATTGAAACATACTCCACATGCCGTGGTACAGGTGCAGGCACAGCAGAATCATGGCCAGAATGTAGAAACCGGAGATCCACGGGTTGGAAAACCCGTTGATCACGTTGTAGCGCACGTCGGGCATGTTCGGCCCCAGCTCGTGCAGTGGCACCACTGCGCCCACAGTAAGATGGAGCACGTGGAAGATCACAAAGGCGCCGACGATCGGCCCGCTCCAGATCATCGTTCGCGCCGCGTAGGACGTGGGCACGTCGGCCTTCTTCACGTAGCCGACCGGCCGCGCCGCGAGGTTCTGTAGCCAGAGTTGGACGGCTGCGACAATATGCAGCACCACCGCCACAAACAGCCCGCTGCGCGCCGCCCAAAGCGCCGCCGCGTTCGACGGATTGTGCAGAAAGGCCGCATAGCGGTTGATCTGCTCGGGATCGGAAGAATAGATTTGCAGGTTGCCGAGCAGGTGCGCGAACACATAGCCCACCAGCATGACGCCGGTGATGGCCATGACGGCCTTCTTGCCGATGGGCGCTTCATAGAAGCGAACCGCCCGGTGGATGGGGTGGATTGCGAGAGTGCTCATGCGGAGATCCTGATTGTCGCGAACGGCGTTCGCAGAAATAGATGGCAGCCCTTCATGCGCAGGGAAAGCCCCGACAGACTTCTGGGTGTCAATGCCTTATGGTACCCGGTTTCAGGGGGAGTGGGAATTTCGGACCGCGCACATTTCTCGGAGAAACCGGCAGCGCCAAGTCACTATCAGGTAGGACAGACGATCGGGTTTTGTCGTCTGTCGCGGTCCGCACCGCACGAGCATTGACATGCGACCATGGCCTTCACGCGCAGACACCTTCGTTATTGGGTTCCGGAGGAGACGGCCGTCTTCGTGACGTGGCGCTTAGCTGGATCGCTGCCTTGCCACGAGCGGGAAAAGGTGGCACGTGCGGCGGTCAGTGAACCTTCACGCGGCGCCATGACAGACGACACACACCGATCGTCTGTCCTACCTCGCTTGCTGGAACATGACGAACTGCTCGACGGCGTAGCCGGAGGTCCGGACTGGCTGCGGGACTCGCGAGTTGCGTCCATGGTTGTGAACGCTCTCCTTTACGGCGAGACGGTTCGCCGTTTTTACCAGCTCCTGGCGTGGGTGGTCATGCCCAACCATGTCCACGCGATCTTCCAACCGTGTGTGGAGTTGCCGGCAATCATGCGATGGCTCAAAGGGAGAACCAGCCGAGTCGCCAACCAGATCCTCGGCCGGACCGGGACCCCGTTCTGGCAGAACGAGTCGTTCGACCACTGGATACGGTCCGCAGAGGAGCTTCGGTATCTGGTCGAGTACGTGGAGAAACAATCCGACAAGAGCCGGCCTGGTCGAGGCTAAAGAGCAGTGGCAATGGTCCAGCGCAGGCTGGGTCGCGCGCACGACAGACGACAAAAACCGATCGTCTATCCTACCTCGCAGGTAGGACGGGCCATCGCCTTTCGTGGCCTGTCATGTGGGCCACACGGACTTCGGGAATACCTGGAGGGAAAGGCTCCAAGGCTCGAGGACACGCTGCGACGCATCATTCGCGTGGAACTCAAGCCGAGCGCGGCGTGATCCTATTTGCAGCGGCTGGTGAAGCGCACGCGTATTGGAGAGTAGCGCTGGACTGCGCGATTCGAATTTGAGGACGGCACGGAGTAATCGTTACTACGCCTGCCCGAGCCTCCGCCCCTACACGTCCAGATTCTTCACGTCCAGCGCGTTGTCTTCGATGAATTTGCGGCGGTTTTCCACGTCTTCGCCCATCAGCGTGGAGAAGATCTCTTCGCACTTCACGGCGTCTTCCAGGCGGACGGAGAGCAGCGTGCGCTTTTCCGGATTCATGGTGGTTTCGGCAAGTTGCTCGGCGTTCATTTCGCCGAGGCCTTTGTAGCGCTGCACGTCGGAGCCCTTCTTGCCTTCGGTCATCACGTAATCGAGCAGCGCGCGCCAGTCCTTGCGGGCTTCGCGGTTTTCGTCTTTGACCACCACGAAGGGCGGATCGTTATAGCGGGCGATCATCCGGCCGAGCGCGCGGTAGCGGCGGAATTCCGGCTGCGCCGCCAGCGCCAGGCCCACCGACCGCTCGGCGCCGGTCTGGTCGTGGTAAACCACGGCGTGCGAGGAATGTTCCTCGTCCTGGCGCATCTCCGGCTTCAATCCCAGCTTGTCCAGCGCCTCGAACACCGGCTTGAGATTGGCTTCTTCCTGGAACTCCCCCTTGTGGTCCACGCGTAGATCGATGTTCCCCAGCACTTCCACCACTCGCGGGTCGCGCAGGCGACGCTCCACTTTGTGGAACATCTTTTCGTACTCGTCCAGGTTGAGCAAAAACGCGCGCAGTTCCGTGCCTTCGAGCACGGCTTTGGGTCCGCTGCCATTGGTGCTGGGGTGAATCTCGAGCGTCAAGTTCTCGGTAGCCCGCCGGGTCAGCTCCTTGGTCAGCTCTTTTTCGTCCTTGATGTATTTCTCGCTCTTGCCCTTCTTGATGCGGAAGAGCGGCGGCTGCGCGATGAAGACGCGTTCGCGCAGGATGAGGTCGTTCATGTGGCGGAAGAAAAACGTGAGCAGCAGGGTTCGTATGTGCGAGCCGTCCACGTCGGCATCGGTCATAATGATGATCTTGCCGTAGCGGAGCTTCAAGGCGTCGAAATCGTCCTTGCCGATGCCGGTACCGAGCGCGGTGATCATGGCCCGGATTTCCTCGTGGCCCAGCATCTTGTCGTAGCGCGCTTTTTCGACGTTGAGGATTTTGCCTTTGAGCGGCAGGATGGCCTGGAAGCGGCGGTCACGGCCCTGTTTGGCGGTGCCGCCGGCGGATTCGCCCTCGACCAGGAACAGTTCGCAGCGCTCCGGGTCGCGCTCCTGGCAATCGGCCAACTTGTGCGGCATCCCGCCCGATTCCAGGGCTCCCTTACGTCGCGTCAGGTCGCGCGCCTTGCGGGAGGCCTCGCGCGCGCGCGCCGCGTCAATCGCCTTGTTGACGATGCGGCGGCCGATGGTGGAGTTCTTGTCGAAGAACTCGCCCAGCTTCTCATTGACGAACTGCGTCATGTAGCCGCTGATGTCGCTGTTCAGCTTGCCCTTGGTCTGGCCTTCGAACTGCGGCTGCGGCACCTTGACGCTCACCACCGCGGTCAACCCCTCGCGGACATCGTCGCCGGTCAGGGTCTCCTTGTCCTTAAACAACTCCTGCTCTTGGCCAAACGCGTTGATGGTGCGGGTGAGCGCGGAATAGAAGCCGCGCAAGTGCGTGCCTCCATCCACCGTGTTAATGGCGTTGGCGAAGCTGAGAATGTTCTCCGAATAGCCGTCGTTGTATTGCAACGCCACTTCCATCGTCAGCGTGCCGCCCGCCGGCAATTCGCGGTCGGCCTCAAAGTGCATCGGCTTGTCGTGCAGCACCTGCTTGCCCTTATTGAGCAACTTGATGAATTCGGCGATGCCGCCGGTGTATTGGAATTCCTCCGTTTTCTCCGCCTCCACGCGCTCATCGGTGAGCGTGATTTTCAGGCCCTTGTTGAGGAATGCAAGCTGGCGCAGGCGGTTGGCCAGCGTGTCGTGATTGAATTGCGTCACCTCCATGATGGTGGCGTCTGGTTTGAAGGTGATGCTGGTTCCGGTTTTGCGGCCGGCCTTACCTGTCTTTACGAGCGGCCCTTTGGGAACGCCGCACGCGTACTCCTGCTGCCAGGTAAAGCTGGGGCCGGTTTCACCGTCGGGATGCCAGATCTCGAGCTCCAGCTTTTCGGAGAGCGCATTCACGACGCTGACGCCCACGCCGTGCAGACCGCCCGATACCTTGTAGCTTTTCGAATCGAATTTGCCGCCGGCGTGCAGCTTGGTCATCACCACTTGCGCCGCGGACACGCCTTCTTCTTCGTGGATATCGACAGGGATGCCGCGGCCGTTATCGACCACGGTCACCGAGTCGTCGTCATGAATCGTGACGTTGATCTCGGTGCAGTATCCCGCCATGGCTTCGTCCACGGAGTTGTCGACAACTTCGTAGACCAGGTGGTGCAGCCCCATCTCGCCAGTCGAGCCGATATACATGGCGGGCCGCAGGCGCACCGCCTCCAGTCCCTCCAGTACCTTGATACTCGTTGAATCGTAAACTGCTGATTGTTGCCCCGCGTTGGTCAGGTCTTCCATGGTCCTAAACTCAAATCCTCATTGGCATCACGACATACCGGTATTGATCCGTCGTTGCATCGCCGGCCGGCCGTAATTCGCCGGCGCTTTTTTGGTCTTTCAACTCGAAAGCTACGTGATCCTGTGTTGTCACTCGCAAAAAATCCAGCAGGTACTGCGCATTGAACCCGATCTCCAGATCCGGCCCCTTATATTCACTCGGCACTGTCTCTTCGCTCTCGCCCATCTCCACTGATGACGAAAATACTTTCACTTCACCCTCGGTAAATTGAACGCGGATGGCGCGGGAACGCTCGTCGGCAAACTGCGCGACGCGCTCGATAGCAGCACGAATCTCTTCTTTTTGCAGTTTTGCCACCAGCGTGTGATCCTTTGGAAGAACACGCTCATAGTCCGGAAAATTGCCTGTCAGCTTGCGCGTGATCAACAAGCGCTCTCCTATCTTGAAGAACAAATGATTCTCATCTCCCGCGAAAGCGGCTTTGGCATCCACCGCTGCATCTTCGGCCAGTTTCACCAACTCCCCCATCGCCTTCTTGGGAACCAGCGCACGAAACTGCTGGCCTACACCCAGGTTCTCACCCGGAGTCTGTACGTAAGCCAAGCGATGCCCGTCGGTCGCCACCATCGTCATACTGTCGGGCCGCAATAATAAAAGCGCACCGCTCAGTGTGAATCGCGATTCCTCCATCGAAATCGCAAATGATGTCCGCGCAATCAGCGATGCCAATGCTTTCACCGGAATCTCCGCAATCGGATCCGGCATTTTTGGCAACTCGGGAAAGCTGTCGCGTGACATGCCGGCAATACGCGTCTTTGACCGGCCGCATATGATGCTCACCCAGTGGTTCTCCAGAAATTTCATTTGCACGTCGCCTTCCGGCAACAGCCGCACATAGTCCAGCAACTTCCGCGCCGGTACCGTGCCTGCCCCATCCTTCTTCACACGCGCCGCGCAAGAACAGCGCACACCTAATTCCAGATCCGTCGCCGTCAGCACAACGCGGTCTCCGGAAGCCTCCAGGAGAACGTTCGACAGGATCGGAATGGTGGTCTTCTTCTCCACCACACCTTGCGACAGACTCAACTCACGTACCAGATCAGCCTTACTGACAGTGAATTCCATACACCACGGCTCCTATCTATTCAGGCGGTATCAGATGAGCACAAAAAAGAACCGTTTTCATCGGGCCTGTGCAAATGTTGAAGATCACCTAAATTATACTAAATTCAGCCACTTTTCGCTACGTCAAGTTGTGGATCGGGAGGCGCGAAGAGGAGCCAAAACAGGCCTGTCGGGAGTTCTTGCACAGATTTAGTCTCCATTATTCACGGGCCAATGTGGAAAAAACCATAACCTCATTGCAATGTTTCCATTAGACTGTGAATGAGCCTGTTCAATTCCGGGTCGGCCTGCCGTTCTTTCTCAATTTTGCGAATGGAGTGAATTACGGTGGTGTGATGCTTGCCCCCAAAAGCACGTCCGATCTCAGGTAGAGAAGCGTCCGTTAGCTCTTTCACCAGGTACATCGCCACCTGGCGGGGCCGCACCACTTTTTGTGTATTGCTCTTCTCTTTGAGTTGTGATGGCTTGATTTGGTATCGTTCGGCAACCGCTTTCTGAATCGCATCAATCGTCACTTTACGATCCTGCAGATGAACGATGTGTCGCAGCACCTGTTGCGCCATTTGGAGATTGATCGACGTGCCAGTTAGTGAAGAGTAAGCCACCAACTTGACTAGTGCACCTTCCAACTCGCGCACATTCGATTTGGTCTTCGATGCCATAAACGACCGCACATCATCGGGCAACTTTACACCTTCCGCCTCAGCCTTCTTATCCAGAATGGCCATTTTGGTTTCCAGGTCGGGCGGTTGAATATCGGCCATCAGACCCCATTCGAAGCGCGATCGAAGCCTGTCCAGGAGGCCGGGTATTTCCTTCGGCGGCGAATCGCTCGAGATCACAATCTGCTTTTGATGATCGTGCAGCTCATTGAAGGTGTGAAAGAACTCTTCTTGGGTACGCTCCTTATTGCCGAGAAGCTGAATATCATCGATCAACAGCACATCCGCTTCGCGATAGCGCTGCTGAAATTGCTGCATGCGCTCCGTGCGGATGCAGGCGATCATCTCGTTCATGAAACGTTCGCTCGAAGTGTAGATGATTCGCATGGAACCAAACTTATCGATCAACTCGCGGCCGATGGCGTGCATTAGATGGGTCTTGCCCATACCCACGCCGCCATAGAGAAATAACGGATTGTAGCTACGTGAAGGATTGGTGGCTACCGAACGCGCAGCGGCGTGTGCAAACTGGTTGCAGGCTCCAACCACGAACGTGTCGAAGGTGAACTTGGGATTCAGCGAGCTGGCCGCAGGCTCGGCCTCCGCACCGCTTCGGTTCAGCGATTCCCCTACCCCGCGCAAAGCGCGCGTTTCGAAGCCGATCTGGCTGACCGGCAACTTCAGTTCGCGAATCGCCTCCCGCAACTGAGCTCCGTATTCATTTTCCATCCAGGCGCGGGTTTCGCCGTCTGGGACCAGCACTACCAGCGTGTCTCCATCCACTCCAAGAAAGGTAGTGCCCTTAAACCAGTTGTTGTAGCTTTCCTCACTAACGTGCGGCTGTATATGATGACGAACCTGATCCCATAAGTTCATTGGTTTTACACACGAATCCCACAAGTTTTGTACAACATTTTCCTTCACGGTTTTTGGGGTCACCCGAGGCCCTACCGGAGGAACCACCGGTAGCAGAAGACCAACCCTCGGAACGGCTGCCCGACGCCTCCGCTATGGTCAACCGAGACTGTAGTCTAACACAGCGCTCCCGCTTTGCTGCAAGTTTCTAATTGCTTTAAAATCAGTTACATATTCGCAACGTTTGACTTTGAGAATGTTCTGAAGGAAAATGATACTGCTGTTTGCGCGGGAGTAACTCAGTTGGTAGAGTGCGACCTTGCCAAGGTCGATGTCGCGGGTTCGAATCCCGTCTCCCGCTCCAGATTTTCGCGCTCAAAGGTCCGATCATGCGCTTCCTCTTCCTCCTGCTCCCGTTGCTTGCCACCGCCTGGGCTCAAGACTATAAACTGGAGACGATCTCCACCGCCCCATCCGGCCTTCCAGCGGCCTACGATTCTGTAATTCAAACGCAAGGTTACCGGGTCACCGGGCCAAACGGTCCGTGGTGTGAGATCTGGTTTCGCAACAGCATTCCTACAGGCGCAAAACCGGCCGACGATTCCATAGTGTTTCCGATTCCGCAGGGCACTCTGGTCGGCATTCTGCGCTTCCCGTCCGAGGGCGCCGACCGCCGCGGCCAAACCATCAAGGCCGGCATCTATGCGATGCGCTATAGCGACTTCCCCGTCGATGGCTCGCATCAGGGCGTGGCCCCGCAGCGCGATTTTCTGCTCCTCACTCCCATCGCCAATGACCCCGATCCCAGCGCGACTCCCGGCTTCGACCAGTTGGTGAAGATGAGCACCAAGGCCTCCGGCACGCCACACCCGGCGGTGTTCTCGATCGAAATACCGAGCGCCTCGAAATTCCCCTCCATTACCGCCGAAGGCGACACACCGGATCAGGTGCTCAACGTCAAAATCGGCAGCCTCCAACTGGCGATGATTGTCGTAGGTAAGGTTCAGGACTAACGTTCCGCCTCTTCAGAAAACAGCTCAAGCGGATTTTTGCGGGAAGCGACATAATATACGTGTGCCCCGCCGATTCGGGATCGCCCCTCGGGTGACGGCCGGCGTTTTGCTGGCGGCTGCCATTCTGTTCGCGCAATCCAAGCGCCCTGAAGATCTGGCCGTGGGCAAGCTCCTGGTCACCCCGCGCGACGCCCCCGATCCCACATTCGCGGAATCCGTCATCCTGCTGGTGCACTACGACCACGACTCCGCGGTGGGCCTGATGATCAACCGCCGCACCACCATCCCGCTCTCTCGCGCTCTGCGCAATCTAAAAGGAGCCGGACAGCGTTCCGATCCGGCGTATATCGGCGGACCGGTGGAAACCGACAGTGCCATGGCATTGATCCGCTCCGACACGAAACCCAATTCGAGTGCGCAGGTGCTGGACAGGATCTATCTCGTCCCCTCCCGGCCGGCGCTCGAGGCCGCGCTGGCTGGCGGTAAGAGCACTGCCGATCTACGCGTGTACGTGGGATATTGCGGCTGGGGCCCCGGGCAACTGGATAACGAGATGCGCCTCGGCGCCTGGTACATTCTGGAAGGCAACGCCGCGCTGGTCTTTGACCCGAATCCGGATACCGTCTGGTCCCGCCTCATCGCCCGCAGCGAATCGAACGTCGCCCTGGCGCGCCGGCCGCTGAGGCTTGGTGGGGAGTCCGCGACAGCCGGCAGCAGCGCCCGGCTCCTCCCGTGATATCCTGATTCCGCGTCCATGAAGATTTCGAGTGTCCGCTCGTTTTTGCTGTCCTGTCCTTTCGCGGAACCGCTCCGGCTGCCATTCTGGGGTGGTGAGCGCACCATCGTGAAGCGCGACGCCATGTTGGTGCGCGTGGAAGCCGATAACGGTCTGGTGGGCTACGCGCCCGCGGCCGCCAGCGAAAGCGCCCAGCACACCATCGAGTCGATTGTCGCGCCCTTCCTGGAGGGCCGCTCGCTGGCCGATCCGGACGCGTTGCGCGTGCTCTTCTTAGGCGGTCCCGGCGAGTACCCGGCCGTTGCCAAGATTTACTCCGCCGTCGAGATCGCCCTCTATGATCTGGTGGGCAAAGCGCTCGGCGTGCCGGTCTCCGAGTTGCTCGGCGGCCGTGTCCGCGACCGGATCCGCCTTTACGGCAGCGCGGGAATGTACATGCCGCCCGAGGGCTTCGCCGCTGAGGCCGCGGCCATCGCGCAGCTCGGCTTTCGGGCTTACAAGATGCGCCCCGCGCTCGGTCCCGACCTGGACGTGGAAGCGGTGAGGCTCATGCGGCAGGTTACCGGGCCGGATTTCGACCTCATGGTGGATGCCCACAGTTGGTGGCGCATGGGCGATCGTTCCTACAGCGCCACAACGGTCGAGCAGGTGGCCCGCCAGATGGCTGCGCACGGCATCGCCTGGCTGGAAGAACCGCTGCCGCCCGACGCGCATGCCGACTACGCCAGGCTCAAAGAGAAAGACATCGTGCCGCTGGCTTCCGGCGAGCACGAACCCAGCGAAGATAGCTACTTTGACCTGATGGTCAGCCACGCCGTCGACTACGTGCAGATGGACGTCTGCTGCCAGGGGGGGTACGCCACCGGCCGCCGCCTGCTCGCCGAAATCGCCCGCCAGAATCTGCGCTTTGCCTTTCACAGTTGGGGAACCGCGCTCGAGGTGGCCGCCGCGGCGCACCTCGGCATCTGCTGGCCGGACACTGTCGTCGAGTGGCTGGAGTATCCTTGCTACGCCAGTCCCGGACGGGCTGGCATGTATCCATTCCCGCTGGCCGCGGAAATCCTCAAACAGCCGCTGGCTATCGAAGCCGGCGACCTGCTGGTTTCGCGCGAACCCGGCTTGGGCGTGGAAGTCGATGAATCCGTCATCGATCGCTATCCGTGGATCCCCGGCCCGTGGTCCTTCTTCCGCACCGACTCGCCCGCCGAAACCCGCGCCGTGATGTCCGATCACAGCATCCCCTGGATCGCGAAATAGCCGCCGGGTCCTCTCCGTTATCTGACTGCTCGTCAGGAAATGACCGTATCGGTGGCTGGCGATTGAAACGGTTATTTCCCGACAGAGCTTAAGGTAACTGCCTCCTCGGCGCGCCACGTGGCTGTTCGCGGATGGAGCCGGCGAGTGAGTAATGCGGCTCCTCGGTGCAGGAGCAAGTTCCTTAATGTAGCGCGGCGTGTAATGGTAGGGACGGGCAGATTCGAACTGCCGACCTGTCGCTTAGGAGGCACATTGACCGCCCCCAATGCTTCCCTCGTTCCTATCCTATTCCTTGGTTTTTCAATAATCTGGGGAGTCTGCTTTCGCTCAGCCGACAACCCCAACGGCCTCAGATTCGAGGGTTTTGATACGGTTCTGATACGGTTTTGATACGGTTCGTCGTGGGCGGTCCTGGGGTGCCATCTGGGTCCCACGCTGGTTCAAGCGCAGGATCTTTGAACGCTGCGATTATCAATCGAGAGTCTCGGCCAGATTTCCAGAATTCGTTCCATGTCCGCCGCTCCAGAAAACGTCGCCTACCGGGCGGTGCTGTGTGTTCATTATTGCAAAATGTTCACGTAACGTGTACAATTGAAAGTAAAGAACAGAAGCACTTCAGCTCGCTGTTTTGGACCATGGCCATGACGACTCAGGAACAACGCACACTGAATGCCGCCGTTCTCGCATTGAAGCGCATCACGGGGATCGACGCCCGTGTCCTCCATGCGGTCGGCCGAAACCGTGGGGCCGACGCCATTGTCGAGGTGGAAACGGAACGTCGCAAGCACCGTTTCGGCGCGGAAGTAAAAACGGTCGACCGATTCGAGATTCCCGCGCTGGTGAAGGCCCAAGGCCGTGCCTTGCCCGAGTTGCCCGTACTGGTCGCGCCCTACATCACGCGCGAGGTTGCCGAACGCTGCCGCCAACTCCATTTGCCCTTCATCGACACCGCCGGCAACGCCTATCTAGAAGGGCCGGGACTGCTCGTCTACGTTGCGGGCCAGGCTCGGCCTGCCGGACTTCGCCAGGATCGATTCCGAGCCCTGAATCCGGCCGGCCTCCGGATTGCCTTCGCACTGTTGTGCCGCCCGGACCTGGTCCACACAAACTATCGGGAGATCGCGGCGCGGGCCGGTGTGGCACTCGGCACCATCGGCCCCGTCATGAAGGACATGGAAGCCCGAGGACTGCTGCGCTTCCAAACGAAGAAGGATCGGAAACTGCTCGATCCGCAGCGGCTGCTCGAAGAATGGGTCACCCACTATCCCGTCACATTGCGCCCGAAACTCAATCCGCGGCGATTCCAGGCCGACTCCGAACGCCTTCAAGAAACCGACCTCACACAGCAGAACGCATACTGGGGAGGCGAACCAGCCGCCGAGAAACTGACACAATACCTCCGGCCCGTGCACTTCACAATCTACGCCCGCGAACCTATTGCCAAGCTAATCGCGGCAACGCGGATGCGCGCCGACGGGGCTGGCAACGTCGAAATCCTGGATGTCTTCTGGAACTTTGACCACGAAGGATTCCCGGATGTCGTTCCGCCGGTTCTTGCCTATGCCGACCTGCTGGCGGCGCACGACGGCCGCGACGCGGAAGCCGCTCGGATGATCTATGAACAACGCATCGCACCAGCGTTCCGGCCCGCCGAATAGGCCAATCGATCCGTCAGTCGTCCGCGTTCTTCGCGCGCTCGACCCAGTCGCGCGCGAAGCGGACTGCGGTTACTTCGTGGCGGGCGCGACGGCGCGGGATCTCATTCTGGTCAACGTTCATGGGCTTCGGCCAGGCCGCGCGACGCGCGACATCGACTTTGGGATCGCAATCGAAAGCTGGGAACAATTTGCGCGATTGAAGGAACGCCTTGCGGCAACTGGTGACTTCGCGCCTGATCGGAGAGCGCTGCAGCGATTGATCTACACGGATCAGGCTGCTGGATTCTCCGTTCCCGTCGATCTTATACCTTTTCGCGGAGTGGCATCTCCCCGCGGTACGATCGCGTGGCCGCCACGCCAGGACGTTGTCATGAACGTGGCTGGCTTCGAGGAGGCGCTGGCTTCGGCCGTATCCGTGGAAATCGAAGTCGGCCTGACGGTTCGTGTGGCGTCGCTGGCCGGTCTCACGCTCCTGAAGCTAGTCGCTTGGGCGGATAGAGGTCGAGAAAACAACAAGGACGCCGCCGATCTTTATACGCTCCTCACCACCTACGCCGATGCGGGCAATACAGACCGTCTCTATGACCACGAAATGGATCTGCTGGAAGCGGTGGCCTACGACATGGAGCTGGCGGGCGCAGAACTGCTTGGTCGCGATGTTGCCCGCATTTGCTCGCCACCAGCGTTAATACAAGTCCAATCACTCGTCACATCGGAACCAGACCTCGAACGATTGGTAAACCAGATGGTTCAAGCATCGACGCATGCTGAAGCCACAGCGGTCGTCGAGCGGACAGTGAATTCATTCTGCCGGGGACTTCTGAAAAACGCATGACACACGTCGCAGCCGCCTTTTGGTGGCCGGCATGTTCCCACCTGTGAGTCTTCATTCAGCGGGTTGATCGAGGCTTTACGTGATGGGTGAATCGGCGTATAGTCGAAGCTTCGTGCTCACGCCGGAGATGAGACAGTACTTCGGGCGCCTGTTCGCGCCGCTGTCCGGAATCGAGAGTGGCGCTTACCGCGGGCAGGAAGAGCCACTCTGGCAGCTCATCAGCGCGTGGCCGGTCAACGCGTGCCTGCCATCCGGACTCGGGAAAGCGTCGGTGATGTGTGTGTGGCCCTGGCGTTGGCCCGGAAGGCACTGGACCGGCGCTGAAGAAATGACTCCACACAAAAGCCCTTTCTACAGCATTACAGGTCATCTACGCTATTCGGACAAGCGGCAGCAAATGACGGAAACGGAGGCAACACAATGGAAGAACTGAATCTCGCCACACTGAAGGGCGCGGTTGTGGGCAGATATGCCGCAATTCGGCGCGTGACCCGGTTGGAACCCCTGGGTGACAAGATCTTTCCACCAACTTACGAGGGCGGCGAGTATGCAGACGAAGAGCGGCAAGTGCGTACGGAGGATGGGACCGTGCGGAAGGTCGCGACGGTGCTGCTGGACTCGGTGCAGTCGCAGGCGAATCGTCTGGAACTGGCGCTTCTGCGTGCCTATGACAACAAACGCCTGAAGATGCCCATGCTCCAAGTGGATTTTGCCGGCGATGGGCAGGAGAGCATCCTTGCGGAAGTTGGCAGGATCACGGCGCTCGAAGCACCGCATCGGATGTGCGACGCGATCTTTTGGGACTCTGTGCATAACGGGCAGCCGTTCCGACAGTCCGAGATCGGATCGGGGCTCAATGGAGCCAAATCGGGAAACGCAACTCCTGTATTCGGGCTCTGCCCGACGGCTTTGCTCTTTGGTTTCTGGGATTCAAACAAATGGCAGCGAGCTCCGGGGGGAAAGGTGCAGCGCGCGCTCGTCTCGGAGATTGTCGGCTATCAGACAGTGCCGGGCAAGCGCACGGCGAGCAGAATCGACCCTCTTCAGATCGAGAAAAACGTGGAGCTTTATGCCAAGCAAGGGGGTGGCTGGACGCTTGATAACGCAGAGGCCATCAGCAAGGACGGCAAGCCAAGAGAACTCGATCCATCCGATGTCCTCCACGGCAACATACCTCCCTCGTTCCGTCATGAAGACAAGAAGACCAAGAAGCAGGTCCTCAACCACGGCGGCGTGACGCTGGCATATGCCGAACAGCAGACGGTGCTCTCTCTGGCGGCGTTGCGGCGTTTGCGATTTCCGCTCGCTTCCGGAACGAGCGCGGAGATCGATCAGGCTGCTCGGACCGTGCTGGCGGCGCTGGGACTTGCCGCGATCTGCTTCCTGGATGAGGATGGGTACGATCTTCGCTCGCGCTGTCTGCTAGACGGGAAGCCCGGCGTGATGCAGTTTGTGGGCCGTGGTGAGACCTGCGACTTCAGCCTAGATGCGGCCGGCGCGGCGGAACTGGTGGCGCAGGCCGCCGCCGAAGCAACGGAAAAGAACTTGCCGTGGAGCGAGGAGCCGGTGACCCTACAACCCTCAACGAACCTGAGTCGTCTTGTCGTCGAGAGCCGCAAGCGCTCGATGGCCGCGGGCGCGGGGGAGTGAGCCGATGTTTGTTCTGCGCGTCACGTATCTCACTGGACGTGTGTACTCGGCGGAATTCGACGACGGCGACGACAAGACCGAACCCGAGTGGCCGCCCCATCCTTCGCGGCTGTTCTCGGCACTGGTGGCCGCGTGGGGAGACGGCGGAGCCGAGAAGGAACTGCGACCCGCGCTGGAGTGGCTCGAAAACCAGGAGGCCCCGGAAATTCACGCCGGCAATTGCACTGTGCGAAAACTGGTAAAGCCTTTCGTGCCGGTAAACGACTCTCGCACACTGCCCGAAGAACGGCCGCGCAAGCCGCGTGCGTTCCCATCCGCGACTCCTTCTCATCCGGACGTATATTTTGTCTGGAAAACGCAGCCTCCCGCAGGCGTGCTCTCCGCACTCGACCTCATTCTGAACCGCACCAGCTCGCTCGGGCATTCGTCGAGCCTCGTTTCCATCGAGATTGCCGATGGCGTTCCAGCGGGGCCATGGACCGTCTGGCACCCGAATGGCTCTGTGGGAACACGGCTGCGGATCGCCCATCCCGGTCGTTTGCAGGAGTTGATTGAGCGGTACGAACGGTTTCAAAAGGACCCGAACAAGATCCACCGGCCGTCCCTCGGCAGAACCACGCTCTACGTTACGCCATCGGAGGTGAAAGATGCGCCACCTCAGAGCGTTTTCGATCGCATGATAATTTTGCGACGCGATGAAGGACCGCGCGCTTCGCTTCGATCGGCGTTATCGGTGGTCGCCGCTTTGCGCGGCGCCATGCTGGCGCTCGCGCCGCAGCCCGTTCCCGAATACGTGAGCGGACACGCACCGGGGAGCACCGACGAGAAGCCCGTGCGCAGTGAAATGCCCCACGTGGCACTGGTGCCGCTGCCATTCGCCGGTGCGCTTCATGCGACTGGCGACCTGCTGGGCGCCGGCGTACTCCTGCCAAGAACGCTGACGGACGCAGAGCGCGCCATTTGCTGGGGAATCGCCAGTAAGATCGAAGAACTGCGGATGCCATGGGGGCTATGGAAGGTTTCGGTCGCGGACGCCGAGGAACATCGGCGGGCATTACTTTCCGAAGTGTGGACTAAGCCGAGCTATGCCTGGTCAACGGTGACACCTTTCGTTTTTGACCGGTACCCCCAAGATCCCTATGGAGAGGAAGCCGAGCAAATCGTGCGGGACGCCTTCGCCCGCATCGGCCTTCTCAGTCCCCGAAGCATTGACCTGCACTATAACCCGTGGCAAATCGGAGTTCCCAGGGCCGCGGCATTTCCACCAGCACCAGCCAGACCCGGCAAGCCGCAGCGGTACCACTGTCACGTCCGCATCTTGTTCGATCGGCAGGTTGCCGGTCCGATCATAGCGGGCGCGGGCCGCTACTACGGATATGGACTCTTCCGGCCAATCGCCGACTGGGGGAACACAGAATGATGTTCGCCCAGTTCTTCGAAACGCTATGGGACAAGAAGCCATTTCCCTGGCAGGAGCGCTTGGCGAAGTTGGCGATACAGGGCGAGTGGCCGGCTTCGATCGGGCTGCCCACAGCGGCCGGCAAGACCGCGTTGATCGACATCGCCGTTTTCGCGTTGGCCATGCGTGCCCCTGGAGCCGGGCGGCGAATCTTCTTTGTGGTTGACCGGCGGGTGATCGTGGACGAGGCTGCCGAGCGCGCACAGCGGTTGGCCGATAAGCTCCGCGACGCCGCGCCCGCGTCGGATCTCGGGAGAATCGCCCAAGCATTGCGAGACCTCGGCGCTACCAAAGATCCTTTGATAACGTCGGTTCTTCGGGGCGGGATTCCACGCGACGATTCGTGGACGCGTTCGCCCCTGCAACCTCTGGTGATCTGCTCCACCGTGGACCAGGTCGGTTCGAGCCTGCTATTCCGCGCCTATGGCGCAAGCGAGTATGGCCGGCCGATCCGCGCGGGGCTTGCAGCTTGCGATTCGCTGATCATCCTGGACGAGGCGCACACTAGCCAGCCGTTCGCCGAGACCGTGGCCCGGATTCGCAAATACCGGAGTTGGGCGGAGCAGCCCCTGGATCTCCCCTTCACGGTAATTGAGATGTCGGCAACACCGCGTCTCGGCGAAGTTTTCGCCGAGAGTGACGATGATCGCGCGGATCCCGTGCTCAATGAGCGCTGGAGCGCTGAGAAGCGTTCCACGCTTGTGACCGAAACGCCGAGGCCGAATGAAGAAGCCCGCAAGGGAGGGTTCAGCGGACTGGTTGACGGGATCGCGCGCGAGGCCCGTGCGATGCGCGCTCAGCACGGGGCGAAGGTGATCGGCGTGATAGCCAATCGAGTCGCCACGGCACGCGGAATCCATCAGATTCTCAGGGACGAACAGGATTGCGATGCGATTCTATTGACTGGGCGCGCCCGTCCTTATGATCGCGACCGGCTTTGGAACAAGTGGGGGCCGAGCATCAGCTTGGGCCGCGAAGGCGAACCGGGCAGGCCCATTTTCGTGGTGGCTACGCAGTGCATTGAAGTTGGAGCCAACATCGACTTCGACGCGCTGGTGACTGAGGTTGCCAGCCTCGACGCACTCGAGCAACGTTTTGGACGGTTGGACCGCAACGGCAAGAAGGCTCTGACGCACGCTGCGATTGTGGCGCAGAAGGACCAAGTCGGGTCAAACTCCGACGACCCCATCTACGGTGGTGCCTTGAGCGCCGCTTGGAGATGGCTGAAGGAGCACGAACTCGGGAAAAAGGGCGCGAAGTTCGTGCCGATGGGAGTTCTGGCGTTTCGAGATGCCCTGGCGAAGACGCCCGGTCGCGAGGACCTGATTATGCCGCGCCGGAGTGCGCCCGTGCTGATGCCGGCTCACGTGGACCTGCTTTGCCAAACATCGCCGGAACCCTCTGTTAGCCCCGAGCCGGCTCTATTCCTGCATGGTCCCGAGTCGGGGCCGGCGGACGTACAGGTGATCTGGCGGCAGGATCTTGGCGAGGATACGAGTTTCTGGGGAGACATAGCCGCCGCGTGCCCGCCGAGCGTAGCGGAAGCAATTTCGATACCGGTCTGGGCTATGCGCAATTGGCTTTCCAAGCAGGACGCGCCGGATGTTGCCGACATCGAGGGTTTGCGCGATAAGAGTGATTGGGATACTTCGGCCCGGCCGCGCAGAGGTCCTGTTCTGCAGTGGCGCGGATCGGACGATACTGCGGTTCTGGGACGCCCTGATGACATCCGCCCCGGTGCGATGATCCTCGTACCGGCGAGCTATGGCGGTTGTGACGAGTGGGGATGGAACCCGGCATCGGAAATGGAGGTCATGGACGTTGGAGACGCGGCGAAGCTCCGCATGGGACGCCCGATGCTGCGGCTCCATCCAAAGTTGGTGGAAGGGTGGGGTGATGCGGAACTCGCCCGGCGGCTTAACGCTGTTAAGTCCGTCGGCGAAGCGCGGCGCGCATTGGAGGAGCCGGTCGGCGCGGAGACCGCCGAATGGGTGCGCGATGCTGTTCTGGCCTTGCGCGCCAGCCGGACCGTTAAGCTGGTAGGTCACCCAGACGATGACGGCTCAGGCTGGGCGGCAATTGCCGGCCAGGGAGCCTTCGACCAGGACAGCACGCTTGCTTCTTACACGACCGAGGTCCGCCTGGATTTGCACTTGAACGGCTGCGAGCAGTGGGCAAGGAGCTTCGCGGCGGACCTGCCGGAGACCGTGCGGAGAACCGTGATTCGCGCCGCCGGCCTTCACGATATCGGAAAGGCCGACCGCCGCTTTCAGGCCTGGCTGCGCGGCGGTAACCCAATCAGGCCGGGTGAACTCATTGCCAAGTCCCGTCGTTCCGGACGGAACCGGGCTGCCGTGGATCGCGCCCGTCAGTTGGCGGGCTATCCGAAAGGAGCCCGCCACGAGCTTTTGTCGGTGGCTCTAATCAAGGATCGCCCTGAGGACTTCTTGGGGCTGGATTTCGATCTCCTGCTCCATCTCCTCGGCAGTCACCATGGGCGTTGCCGGCCCTTTGCGCCGGTGGTGGACGATGGCGAGCCGGTGCAGGCTACTTATGACGGCTGGTGTGCGTCGAGCGTCCACCGACTGGAGAGCGCCGGATCGGGCGTGTGCGAGCGCTTCTGGCGACTGACCCGCCGCTATGGGTGGTTTGGGCTGGCGTATCTGGAGTCTCTGGTGAGGCTGGCGGATTGTCGCCAGAGTGAAGCTGAAGAGAACAACGCGACCGATTTCGGAGCGGTCCCTCATGCATGAGATCGAACTGGTTGGACTCGATGGCGGAAACCTGCTGGGGTATCTGGCCGCCCTAGGCACGCTGCGGGTTTTGACGCTGGCGGAGCCGGACGCGGAGGTGCGGATGAGTTGGGTTGATCGGGGGTGGTGGACGCCGGTTGTGCATCATTCGCGAATCGCCACGCAGGAGGAACTGATTGGTACGGTCGTTCCGAGGATCACACTAGCGGTTCCGATTCAGCCCAAGAAGACGGCCCGGAAGAAACTGGCTGATGTTTCGTCCGACGACAGAGCCAAGGCGCTTAGCAATGCGAACGGCGCCTTTTCCAAAGACTACCTCGACTTGAGCATTGCTGATTTCGCGAAGGAACTGCATCTCTCCGCTGGCGATGCTCAGCGAAGGGATATTGCGGACTTTCTGACGGCCATTGGTTCAGATGCCGTTGCCGAGAAGAGGGACGGCGATGAGCCGGCCACGACGAAGTTTCGCGCCATTGGCGCGGGCAACAACGAAGGCTTCCTTGGCTTCATGCGGACGATTCATATCGAGACCCGCGTGGAGCACATTGAAAAAGCGCTATTCCAGGATTGGAGCTATTCAGATCCACCTCCATTCATGCGTTGGGATCCAAATGAGCACAGGCCTCACGCGCTGCGCGCCGACGATCCGGCGAAGGACCGCGAGCGGAACAACGTCCGAGGCGCAAACCGGTTGGCAATCGAGGCTCTTCCGCTGTTCCCGACGGTGCCAAACGGGAAGCGGCTTGCGACGACGGCGTTCAACAAAGACGACGTTACATGGCCGATCTGGGCGGAGCCGCTCGATCTGAAGACCGTGGCTTCCCTTCTCGCGTCCGAAGAGATCCAGAACCCGCTCAGATCCACGATGATCCGCCGCGGCGTCAAACAGGTGTTTCGGGCGAAACGATTCAAGAACGATAGGTACACTAATTTCAGCCCGGCCAAGGCGCTTCTCTAACCCCATGCGATCCTCCTACCTTGTTAGTTACGACATCGCCGATGAGAAGCGGCTGCGGCTGGTGTTTAAGACTATGCGTGGGTATGGGGACCATTTGCAGTTTTCGGTTTTCGAGTGCCAGTTGACCGCGGCCGACCTGGTGCGGCTGAGGGGAGAGTTATCGGGGATCATCCACCACAAGGAGGATCAGGTTCTGTTCGTGTATCTGGGCCCGGCCGAAGGGCGCGGCGACCGCGTCATCACGGCCCTGGGCAAGCCCTACACTTCCGTGGATGCGCCCTGCATCGTGGTGTAAATCATGGCCACACTTCCCATCTCGCCTTTCCCGGCACAGCCCGCCCGCGAATTGCCGGACTACATGCCCGCGCGCATGATCAACGAGTTCGTCTACTGCCCGCGTCTGTTCTTCTACGAGTGGGTGGAGGGTCTGTTCCAGGAGAGCGCCGACACCGTCGAGGGCAAGCTCCAGCACAAGCGCGTTGACAAGGGTGGCAAGCCGCTGCCATCGCCGGGACAGCTCGCGGAGGAAACGCTCGAAACGCGCGCGGTCACGCTTTCGAGCGACCGCCTCCGCGTGATCGCCAAAATGGATCTGCTGGAGGTTGAGGGCGGCT
This sequence comes from Bryobacteraceae bacterium, assembly GCA_049698695.1. Classification (GTDB taxonomy): domain Bacteria; phylum Acidobacteriota; class Terriglobia; order Bryobacterales; family Bryobacteraceae; genus Bog-375. The sequence continues at coordinate 1,650 of JBAVYH010000150.1, read as the reverse complement.
GCGTCACGCCCGTCGATTACAAGCACGGCAAGCCGTACGAAGTGAATGGAGCGCTCCAGATCTGGCCTGCCGACCGGGCGCAACTGGCCGTGCAGGCCCTCGTGCTGCGCGAGAACGGATACCGCGTCGAGGATGGCGTCATCTTCTACTCCGCCACGCGGCAGCGCGTACGCGTTCCGTTGACTCAAGATGTGATCGACGAAACCGAGGCGGCCATCAGCGATGCGTGGGCGCTAGCGGAAACCGGTCGGATTCCGCTGCCGCTCGACGATTCGCCCAAGTGCCCCGGTTGTTCGCTCAACTCCATCTGCCTACCTGGCGAGACTACCACGCTCCGCAACGCCGACGAAGACGACACGGAGCAACTGGCGCTCTTCGAAGAGATGCGCGTGCCCCGCAAACCGCCGCTCAAGGAGACGCGCCGCCTAATCGCACCGAGGGCCGATCTGCGGCCCGTTTACCTGAACACCCAGGGGCTGCGGGTGGGGCACTCCGGGGAAGTGCTTCAGGTGAAGGAGAAGGACACACTCCGCCAGGAGATACGGCCCATCGAGATCTCTCAGCTCAACCTGATGGGGAACATCCAAGTGACGACCCAGGTGACGCAATTGCTGTGCGAGGCGGGAATTCCGGTCTGCTATTTCTCGCAAGGCGGCTGGTTTTACGGCATCACGACGGGGATGGCGACCAAGAACGTCTTCCTGCGGCAGGCGCAGTTTCGCCTGGCGGCCGAGCCGTGGTTCTGCCTGAAATTGGCGCGCAGGCTGGTGGCCGGCAAAATCCGCAACCAGCGCACGATGCTGCTGCGGAATCACATCGAGCCGCCGGAAATATGCTTGCGTGGAATGATCGGGATGGCGGCGCGCGCGGATGCGGCGGAGAGCGCGGAGGAACTGCTTGGAATCGAGGGAAACGCAGCGCGTCTGTACTTCGGGGCTTTCGACGGCATGCTGAAGGCGGGAGACAAAGCGGAAACGCCGGAAGGTTTCCGGCTCGATTTTGAGGGGCGCAACCGGCGGCCCCCGCGCGACCCGGTGAACGCGCTTTTGTCGCTGGGCTACAGCATGTTGACGAAGGACCTGACCATCGCGTGCTACTCGGTGGGCTTCGACCCGATGATGGGTTACTACCATCAGCCGCGCTTCGGGCGGCCGGCGCTGGCGCTGGACCTGATGGAACCATTTCGCCCCTTGATCGTGGATTCGGCGGTGATCAACGCGATCAACACGCGCATGGTGACGGCGGCGGATTTTATGCGCTCGGGAGACGCGGTGGCGCTGACACCGGGCGGGCGGAAAAGCTTCTACCATGCATATGAGTTGAGGATGGATACTCTGGTGACGCATCCGATCTTCGAGTACCGGGTAAGCTACAGGCGGCTGCTCGAAGTGCAGGCGCGATTGCTGGGCAGGGTGATCGAGGGAGAGATCGGGGATTACCCTGTTTTCATTACGCGATGACGGTCGCGAGCGGCCGGACGGCGGAGAAAACGCGGGGACCGCTCGCAAGGGATAAGTGGGATGGGTTTGAATAACTTGCAGCGACGTAGGAGCGGGGTCGACAGCGAACCGCGGGGGGCGCGCGGGGCCGCTCGCGGCGGGTTGTGCAGGTCTTTGAAAACAGAATAGGATAGTGGGAGGGCTAATTCCG
>JBAVYH010000149.1:0-7403 GCA_049698695.1 Bryobacteraceae bacterium | reverse complement strand
CAACAACCCGCTGCCGTCTCCGCCCGCTGCCGGCCTCCCGCCGGCTACTGCGCCGCCGCTCGCGCCTGGCGCCGAGCCCCCGCCCACCGGCGGCGCTGCGGCACCGGAATTCAATGGCCCGACCCGGGTCTACTTCAAGCCGGGGCACGTGGATGCTGTCGCTGGCGGCGCCTTCACCGTGGCCGTGGCGCTCGACAACGGGCTGGACGTGGCCTCCGCGCCGATGATTATCGAGTTCGATCCCAAGCTGCTGCACCTGAACGACATCACGCTGGGCGGCCTGCTTACCGCCGGCGGCCGGAAGCCGGTATTCAATAAGAACATTCAGAACGAGCGCGGAGCGGCCAGCGTGATTCTCAACGTGGCCCCGGACAGCCCCGGCGTCACCACGGCCGCCGGAACGCTGGTCACACTCAACTTCCAGGCGGTGGCCGCCGGCAGCGGCACCGTCACCATCCAATCCCTGGCGGTGAAGAACTCCCGTGGCAGCATCATTCATACCGGCAGCCCGCAGCTCACCGTCACGGTGAAGTAGGAGGCGGCATGCGGCGGCGAAAGCAAAGCGGATTAACGCTGGTCGAATTGATCGTGGCGTTCACCATCATGCTCATCCTCACCAGCATGGCGGTGCCGCTGGCGCGCGCCAAGGTCCGGGCGCAGCGCGAGCGGGCGCTGCGCGATGCGCTCGACGACATGCGCACCGCCATCGACAAGTACAAAGACTACTGCGACATGGGCGTGTTCGGGCCGGTTAAGCAAGGCACCGACTGCTGGCCGGAGACGCTCGAGTCGCTGGTGGAGGGAGTGAAGATCGGCAGTTCCGCCGACGACAAGAAGATCAAACTGCTGCGCCGCATTCCGCGCGACCCGTTCACCAACACGAAAGAGTGGGGCCTGCGCAGCGACCAGGACGACCCCACGTCGACGAATTGGGGCGGTCAGAACGTGTTCGATGTGTACACCAAGACGGACCAGAAGGCGCCCGATGGAACAGCTTATTCGGAGTGGTGAGCGCGCGCTGTGGGCCGCGCCCGCAGCTCCGCGCGCTCTGAGGCCCGCCCCCCGCACGCGCCGCGGCTTCACCTTCGTCGAGCTGATGGTGGTGATCTCCATCATCGTGATCCTCATCAGCATGGCCATCCCCATCTACCAGAAGTCGATCATTCGCGCCAAGGAAGCCGTGCTGGCGAATAACCTCTTCACGCTGCGCACGGTGATCGATAACTACACCTACGACAAGGAGAAGGCCCCGCAGACCTTGCAGGACCTGGTGACCGAAGGCTACCTCAAAGACGTACCGGTCGATCCGATGACCGGTGACAACCAGAGCTGGAAGATCGTGATGGAAGACGCCAGCCAGGCGCTCGACCAGGCCGAGCCCGGCATCTTCGACGTGCACAGCGGCTCTGATAAGAAGGCCCTGGACGGAAGCTCGTACTCGGATTGGTAGGAGTACCAGTGGCGCGCGCAGTCTTGCGCGCAGGGTCGAGATTCATCTCGACCTTTCTTGGCCGCCGCAAACGCGCCGGCCCAAGTGCCGATGCGGCACGCAAGACTGCGCGCCCCACGGGTACAATAGTTTTTGATCGTCACCCTCACCATCAATCCGGCCATCGACCGCATCTTCAGCGTCGACCGATTGGCTTTCGAAGACCGCGCCTACATCAATTCCATCCGGCAATCGGCCGGAGGACGGGGCCTCAACGCGTCGAGCGTGATCCACTCGTTCGGCGGACAAACGCGGGCGGTGCTGATTTCCGGCGGCGCCAGCGGCAAGCGGCTGGAGGCTTTGCTCCAGGGCGGCGGCTACCCGACCGTTGTGGTGCCGGTGAAGAACGCGATTCGCACCAACCTCACCATCACCGACAAGCATGGGCTGACGGTGAATCTGAACGAAGTGGGGCCGCCATTGACCCGGCCGGAACTGGCGCGGGTGGAAGCCGCCGTGCGCCAAGCGCTCGATGGCGCCGACTGGCTGATGCTCTGCGGCAGCACGCCTCCGGGCGTGCCCTCTTCCTTTTACGCGAAGATGATCGGGCTGGCGCGGCAGAAACGCGTCAAGACGCTGCTCAACGCGAGCGGTGATGCGCTGCGGGAAGGCATTGAAGCGCATCCCACGGTGGCGACGCCGAACCAGCCGGAAGCGGAGCGGCTGCTTGGGCGCACCATTCTGACGCGGGCGCATTCGTTCGAGGCGGCTGCCCAGGTCCGCGCCATGGGGCCGGAATCGGTGGCTCTTACGTTAGGCAGCCGCGGTGCGGTGGGCGCGTTTGCCGATGGACTGGTGGAGGCGCTGCCGCCGCGCGTGGACGCGGTGTGCCCGATCGGCGCCGGCGACGCGCTCTCCGCGGTCTTCACTTGGTCGATGAGCCGCGGGCAAAGCCCGGCGGAAGCGCTCCGCTGGGGCGTGGCGGCCGGCACAGCGTCGGCGCGGCTGCCGGGAATGAGTTTCGCCTCGCTCGCCCAAACCGAAGAGATCTTCCGCCACGTAGAAACCCGGCGCGTCGAATGAAGTGCGGCCCGGCCGCGAACGAGCACGGCCTGCTGCATTCGGCGGGGGTGGTCTCGGCGGCTGTTCTGCTAAGCCGCGTCACCGGCCTGCTGCGGGAAACCGCGATGGCGCGTCTGTTCGGCGCCGGCGCCGTCTACGACGCGTTTCTGACCGGCGTCCGTATTCCCAACCTGATGCGCAACCTGTTCGCCGAAGGGGCGCTCTCCTCCGCATTCGTCCCCGCTTTCACGGAAGCGCTGACCACCGGGACCGCCTCCGAGGCGGCCGAACTGGCGCGCGTGGTGGCGACCGCGCTCACGCTGGCCGCCGGCGCGGTTTGCCTGCTCGGCATCATCCTCAGCCCCCAGTTGGTGCGGCTGCTGGCGCCGGGCTTCGCGCGCGTTCCGGGCAAGTTCGAGCTCACCGTGCTGCTGACGCGCGTCATGTTTCCCTTCCTGCTGCTGGTGGCTCTGGCGGCCGAAGCGATGGCCATCTTGAATGCGCGCGGGCGGTTCGGTGTGCCGGCGCTCGCTTCCACGTTCTTCAACATCGGCTCCGTCTCAAGCGGCCTCGCCCTGGGGCTGACGGTGGGGAGGCGCTGGCCGCAGGGAATGATTGTCTCCATGGCGGCCGGTGTGGTGATCGGCGGCGCGCTGCAGCTCGGCTGGCAAATGCCGAGCCTCAGCCGCGCCGGTGTTTCGTTCCGGCCGCGCCTTGAATTCGCGCACCCCGGTCTGCGGCGCATCGCGCGGCTGATGCTGCCGGCGCTGATCGGCAACGCGGCGGTGCAGATCAACGTCATCGTCAACGCCAGTCTGGCCTCGGGCCTCACCGATGCGGCCGGGCGCCCTCTCAACGGCCCGGTGAGCTGGCTGGGATACGCCTTCCGATTCCTGCAATTTCCGCTGGGACTTTTCGGCGCGGCCTTGGCCAGCGCCACGCTGCCGGCCATTTCGCGCAGCGTGGCGCTCAAGCGGCTGGACGAGTTTCGCGCCACGCTGGCGGGCTCGCTGCGGATGGCCCTGCTGCTTGCCATCCCGTCTTCGGTGGGCTTGGCGGTGCTGGGCGAAAGCATGATCGGCGCGGTGTATCAGGGAGGCCGTTTCGGCGCCTATGACACGCGCCAGACCGCGGTGGCGCTGGCGTGCTACAGCGCGGGCCTGGCGGGTTACGCCGCCATCAAGCTCCTCGCGCCGGCCTTCTATGCGCTCGACGACGCGTGGACGCCCATGGCGGTGAGCCTGGCCTCGATCGGTTTGAACGTGCCGCTGGCCGTCGGCTTGGCCAATGGAGCGCGGATGGGTTACGCGGGTCTGGCGCTGGCGACTTCCCTGGTCGCGCTGGCGGGCGCGGTCGCCCTGGGCGCTGCGCTCCGCCGGCGCCTGCGCGGTCTGGAGGGCCGCCGCCTGACAGCGAGCGCGGCCAAAACCACCCTGGCGGCACTGACGATGGGCGCTGTGTGCCGCGTCTCGAGCCTGGCCGTGCACTCGGCCGTGCACGGGCATCGCTTGCCGCATGTGGTGGATTTAGCGATTTCGATTCCGCTTGGTGCGGGGGTTTTTTATGCGCTGGCGCGGTCGCTTCGCATTCCGGAACTACGCACGCTGGAAGCCGCATGCTACACTGCGATTAGCCATGCTCTCAGACCTGAAGCTGGCGATTCGCCTGCAAGAAATCGATAACAGCCTGGTAAACCTGCAGCGCGAAATCGCGGCTTTACCCGTCCATATTTCCGCCATCGAAAAGAAACTGGTGTCGCACGAGCGCAAGCTCGAAGCCGACCGCGCCGCTCTGGCCGCCAACCAAAAGGAACGAAAACGGAGCGAAAGCGATATCCAGGCGCAGGAGCAGACGATTTCGAAACTCAAAGGGCAGATGCTCGAGGCCAAGACCAACGAGCAGTACCGCGCCTTTCAGAGCGAAATCGAATTCTGCCAGACGGAAATTCGCAAGCTGGAAGACCGCATTCTGGACTTGATGGCCGAATCCGAGCCGTTGGACCGCAACGTGAAGAGCGCCGAGGCCGCGCTGCGGACCGAGAAGCTCCAGGTCGAAGCGGAAAAGGACCGCGCCCGCGAGCGCACCGCGGCGGACCAGAAATCCGCGGCCGAGCTGCAGCGCGAACGCGCTGGCATCGTTTCCCAGATGACCGGCACCACGGTTCAGAAATACGAGCGGGCGCGCAAGTCGCGCCGGGGTGTCGGCGTGGCCGAGGTCGTGGACGGCCGCTGCACCGCCTGTAACATGGCGCTGCGGCTGCAATACTTCCAGGACCTCAAGAAAGACGACCAGATCCTCTCCTGCGAGAGCTGTCAGCGGCTACTTTACTATAATCCTCCGGTCTCGCTCGACGACATGACTGGAGAAGCCGCCCCCGCCGTGCAGCAATAGCGCCGGACATTCGGGCAGTGTGCAAGCTGGCGACCGTCCACAAGGTCGCGGCTCCAATGCGCACTCAGAGCCGCCACCGTCAGGGAGCACTCGCCCCTATTGAAGTCGTGATTACCTTACGCGCTAACCTGCGCGCCTGACGATTTCCTTAACTGCTTCCTACTGGGAACCGAAGGTGTAACCCAGCCACACGGTTTCCGAGGTTATGAGGTTGCTGCCGAACTCCGAAAGGTTCGGAACGTAGTGGATGTCGAACTGGGGGCGGAGGAAAACATGGTCGGTAAGATAGAACTGAACGCCCACGCCGCCATGCACTTGAAAGTGATTGTCGCTGCCAAAGTACTGGCTGTAATTGGAAGCGCCAACCGCGCTGCCAGTCAGGCCGGCGTAATAGAATCGCAGGTTGGCTCCGCCAACTCCGCCAACCAGCTGAAAGGCAACCTTCTTGGTCCGCACCGGCTGGTAAACTCCATTGAAGTCGAATAGCGTTATGCGCGACTGCATGGAAGACGCAGTTTGCCCGGTGAGTGGATTAGCCGGGAAATTTGCGTAAGTCTGTTTGCCGGGCTGGAAGCTTACCTCAGCGCCGATCCCGAAATGTTTCCATGCCATGACATTGCCGCCAACGGCCATGGAGAATCCGCTGAGCTTGGTCTCGGCCGCGCAGGTTGGATCGCTCACCGTCCCGGGAGTGCACGGCCCGAAAAAGTTGGGGGATGTCTCATCGCCCTCGATGCCGTTCCCCGACGCTTTGTCCTGCATAGCACCGAAGCCAAGTCCAATGTCAAATCCGTACTGTGCGTGGGCAAGCGAAATCGAAAACGCCGGCAACAGGAACAGCGGTAGGTAATGGAAGATGCGTTTCACGTGTGATATCTCCTTCAACCTCGCAGAATCCGCGTACGCCCCGGCAAGGGGCCGACAACCGCGGGAAAATCGTCAAGCCTTATGATACGCAAGATGGCAAACCGGTTGCATCACTTACGACGCGACGCCCTGAAAAATACGACGCGACGCCCTGGAAACGGGTTACAAAGCCTTGGCTAGTTTTTGGGTTGCGAGCCGGCTCTGCCAGGCATGTTACCCGAACCGTGCGCGCCCGCCCGTCCCCGCGCGGTGGCGAGTAGGTCACCGTCTTTGACAACGCGGGCAAAAGTGCGAGGATCGCTGGGCTACCAGCACCCGCCGGATAGGGGTGCCGCAATTTACGCAGCGTTCGCCGGTGCGCTGGTACACACGGTGGCTGACCTGGAAAAAGCCCCGGCGCCCCTCGGCATCCACGTAATCGGAGATCGAGGAACCCCCGGCGGCGATGGCCTCGCTGAGCACTTCGGCGAGTGCCTGGTGCAGGCGGAGGGCACGGTCCCGCCTCAGCCTGTCGGTCTTCGCCAGGGGGTGGATGCCGCCGCGGAATAGAGCTTCGTCGGCGTAAATGTTGCCCACGCCGCGGACGAAAGTCTGGTTCAGCAATAGTGCTTTTACGCACGTGCGGTGGCGGCGCAGGTCGCGGGCGAAGTCCGCGGCGGCGATCTCCAGCGGCTCGGGACCAAGGCGGGCCACGCGCTCCGGGAAATGCTCGTGCACCTCAATCGCGCCGAACTGGCGGCTGTCGTCAAACTGGAGCACGCCGCGGTCGAGCGTGAAGATGGCGTGCGTGTGTTTGCCAGGCGCACCGCCGAGCAGCAGGCGCCCCGTCATCCCGAGATGCATCAGCAGGTAACCGCCGCCGGAGAGAGACACCAGAATGAACTTGCCGTAGCGCCGGATAGCCCCGATGCGGCGCCCCGCCAGACGCGCGGCCAGGCGCTCCGGGTCGCCGCCACGGAGGATGCGCGCCCCGCGGAATTCCACGCTCACGATGCGCCGGCCCACCAGCGGCGCGATCGACCGCACCACGGTTTCGACCTCGGGCAGCTCCGGCACCTAGGGCGCCTCGATCAGGATCTGCCCGTCTTCAATCCGCACCGGATAGGTAGCGACGCGGATCGCCGGGTCGAGCTCGTACTCGACCGCGCGGCAATCGAAATGCACGGCCAATCGGGAACGCCGCCAGCCGTTACTTAGCCAGCGCGTGGTGGTCGTAACTGATGACCCTCGTAATCTTCCACGCGCCGTCTTTGTATCGCCACAGATGAATGAACTTCGCTTCGCCAACTGTCTCCGTCTCCTCGTGCCCCGGGTGATGGAAGCGGTGCACCCCCATCTCCAGCGCGCCATAGCCCTTCATCGGATACACCTGCATCGTACCTGGAACGAGCTGCCGCGTCACTTTGCCGCAGATATTCTTCTGCACACTATCCGTCAGGTCCCTTTTGCCAAGTGTAACCCCACCCTGATCGTGATAGAACTCCACATCGTCGGCGATGAACGACGCGAACTTTTCCAGGTCGCACCGGTTATAGTGTCCTGTCTCTAAAGTTCGTTTATACTTCCGCACCTTCCTGATGATCGTGTTGGCGCTCGCCACCCACTGGAACGGTTGGGGGGCCTTGTTGCTGTCGCGAATGTATTCGCGGATCGT
>JBAVYH010000148.1:0-10096 GCA_049698695.1 Bryobacteraceae bacterium | reverse complement strand
GCGGCGCACGCGCAGACGCCGGCGCACCCCACCTTCGAGGACGTGGCCCGGCGCGCGCAAGCGGCCTTGCAGGTGCGGCCCGCGGAAGCCGCCGCGCTGTTCCGGCAAGCGGTTGAGATGCGGCCGGACTGGGCGGAAGGCTGGTTCGACCTGGCGGCATCGCTCTACGACTTAAAACGCTATGCGGAGTCGCGCGATGCGTTCCGGAAGGAAGTGAAGCTGGAGCCGCGGATGGGGCCGGGATGGGCGTTTCTGGGCATGGCGGAGGCCGAACTGAACGATCCGGAGCAAGCGCTGGCGGACATACGCCAGGGCGAAGTCCTGGGTATTCGAGGCAATCACGGGTTCGAGGTTGCAGTGCGGCTGAAGGCGGCGGTGCTGCTGATCAAGCAATCGGCTTTTATCGAGGCGATGGAGCAGTTGCGACCGCTGGCGGATGGCACGGAGAACTCGCCCCCTGTAAGGGAGACGATGGGCCTGTGCGAGCTGGCGATTCCCCACACGATGAACGAGCTGACCGAGGAGCAGCGAGCGGTGGTGCGGCTGGCGGGGAAGGCGGCCTGGGCGCTGGTGAGCCACCGGCCGGAGGAGGCGGGCGCGGCGTACCGCCAGTTGCTGGCGGAGTATCCAAATGCGCCGGGGGTGCATTACGCGCATGCACTTTACCTGATGGAAACCGATTTGCCGGCGGCGCTGGCGGAGCTCGAGACGGAAGTGCGGAATACGCCCAAGCACTGGCCGGCGCTGATCCTGATGTCGACGTTGCGCATCCGCCAGGGGACGCCGGAACCGGCGATCGAGTCGCTGCGCGCGGCGATGAAGCTGGTGCCGCCGCGGTATCTGTGGCTCTGCCACGCTGAAATGGGGCGCGCGTATCTGACCTCCGACAACGTGACAGCCGCAGTGGGTGAACTGGAGACGGCGGTGCGGTTTGCGCCTGATAACGCAGAGGTTCGTTACCTGATGGCGCAGGCTTACCGCCTGGCCGGCAGGAAAGAAGAGGCGCGAAAGCAGACGCTGGAGTTCGAGAAGTTGAAGGCGCAGCAGGATCCTGCGGCGGTGCCGGAATACCAGCGGTTTGTACTGGGCGGCGGCCGGAACTAGGAGCCGGGCTCGCCGCGCAATACCGGCCGGGGACCTGCTTCAGGCTACTGTGGAGCGTAGAGCGGGGCGAGAGAGACCAGGGTGAGGCCGCAGGCGTAGAGCACCAGCATGACGGCGATCAGCGATTTGATTTTCAGGTCGGCGCCTTTGAATTCCCTCCAGAGCAGCAGGCCCCAGAGCGCGCTGATGAGGGTGGAGCCCTGGCCCATGGCGTAGCTGGTGGCGGGGCCGACGTGGACCTCAGGGGGCGCGCTGGCGGCCGAGAACGCGGCCACGGCTCCCACGCACCAGATGGCGCCGCCGGCGACGCCGAGCAGATGCTGCCCGAAACTCGTCTTCACAAAGTAGTCGCGCAGTTCGACGGGCGGGCCTTGCAGCGGCAGGTTCATGAAGAACAAGTTGAACACGAGGGTAGAAACGAACACGCCCACGGCAAAGACGACAGCGATGGCGTAAGGGCCCAGCCCCAAGTCGCCCTGGCTGCCCATTTCCACCAGCGGGAAGAAGCAGCCCATCAGCACGCCGCTGACGATGGCGACGACGACGCCTTTCACCCGGGTGGGGCGGCGGGTGCTCTTGGCGCGGCCGTGCCGGGCCATGGCTTCATGCTCGATGCGCCCGAACAGGGTGTAAGCGTACGCATCGGCCAGAATCGCAATCAACACCAACAAGCAGCCGCCGAATAGCAGGGTGGCATTGCCGGCGGGCCGCAGGAGGAAATTGAGCGCGACGCCGATGATCAACGCGAGCCCGATGCCCACGGGGAAAGCCACCGACATGCCGGCTATGGAAATGGCTCCGAGGAGCAACATGTTGGCCAGATTGAAGACCACGCCGCCGGAGAAGCCCAGGAACCATTGCCGCTTGCCGGCGTGCATGAGGTCGTCTACGAACGAGAAGCCGTCGAAACCCAGGTTGCCCGCCGTGTAAGCCAGGATGACGGCGGCCACCAGGAGGCCGAAGGCATAGTCGAAGTAATAAAGCTCGAAGCGCCACTTTCCGGCCAGCTTATAAGTGTTGGCCCAGGACCCCCAGCAAATCATGCTCAGGATCATCAGAAACAGAGCAGCGTTGTAGGTGTGTGGCAGAATCATCGATTAAGCTCCGGAACCGTGAGAGTACAATGCGGCCATGAACAGGTCAACCGTTCCAGTACTGTTTTAGCGAATCTCAAGTTCGGGCGGGTGGCCCGGCGGCTGAACGACGCGCAGATCCCGACCCGCGGCGGGGCAATCCGGCAAGGGCACGACGGAATAGTAATTCAATCCATAACGCCAGCTTCTTTGGATCGGCTCCACGCAGGCACGGTCCGCCTGGGCGGAAAGCCGGCGCCAGAGCGGCCGCGCGGAAGCGACGCGGTCCACCTCCGGCATCACGTCCCTCTTCAGGTATAAGACTCCTAGAGCCGCGCCGCAAGCCACGCACGCCACGGCAGCAAGGCGGCGCCGGCGGCGGGCGAGAACCCAAGCGGTGGCGGCCAGCGGCAGGGGGATGAGCCAGATCCAACTGAAAGTGGGAAGCGGGGTGCGCGAAAGGCCGGCCAGCAGGGCTCCGGGCAGCACGGACCCGGCGATGGGAGACGAGACCAACAGCAGGGCGCAGAGCGCCAGCAGCGGAGGCACGCGTGGAGTGGAAGGTGGTGGCGCCTCGGGCAATCCTTCCGCCCCGTGCGGCGGCTCATCGGGCTGACGGTCTTCCCAAGGCTCACGCCTTGGGCTATTTTCTTCCGCCCTGGCGGGCTGAGGCGGCATCGACGACGATGCGGCGCGCGAGCCAGCCGCGGCGGCCTCTTCCACTCCCAGGGCCATCAGAATGGCGCAGGCGGGGAGGAGCGGAAGCACGTATCCGGGCAGCTTGTTGACGGCGGCGGAGAACAGCAGCAGGCCCCACAGCACCACCAGCAGCAGAAACAGGCGGCGCGGATCGCGATAGAAGCCGCGGCGGACGGCGGCGAAGACCAGCGGCGTCCACGGCAGCAGGGCGCCGGCGAGCACCGGCAGATAGAACCACCAGGCCTCGCGATGCTGCAGCGCGCCGGTAGCGAAGCGCGCGAAGTGCTGCTTGACGAAAAAGTCCATTAGGAATGAGCGACCGTTGCGGAGATAGCAAAGCCCGTACCAAGGCAGGCAGACAGCCACCAGCGGCAGGGCGAGGCGCGGCAGGGCGCGGGCGAGGGTGCCGCGATGTTTCCAGGCGGGCCAAACGAGCGGCGCGGCCAGCGCCAGCGGCACCAGTCCCTTGGCGAGCACGGCCACGCCGAAAAGCGCTCCCGCAGCGGCCAGGCCGCGGGTTTGGCCGCGCGCCACCCAAGGCAGAGCCAGCAGCAGGGCCGCGGTGAAGGCGGCGGCCATGGGCAGGTCGGTGGCGCCCACCTGGCTGAAGCCGATCCATTCCGCGCTGGTCGCCAGAATCAGGGTGGCAAGCCATGGCACGGCGCCGCCGAACTCGCGGCGGAGGAGCCACCAGAAGAAGACGAGGAAGGCGAAAGAGAACAGGGCCACCGGCAGGCGCGGAGCGAGATCGGGGCCGAGGCCGAGGCGGAAGGCGGCGCCGGTCATCCAGTAAAGCAGCGCCGGTTTTTCGAACCACGGCTGGCCCCAGAGGCGGGGCGTGACCCAATCGCCGGAGCGCGCCATTTCACGCCCGATGGAAGCGTAGCGCGGCTCATCGGGGCCGAGCAGGCCGGCGGCGTCGAGGCGATAGAAGTAGACCAGGCAGATGAGGGCCAGGGCGATCCACGCCAGGAGCGGGAACTTCGGGTTGCGCAGGCGGGCTTTCCAGGCAGCAGACATTTTCAGCCTTGCGACCGGGCTGGCGCCCGGTTGCGCCGATTAACAATCGGCGCGCAGGTTATCAACCTGCCCCACAACAAGAGGGTCATCCCATCAGCGCGTTTTCGTACGCGGGGCGGAGGGCGGCGATTTCCCAGGCGCCTAGGGTGTTGCCGCGCTGGCGGATTTCGAGGCCGTTCTCTATCGTCGTACCGATGACGACGGCTTCGACGCCGCGCTGGGCGGCGATGGCCGCGACAGCTTTGGGGTTGGCGGTGGAGACCAGGATGCGCGACGGTGCTTCGTGGAAGAGCAGGATCTCGGGCCGGAGGTCGGAATCGAGATCTACTTGCGCGCCGATCTGGCGGGCGCCGAAGCAGCATTCGGCCAGCGCCACGGCGAGGCCGCCATCGCTGAGATCGTGGGCGGATTCGGCGAGGCCCTCGGCGGCGACCTGCCGCATGGCCTCCTGTATGCGCTTTTCTTGATCGAGATCGAGCGCCGGCGGCAGGCCCCAAAGCGAGCCGACTATTTCCTTGGCGTACTGGGTGGAACCGAAGCGGACGTCGTCGCACGCGGCGAGCCCGCCCAGCAGGACCACCGAGCGGCCGGCGTTGGCGAAGGGAATGACGAGCGGCGCGGCTATTTTGAGCAGCCCGACGATGCCGAGCACGGGCGTGGGGTAAATGCCCTCGCCCAGCGTTTCGTTATAGAGGCTGACGTTGCCGCCGGTGATGGGCGTCTCGAAGAAGCGGCAGGCATCGGCCATGCCTTCGATGGCCTCCACCAATTGCGCCATGATCTCCGGCCGCTCGGGATTGCCGAAGTTGAGGCAATTGGTGGCCGCAACCGGTAGGGCGCCGACGGTGGAGAGGTTGCGGCAGCACTCCGCCACGGCGAGTTGCGCGCCCTGGCGCGGCGAAAGATAAGCGTAGCGGCCGTTGCCATCGAGCGAGAGAGCGATGGCGGCGCCGGTTTCCTTGATGCGCAGAATGGCGGCGTCGGCGCGCTCGGGGCCGGCGATGGTGTTGGTGCGCACCTGGTAATCGTACTGTTCCCAGATCCAGCGCTTGGAGCAGATGTCGGGCGCGGCGAGCAGGCGCGGCAGCGCCTCCGCGATGGCAGGCTGGTTCCAATCGGCGGGCGGGGCTGCGGGCGCAGCGGGCGGCGCGGTATGCGGCCGGTCATAGAGCGGCGCTTCATCGGCCAGCTCGCGGTTAGGGATCTCGGCAACCACGCGCCCGTGATGGCGGACGCGCAGCCGGCCGTCGCCGGTGACTTTGCCGATTTCGACGGCCTCGAGTCCCCACTTGCGGAACACCTGGAAAACTTCCTGCTCGCGGCCGCTGGCGGCGACCAACAGCATGCGCTCCTGCGATTCGGAGAGCATGATGTCGTAAGGCGTCATGCCGGTTTCGCGCTGCGGGACCTTATCGAGCTCGATTTCGATGCCGACTTCGCCGCGGCTGCCCATCTCGCACGTGGAGCAGGTGAGGCCGGCGGCGCCCATGTCCTGAATGCCGACGATGGCGCCGGTGTGCATGGCTTCGAGGCAGGCCTCGAGCAGCAGCTTTTCCATGAACGGATCGCCCACTTGCACGTTGGGGCGCTTTTGTTTCGATTCCTCGGTGAACTCGGCGCTGGCCATGGAGGCGCCGTGGATGCCGTCGCGGCCGGTGCGCGCGCCGACGTAAATCACCGGGTTGCCGACGCCGGCGGCCTTGGCGTAGAACACGTCTTCCTTGCGGCAGACGCCGAGCGCGAACACGTTCACCAGCGGGTTGCCATCATAGCAGGGTTCGAAGATGCACTCGCCGCCCACGGTGGGGACGCCGAAGCAGTTGCCGTAATGGGCGATGCCGGCGACCACGCCGGAAAGGATGCGGCGGTTGCGGGCGCCGGTTTTCGGATCGTCGAAACGACCGAAGCGAAGCGAATCGAGCACCGCGATGGGCCGCGCGCCCATGGTGAATATGTCGCGCAGAATGCCGCCGGAGCCGGTGGCCGCGCCCTGAAAGGGCTCAATGAAGCTGGGGTGGTTGTGCGATTCGATTTTGAAGGCGATGACGTAGCCGCCGCCGATATCGATGATGCCGGCGTTTTCGCCCGGCCCCTGCACCACCAGCTTGCCGCGCGTGGGAAGCTTCTTGAGGTGCAGGCGCGAACTCTTGTAAGAGCAGTGCTCGCTCCACATCACGCTGAAGATTCCCAGCTCGGTGTAGCTGGGCTCGCGGCCCAGGATTTCGACGATCTTCTGATACTCGTCCGGCGTGAGCTGGTGCTGGGCGATCAGATCGGGGGTGATGGCGATGGTGCTCACGGGCGCACCGCCTCGGCCGGCCGCGCGGGTTGCGCCGCGGCCAGCAGCATGGAGTGGAAGATGCCAAGACCGTCGGAGGAACCCATCAGCGGATCGGAGGCGCGCTCGGGATGGGGCATCATGCCCATCACGTTGCGCTCGCGGTTGAGGATGCCGGCGATATCGCGCAGCGAGCCGTTGGGATTATCCAGGTAGCGGAAGGTGACGCGGTCTTCGGCTTCGAGTTCGTCGAGCGTGCGCGGGTCGGCGAAGTAGCAGCCTTCGCCGTGGGCGATGGGCAGGCGCAACACCTGTCCCTGGCGAAGCGCGCCGGTGAACGGGGAATGGGTGGTCGAGACGCGCAGCCGCAGCTCACGGCAAATGAACTTGAGGCCGCGGTTGCGGATCAGGGCGCCAGGCAGCAGGCCGGCTTCCACCAGAATCTGGAAGCCGTTGCAGATGCCGAGCACCAGGCCGCCCTCGGCGGCGAAGCGCTGCACGGCTTTCATGACGGGTGAGAAGCGGGCGATGGCGCCGCAGCGCAGGTAATCGCCGTAAGCGAAGCCGCCGGGAAGGATGACCGCATCCACATTACCGAGGGAGCGCGAATCGTGCCAGATGTACTCGGTGGGCTGGCCCAGGTTTTCGCTCGCCGCGTAGAACGCGTCGTGATCGCAATTGCTGCCGGGAAAAACAATGACGCCAAATTTCATGAGCTTGTTGGGTGGGGAGGCAAACTTGAGTTTATCAAACGGCGGCGCAAGGGCGCGTCCGTTGCCGAGCGGCGTTCCCTGGCGAAAGGGCCGGCAAGATCGCCGACGCTCGTTGCGCTCGTGTCCGGCTGTTGGCAGGTCCGGGACTGCCTCACTCGGGTGGCGACGTGCCTCACTATTTCGCGGGCTCGATGATGGGGACGATGCGATCGGCGGCGACGTCGCGGAGCACTTGGTGGATGCCGCTGGGCCAGGTAATCTCGATTTCCGTGGCGACGGCGGAAGAGCCCAGGCCGAAATGAACGCGCGGATCGCTGGAGCAGGCGTAGCCGGTGCTGGTGGTGACGTGATTGTATTGGACCAGGCCGTTGGCCGTGCTGAGCCGCACCTTGGCGCCGATCGCCATGCGATTGCTTTTGGTGCCGGTGAGCTGGAGCGTAATCCAGTGGTTGGCGTTGCGGGTGGTGTTATGGAAGATCTTGGCCTGCCCGTTGAGCACGGTCATCACCGCGTCCATGCGGCCGTCGTTATCCAGGTCGCCGACGGCGAGTCCGCGGTGAATTGACGGAATCTGAAAATCCGGTCCGGCGCCGCCGCCAACATTCTCGAACCGTCCGTTGGCGAGATTGCGGAACACGGCGGGAGGCTCCTCGGAGTGGCGCGGCGAATAGAGAGCGATATCGTTCTGCACGTTGCCGCGGGCCACAATCAGATCCTTCCAGCCATCGTTATCGAGATCGACGATGGCGTTGGACCATCCGGACATTTCGTAGCTGTCCATGGCGATCCTGGAGGAGGCGGTGCGGTCGTCGAACTGGCCGTGCCCGAGGTTGACGAACAGGGGGAAAGTTTCCTTTTCGATGGCGGTGACAAACAGGCTGGGGAAGCCTTTGTTGAAGAGATCGCGGAAATCGGCGCCCATGCCGGAGATGACGTTGCCGTTTTCCGGAAAGGCGACGCCGGAATCGAGGGCGACCTCTTCAAATCGCTTGCCGCCGATGTTGTGGAACAGCTCGAGGGGTGCGTCGTCGTTGGCGACGAAGATATCGGGGTAACCGTCGCCATCGTAATCGGCGACGGCGACGCCCATGCCGCGGCCGAGGTGGTCGGCAATGCCGGTCTCGGCGGAGACGTCGGTGAAGGTGCCATCGCCATTATTGCGATAGAGCGTGCTGGGGAGCGGCTTGTAATGGCGGGGAGTGCAATAGACCGGCTGTCCGGCGTCCTTGCACTCGGCGTAGCCGACGGGCGCCCACTGGCAGTAATTGGAGACGAACAGATCGAGCAGGCCGTCGTTGTTGTAATCGAGCCAGGCGGCGGCCACCGACCACATTTTCTTCCCGGCGTATGTGGCGCCGCCGACGCCGGCCTTCGCCGTCACGTCGGTAAAAGTGCCATCGCCGTTATTGTGGTAGAGCTTGTTTCCGCTCAGGCTGGCGACGAAGATGTCGGGCCGGCCGTCGTTATCGTAGTCGCCGATGGCGACGCCCATGTCGTAACCGGAGCCGGCGAGTCCGGCCTTTTCGGTGACATCGGTAAACGTCAGGTTTCCGTTGTTGTGAAAGAGGCGATTGCTGAACTGCGGGCCGTCCTTGACGAGCCCCGGCATAGTGCCGCCGTTGACGAAGTAGATGTCGAGCAGGCCGTCGCCATCGTAATCGAACAGAGCCACGCCGGCGACCATGCTTTCGGGCTGCTCCTTGTTCGCGCTGGTGCTGTTGCGGCTGACAAAATGGACGCCGGCGCGGTCCGCGATCTCCTCGAACGTGATGGGACCGACAACGGCACTGGTAGCCACGGCGAGGACCGGCGCGGCAAGCAAAAGGGCACGGCGCAGCATCAATTGTTCAGCGTAACACGCTAAAAACGGCGCCGGCGGTGAACGGCCGCCGGCGCCGCGGAAGGTCGAAGGGCTATTGAAAAGAGACGATAACGCCTTGGAAGAAGACGTCTGTCATAATTCCGAGATCGAGGCCCGGCGCCGTGAACGAGGTTGGCGTGTTGTATTGGCCGACCCAGATGTAGCCATTGGGGATCATATCGGGTCCATTTACGACCGCTCCGGTCACCGGCAGCGTGGAGAGAACCCAGGAGGGGATGGTGAACGTCGTAGCGCCCGCGGGCGCGGTGCACAAGAACTCCATGCCGAAGGTCTCAGCGGCGTTGAAGGAGGCGCCGCCGATGATTGTGGGGACATTCCGCAAAGTGGTGTTGCCGCCGTTCCACTGGAGTGTGAGGTCACTCGATCGCGGGAACGACGGCTGAAGGTTCAGGCCCGTGAGCTTGGCGCTGGGGAGGCTGGAAGTTTCGGTGACGGAAAAGGGGCTGACATTTGCCCCGCCAGGGCCCACGATGGTGTAGGATTTGACGCTGAAAAGGAATTTCCCGCTGTTGGCCAGGAAGGCCTCGTACCTGCCGGAGCCGGGAAAATAGTCGGGGATGGGGGGAGCAACCAACGGACCCTGCAGGGAGAGTGCGCTGCCGGCATCAAGCTGCGCGATGCTCAAGTCGTCGAGGTTGCCCTGGGCGCTCGCACAGTAGCCCGAGGATACGCCGTATTCCGCATAATATGCCGTCTGTGGAGTGAACTGACTGAAGGTGGCGTAAGCATAGTCCCCATTGCCGGCAGCGCCAGCGAAGGCGAGTCCGTTAAAGGTGAGGTTAATGCTCTGGAGTTGGAGATAGCCGAAACTGACATTGCTGCCAGAGGCGAGCTGGTTGACCAAGTCTTGACCCATCACGGAATCGGAGCAAGTGTTCGTTCCGGCGGAAGATACGGCGATAGTCCCGATGTTGCTGACGGTGCCGTCGGCGGTTTTCACCGCGATCGGCACATAACAACCCTGCACTCCCTGCGGCACGGTGAAATTAATCTGGTCGAGCCCTGGCCAGGAGCCGGAGCGGCCGGCATAGAGCAAACCGGAACTGGGTGATGTTTCGGGTGTGTTGCCGACATATACGGTGGGCGATCCGACGTTGCCGACCGGCGGAGCATTGGCGTCGCCTCCGCTGACGGCTCCCAGGCCGGTGCCCCACAGGATGCCGTAGTCGCTGGGATGGAGCGTATGGATGATGGTGTTGAGGTTATAGTGTCCTGTCTCTAAAGTTCGTTTATACTTCCGCACCTTCCTGATGATCGTGTTGGCGCTCGCCACCCACTGGAACGGTTGGGGGGCCTTGTTGCTGTCGCGAATGTATTCGCGGATCGT
>JBAVYH010000147.1:0-12165 GCA_049698695.1 Bryobacteraceae bacterium | reverse complement strand
GCGGTGGCTGCGCTGCAACCGGCGGCGGAGCGGGCGCGGCGACAACCGGCGGCGGAGTGGGCGGTGCTACCGGCGGCTCCGGTGCGGGTTGCACCGGTGAGAGCATTGGCTGCGTGATCTCCTCGGTCGCGGGAGGTGCGGGCGCAGCCGCTGGAGGCGCCGAAGCCTGAAACAGTCGCGTGAACTCCCCAGGCTCCGGTCGCGGTGGCTGCGCTGCAAGCGGCGGCGGAGCGGGCGTAGAAAGGGACGGTGCTACCGGCGGCTCCGGTGCGGGTTGCGCCGGCGAGAGCATTGGCTGCGTGATCTCCTCGTTCGCAAGAGGCGCTGCCGGCGCTGGCGCAGCCGCAGGAGCAGCCGGTGTCTGAAACAATCGCGTAAACTCACCAGGCTCGGAAGCCGCCGACAAAGGCGCTGGCGGCTGCTCGGCTGCCGGTGCGGGCTGGACTGGCAGCGTTGGAGTCGGCGGCGCCATCGCCGGAACCTTCCACATGCCCGCGCGAGTCAGACTCTGAGCCTCTATTGCCGAGGCATTTTCCTGCTCTTGGAGCCACTCCGTTAAGTGCTGGAAGGGCGGAGCGACGGTGACCACATACTGCGTACCTTCGCTGTTGGTCCCCACTTCGATCATCCGCGCCAGTGAATTCGGCGGAAGGGCGCGCAGCCGGGCCAGAAGCCACTGGTTCTCCTGAGTTTGTCCGCCCACCAGAAAGTGCACGGTCACATCGCGCCCCAGGGCGCTCTGCCGGGCCCGAAAGCTTTTGGGACCTTCCCCAGGCAGCGGCTCGATCAGCTCGTACTTTTGGTGGAATTCCATTGGCCCGCTCCCCTTCCATCTGACATCGTACCGCGCCCAGCGCAAATTCAGCTCCACGCCCGGCTGCTTATGGTACTCTAATCCGCAACGGCTTTATGAACTTGTTATCGCGGGTGGTCTGGTCGGAAGGTATGTACCTGGGCCCGCACCATTTCCAGGTACAAAGCCGCTATTTCGAAGACTCCATCCAGTTCGCCACCTCGTCCCTCTGGTTCGCTTCCTACGGCCTGGCCGGAGTGGAGCTCGATGCCGAAGCGCTGCATAACGGCACCGTCGCCTTGCTTCACGCGCGGGGAATTTTCCGCGACGGCCTCCCCTTTAACATGCCGGAAAGCGATGCGCTGCCCGAACCCCGCGCCGTCGCTGACCTGTTTCCGCCCACCCGCGACGGCATCGTCGTCATGCTCGCCATTCCGCCGCGCAAGCCCAATGGCTTCAACTGCTCGCTGTCGGAAGGCGAGGCCGCCGAGGCCCGCTACACTGCCGAGCCGCGCGTCCTGCACGATGAGAATACCGGCGCCGACGAGCGCACCGTGCAACTGGGCCGCAAGAACCTGCGCCTGCTGCTCGATACCGAACCGGCAAGCGACCTGCTCACCATGCCCGTCGCGCGCGTGGTTCGGGACGGCGCCGGCCACTTCGCCTACGACGCCAACTTCGTCCCCCCGGTGCTGCGCATTTCCGCCTCCACCCGGCTCATGCTGCTGCTGCAGCGCCTCATCGAAATCCTGGACGACAAGAGCGCCACCATCAGCCGCGGCGCGCGCAACACCTCCGGCGGGATCGCTGAGTACTCCACGCGCCAGATCGCCAGCTTCTGGCTGATGCATGCGGTGAATTCCGCCCTCACGCCGCTGCGCCACCAGTTCATCGCCAAGCGCGGCCATCCCGAAGAGTTGTTCGCCGAGATGTCGCGCCTCGCCGGCGCCCTCTGCACCTTCGCTCTCGATTCGCACCCCCGCGACCTGCCGCTCTACGACCACGACAATCTGAGCACTTGCTTCGAAGCGCTCGACCGCCACATTCGCGCGCACCTGGAAATCATCGTTCCCACCAACTGCGTTTCGATTCCGCTGCGGCGCGTCGAGGATTACTACTACGAAGGCGACGTCACTGACCAGCGCTGCCTGGGCCGTTCGCGATGGCTCCTTGCCATCCGCGCCGCCATGGGTGACGCCGAACTGATGGCCAAGGCGCCGCCCCTCATCAAGGTCTGCAGCCCGGCCTTTGTGCGCGAGCTGGTGAAACGCGCCCTCCCCGGATTGACGCTGACTCATCTGCCCGTGCCGCCGGCGGCCGTTTCCGCCCGGGTGGAAATGCAATACTTCGGTCTGAACAAGGGCGGCCCGTGCTGGAATCACGTCAACCTGACGCACAAGGTGGGCGTATATGTTCCCGGCGAGTTCCCCAATCCCGAAATTGAGATCTTAGTCGTGCTGGAGAGCTAATTATGAGCCCTTCCGTCAGTGTCCGCAGGCCCGAAAACCTGCCGCTCATTTTCCAGGAGGTCTTCACCGCCATCGAACGGTTGCGCTCGAATCGCCAGGGCGTCACCGATGCGCAGTCTTTCCGGCATCACACCCGCGAAGCGCTCAAGACCGCCGCCAGCCAGGCGCTGGCCGCCGGTTACCCGTCCGAAGACGTCAAGCTGGCCACCTTCGCCACCGTCGCCTTCCTGGATGAATCCGTCCTCAATTCGCAGAACCCCGTTTTCACAGACTGGCTCCGCAAGCCGCTGCAGGAGGAGTTGTTCGGCACTCACATCGCCGGCGAGGTCTTCTTTCAGCATTTGCAGCAGCTCCTTGGTCGAAACGATTCCGAGGATCTCGCGGATGTGCTCGAGGTCCACTATCTTTGCCTGCTGCTCGGTTTCGGCGGGCGCTATAGCGCCGGCAATCGCGGAGAGCTGGCGCAGGTGATGAGTCTCACCGCGGAGAAGATCCGCCGCGTCCGCGGCCAGTTCGGGCCGCTTTCGCCGGGCTGGATGCTGCCCCAGGAAAGCGTCGCCAGCCGCGCGGACCCGCTGGTGCGGAAGCTGGGCTTCCTGGCCCTGGCATGTGCCATATTGATGGTGCTGTTGTTCGGCGCCTACAAGGTCACCCTCGGCTCGGGAGTGTCCGACGTTCAGGCCATCGCCGCTCCCACGCAACAATAGGAGATCTACGTGACCACTCTCTACATCTTGCTCGCGGTGGCTCTGGTGGCCCTCATCGTCCTGGTCATTCTTTTCTTCGTCAAGAAGAAGAAAGCCAAGGCCGCCGCCGCTCAGTCGGAAGAACCCACGGCGCCCGGCGGCGATGAGATTTCGGTGCTGGTTCACGCTGCCGAGGCCAAGCTCTCCGCCGCCAAGCTCGAACAGGGCGCCAAGATCGCCAACCTTCCGGTTTACCTCTTGATGGGCCAGCCCGGTAGCACCAAGACCAGCATCATGGTTCACTCCGGTTTCGACCCGGAGCTGCTGGCCGGCCAGGTCTATCAGAATGCCGATATCGTGCCGACGCGGACCGCTAACCTGTGGTTCTCGCGCCGCAGCATCTTCGCCGAGGCGGGCGGCACGCTGTTGGCGGATTCAAACCAGTGGAGCCGTTTCGTTCGCAGATTGCAGCCGCGCTCCTCCGTGGTCGGCAAAGGCGGGCAGGCGCCGCGCGCAGCGGTGGTCTGCCTCGACAGCGAAACCTTCACCCGCCCCGGCGCGCAGGAAGCCGTCGTCAATGCGGCGCGTATCCTGCGGGCCCGCCTGGGCGAGATTTCCCAGGCCTTCGGCATCAATCTCCCGGTCTACGCGCTCTTCACCAAGATGGACCGGCTGCCGTTCTTCACCGAGTATGTGCGCAACCTGAGCAACGAAGAGGCCACCCAGGTGCTCGGCGCGACGCTCCCCCTCCTCACGGGCCGCAGCGAGGGCGTCTACGCCGAAGAGGAAACGGCGCGCCTTACCGGCACATTCGAGCGGCTGTTCCGCTCGCTGGCGGACGCCCGGCCGGAATTCCTGGCGCGCGAGACCGACGCCACCAAGCTGCCCGCCACCTACGAGTTTCCCCGCGAGTTCCGCAAGATTCGTCCCGCCGTGGTGCAGTTCCTGGTGGATCTGTGCCGGCCCAGCCAGTTGAGCGTGGGGCCCATTCTGCGCGGATTCTACTTCACCGGCGTGCGGCCGATCATCATCAACGAAGCCGCGCCGGTGGCTGCGGCCGCACCGGCGCAGCAGGCCGCCTACGGTTCGGTCGCCGGCGCCACCGGCATTTTCAAGGCGGGCCCGCAGGCTCAGGCCGCCCAGGCGGCGCCGCCGCGGGTGGGCGCTACCCGCAAGGTGCCGCAGTGGCTCTTCCTCAGCCACTGGTTCACCGACGTTCTGCTCTCCGACCGGTCCGCCATGGCCGCCAGCGGCGCCAGCACCAGGACCAGCGTCGCGCGACGCGTGCTGTTCATTGCGGCTGCCGCGCTCTGCCTGCTGCTCTCCATCTTTTTTACGGTCTCGTTTTTCAATAATCGCGGCCTGGAAACGCGCGTGCGCACCGCCGCGCAGGGCAGCGCTGCGGCCCAAGCGGCCGGCGCCAATCTCGCCCCGGTCGAGAGCCTCCGCAAGCTGGAGGCGCTCCGCCAGTCGCTAGAGACGCTGATCCAATACCGCAATGAGGGCGCTCCCTTGTCTTACCGCATGGGCCTTTATGTCGGCGACGATCTCTATCCCGACGCGCGGCGCATCTATTTCGACCGCTTCCGCCAGTTGCTGTTCGCTCAAACGCAGAACAGCATTCTGCAAGGGCTGAGCGGCCTGCCCCTCACTCCCGGACCGGAGTACAGCCCCACCTACGATGCGCTGAAGGCCTATCTGATCACCACCTCCCACCACGAGCACAGCAACAGCCAGTTTCTTACCCCGGTTCTGATGAAGTGGTGGGCCAACGGCCGCACCGTCGATCCGGAGCGCCAGCAGCTCGCCGAGAAACAATTCGATTTCTACGCCGGCGTGCTCAAGGATGAGAATCCGTACTCGGAAGCCAACGACGCTGCCACCATCGAAAAAGCGCGCCACTACTTGAGCCAGTTCGCCGGCACCGAGCGCGTCTACGCTTTCATGCTCTCCGAAGCCGGCAGGAACAACCCGCCCATCAACTTCAATCGCCAGTTCCCCGGATCGGCCCAAACCGTGCTGGAGACTTACGAAGTGCCCGGCGCCTTTTCCAAGGGCGGCTGGGCGTTCATGAAAGATGCCATCCAGCACGCCGACCGCTACTTCAGCGGCGAGCAGTGGGTGCTCGGCGACCAGGCCTCCGCCAACATCGATCGCGCCAAGCTCGAACAGGATCTGCGCGCCCGCTACAACGCCGACTTCATCCAGCGCTGGCGGACCTATATCAAGTCGGCCTCGGTGGTCCGCTATGCCAGCCTGTCGGACGCTTCGCAGAAGTTGACCCAGATTTCCGGCAACCAGTCGCCGCTGCTCGAGTTGTTCGCGCTGGCATCCAACAATACGGCGGTCGACGATCCGGAGGTGGCGTCGGCGTTTCAGCCGGTACAGACCGTGGTCCCGCCCGGGAGTACGGACAAGTTCATCCTGCCGCCGAATCAGAATTACGTCAACGCTCTGGTGACGCTGCAGGCATCGCTCGAATCGATTGCCACTCAGGGCGGAACACCCAACGACGCGGCGGCGGCTCCCACGCTGCAGAACGCCACTCAGGCCAAAGTCACCACGCGCCAGATGGCGCAGGCCTTCCGCATCGATTCCGACACGCATATCGAAGCCGCCGTGCAGAAGCTGCTGGAAGATCCCATCGTTTACGTGGAAGGCATGCTGCGCGCGCTGGGGCCCGCTGAGTTGAACGCCAAGGGCAAGTCGCTGTGCGGACAGTTCCGCGCGGTGCTGTCCAAGTATCCGTTCAATCCCAACGCCACCGTCGAGGCCACCGTGGCCGACGTCAATGGCCTGCTGCGCAAGCCCGATGGCGCCCTCTGGAGCTTCTACGATCAGAACCTGCAGAAGCTCCTGGTCAAGCAAGGATCGCAGTTTGCCATCGGCCCCTCGGGCGGGGTGAACCCGGCGTTCCTCAACTTCTTCAATTCGGCCGCTGCGTTTTCCGACGCCATCTACGCTGGCGGCGCCCAGGATCCGCACTTCACCTACATGCTCAAGCCGGAGCCTTCGGAGAATATCCAGACGGTGAATTTGCAAATTGACGGGCAGGGCCTCAGTTACTCGGGCGGCGCGGCGACCGCCAAGCAGTTCACGTGGCAAGGCGGCGGCTCACACGGTGTGAAGGCTTCGGTCAAACTCGGCGGCCCGGACATCTCCTTCTCGGATTCGGAGGGCACCTGGGCGGTTTTCCACTTCTTCAACCGGGCCGACCGGTGGACTCCCGCCGGCTCCGGTTATTCCCTGGAATGGATCATCCGCGCAGGCCGGGACCCGATGAAGGTGAACGGCAAGCCTCTCATCGTTCACTTTGAACTCGACATGGCCGGTGCGCCGGCTGTCTTTCAAGCCGGCTATTTCTCGCGCCTCGCCTGCGTATCGGACGTCGCGCGCTAGCGGGGTAGTTATGTCCGAACGAATCTCGAAAGTCTCCGTCGGCATTGAAGTCGGAGACAGTACGCAGCCCGTCCGCAGCGTGCCCGATTCCGACACGCCATTTCGTATCCTGGTCCTCGGCGATTTTAGCGGCCGCGGGTTTCGCGGCGTGCGTGCGCCCATCGCCGGACGCCGCCCCGTGGCGGTGGACTGCGACAATCTCGACGCGGTGCTCGCATCGCTTTCGCCTTCCGTCCAGCTTCCCCAGGGCTCGCTGCGATTCCGCGCGCTCGACGACTTTCATCCCGATCAGCTCTACCAGCACGCCGATATTTTCCGCAAGCTGGCGAGCCTCCGCGACCAGCCCGCGCCCGTTCCGGCGGCGCCTCGCGAAAACCCTCAGCCCGCCGCGCCCGCGGTTCTAAAGCCGGGCGGGAGTCTGCTCGAAAGCATGATGGAGCGGGCCGATGAAGAGCCGGCCTCCCGTGTGGTGGAAGAGCCCGATGCGATGGCCGAATTCATCAAGCGAGCCGTCGAGCCTCACCTGGCGCCGCGCCAGGACCCGCGGCAGCAGGAGTGGGCCGCACGCGTCGATGCCGCGGCCGGCGAGCAGATGCGCGCCATCCTCCACCACCCGCATTTCCAGGCGCTCGAAGCCGCCTGGCGCGCGCTGGCCATGCTGGTGGACCGGCTCCAGCCGGATGCCGAACTCAAGCTCTACCTGTTCGATGCCACGCTCGACGAATTGATGGCCGATGCCCGTTCGCTCGAACAGTGCCTCGGTGGTTACTCAGCTCCCTGGGCGCTGATTGCCGGCAACTTCGTTTTCGGCCAGACCGCCGAAGATGCCGCCAGGCTGCGCTGGCTGGGACGCCTCGCAGCGTCGTTGCGCGCGCCGTTTCTGGGTGAAGCGACTCCACCTTCCGATCCCAGCCCCGGACGCCATTGGCAGGAGCTGGTCCGGTCTCCGGAAGCGCGCTGGATCGGCCTCGCCTTGCCGCGATTCCTGCTGCGCCTGCCTTACGGAAAGGCCACGGCGCCGGCGGAGCAATTTGACTTCGAAGAGATGCCGGAGAGCGTCCACGCGGATTACCTGTGGGGCAACCCGGCCTTCTTTTGCGCCTGTGTGCTCGGCCTGGCCTTTCGCAGCGAGGGGTGGGGAATGCATCCCGCGCGCCATCGGGAGATCGCAAACCTGCCGCAACACATCTACCGTGCGGATGGCGAATCGGTCGCCAAGCCCTGCGCCGAAGTGCTGCTCACCGAGACCGACGCCGAATTCATTCTCGACCACGGCTTCATGCCGCTGGCCTCGATGAAGGACCAGGATTCCATCCTCCTGGTCCGCGTGCAGTCCATCGCCGATCCTCCTGCACCCCTGTCCGGCAGGTGGGCTTGACCATCGGCTATCGATCACGCCTCCAGAAGCCAGGGCCGCGGCCGGACACGCTATAGTAAGAGTATCCCCATGCGAGGCCCACGCTGGCTCCTGCTGCTGGCGATCGCCGTGATCCTCGGCGGCATCGGCTTCACCTATCGCGAAGAGAAACGGTCTGCCGCCGCACACGCGCCCGCCAGACCCCGGCAGCTACCCGACGATTTGCACTCCAGCGCGGAACTGTGGCACTGGGTGGAAACCGACGCCAAGACCGGCCACGTCCGGGCCGAGATCACCGCCGAGGACTTCCGCGAGATCAAGGATTCCTCGCGCGTCGACCTCAAGGGCATGAGGCTGCGCCTGCCCGGCAAGAAGGGCGACACCTACGACCTGGTGGAGGGCGCCAACGCCCAGTTTTACAAATCGGAGCATCGCCTTTATTCCCAGGGCGAAGTGCAGATCACGCTGAATCTTCCGGTCGCCGGCCCGCCCCAGCGCGCCCCGGTAATCATCCATTCCGCCGGCGTCACGTTCAACACCGATAGCTACCGCGCCGAAACCGATAGCCCTTCCACCTTCACCTTTCAAAACGGCAGCGGCAAAGCTACCGGCGCGTACTACGATCCGGGCACGCACGAATTGCGGATGAAGCAGGATGTCGAGATCCACTATCAGCCGAACGGTCCTGACGCCCGGCCGATGACGATTGAGGCCGGCGGCCTGGTCTTTCACGAAACCACCCAGAACATCGAACTCACGCCCTGGGGCAGGCTGAGGCGGGAAGGCACGGTGGTGGAAGGCGAGTCGCCGCTGATCCAGTTGCAGAACCACGAAATCCACAACGTGCACGCCTCCGAGGCGCACGGCACCGAGGATAACGACGGCCGCCAGCTCCAGTACTCGGCCGGCGAGCTCTTCATGGACTGCAACGAACACGGCCAGGTGGAGCATATCGCCGCCGTAAACAACGCCCGCCTGGTCTCGAATACGGCGAATTCCGAAACCACCGTCACCGGAGACCGTGTGGATCTGAACTTCGACGTGCGCGACAACCGGAGCCTTCTCACCCGCGTGGCCGCCGCCGGCCGCGGCGTGGTGATTTCAAAACCGCTGGCGGCGCCCGGTAGCGAGCCCGGCGACACCCGCGTGCTCTCCAGCGACAACCTGGAGATGACGATGCGGCCGGGCGGCAAGGAAATCGAGGGCATCGTCACCCACGGGCCCTCCAGCCTGGAGTTCGTGCCCAACACTGCCGCCGCCCGCCATCGCACTTTGCACGGCAAGGATTTTCTGATCGCCTACGGCTCCGGCAACCGCATCGACACCTTCCACGCCACCGATATCCAAACCGCGACCGACCCCAACGCCGAGGAACGCAAGCGCAACCGCGCCCAGTCCGTCACCAGCAGCCGGGAGATCGACGCCCGCTTCGATCCTAAGACCGGCCATCTGGCGGCGATGGAGCAGTCCGGCGGCTTCGCTTATGCCGAAGGCGACCGCCAGGCCCGCGCCGCCAAGGCCACCCTCGATTCGGATCAGAACCTGATGGTCCTCGATGGCGCCGCGCGCATGTGGGATTCTAGCGGCGCCACCAGCGCCGACCGCATCCGCATGAACCAGCGCACCGGCGACTTCACCGCCGAAGGCCACGTCAATTCCAGCCGCATGCCGGAACAGGACGCCAAGAAGAATTCCCAGATGCTGGCCACTGACGAACCGCTGCAAGCCCAGGCGCGCCGCATGGTTTCCACCGATAAGAGCCGCCACATCCATTACGAAGGCGGCGTGGTGATGTGGCAGGGCGCCAACCGCATCACCGCCGATACTGTGGATGTTGACCGCGAGAAGCGCTCCCTCATCGCGGACCGCAACGTGATCAGCAGCCTCTGGGAAGAACCCAAGGACGAGGAGAAGAAGAAGACCGCCACGCCGGTGCTCACCGTGGTGCAGGCGCGGCGCCTGGTCTACACCGATGCCGACCGCCTGGCCGTTTACACCGGCGGCGTGGACCTGTCGCGGCCGGGGATGCACATCACCAGCCGCGAATTGCGCGCGGTCCTCGCCGATTCCACCGCCGATTCGCGCCTCGAGAAAGCCTTCGCCGATGGCGGCGTGCGCATTGTCGCCACCACCGTCAACGGCCCACGCATCGCAACCGCCGAACACAGCGAGTACTACACCGACGAACAAAAGGTGATCCTCACCGGCGGCAGGCCGCGCCTGACCGACAATGCCGGCCACGCCAGCGAAGGCGATAAATTGACCTACTTCTCCAACGATGATAGGCTGCTGGTAGATGGGGCTTCCAACCGGCCTGTCCAGACCTTTATCACCCGACACCGAAACTGACCGCGGTGTGAGCAAACTCGAGACCTCGGAAATCTCCAAAGCCTACCGGGGCCGCCGCGTGGTGGATGACGTCACCGTGCACCTGCAGCAGGGCGAAGTGGTCGGCCTGCTGGGGCAGAACGGCGCCGGCAAGACCACCACCTTCTACATGATCGTCGGCCTCATCACGCCGGATTCCGGCCGCATTCTGCTCAACGAGGAAGACATCACCGGCCTGCCGATGTACCAACGGGCGCGCAAGGGCATCAGCTATCTGCCGCAGGAGGCTTCGGTTTTTCGCAAGCTCACGGTCGAGGAGAACCTGATGGCCATCCTCGAAACGCTCTCGCTTTCCACCCGCGAGCGCCGCGAGCGGATGGAGATGCTGATCGAGCAGTTGGGCCTCGAGAAAGTCCGCCGCAGCCGCGGCTACATGCTTTCCGGCGGCGAGCGGCGGCGCGTGGAAATCGCCCGCTCGCTGGTGATCAGTCCGAAATTCCTGCTGCTCGACGAACCGTTTTCCGGCATCGACCCAATCCAGGTGCTCGAGCTGCAGCGCATCATCTTCGATCTGAAGCGCGCCGGCATCGGCATCCTGATCACCGATCACCAGGTGCGCGAAACCCTGATGGTAACCGACCGCGCTTACATCATCGACGAGGGCCGCATTTTCCGCGGCGGCAGCCCCGAAGCCCTCGAGCGCGACCCAGAAGTGAAGCGCATCTACCTCGGCGAGTCTTTCAAGCTGCGGCTGTAAAGCCCGCCGAAACGAATCGGAGCCGCGACCGTCAGGGAGCGGTTGCCGGCGATTCAGCCATCTGCCCCATCACAGGCGCCCTGCCGCCTTTATGCCGGCGCTCCCACGCCCAGCTTGTCGTACCACGGCTTCGCGGAAAGGATGGCCTCGTTGACGGCGTTGATGTTCTTCACGCCCTCCGTCCGCAGCCACTCCGCAAGCCCCTTCACCCCTTGCCGCGCGTACACCGGAATGCCTTCCTTCCACGTCGCCCGCCCGCACAGCACGCCGGAATAATCGGTGCCGGCCTCCGTTGCCATCTCCAGCGATTCGGTGAATTGCTCGTTGCCCACGCCCGCGCTCAGGTAGATGAACGGCTTCCCCGCCGCTGCCGCGCTGTCGCGGAAGTGCGCCAGGGCTTCCTTGCGCGTGTACACAGTCTGCCCCTTGTACACCCGCGACCCCTCCACGTACTCCGTGTTCACCGGCACTTCCACTTTCAGCACGTCCACCCTGTATTGCGCTTTCGAAAACTCCTCCATGCTCCGCTTCACGATTTCCGGCTTCAGCTTGGCGTACTCCGGCCCCTTTTCGTCGCCGCCCTTCGGATCGTAGCCGACGAACTCCAGGAAAAACGGGATCTCGTGCGTTTCGCATTCCGCGCCCACGCGCTCGATAAAGGCGTGCTTGATATCGTTGATGCCCGTCTCCTCGAACGGCGTGTAATAGATCAGGATCTTGACCGCGTCCGCGCCCCAGTCCACGATGCGCTTTACCGAGACGTGCGGCAGCAGGTCCGGCAGCCGGCCCGGACGCGTGTTGTCGTAACCGCTCAGTTCGTATGCCAGCAATAGGCCGGCATTCTTGTCGCGGGCGCGCGCCGCCTCCAGGCCGAACTCCGGGTCCAGCAGGATGGCGCTCGCGTGCGGCGTCAGCGCCTGGCTCACCGCTACCTTGAACTCGCTCATCATCGCTGGGGTGATTTCCTTCGTGTCGACGCCGCGCGCCTTGGCCAGCGTTTTTTGCAGGCTGCCCCGCTGATCCATGGCCGCCGCAGCAATCACACCCCGCTGGTTGACGAGCGCTTTCATTCGCTTCAGTTTGCCCTCAGTCAGTTTCATGGCAACATTATGACACCGCTGGCGGGCGCCAGCGTTCCCGGCCGCCTCGCCGTCCTGTCAATCACAACCGCTTGCGGGATTATTTCACCAGCGGGGCCAATCACTTACACGCCCGCCGTGTGCCCCTCGTCTCCCGCTCCCTGTTACAGTCGAATCGGATAGAGGCAGCGCGGCCCACTCCGCGCTGCCGCAACAGCTTTCTCCCCGGCCGGGGAACGTTGCACTCAGGTGGTACTGAACTTCCGGCGCCCCTTAAAGGCATGCGGGGTCCCCTAC
>JBAVYH010000146.1:0-8243 GCA_049698695.1 Bryobacteraceae bacterium | reverse complement strand
TGATCAACCCCCAGCATGCGCACACCCTCCTCCAGGCTCATCCTGTGTTAGAAACAGGCTCACCTTCAGGCTCATCCTGCATTAGACAAGACTCAAGTTGCCGGTAGGCGTCCGTTTGCGCTATTCTAAAAGCTCAAAACGCTGAAATAAGGATTCGATTTAGCACAGATGGCCAACACGTATTCCGCGCTCAAGCGGGTGCGCCAGATGGAACGGCGCACGGAAACCAACCGCAAAAACAAGTCCCGTCTTCGTCACCAGATCCGTGCCATGCGGCGCGCCATCGCCGGCAAGGACGCTGCGGCGGCCGCCGCTCTGCTGCCGGTCACCTTTTCCATCATCGACCGTTCGGCGAAAAGCGGCATCATCAAGAAAAACACGGCTGCGCGCTACAAGAGCAATCTGCACAGCCGGGTCAAAGCGCTTTCCGCATAAGAGCCGCTGAAGTCCCCCCGGTAAAACCAGCGCCTGACGGCACGTCGCTTCTTGTTGCGCGCCACTCGTGCGGGCGGCGGACAGAATCTTCCGGACACCGCAAGAAACAGCCGCGGCCGGCGGCGAGTTGACCTCATTTCTCTCCCACCAGCGCGAAGGCGTAAAGCGCATCGCCCGCACCCACGATCAGGTACTGGCGGCCATCCAGCATCCAGGTGGACGGCCCGTTGCTCACGTTTTGCGGCAGAGTGAAATGCCAGAGGATTTTTCCCGACGCCGGGTCGTAAGCGATCAGGTTCTGCGCCAGGTCGCCAGTGAAGAGCAGTTTGCCGGCCGTGGTGAGGATGCCGGGGCCGGCGGTGCCAAACCCGCTGCTGGGATACGCGTGGCTCCAGCGCATGGCGCCGGTCCTCGCATCGAGCGCTTCCAGCACCGCCTCGCTCCACAAACCGCCGCCGCGCCCGCCGTATCCTTCCGGCTTCGGATCGGTATCGGTGAGATAGGCAATGCTGTAACCGCGCGATGCGTTGACATAGAACAGTTCTGTGTCCGGGTCGTAACTGGGCGCAGGCCAGTTCGTGCCGCCGCCCGCAGGAATATCGATCAGCGATCCATCCACCTTCGGCTCCTTGGCTGGATCCGGGATGGGCTGCCCTTTGACGTCGACGCCCTTCGACCAATTCACGCCGGTGAATCCATTGGAAACCAGGTTCCGGCCATTGGTCCGGTCGAGCACGAAAAAGTACCCGCAGCGCGCCGCCTGCGCCAGCAGCTTGCGCGGCTGGTGGTTGATGACGGCATCGAACAGCACCGGCGTTTCCACGTTGTCCCAATCGTGCGTATCATGCGGCGAGGCCTGGAACCACCAAACCAGCTTGCCTGTATCCGGGTTGAGCGCGACAATCGACGCCGTCCACAAGTTGGCGCCTTTGCGGCTCTGTCCGGCGTAAACCGGGTTGGCGTTGCCGGTTCCCCAATATAGTAAGTTCAGCTCCGGATCGTAAGTGCCCGGTAGCCAGGTCATGCCGCCGCCGTGATCCATGGCTGCCTGGTCGGGCCAGGTTTCCGAGCCGGGGTCGCCCGGCTTCTGCGGCTCCGTCCACCAGCGCCATTGCAGATCGCCGGTTACCGGATCGCGCGCTTCCAGGTAGCCGCGTACATCCATGGCGTCACCGCTGACGCCGACCAGCACGTGGTTCTTCACCACCATCGGCGCCATGGTGGTGAAGTATTGCAACTTCTCGTCGGCAACCTTCTTGCGCCAGCGCTCCTTGCCGGTGGCGGCGTCGAGCGAAAGGAACCAGCCGTCCGGCCCCAGGAAATACAGCCACCGGCCGTACATGCCCACGCCGCGATTGCCCACCAGGTGCCCGCCGTGATCCTCCCAGTCATACTGCCAGATGGCCTCGCCGGTGCGCGCGTTGACCGCGAACACGTGGTCGGGGATGGTGAAGTAGAGGACGCCATTCACCATCAGGGGCGTTGATTTAATCACCGGGTTACCCACACCGCGCTGCGGGCCGACGCCCGAGATGCGATACATCCAGTCAAGCGCCAGCGATCCGAGATTGGAAGCATTGATCTGCGTGAGCGGGCTGTAGCGGCGGCCGGAGTAATCGCCATTGTAAGTGGGCCAGGCGTCCGCGGGCGGATTGAAGAGACGCAGCGCCTTGGGGCCGAGGCCCTGTGCGTAACTTAGTCCCGAAATCAGCGCCATCGCCGCAAGAGACAGCCGCACTTTCATCGCAACGTCACCAGGTAGGCGGTCAGATCGTGGATGTCGGCGTCGGTGTATTTGCCGAGTAACTGCCGGTGCGCCGCAAGCCGGTCTTCCACGGTAACCTGCAAACCGCCGCCGCGCGGCCAGGAGTGGTAATTGCCGGATGAATCGATGAGCGAGACCGTGAAATCGTCGAAACGCTTGGGAGCTCCGGAAAAGGTTTCCCCGTCCGGCAACGTGACGGTGACTTTGCGAATCCCCGTGCCGAACCCGGCCGGCCACAGGAAGCGGTTCTGTAGGACATCCGGCTGAAAGCGGCCAGCGATGTGCGCCAGGTCGCCTGTGGGCGAATGGCAGGCGTTGCAGCCGCCGGCGCCGTTGAAGTAGGCTTCGCCCTTTTTCGCGTCGCCGGTAACCACGTTAAGCGTGTGATAGGCGCCACGGTTGGCCGCGAGCTCCACCTTCAGGTGCAGGAACTCGGCGATATCGTAGACTTGATCGGCGGTGAGCGCGGAAAACGCCGGCATGCCTTTATCGGCGCGCCCTTTGAGCAGCACAGGCCCGATCAACTCGCCCTTTTCATCGTGGAGCACGAGCGGTGACCGCACCAGGTCGGGACCAGCGGCGCCGGTGGCTTTGTCGCCGTGGCAGAACGCGCAGTTGGGCGCGTACAGCCTGGCGCCGCGCGCAGCCGCTGCCGCATCCGGAGGGGCGCCCAGCCCGAGAAACTCGCGGACGGCTGCGCCGCGCCCTTCACGGCTGCCCAGTTGCGGCGGTGGTAATTCCTGAGCGTCCAGCGAAGCCGCCACGGCAATCAGCGCGACCACGAGGGGGTAGGCCAGGATCCGCATGGATTCTCTTAAGCGCCGCCGGCGTTCCCAGACGGCCGCTCGCACCTTCGCTATGCACTCGACAGGCTACTATCTTCGCCGAACGGTTTGCAAGTTTCTAGCGCCGGCTTGTTCCTGATTCGGTGAAGACATTGAGCCGGTAAGCGTTCACGAAACGCGAAAGGAGCCGGCGAAACACATAAAAAGTGGCTCGCGCCCGCCAGGAGAGGCGCGGTTTTAAAGGATCCGGCACATCCACCATGGTGCGCGATTCCACCAGGCGCAATCCGATATCCCAGCGCTCAATCTCTTGCGGGTCCTCGCAGGCCCATGCGAAACGCCCCGCCAGTTTCCTGCGCGAGTGATCCTTGTTCGCCTGGTCATTGGCGTTGCGGCTGGTGGTGTCGAGGGCGATGCCAGCCCCCGGGAAGTTGCGCGCGATCTGTGACAGCGCCGCCTTCACCTGCCGCTCCTCCAGGTAGATGAATACCGTTTCGGCGACGAAGAAGTACGGTCCGGGGCTGCGCCGCACCATCTCGATCCAGTCCGGATCGAGAACCGACCCGGCCAGAGTGACGCGCCGGACGGTGTCGGTGAAGAATTTCCGCCGAAGTTCTACGACGTCCGGCAGATCGAGATCGAACCAGTGGACGCGGCCATTGTCGAGGCGCTCGAAGCGCGTGTTGAGCCCGCAGCCGATCTCGACCACGGTGCCTTCCGGGTGGGAGCGAAGAAAATCCGCGACCAAAACATCGAACATGGCGCTCCGCAGTGCACACCCGAAGACCCTCCACCTTTGCCCGAACCGTTGGAAATCCCAATCGATGGAATCGACCATGTCGGCGGCCTTGGGATCGTTCAGGATCGGGCGCTTCCGGCGGCTCTCGAGCGCGCGCATATAGAGCGGAACCAGCAGCGTCTCCTGCACCGGTCCGAGTCGGATGGATTCTTTCGAGGGCATGTTCGTTGGATCATCAAATATAGCTCCAGGCAGAAAGGGGAGCGAGGGCACCCGCCCAACGCCCTGCGAGTTTGGCATAATTCTGGCTATGCCTGTTTCCTTGAAGAACCAAGTGGCGCTGGTGGTCGGGGCGTCGAGCGGCATCGGCAAGGCCATCGCGGCGGCGCTGGCGCGCGAAGGGGCCAGGGTGATGGCCTCAGCCCGGCGCCAGGACCGGCTGCTCGCGTTGAAGGCCGAAATGGCCGGCCACTCGCTCGAGATCTGCTGCGCCGATGCCACCAAGGTACCGGACGTTGAGCGGCTGGTGACGGAAACGCGGCAGGTGCTGGGGCCGATCGCCATCATGGTCTACGCGACGGGCACCAACACGCCGGACCGGGCGCTGGTGCGCCTGCGGCCGGCCATCTGGGATGAGCTGATCTCCACCAACCTGAACGGTGCTTACTACGTGACGCAGGCCGTTCTGCCCGCGATGCGCGAGGCTCGCGCCGGCCATCTGATTTACATTGCGTCCATCTCCGGCCACACGCCCGACATCTCCGGCGCGGCCTATCAGGCGTCCAAGCGCGGCATGATCGGCCTGGCCCACGCCATCCGCGTGGAGGAGCACGAGCACGGCATCCGCACCACCGTCATCAATCCCGGCCTGGTGGACACCGAGATACTGGAGAAGCGTCCGGTGAAGCCGGCGCCGGAACTGCTCGCACAGGCCCTGCTGCCCGAACACGTCGCCGAGGCCGTGCTGGCGTGCGCGGTGCTGCCGCCACGCGCGGTGATTTCGGAATTGACCATCGTGCCCACGGCGATCTGAGTTTCCAGCGGGCAGTAACCAGTCGTTTCCGGCAACCGCTCCCTAACGGTCGCAGCTCAGAGGGCCCATCACCCGCGATATACTCGTTTGGCTATGACGCGAAGAGAGCTGATGGCCGCGGCGGTAGGCTGCGCGCCGTTGCTGCTGTCACACAAAACGGCTCAAGCCGCAGAGGGCGCGATTCGCGGCTTGGGAGGCGCGCCCGCAGCGTTCGGCCTGGAAATGCGCGCCGCACGCGCCGCCGATCCGCGCACCGATTTCCTCGATTTCTGCCACCGGCTGGAGCTGGATGGATGCGAGACGCGCCTGATGTCGGATGACGCGGCAGCGGTCCGTGCCTTGCGCGAGCGCGCCGAGCGGTACCACATGCGCATCATCCTGGACACGCCGCTGCCGCGCGATGAGAGCGACGTGGCGCGCTTCGATGGCGCCGTCAAGGCGTGCAAGGAAGCCGGCGCGTTCAGCCTGCACGCCGCCATGACCGAGCGGCGGTACGAGGCTTTCGACACCCTGGATGCTTTCCGCCGCGACTTCGAGCGCTGCCAGAGATCGGTCGCGCTCGCCGAGCCGGTACTGCGCAGATATCGGCTGAAGCTGGGCATCGAGAATCACAAGGGCTGGCGCGCGGCGGAGCAGGCGGCGTGGCTGAAGCGGGTTTCCAGCCAGTGGGTGGGCGTGCACTTCGACTTCGGCAACAACCTTTCGCTATGCGAGGAGCCCGAGGAGACGTTTCGCATTCTGTCGCCTTACGCGATCGCCTGCCATCTGAAGGATATGGCGGTCGAGCTATACGAAGATGGCTTTCTGCTTTCGGAAGTTCCGCTGGGCGAGGGCATTCTCGACCTCGCGCGCTGGGTGGCGGCGCTGCGGCAGCGCGATCCGCAGATTCCGTTCGATAGCGAAACCATCACGCGCGATCCGCTGAAGATTCCGGTGTTCACCGAGAAATATTGGGCGACGTTCGACGACTCTTACAGTCCGCTGCCGGGCCGCGACTTGGCGAAGGTGCTCGAAATCGTGCATCGGAACCCGCCGAAAAAACCGCTGCCGCGTCCTTCGGGTCTGAGCGAAGAACAGCGGCTCGGGCTGGAAGCGGAGAATAATCGATTGAGCATCCGATACGCCCGGCAAACGCTGCGGCTGTGATGGCGGCCGGAGCAGCACAGCAGCCGCTGCAGCGCGTTAGCATCTTATAATATCTAACCCGACCATGAGTACCGCCCAAGTGAAGGAGACCATATGCGATTTTCCTGTTTGCCCGCCGCTGCGGGGGTGGCTGCGCTGATGACACTCACCGCCCAAACGCCCACCGCTCCGGCGCCGCCGGCGGCGCTTGTCAAAGAGCATCGAGAAACGCGCCACGGTGAGACCGTGATCGACAATTACTTCTGGCTGCGCGAGAAAACCGACCCCGAAGTGGTCCGCTACCTGGAAGCGGAGGACGCTTACACTGCGGCCATGACGGCGGGCCTCAAGCCGTTTCAGGAAGCGCTGTACACGGAGATGCTGAGCCACATCCAGCAGACCGACATGGGCGTCCCGGTGCGCCGCGGCGCGTATCTGTATTATGCCCGCACGGTGGAGGGCAAGCAGTATCCGATCCGCTGCCGGCGCAAGGGCAACATGGACGCGCCGGAGGAGGTGCTGCTCGATGCCAACCAGCTCGGCGAACAGCACAAGTTCGTCGGCATCGGAAACTTCGTGGTGAGCGACGACGGCAACCTGCTCGCCTACACGGTAGACTACACAGGCTTCCGCCAGTACAGCCTTCAGGTGAAAGATCTGCGCGACGGCCGCACGCTGCCGGACTCGACCGAGCGGGTGACAACGGTCGAGTGGGCGGCCGACAACCACACGCTCTTCCTCACCACCGAGGACGCGGTCACCAAGCGGCCCGACAAGCTGTGGCGCCACGCGCTGGGCGATGCGGCGTTCACCCTGCTCTACGAAGAAAAGGATGAGCTGTTCGATATCGGCTTGCAGAAGACGCGCGACAAGCGGTACTTAGTGTTGGGGATTGAGAGCAAGGACACCTCCGAGTGCCGCTATCTATCGGCCGGCGAGCCCGGCGGCGCGTTCCAGGTTTTCCTGCCGCGCGAAAAGCAGCACCGCTATTACCTGGATCATCGCGGCGATCTGTTCTATATCCGCACCAACAAGGGCGGCCACAATTTTGAAGTGGTGACGGCGCCCGAAAAGGATCACGCGCCCGCTAACTGGAAGGTGCTGGTTCCGCATCGCGCCGACGTGCGCATTCAGGACATCGATCTGTTCCGCGACTTCGCCGTGGTGGTGGAGAAGGCGCAAGCGATCGACCGCATGCGCGTCTACGATTTCCGCACGCATGGCTGGACCGAGATAGAGTTTCCCGAACCCGTGTACGCGGCCTTCCCGGGCGAAACACCGGAATTCGATTCCGAGACGTACCGCTACAACTACCAGAGCATGGTGACTCCACCGAGCATCTACGATTACGATGTGCGCACTCACAAATCTACGCTGCGCAAACGGCAGGAAGTTCCGGGGGGCTTCGAGGCGTCGAACTATGCGGCCGAACGCCTGTGGGCAACGGCGCGCGACGGCGTGAAGGTTCCCATTTCCATCGTCTACCGCAAAGGTTTCCCGCGCGATGGCTCGGGCGCGGTTCTGCTGTATGGTTATGGCTCATACGGCATCGGCACGCCGCCTACGTTTTCCGGTCCGCGACTGGTGTTGCTTGACCGCGGCATGGCCTTCGCCGTCGCCCACATCCGCGGCGGCGACGAAATGGGCGAGCAGTGGCGCGAAGACGGCATGCTTATGAAGAAGAAGAACACATTCTTCGATTTCGTCGATTGCGCCAAATATCTGGAGGCGCAACATTGGA
The DNA here is from genome assembly GCA_049698695.1 of Bryobacteraceae bacterium. Classification (GTDB taxonomy): domain Bacteria; phylum Acidobacteriota; class Terriglobia; order Bryobacterales; family Bryobacteraceae; genus Bog-375. The sequence continues at coordinate 620 of JBAVYH010000146.1, read as the reverse complement.
CTTCGCCCAACCGGCTGGCGATTGAGGGCGGCAGCGCGGGCGGGCTGCTGATGGGCGCGGCTGTCAACCTGGCGCCCGAGCTGTTCCGCGCTGTGCACCTGGCGGTGCCGTTTGTCGACGTGATGAACACCATGATGGACGCGTCCTTGCCGCTGACGGTGGGCGAGTACCTGGAGTGGGGCAATCCCAACCACAAAGCCGACTACGATTACATGAAGACTTACAGCCCGTACGACAACCTGCAACGCCGCGCCTATCCGGCCATGCTGGTCACCACCAGTTTCAACGACAGCCAAGTGATGTACTGGGAGCCGGCTAAGTATGTCGCGCGGCTGCGCACGCTAAAAACCGATTCGAACCCGCTGCTGCTGAAAATCAAGATGGAGCCCGCCGGCCACGGAGGTGCTTCCGGCCGCTATGACCGCTTAAAGGACCAGTCTTTCGAATACGCGTGGCTGCTGACACAGGTGGGGATTACGCGGTAGGGCAGGAAGCGCGGGCCGGGAATGCCCGGCCCCTACGGCGGGGCGACACACTATGGGCTCAAGACGAGGGTGAAAAAGGAGTAAGACGTTGCGGGTGGCCGGGCTTCGGACTTATCGCCGTGCGTGCGGCCACCC
>JBAVYH010000145.1:0-9092 GCA_049698695.1 Bryobacteraceae bacterium | reverse complement strand
CAGCAGCGCGGTGGAAATGCCGGGCGGTGGAAAACTAGGAAAACCAAAACCAGGTTTCTCTCGTTTCCCCCCGCCCTTGGAAATCGCGGCTGCGATTTCCACATTCCCACCGCGCCGGCCACGACGGTCTATTCCCCCGAAAACGAACAAGAAAACCCAGCGAAAGGAGCCCGGCACTGCGCCAACCAGATTTCAGCCCTTCAGGCTCATTCTTGGATTAGAAAATGCTCTCCGCGTGCTCGCGTGTTTCCGGTGCGGCAGCCGGCATTTTGCAGGGCGGGAGGGCGGGACCGCTCTCCTTGAGAAGGGGAATGCGGACGGGCCTGCGCCCTTCCCAATGCGATGAAACCAGGCCCCGTGGCGCGCGCTATCAGGCCAGCCGCATGAGTTTCAACCGAGCGGTGCAGTCATCCAGCCGGCCTCGGCTTGCTAGTTGTTGAATTCGAGCGTCGTGTGGGAACCGCCCAGTGCGATCGACTGCAACACTTCGGAACCCTTCTTATTGGCCATGGTCACCGCGGTCTGCTCGTTCTTGCGCTTGCTGTTGTCGAGCTTCACTGGCGCGGTATAGGTCTTGCCGTTAGCGGCGTCGGTAAAGACGGCGGTGTTGTCTTTCACTTTCAAGGTGTACGACCCAGCCTTGAGCTGCACGGGGCCGGCTTTCACTGCATTGTCCAAGGCTATGTCATAAGACTTGGCATTGGCGACGGCAAAGCTGGCCAATGCCAGGATGCCAACGGACAACAAAGACTTCGTGGTCATCAAATACTCCTCTCAAAGTGCGGATTCCCTCTTGTGCCGGCGCCTCTCTAAGCGGGCCGGCTATGCGATTCGTTTTTGCTCAACTTTCACTTATTGAGACGCATGGCGGCGCGAAACGATAGCCCTGACGCCCATCGGCTTGGAGCCATACAGGCGGCAGTTTTCATTGGCAATCGCGCCGCGCCAGAGCCGGCTGGCGCGCCTCGCAGGGCCGCTCCCCGTGAGTGAAGGAACGGCCCTGCCACCTCGCGAGCATGCGTTCGCTATTCGTTGAATTCGAGCGTGGTTGTCGACCCGCCCAGCCTGATCGACTGCAGCACTTCGGCGCCATTCACGGTAGCCGTGCGCACCGCGGTCGCGTCGTGCTTGACTCCATCAACGTCCAGCTTCACCGGTGCGGTGTAGGTCTTACCGTTACTGAGGGCGGTGAAGATGGCCGTGTCGCCCTTCACCTTTACGGTGTACGGTCCCGGCTTGAGCTGGACGGAGCCGACCTTCACCGGGTTGTCCAGGAGGATGTCGTAAGATTTGGCGTTGGCCGCGGTAAAGCTGGCCATCGCCAGGACGGCGACGCACAACAAAGACTTCGTAGTCATACAGAGCTCCTTTTTCGATGGATCGAGATTGTGTTGTTGAGCCGAAGCCGGCCGCTGCGCGGCCTTTCCCCTGCGATTCGTTTTTCGTCCGGCTCGTTACCATAGAGACGCCTGGCGCCGTGTAAAGATAGCCCGCCGGCCCACGCCAGTCGAGTTATGCAGGCGGCAATTTACATTGGCAATCGCAGCCGCGCCCGGAGCCCGCGCCGCGCTCGATCGGCTATCGTAGGAAGAGCCAATGTATCGAGCCATCCTGTTGGACTTGGGCAGGGTCCTGATCCACTTCGATTTCTCCGCCGGGTATCGAGCGCTGGAAAATCTGTGTCCCTATGCGGAGGCTGAGATCCGCCGGCGCATCGCTGCCACGGACCTGGCGGTCCGCTTCGAAACCGGCCTGATAGAGCCGCGCGACTTTCACGCTCAGCTCTGCGCCCTTCTGGATCTGAGCGTGGACTATGAGCGCTTCTGCGATATTTGGAACTCGATCTTCCGCGACGTGCTGGTGCCGGAGAGCATGGTCGAAGGCCTCGCCCATCGCTATCGCCTGGTGCTGGTCTCCAACACCAACCAGATCCATTTCGAAATGGTGCAAAGGCGGTACCCGGTGCTGCGGCATTTCCACCACCTGGCGCTCTCCTACCGGGTGAAAGCCATGAAACCGCGCCCCGAGATTTTCCTCGAGGCCGTGCGCCTGGCCGGCTGCCGGGCGGAGGAATGCTTTTACGCAGACGATATACCGGCCTTCGCCGAAGCCGCGCGAAAGCTGGGTATCGATGCCGTCACCTTTGAATCCGCGGCGCAACTCTCTGGCGAGATGCGCCGACGCAGCATCGCGTGGGAGTGACTCCGGCGGCGAAGCTGCGCTAGCGTGGGTTCGACCTCACCCGCGAGCGAGTGATGGGCTGCGGAATTGCTAGATGGCGCGGGTTTTGCGCGCCACGGCGGCGGTCTCGGATTTGGCCGGCTTGCGTTCGGCCGCCGTTCCTAACCGTTTTGCCTGGTCGGTAACGCATACCAGGAACATCGGCTGGCGCGCGTTCTTGAGCAAGCTGATTACGCGGTTGGGCGCGTCTTCGAGATAAATGTTCTTGCCGTCAGTGAGCAAATGGATGTCGGAGGACGCACCCAGGGCTTCGCTCAGCCGCTTGCCCATATCTTTTTCCAGGAAGCGCAACACCCGCCGGATCTTCTGCAGCGAAAACCCTTTCCGCCGCAGCTCGGCAATCACCGAAATCTCCAGCACTTCCTCCGCGGCATAAACCCGCTTGTGGCCATCCTGCCGCGGCGAGACAACATTACGTTCGTCCCACCACTGCAACTGCCGCAGGCTCACACCGCAAATGCGCGCCACCTGGATGCTGTTATAACCCTCGGCTTCCGGCGGCACCGCCGGCCGGAGCCTTCTCGCTCTAAACATTTCGCGCCACTTCCGTTAGGAATAAAATTGATACCATTCTGGATTGTACATGGCGCACCGCCCCTGTCAATAGGGAGTTCGCAGGCCGCGCGAAATTCAGCAGATCGAGAACCGCCGCCCCGGCGGAAATCTGGTTCTTCCGGCGCCGTTCTTTGTTGAGCAACATGCCGGCTTGGTCCTGGGACCGTACCATAAGGTAAGTTAACACCGGTAGCACCGGGCAAGTTGCATCTCGTTGAATTGTCATCCTGATAGGCGGATACTAGAATGCTGTGTGCAGACCCACGCCCAGTACTTTTGCCCGCCCAATTGACGCTGGAGATTCCGTGTGAGTGACCTCCCCGAGAGAGGAATCGATTTGCTGACCGGCCAACCTGCGCATGGCCAGCTTCTGGCGGAATTGCTTGAGGCTGGCCCGCTGGAACCGGAACTCGCGTTGCGCTATGCCGTCGGCATCGGCAAAGCGCTGGGCCGGGCGCACGAGGCCGGCGTGGTCCACGGCAGTTTTTCGCCCTGGTCGATCGTAATCGGCGAGCGCGGCGCGACCATCTTGCAGCCCGTGGCGCAGGATGCGCACGCCCAAGCCTACACCTCGCCGGAGCAGATTCGCGGCCAGCCGCCCGACTGGCGGAGCGACGTGTTCGCTTATGGGGCCGTGCTGTATGAAATGGCGTCCGGCCGGCCCGCGTTTGCGGGCGATTCCGCCGCAGTGCGGGAGGCGATCCTGGACCAATCTCCACCGAGCCTGCCGGCGACATCGCCGGTCTTAGCAGCCATGGAACGGGTGACCGCCGATTGCCTGGCCAAGGACCCGTTGCGGCGGCGCCAGCGCATGCAGAACGTGGTGACGGAGTTGAAGCTGGCGGCGCAATCTGTGGCGCTGGCCGCCCCCAGGCGAGCCCGGCCAGCCGCTCCGGCTGCACGCGTCGCGCCCGTCGCACGCGCCACCGACACCTACTGGCTCGATGTCTTTACCGGAGAGCAGGCGGTCCGCCGTGCCAACCGCATGCGGCTGCTCGGCCTCACCTTGGCACTTTTGGCTGTCGCGGCCGCCGGCCTGTTCGCGGGCAAGCTGGTCTTCCATCGGCGCACGGCTAGCCCAGTGCTGAAATTCGACATTTCAATGGAGGGGAAGTCGGGCTCCGCCAGCGGCGCCGCCATATCGCCCGACGGCCGCTACCTCACGTTCGCCGCGAACAACCCGGAAGGCCGCCGTGTGCTCTGGCTTCGCGCCCTCGATGACATGCAGGCCAGAATCATCCCCGATACCGAGGACGCCACAGCTCCCTTCTGGTCTGCCGACAGCCGGGCCATCGGGTATTTCGCCCGCCGCTCGCTGAAAACCTGGATGGTGCAGGTGGCTGCCGACGGCAGCACCAGCGGTCAGTCGCGAGTGCTTTGTCCCACCGACGATGTGCCCGGCGGCGGGACCTGGAACGCCGCCGGGACCATCGTGTTCTCTCCCAGCCTCAGCGGCGGTCTTTACCGCATTTCCGCCACCGGCGCCGATCCGCAGCTTCTCTTGCCGCTGGACCCAGCCAAAGAGCATCGCTCCTATCGCTGGCCTCATTTTCTGCCCGACGGCAGGCACTTCACTTTTTTCGTTCTCGGCGCCGCCGAGAAGACCGACGGCGTTTATGTCGGCGATCTCGACACCAAGGAGAGCCATCTGCTGTTTACCTCCCAAACCGATGCCGTCTACTCCGGAGACCCGGACGCCAACCCCGCCAAGTTCGGCTATCTGCTCTTCGTTCAGGATGGCGATCTGTACACCCAGGGATTCAACCCCTCGATTCTGGAAGTGGAGGGCAAACCGGCTGTGTTTCTCCGCGGTGTGGGCGCAGTCGAGACTCTCTCGCTGGCGCCGCTCTCGGTTTCCACCACGGGCTTGCTGGTCTATCAGACCATCAGGCCGCCCACCCACCAACTGGCGTGGATGGATCGCGACGGGAAGCAGACGGGGCTGCTGGGCGAGCCCGGCGACTGGGGTCTGCCGCGGATCGCGCCGGATGACAGACGGGTAGCCTGCGACAGGCTCGCGCCCGATCGCCATCGTTGGGAGCTCTGGCTGTTCGACGGAGACAGGCTGTCGCCGCTGGTTTCGATTACCGGAGCCGATGCGCGCTCCCCCGTCTGGTCTCCCGACGGGACACGAGTGGCCTTTACCAGCAATCCCGGCGCGCTTTACGATATTTACGTGAAAACGGTAAGCGCGCCTTCCCCAGGCGAGCCCCTGTTCCACAGCGAGTACACGAAGTATCTCACCGATTGGTCGCGTGACGGCCGTTATCTCCTGTTCAGCTCATTTTCCACTGCGGGCACTTCCTCCGATGTTTGGGCATACTCGCTCGGCGATCGCCGTGGCGGCCCGGCGGTCGAGACATCCCATTCCGCAGGCTATCCCGCACTCTCGCCCAACGGCCGCTGGCTGGCATATCAATCCGACGCATCCGGCCGGGATGAGATCTACGTGCAGTCGTTCGACGGCATCTCGGTCGAGAGCAAACACCACTGGCAAGTATCGGCCGGCGGTGGCCGGTTGCCGCGCTGGCGCGCCGACGGCCGGGAGTTGTTCTACCTGGCGGCGCCGGGCAGCCTCATGTCGGCTGCCACTTCTACCGCAAGCGGAGATTTCACCTTCGAGCCTCCGCATAAATTATTCGAGATGCGCGCCATCCCGCAAAGGACTGATTTGTACGATGTGGCGCCCGACGGCCAGCGATTGCTGGTGGATCTTCCCTATGAGTGGACCGATTCTTCGCCGCTTACGGTAATGACCAACTGGACGCAAAAGCTATCCGCCCAATGACACTGGAAGGAACCGACGGTAAGTAACCCGAGCGCAATAATTACATCACGTCAGACAATAGTGTTATCGGGACCGTAGGCCATCTGCAACAAACAGCACCGCTTGGCGAATGGGCCGCCACTTGCTAGAATGCACGCCGAGGACCTAAACCATATGAAAGTTACCCTAGCTGCCGTGATCGTCGCAGCGGGCGCGTTGCTCGCCACTGGCTGCGCCACCAAGAAGTACGTACGGGACACTGAGTCCCCGATTCAGGCCAAGGCGGAACAAGCCAGCCAACAGGGAACTCAAAATACTCAGCAAATTAAGGCCACGCAAGACCAATTGAAGGACCTGGACGACAAGACCGCGAATGGCATTGACCGGGCCAATGAACGGGCCGGCGCCGCCGAGCATGACGCGGTGGAAGCCGGGAACCATGCCAACGATGCCGCCAAGCAAGCCACAATAGCCACGCAAAAGAGCGACCAGAACACAGCGGCGCTGGGCAGCCTCCGCGACTCGGTGGCCAGCCTCGACGACTATCAGGTGCAGACCACCGCCACGGTCATGTTCGGCATCAACCGGGACCGCCTGACGGCGGAGGCTCAGGCCAAGCTGGACCAACTGGCACAGGATATCCAGGGCAACAAGCGGTTCTTTGTCGCGGTGGAAGGTTTCACCGACCGCACCGGCCCTCGGGAATACAACGAAGAGCTCAGCCGGCGCCGGGCCGACGCCGTGGTGGCGTACCTGGTTTCCAAGCACGACGTTCCGGTTTACCGCATCCAGGTTGTCGGGTTGGGTCCGGACAAGCCGTTGGATGAGGCCCACACCGCCGCGGCGCGCGCCAAGAACCGCCGCGTGGAGGTGAGAGTTTTCACCGCGCCCACGGTGGCCGCCAGCGGCGCCCCAACCGGCAATTCCGCGGCGCTGCCCTCCGCTAAATGAGCGATTGGGCAAGCGCCCGCTTGCACTAATGTCACGGCGCGGGACAGGCGGTGTCCGCGCCGTGGTGGTTTTGGAGTGGCTCAGCCGGACTGCGTCACAACGAATCGCCGCGCTGGCGCACGGGCTGGAGGGTAACGGGAGTGTTCTCTTCCGGCTGGCGGTGACGCAAGGCATGCCACCAGACGTAGAAGCGGAACAGGTTGGCGGAAACGATAATGACAGCGCCGGCGAGTGCCAGCCGATGGGATCGCGATTGCATCGCCATCTGGCGCAGCGACTCGCCAATGGCCGCTCCCGCAAACTGCACACCCAGCCCCCCGGAGAGCATCAGCAGTTGCCGGTCGCGATCCCGCGCCGCCAACAGCGAAGTCCAGAGCACGATGTCCATCAGGGCGCAGGCAAAGTTTAGGTCCCGGAACCACGGCGTCAACCACTCCCCACGTTGGATCGACGGATCGTAGTGCGCCAGAAACGTCCCGCCCGCCACCAGGCACGCCACCAGAATCAGCAGCACGCGTGCCACCCGGGCTGAGCGAAGGCGGTCGGCAGCCCGGTAAAGGAAGCTGATCACCACCGCGTACAGCAGCAACTGGGTGATTGCTCCGCCGAACCAGAAGGTAACCCAATATGGCACCCCCGGCGTGTGAATACCATGCATCCACTCAAGAGCGCTCGGGGCCAGCGCCAAAGCGTACACCAATTCCACCACCGAGAACGCCAGCACCCACGGAAAGCGGCGCCAGGCGCCACGCAACAGGGCAGCGACCACCAGGAATTGCAATGGCAGACCGACCGCTAACGCAACAATCTGCAGTCCTAGCCGCATCCCGAACCCTATTCTAAACCCGACTGTACGAAAACAAGCCGGGATTTCACCGGAAATACACGGGTCGATAGTGTTAGCCCGCTGCCCTCTGTTGGCCGGGTACTATTGGCTTGCACCGGGCGGCTACCACCTTATTACAGAAGGGTATTACGCGAGCTTGTACCAGTACTTTGGGTTCTGGGCAGCCCAGAAAGCGCAGCATATACTCTGGCCGATGAAGACACTGCGCAAGTGTGGTGGCGGCCGGATGGGTGGCAATGTGGTGATCGCGCTGCTGGCGGCGAGTTTGCCGCTGGCGGCGGACCCGATCAACGTCACCAACCAGACCGCGGCGTCGCTCACCACGGACGACGCGCTGTTCTTCACCCTGGCTACGTATGGTTTTGGAATCGATGCCAAAGACTTCGGGATATCGCCGTATCCGGCGGCAGTGAGTTTCAGCTTTGTAACCAACCCTCCCGGCCCAGGCGGACTTTTTGACGCCATGCTGGAGACGCCCAGTGGCTCCGTGATCGCGGCCTTCCCCGATTTACTGGAGTTTGAGCCGGGCGAGTACCAGGGCGCCTCCTACAGCGGTCCAGTGGGCGAGATCGAAGCGTCGCTGACGCTTTCGCCCGTGCTGTCGCAGCAATTGTTTAGCGGCGCTTCGGCGGTGCTGGTGCTGCAGAACCTCGGGCCCACAGCCAGCGTCGGGCTTTCCTCCTATACCATCGCGCACGATCTGACGGTATCGCTGTCTGGCGGCGGGCTGAGCACCGGCGCACCAGTGGTGCGAGTAACCCTCGACGATCCGCCGCCTCCCGGCGTCCCGGAACCGGCCTCGGCATGGCTTCTGGCGGGTGGCGCGGCGCTGTGCTGCGCGGCAGCCGCGGTCAATCGGGCGCGCCGCTGCAAGTGCGCTGCACCGGACACGGCGTAGCTATTCGGCGCGCAATGCTTCCACCGGGTCGATCGAAGCGGCGCGGCGGGCGGGAATGAAACTGGCGACTCCCGCCGCCAGGCCGAGCGCGTCGCGTGCTGAGCGTGAAACCGCCATTCAAGGCGTAAGCGTCGATCGACTTGAAAACGTGATTGAGCCTCTTCGCCGGTTTCGCGGCGGCCGCGCGGCCCCTGGCGCTCGCGCTCCATCAACCGTGAACCGCCACCGCGCTTCGCAGCCGGAACACGAGTGGCGTTTCGACCGGCAGCTTCACGTCTTTCCTGCCTGTGATGAAAGCCGTCGTCGTTCCGGCTGCGGCACCCGCGCCGGCTCCGATGAGGGCTCCGACTCCGCCGCCGGCGACAGCACCAATCGTCGCCCCCGCGCCAGACCCTCCGCCGATGAATGCAAAGTTCCGTCGCTTATGCGATCGGCTGGAACGAAAGTCCGGAACGGCGGCCACCGCGTATCTGGCGCCGTGCAAGCGAAACGAATCCAGGGTGATTCCGAGGTACGCGTGCCCTCTGAGACGGCCCGAGCGCTTCGCCTCAATCACATGGCCTTCGAAGGTCGTGCCCTTCGGAACCACTACGCGGTCGCCCGACACGATCGGCTCATCCAGGTAGGCCAGGAATCGCTCACCCGGGCGGATATCCCTGGTATCCAGGGTCTCGCCAAGACGCACGCGAATCCGGGTTCTGGCCGGGATCAGCGTCGCCGGCTGGACATCCGCTGCCTGCGGCTCTCGGCTCGGAAGTGGTGAGTTCGCCCTACCGGCGCTCACTGTGCCGGCCGGCGGCGCTGCGGCTGTTGGCTGCGCACCAACTGGTGCC
>JBAVYH010000144.1:0-2246 GCA_049698695.1 Bryobacteraceae bacterium | reverse complement strand
GGTAGCCGGACGTCAACTGCTGGATGGTGTTGCTCTGGAAATTGCTGTTGGTGAGCAGGTTTTCCTGCGCAATAAGTGAATCCGTATTGGTTTGAATCGAGAGTGACATCGGGAAATCCTTTCAGTTTTTGGGGGCGGCTTCTTGCCGCGCACTATCCTTATCGGAAAGGGCAGCGGAAACTTGAGGAGAAGTTTCCAGGCGGGCCAGCAGGCCCCCCCAGTCGGCCACTGGCGCGGCCCCGGCGGCGGCGCGGTTTTCCTCGCGCACCAGCTTCAGCTCGCGGGCAATCACCGGCATGTCGCGCGGCGCGCGGATTCCCACCTTCACCCGCGAGCGGCCGATATGCGCGATCACGATCTCGATCCGGTCGCCGATAAGGATGGTCTCTCCCGCGCGGCGCGACATCATGAGCATACGACCTCCGCAGGCTGCGGCAGGGCGTGCCGATGCGAGTAGGCCGATTCCCGCATCACTGCCTGCACCGCTCGCAGTGAGCGGAGATTGACCACCAGCGGCGCCAGCAGGTTTACGGTGGGCCCGGTCTCGCGCACCGCGATCACAGCAAGCGCCCACACGTCCTTGCCGATGCGTGGCCTGCGGACCGAGGCGAGGCCGGCGGTTTCGCGGTCCTCAAACCCCGGCAGACCGCGTGGAAACTCGATCGTGTCCTGCGGCTCAAACGCGATGCGTCCAAAGTTCTTCGTATCCAATGACGGCATGCAATCCATCCCAGATGGGTCATCGGCGGTTTGGGCGGGAACTTTAGCCGGGGTGGGCTTGAGGAGGTTCCGGGTTTCAGGCCCACAATGCGGTTGTGCCGAAAGAACCGGCGGCAAGACCGCCTGCGATACAGGGGTCGAGATCCGTTCCCACCGTTGGTTACTGCTTCAACAGGGTGAGCAGCGCCTGCGGCTCGGCGTTGGCTTGGGCCATGGCGGCAATCGAAGACTGCTGCAGGACTTGGGCCTTGCTGAGGTTGGCCGCTTGCTCTGCCACATTGGCATCGCGAATCTGCGCTTCGGCGGAGCTGAAGTTGGTGATTTGCGACTGCGCCAGGCTGGAGGCGAAACTGAGCTGATTTTCGCCCGTGCCGACGGCGGCTTGCGCAACTCCGAGTGAGGCGACTGCGTTGGTGATCGCGGTGACCGCGGCCTGTGCCCCGGCGATGGTACTGATGTCGGCGGTGCCGCCGGCGCCAACTTGATAGGAGGACAGAGTCACGCCGCCGTTCACGTTGCTGGCGTTGTAGAGGCCTTTGCTCGCTGCCGGCGTGGTGCCCAACGAGACCGTGAAGTTGCCCTGAGCGATGAAGTTGATACCGTTCACGCTGCCGCTACCCTGGACGGCGGTAATCTGCTGCAGCGTTGAGTCGTTAGTTGCCTGCAGGGCGGTATTGATCTGAGTCAGCAGGGCGGTCAAAGACGCTGGTTTGGTGGCGACGTTGATGGTTGTGCTGTGCACGACGCCCGAGGAATCTGTCGCAGTGAAGGTGACTGCCTGATTGGCGGCAGCCCCGTTGAGGGTGAACGTGACATCGGCTTCCGCGGCCGGCGTAGTGCCGCTGGCCGGAGTAGCCAGCATATAGGAGCCGCCGGAAATGAGATTGTTAGAAGCCGCTACAATGCCTCCTGTGGGTGCGCCGAGCCCGCCCCATATGCCCATCAGTGCCTCCGCCGTCCCATCCTGGCCCTGAACCTGGAAGGCGCTGTTGCTGGACGTGAACGCGAGTTGCTGCTGGCCTAGAGAATCGGTATGGATGGAGGCCGTGATGTTGGCGGCTTTGAAAGCGGCAGCCGCACCGGATGTGGCTCCGTTGCCGGCGGCCGTGATCGCTGAATTGATGGCGGCAACCAGGCTGGTCGTGCTGTCCACGCCGGCCAAGCCCACATTCACATTGATGCCGCTGCTATCGCCGAACCCGGGGCCGAGGAACGTAAACTCTGTGCCTGCGCTCGTGCGACTGTTGTTGACATCAGCCAGGATGGCCGAAACACTGGTCGTCGAGCTGGGGCCCAAGTCGTAGTCGCTGGCTACGGTGGAAGCGAGGTTAACCGCTTGCTGACCCGACAAACCCAGGCTCTGCGTATCCACGGTGGCGTTGCTCAGATCGACGTTCACCACGCCGTTGGCGGTGCTCTGGCTGCCGCTGCCGGCGCCCAGATAGACGGCCATCTTACTGGCGAATGTGCCGCCGGTATTCAGGCCGATTGACTGCGCCTGCCGGTCGATTTCGGCTAAATCGGAC
>JBAVYH010000143.1:0-6317 GCA_049698695.1 Bryobacteraceae bacterium | reverse complement strand
GGGTGGCCGCACGCACGGCGATAAGTCCGAAGCCCGGCCACCCGCAACGTCTTACTCCTTTTTCACCCTCGTCTTGAGCCCATAGTGTGTCGCCCCGCCGTAGGGGCCGGGCATTCCCGGCCCGCGCCGTACTCTCCCGTACGCGGCCAGCCCACCGAGCATTGTGTTGCGCCGTACCTGGTGCTAAATTCCGGAGCGGAAGCCTCTATGACGCCAACTTCGGAAAGCATGGCCAAACGCGCCGACCTGGCAGGCCCGGGTATCGGCGATTACGCGCAGATTGAGAAGATTCTGCCGCGGGATTATCAAAGCTTGCTGACGCCACGCGAAACGCAGCGGGCCCTGTTTGCGGCCAAGAACTACATCGAGGAACACCTCTGCCGCGAGCTCAACTTGATGATGGTCTCCGTTCCGCTGATCGTGGACAAGCAGAGCGGGGTGAACGACTACCTGGACCGCGATGGATCGCGCACGCCGATCGAGTTCCACATCCGCAACGATGGCCGGAATCCCATCGACGCCCAGGTGGTGCAGGCCGCGACCAAGTGGAAGAGGATCGCCCTGAAGCGCTTCGACTGCCATCCGGGCGAAGGCATCTGTACCGACATGCGCGCCGTGCGCAAAGACTACTTTCTGGATCACGATCACAGCGCCTACGTCGACCAGTGGGATTGGGAACGGGCCATCGCCGCGGAGCAGCGCAACCTCGATTTTCTGAAGGAGGTGGTCCGCAAGATCTGGAAGGTTCTGGTGGGCGCCGAACGGCATTTGCTGGCGCGGTTCCCCGCGCTCGAACAGGACCGGTATCCGAGCCTCCCCGAAAACATCGAGTTCTTTCACGCCGAAGAGATCCTCGACATGTACCCCGGGTTGCCGCGCAAGCAGCGCGAGACGGCGATCCTCCAGGAGCACCCCGCCATCTTTATCATCGGTATCGGCTGGACGCTGGCAGACGGCTTCCCGCACGAGCTGCGCGCGGCCGATTACGACGACTGGGTAACGCCCGCGCGCTCTGCTGCCGGCGCACCGACCCACGGGCTGAACGGCGACATCCTGGTCTGGAACCCGGTAACCAAGCGCCGCCACGAGCTCTCCAGCATGGGAATCCGTGTCAACGCCGAAACCCTGCGCCAGCAACTGGAGCTTACCGGACAGCTTGATTTCCTCGAATACCCGTACCACCGGGCGATCGTTAACGGCGAACTCCCGCTCAGCATCGGCGGCGGCATCGGACAATCGCGGACCCTCATGCTCCTGCTCCGCAAAGCTCACCTCGGCGAAGTGAGCGTAACCGTGTGGCCCAAAATCCTGAAGGAGATGTGCGAGCGCCACAACATTCACGTGTTGGAGTAGAGGAAGCCCACCCGGTCCATCGAAAACCCGAATCCGCGCCATAAAATCTTTCGGTTTCCCTTTGCCCGCGGATTCCGCCAGCATGGTAACTGGAATATTTTGTATTGGAGCGCACCTTGCGGTTCTCCGGTTATCGAACGGACAGTTTCTACGACGAAATGTTCCAGGACGACGGCACGCCGCGGCCGCACGTCCGCCTGCTGGTGGATACCATCGAAAACCTGTCGGATGGCCACCTGCTCCGCTACCAGCGCGCCGCCGAGCGCCTCCTGCTGCAAATGGGCATCACCTTCAACGTCTACGGCGATTCGGCCGGCGCCGAGCGCATTTTCCCCTTCGACCTCGTCCCCCGCATCCTCTCCGCCGGCGAGTGGGCGCACATCGAACGCGGCCTGGTGCAGCGCATTCACGCCCTCAACGCTTTCATCGACGACATCTACCACGATCAGAAAATCCTCAAAGACGCCGTCATCCCCGCCGACGTGGTCCTCTCCGCCGCCAGCTATCGCAAGCAGTGCCACGGCCTCAGTCCGCCCTGGCGCGTCTGGTGCCACATCACCGGAACCGACCTGGTGCGCGATCGCGACGGCTGCTTCTACGTCCTTGAAGACAACCTGCGCGTGCCCTCCGGCGTCAGTTATGTGATCGAGAACCGCGAGGTGCTGAAGCGCATTTTCCCCGCCGTGTTTGAAGGCCTGTCGGTGCGGCCGGTCAATGAGTATCCCAGCCGCCTGCTCGAAATGCTGGAATCGCTCGCCCTCGGCGAACAAAATCCGCGCGTCGTGTTGCTCACGCCCGGCATTTACAACTCGGCCTACTTCGAACACAGTTTCCTGGCCCAGCAGATGGGCGTGCAACTGGTCGAAGGGCGCGACCTGGTGGTGTCCGGCGGCGATGTTTTCATGCGCACCACCAAGGGACTGGAGCGCGTGCACGTCATTTACCGCCGGGTGGACGACGATTTCATGGATCCCGACGTCTTCCGCGCCGATTCCCTGCTCGGCGTGCCCGGCCTGATGGCCGCCTACCGCGCCGGCCGCGTCGCTCTGGCCAACGCTCCCGGCAACGGCGTGGCCGACGACAAAGTGATCTACGCTTACGTCCCCGACATGATCCGTTACTACGAAGGCGAGGACCCCATCCTGCCCAACGTGCCCACTTATCTTTGCTGGCGCGACGCCGACCGCCAGTATGTGCTCGAACACCTGGCGGAGCTCGTGGTCAAAAGCGCCAACGAATCGGGCGGCTACGGCATGCTGGTCGGCCCTCATTCGGCCCAGGCCGCGCGCGAGGATTTCGCCGCCCGGATTCAAGCCAATCCCCGCAACTACATCGCCCAGCCCACGCTGGCGCTGTCCCGCGCCCCCACCATCGTCGACGACCATTTTGAAGGCCGCCACGTGGACCTGCGGCCCTACGTCCTTTGCGGCAAGGAGATCTCCGTCCTGCCCGGCGGTCTCACCCGCGTCGCCATGAAAAAAGGCTCGCTGGTGGTCAACTCGTCGCAAGGCGGCGGCAGCAAGGATACCTGGGTGCTCGCTCCCGGAGGTCCCTCATGACGCAACTCGCCCAGCCGCTGTTGAGCCGCGTAGCCGACGCCGTCTACTGGATGGCGCGCTACATCGAGCGCGCTGAAAACGTGGCGCGCTTCCTCGACGTCAATCACAATCTGATGCTCGACCTGCCCGGCGTCTTCTCCAGCCAGTGGCAGCCCATCATCAACACTACCGGCGATCGCGCTCTTTTCGCCGAGCGCTACGGCGAGGCCACGCAGCAGAATGCGGTCCGCTTCCTGGCATTCGACGCCGAATACGCGAATTCGATTTATTCCTGCATCCTGGCGGCGCGCGAAAATGCGCGCTCGGTGCGCGAAACCATCTCCTCGGAAATGTGGGAGCAGATCAATTCGCTCTACCTGATGATCACCGCTGAGGCGCGCAAGGCCGCTCCCGATTCGCTGCCCGAATTCTGTCACGCCGTGCGCATGGGCTGCCACCTGTTTGAAGGCATCACCCACTCCACCGCGAGCCACAATGAAGCCTGGCATTTCATTTCCGTCGGCCGCCGCCTGGAACGCGCCGACAAAACTACCCGAATCCTGGACGTGAAGTACTTTATCCTGCTGCCTTCCGTCGCCGACGTCGGCACGCCGTTCGACGACGTGCAGTGGGCGGCCCTGCTCAAGAGCGTCAGCGGCTTTGAAATGTACCGCAAGAAGTACGGCCGCATCGCGCCCGACCGCATCGTCGAGTTCCTGCTGCTGGATGGCGAATTTCCGCGCGCCGTGCGCTATTCGATCGGTCAGGCCGACCAGGCGCTCCACTCGATCACCGGCACGCCCCACGGCGGCTTCTCCCGCGCCTCGGAACAGCGCCTAGGCATGCTGCGCTCGGAGCTGGACTTCGCCCGCGTGGAGGACATTCTCCAGGGCGGTCTGCACGAGTTTTTCGACGCGCTGCAGACAAAAATGAATACAATCGATGAATGTATCGGGAACGACTTCTTTGCTCAGCGCCCGGAAGGCGCCAGGGTGTGGGCGTGAGGGGCGCGCCTGTCAGAGGTAGGACAGACGATCGGTTTTTGTCGTCTGTCAAGGTCTTACGATTGGCGAGCGATGACAGACCACGAAAGGCGATGGTCTGTCCTACCTGCAGTTTCTGAGGGGAAAGCGATGACATTCTGTCTGGGAATCAATGTCGAACAGGGCTTGGTGGGAATCGCCGATACGCGCGTGCTCACCGGCAACGAATGCCTGACGGCCAGGAAAACCGCCAGCTACCAGGGGCCTGGCTTCGCGTTCTTTGTCATGAATTCCGGCCTGCGCTCGCTGCGCGATAAGATACTCCTGCTCTTTGAAGAGGCTTTCGCCAGCAATACGGCGGGCCGCGACCGCCTCTACAAAGTGGTGAACCTCTATTCCACCCAGGTGCGCCGCGTGGCCGAAGAAGACCGCGCGCCGCTCGAGCACGCCGAGCTTTCCTTCAACTCCTACGCCCTGATCGGAGGCCAGATGGCGGGCGATTCCACGCACCGCCTGTTCCTGGTTTACCCGGAGGGAAACTGGGTCGAGGTCGGCCCCGATACTCCCTACCAGATCATCGGCGCCACTGGTTTCGGCAAGCCGGTTCTGGAGCGCTCCTTGACCGCGGCCGATTCCATGCTGTACGCGTTCAAAGTCGGATTGCTGGCCTTCGACGCCACTCGCCTCTGCGCCGCCGACGTGGGCTTCCCGGTGGATGTGCTACTCTACTCGCGGGGCAGCTTCGAGTTGGTGGAGCACCGCTACGAAATGGACGACTTGCGCGAGATTTCCGACTGGTGGCAGGATCGCATGCGGCGCAGCGTCCAGGACCTGCCCTCGGAGTGGGTGGAGGTGGCCTTCTCGCGGCTCACCGGCTCGTCCGTGGCCTTCTGAGCCCGCTGCTGTTTCTCATGGTGCACCATGCGCATCCAAGTCCATCACTCGACTCAATACCTCTACGATAGCCCCGTCTTTCTCGAGCCGCACACCTTCCGGCTGCGCCCGCGGGATGACGGCGCGCAACGCCTGCTCTCCTACCGGCTCGAGATTTCGCCCGCGCCCGCCGGCCGCAGCGACTGCCTGGACCAGGACGGTAACGTCGCAGTGGAAGCGTGGTTCGATCGCAAGCTGACCGAATGGCGCATCGAGAGCGAATTTGAAATCGAAACCTTGCGCGAGAACCCGTTCGATTTCGTCGCTTCGGCCGGCATGCTCGCGCTGGCGCCGGTGTACCCGGAGGCGGTCGCCATGTCGCTGGCGCCGTATCGGGAGTCGGCCCAACCTTCGCCCGCCATCCGCCAGTTCGCCGCGTCGGCCGCCGCGGCCGCCGGCGGCCACACGCTTGAATTCCTCACCGTGCTCAACCGCAGGCTCTTCGAAGGATTCGGCCACGAGGTCCGCGACACCGGCCCGCCTCATCCGCCCGAAGTCACCCTCGGCCTCAAGACCGGTACTTGCCGCGACCTGGTGGTGCTGTTCGCGGCCGCGGCCCGCGCTGTCGGCATCCCCACGCGCTTCGTCAGCGGCTACGAAGCCGGAGCCGCCGATCAGGAACAGCCCGACCTGCACGCCTGGGCCGAAGTGTACCTGCAAGGCGGCGGCTGGCGCGGCTACGACCCGGCCGCCGGCTTGGCCACTTCCACCCGCCACATCGCCGTGGCTGCCGCCGCCGACCCGCGCCTCGCCGCCCCCATCACCGGCACCTTCCGCGGTTCCGCCCGCTCGGAAATGCGTTTCTCGCTCGCCATGCAGATCGGCCCCGGCACCCAGTCAGCCACGGTCAACAGCCAGGCGGCCTCCGCTCCCTGAGGACGCGTGACAACTCCGCGGACCGTTGCACTGAAAGGCGAATCCCGCTGCGAATCGTCGTACCGAGCCGCCGACCGTCAGGGAACGGCCGATGGGCCGGCGCCCCTCTCAAAGTGATGGGACCAGGCGCCGTGGCGCAGGCTGTCCAGCCTGCAGAGCCGAGAGTCATCTCGGCTTTTCTTTTCCCTAAGTGGCAGCTATTCCCGCTCCGGACGCGGCGGTGGCGGCGCTTGTGGAGCGGGCGCCGGGCCGCCCGGGCCGCTGACCCGGGCGCGCGGCCCGTGCTGCTCGCTGTCGAGCATCTTCCACTGCTCCGCCGTCAGCACATGGCGCAGTCCCAGCAGCAACCGCGCGTTGGCTTTTTCCAGCTCGGCGCGCGCCTGCGCCACGCGGTCGATCTGCGGCAGAACCTTGGCGTCGTCCGGGTTGGCGGCATTGATCAACGGGTCCAGAATTGCTTCCTCTTTTTCGAGCGCGGCGTGAAGATCGATCAACCGCAGCCGGTGTTGCTGGAACACCTCATCCATTTTCTTCTGTTGGTCGGCGGTGAGGTTGAGCTGCCGCGACAGTTCGGGATTGTCCCACCACTTACCGGCGGGACCGGGCATCATCATGCCGCGGCCCGGCCCACGGT
>JBAVYH010000142.1:0-16267 GCA_049698695.1 Bryobacteraceae bacterium | reverse complement strand
TCGTTGGATATCGGAGACGGGCAGAACCATATGGCTCACCTGCGCGTGAGCCGACGGGTGATTGACGGCCATGATTTCTCTACTTTATCAGCGAACTCTCTCCAGAGAAAGTCGCCGAATCCGCACGTAAGTATCGTCGGCGGCGTGAGCCGGGCACTCTCTTTCGCGAATAGGCCAGTAGATCGGTTGGCGAAGCTTCTGAATCCTGCCTCCTAGAAAACTCCCGATCAAACGGCGTGGTGTAGAGCGGCGCGCTTCGGCTCCAGGATTTCGCGCAAGCGTTAACCGGTGTTATCGTATACTCTCTTCCGGCAGGGAAGCTCGCGACCGAGGGCCCGCGTCCGCCGGTGTGGGAGCCGAAAGTCCGGCCGATCCGGCTCGAACACTGGAGCCCGGCGGACCACTCACACTGATGCGCGGTGGTACAATTCCGGCCATTATGAACACTAAGATTCTGGTCCGGCGATTTGGTGTGCTTTCCATGGCCAAGATCATGGGCGTGCTATACGCGCTGTTTGGCTTGATCGTTGGCGCCGTCGTCTCGTTGATTGCCCTGGCTGGCGCGGCCCTGGGATCTTCGATGGGCAGCCACAGCGGGATGTTCGGAGCGATGTTGGGCGTAGGCGCCATCATTCTGTTCCCGATTCTTTACGCCGTGATCGGGTTCCTCGGGGGCCTGCTCACCGCTGCGTTGTACAACCTCGTGGCCGGCATAACTGGCGGCATTGAATTTGAGGGAGTGCAGACGAATAGCTGATCGCCTCCTCTGGAACATCGATCTTCCAGTGGATCGCCAAACGGGATTTTCAATGGCTGAGGATGGAGGCCGGGGCGCTGGACACGATCGCGTTCGGGGGCATGCTGGTGCGACTGCGGCAGAGTGTCGATGGAAGAGGGCCCGGTGTAGGACGGGCTGTGCCTGCCGAAGCATTGTGCGATCCACGCCTCGGCGCGCGTGGCGCTGGTCAAGGTGGTTCGCACCGGCCTGGAGTACACCTTCGACGATTTCCGCCGGAGCCCGGTGGCTAAAAATGCCTCTTGCCGACTTCGAATTCCCCCTCTTCAATGACATCCTCGCTCCAAGCGGAAGGTACGCCATCCGCGGAGTTCGATGCCCTCCGGGCAGGAAAACGGCGTCACCCCGAAACTGGCGGGAACCACTTGAGCTTGTTGTCGCCAAACCGTGAAATGGCCCCCGTCCAAGCATGAGCGGCGCTCGTTCCTCGCGAGCGATATTCGCTAATATCGGAAGCTATTCGACCGGCAGTCCGGTCGCCTGAAGTACCAACCAGGCGCGAAGCCCGGCAGCTACGGTGGCGACGCTGCGTTTTCCGTCCAGCCCGACCTCGGCGCTCCTCCGGCTGGCCCATAGCTTCGTGCTTAATTCAAACTCGCGCTCGCCAGTTGGCCTGCGTTTAAACCCTGGAAGCACGCACTATACTGAATTGAGACGAACGCGCCCCGGGGGAAAAGGAGCGGCTTTCACTCCATGGACAGGGAACGCTGGGAGCAGATCGAGAAACTCTTTCAATCGGCATGGCAGGTACCCGCCGAAAAACGCGAGAGCTTTCTGTCCGGCCGATGCGGCGGCGATGACGACATGCGGCGGGCGGTCGAGGCACTGCTGAATCAGGCGAGCTCCGGGGCGTTTGACGTTGCGGATCGCGAGGCAGCGCAATCATCTGCCGGCCAAGACCCCACGGAGACGATGCTTCTGCCAGGTGCGGCCGTGGGGCCCTATCAGATCGAGTGGCCGTTGGGAAAGGGGGGAATGGGAGAAGTCTACCGGGCGCGAGACAACCGCCTGGGCCGCCCCGTGGCTTTGAAATTCCTGACTGGAGCCATGGCTGCGAATCCATCCACATTGGAGCGGTTCCGGCGCGAGGCGCAGGCCATCTCCACATTGAATCATCCCAACGTCTGCACGGTCTATGACATCGGGGAACACGAGGGGCAGCCGTTTCTCGTCATGGAGCTGATGGAAGGGCAGACGTTAAAGGAACGCATCGCCGAGCGGCCGTTGTCCAACGACCAGTTACTGGCCATCATGATTCCCATTTTGGAGGCGCTCGAAGCGGCCCACGGTGCCGGCATCGTGCATCGCGACATCAAGCCCGCCAACGTCTTTCTCACTCGGCAGGGCCCGGTGAAGATTCTGGATTTCGGTCTCGCTAAGTCGGCCGGAGCTGAACTGGTCCCGCGCGCCGCGCCGCTGGAGAGCCTGACGGCTCCCGGAACCACCGTGGGAACGATTTCCTACATGCCTCCCGAACAGGCTCGCGGCCAGACTGTCGATGCGCGATCGGACATTTTCGCTTGCGGGGTAGTGCTCTATGAGATGGCCACCGGAACACTGCCATTCGCCGGCGATGGCTTTGCCGGCAAGATCGAGGCCGTGCTGACCCGTGCGCCCCGGCCCGCGCGGGAATTGAGGCGCGGCCTGTTGCCCGAGATCGAACGGGTGATCGATCGAGCGATCGAGAAGGACCCGCAGGCGCGCTATCAAAGCGCCGCCGACATGCGTGCAGACCTGCTGCGGGCCGGGCGGGTCCTTAAATCGCTCGGCGCACCGGAGGTGAACCGGCCCCCGCGTCCACTGGGCTGGAAGGAACTCGCCGCCGCGGGAGCATCGGCTATGCTGATGGCGGGAATCGTTGGCTGGTATTTTGGCGTCCACAAGCGGCCGGTAACCTCGCCGTCCGAGTACGTGCAACTCACCGATTTCAGCGATTCCGCGGCGGCGCCGGCGCTCTCCCCCGACGGACGAATCGTGACGTTCTTCCGGTCCGCATCGCCCTTCCTAACCTTCGGCCAGATCTACGTGAAGCTGCTTCCGGATGGCCAGTCGACGCAGATCACCAACGATCCGAGCCCGAAATACAACCCAATCTTCACTCCTGACGGATCACGCGTCGCCTACACCGCGATCGAAGACGGCTCCTGGAACACCTGGACGGTGCCGGTCACGGGCGGTTCGCCCACGCGATTGATGAAGAACGCGGCGGGCCTGACCTGGATCGGTGATGGGCGGGTTCTCTTTTCGGAGGTGATGGCGGGCACGGTATTGCACATGGGCATCGTAACTTCTCAGGAGAGCCGCGCCGGCGAGCGCGCAATTTATTTCCCGGACCACGTGCGCGCCATGGCCCACTATTCCTACCTCTCGCCGGACCGGAAGTCCATTCTGGTTGTCGAAATGGATGGCACTGCTGCCTGGCTGCCGTGCCGCTTGCTCCCGGCGGAGGGAGGCTCCAAGGGCCGGCAGGTTGGGCCTGACGGTGCTTGTATTGCGGCGGGCTGGTCGCCAGACGGCAAGTGGATGTTCTTCAACGCGGCTGTGAACGGCGCAACTCACCTGTGGCGGCAGCGATTTCCCGATGGCGCCGCGGAGCAGATCACATTCGGACCGGGCGAGGAGGAAGGACTGGCGATTGCGCCGAACGGGAAGTCGCTGATTGCGTCGGGGGGCGTTCGCAAGAATTCTGTGTGGCTTCACGATGGCGCCGGCGAGCGTCCCGTCTCACCGGAGGGATCGGCCTCCGACCCGAAAATCACCGCCGACGGCAAGCGGGTTTACTATTTGCTGCGGAAGAATGGATCGAATGAAAGCGGCTTGTGGTCCACGGAGCTGGCTTCCGGGAAGGCGAACCCTTCTCTGGCGGGCGTCTCGATGGTGGATTTCGACATCTCGCCGGACGCACAGGAGGTGGCTTTCACCTCACGGACCGGCAAGGAGGATCTGATCTTCCTGGCTCCCCTGGACGCGAGCGCGCCGCCCCGTCAGGTGGTGCGCGGAGGAGACTCAGTCAGCTTCGGAGCGCCGGGCGAACTGTTCTTCCGGCAGGTGGGATCGCAAGCGAACTACCTTGCCCGCATCAAGACGGATGGTGGGGGGATGGCGCGTGTTCTGGACCAACCCATCGTGGGAAAGGGCGACGTATCGCCGGGCGGCGCCTGGGTGGTGGCGTCGGGCATCGGCGGGACTAGACGAGGCACTGTCGCGGTGTCGTCACAGGGCCGAACCTGGAAGATCATTTGCCCTGGCGTCTGCCGGCCGATGTGGTCTCCGGACGGGGCATTCCTGTACGTGACAACGAGTATCAACCCGACTTCGGCGGGCACAACTCTGGTCTTACCCATTCCTCGCGGCCAGGGAGTGCCAGCTTTACCCGAAGGGGGGCTTGCTGTCAATGCGAGCGACGATATGCCGGGCGTTCGAGTGATCCGGCAAAGCCAGGTTGTTCCCGGACCTGCCCCGAGACCTACGCATTCGCAAAATCGGATTTCGTGGGCAACCTTTTCCGCATACCGTTGCACTAATGCTACCTCTCAGACCGCGACCGCCATGGAGCGCGGTCAGGCTGGCGTCTAACTAACCAGTTTGGTTTGGAAGAAGCGGCGTTAATTGGAAATATCGGAAGCCAACTCCGCCGGCAAGCCGGCGCGCCACGCTGTTTCCGGTTAGCGCGTCATCCGTCCCGAGAGTGATATCATACCTGCAAATCCAGTCCAATGCACCCGCGACAATCGATCGCCCACTACCGGGTCGTCTCCAAGCTCGGCGAGGGCGGTATGGGCGAAGTCTGGCGCGCCACGGACACGAAGCTCCATCGCGAAGTCGCCATTAAGATTCTCCCGGACGCTTTCGCCCAGGACCCGGACCGTATGTCCCGCTTCACTCGCGAGGCGCAGGTGCTCGCATCGTTCAACCATCCGAATATCGCGCAGATCTACGGCGTCGAAGATCGCGCTCTCGTCATGGAACTCGTGGAGGGTCCGACTTTGGCGGAACGCATCGAGGCGGGCCCAATCCCTATAGCGGAAGCCGTTCCGATCGCTCGGCAGATCGCCGAGGCCCTGGAGTGCGCCCACGAACGCGGCGTGATCCATCGCGATCTCAAACCCGCCAACATCAAACTGACGCCCGAGGGACAGGTGAAGGTGGCGGATTTCGGCCTCGCGGCCGTGGCGCAGTCTTCCGCTGCCGACGCGGCGGACCCAAGGTCTTCCCCCACGATGACCATGCGGGCAACCATGGTCGGCGTGATCCTCGGGACTGCGCCCTACATGAGCCCGGAGCAGGCCAGCGGGAAGCCGGTGGATCGACGTGCCGATATCTGGTCGTTCGGAGTGGTCCTGTGGGAGATGCTCACGGGGCAGCGGCTGTTCGCCGGCGAGACGGTTTCGCACACGCTTGCGGACGTGCTGCGGGCGGAGATCGACCTGGGCAAACTGCCGCCCGGGACGCCCGCCGGCATCCGGGAGCTGCTGCGCCGGTGCCTGGACCGCGATGTGAAAACCCGCTTGCGCGATATCGGCGAGGCTCGGGTGGTGTTGAGTCAGTCGATGGAGGAGGCGGCGCCGACGTTGCGCGCGGCGGTTCCGCGGCATTCCGCGCTCGCACCGTGGATCGCGGCGGCGGCGCTGCTGCTTGCGGCAGGGCTGGCATGGGTCCACTTTCGGGAAACGCCGGCGGTTGCGCCGCTGGTTCGGACGGAGCTGACGCTGCCACCCGGCGTTGAGCCCCGCTATGGATCTCTCTCGCCAGATGGAACCAGGATGGTCACCGAGGGAGTCGCTCGCGATGGTCGCAGTCAGCTCTATCTGCGGCCTCTCGCCGCAACCGCCTTCACGCCTATCCCCGGGACCGAAGGCGTGAACTATTCGTTCTGGTCACCCGACAGCCAGTGGATCGGCTTCGGAAGTAGCGGCAGGCTCTGGAAGTGGAACGTAACTGCGGGACAGCCGCCACAAGTCATTTGCAACGCCAATGCAACCGAAGGAGCCTGGAGCCCCGAGGGCGTCATCCTGTTCAAGGAGGAAGGCAAACCCGTGCAGCGGGTTCCGGCGGCCGGCGGTGTGCCGCGCAATGCGCTGGAACTCGATTCGGCCTTCGGCGAGGTGACTCACGGCGGCCTGTCCTTCCTGCCCGGCGGGAAGGCGTTCCTCTTTGGAAGCAACGGCCGGGTGATGGGCGCGCAGTTCTTCGCCACGCTGGATGGCAAGGTGCGCCGCCACCTGTTCGATAACCCCAACAGTCCGCCTTACTACGTTGCCAACCCCGCCGGCCGGGGGTTTCTCGCCTACAACAACAATACCCAGCTTTTTGTGCGGCCCTTCGATGCGGCGCGTGGTGAGTTCACCGGCGAAGCCGTTCTCCTAGTGGATGGAGTGGCTACGGGGCCGGAGTTCAGCTTCACGGGAACCCGCTATCTGGCCTACGTCCCGGCTGCTTCCGCGTCCCGGCAGCTGCGCTGGTACGGCCGGGACGGCAAGCCGGGCGAAAAGTTCGGCGAACCGGCCATGTCGGCGCCGGGTCTTTCGCCGGACGGCAAGCGGGTAGTGGCGCTCAAGCGGGACTCCGGCAAAACCGAAATCTGGCTCATGGATGTCGCCCGCGGCGCGGGCGAGCGGATCGCCGAGGCCGACAGAATGACAAGCACCCGTCTGGACGCCGGATGGTCATATCGTCTACAGCCAGAATGATGGCCGGGGACCCGTCCTGATCGAACGGCCGGCCGATGCCCTAGCCCCGGAATCCATCCTCGCGCGAATTCCAGGTAACGTGATGCCGCTCGTGCAAAGCATCAGCGCCAACGGGAAGCTGATCGCGATCCGGGTCGGGGGCGGCGGTGGCACCGGGGTGTCCGTGATTTCGCGGCCGGAGGGGAAGATCAGGCCATCCGTATTGGAGGATGGCGGCGGCGCCGCCGCCCTGTCGCCCGACGGCCGATGGCTGGCGCAGTCTGTGCAGTCCTCCTCGGCCCGAATAGTAGTGCGGGCCATTCCCGCCGACCCGAACGCGCCCTTGCCGGCAGGCACTCGGGAAATGGCGTCCTTTGTCTCGGCGCCATCGCCGATCCGCTGGAGTGCCGACGGCAAGGAACTGCTGGTTCTGACCGGCGACGCAGTGATTGCGGTTCCCATCGACTGGGCCGACGGCACGCCCCGTTCGGGCGCTCCACGAAAACTCTTCGACGCCCCTGGAGCCACCAGCTTCGACGTTACGCCCGACGGCCGCCACTTCCTCGTCGCGGAAACCCTGGGGGAAGGCACGAATCGGCCGATTATCCTGATCCAGAACTGGCCCGCCCTGCTGGTCCGCTAGCGGGGGGATGACGTTGGCGCAACCCCATGCGAAATAACTGGCCGTGAACCGGCTTACCGGAGCAATCGCCCAGAACCGCGGAAAGGCCGCATCGACGGTTCGGGCGTGATACGGCCAAGTGGATATTCGTGTTACGCGTGATCCGACCGAGCTATCCGGGTGGGTCCCGGGAAGCGCAATAGCGAGTCATGAAAGGCAACTGCTCCCTATTCCTCCCGCAAAGCGACTATGGGATCGAGTTCTATTGTCCGAAACTGGCGTGCAGACATGGGAGCGCTCTGCCCAGATGGTCGCCTACTCTTCCCGAGGCCGGGGTTCAATTCCGATCCTGTCGTTCACCGCCGATGAAATCCGCTGGGTGCAACCGAGGTACCGTTCTGTGGTCTGGACCGAGACGTGGCCAAGAAGGAATTGAATCTGCTCCAATTCACCGCCGGCGGTGCGGCAGAGCCGAGCGCAACTCCGCCGAAGATCGTGCGGTGCGAGTTTGGCAACGCCAATCTTGGCGGCAAACTCCTTGACCACGTGCCAGACCAGCTTTTCCGCTACAGCTTCGCCCCAAGCTCTGCCGGCGCTGCTCACACGCCGGAAAAGCTTCCCGGCGTCAATGGCCGCCGCTTTTGTCCGTTCGTTTACTTCGGCGTTCACCCAATCTGGAACGGGAATGGTTCGAATATGACCGGCCTTGCCTCTGAGATCCACAATTGCCCAGTGCCCTTCGCGCTGCTGGAGATGATCGAATGTCAGCTCGGCGAGTTCGTGGCGGCGGAGTCCGCATGCAAGCAGGAGGGCAAGCAGCGCCCGATCGCGTTTGCCTTTTAGCCGCTCCGGGTCTGGTGCCTGCCAGAGCGCTTGCCCCTGTTCGGGCGTCAGCCAGTTGCCGAGCCTGACGCCCAACTTTTTTACGCCCTTGACACGCCGTATGCCAGCCGCCAAGTCGGCGCTCAGGAGGCCGCAATCTGACACCTCGTATGCGAGCCTGCGGACGGCCCCGAGCCGGAGGTTGATCGTTCCTGGGGCGAGGTGTCGTGATTCCAGGTGCATCCGGTAACGGACAACGACCGTCTTGCTGAACGACAATCGCGGTTCCGAGCAGTACCAGTCCACGAATTCATCTATGGCATGACGATAGCCGCGCTGAGCCTCCGGGCAGGAAAGACTGTTGAGAACAGCGGACTTGGCGACCTCGAGATCGGGCAGTCGCAGGACTGATTTGGGGACACGACGCTTATCCTTGCGGGTTGGCCTTGTTTTCATCACCTGTGGCCTCCAACGCCACAGGTTCAGATTGCGACCATCGCCTGTCGTCCGGGTCCGAGTGGCGCGTCATCCGTCAACTGTGCCGCCCGCTGGCTACGTGCAGCAACAATCGCGATGCGCTGGCCCGCCCTGCCGACTGGGGTCGATTCCGTCTATGCTGGTCATCGGCCGCCCAGCCAGAAGGATCAACTTGGGAAGGCCCGTAGCTCACCGAACTAACGCCACGAAGGCATCTATCTCGCCCGCTCCACCGCGATGCGCAGTTCGGTTCGCGGACCGTCCAGCCAGAATTCCATGTTGGGGCCGGCGGGACGATAGCCCTGCTCGGCAATCCACTCTAGCAGCTTTGGCCATGGCTTCGTGGCGGAATGCTCGCCTGGCACCTTCACAACAGCAATGGTGGAGTCTTCCAGCTTGCGCATCTCGAATGGACTGCCTGCCACCAGGGGTCCAGCGACCGGAAAACCCACTTCCCAGCGCAACTCGGCGTCAGGCACGGTGCCGGCAGCGTCGTAATACCGGCCGAACGGCGCTCCGGCGGGTGCGACACCGCGCGAGGCCAGGAAAGCAGTCAGCAGATCGAGCGCGATTCCGGTTTGGGCGTAGGCGCCGCGCATAGGAATGACGACCACCTGGAGAGGCGCGGCCGTTTTGATCTCGGGTTGGAACGGCGGCGGAGCGCCCTGCCCAGCGGGCACGGCTGGCGCTGAGTCCGATGTCGCCTGGGCTTCCAGTCGCCGTCCCTCAACGCTGCGACCGTCCTGATTCAGCATGAGCCGGTTCACGCTGCCATTCGGCTCTTGCACGAATTCGGCGGTCACCTTGGCTTCCAGCAAATAGAACAGTTTGGCGGAGCGCGGATACAGCTGCATGCGAGGCTGTCCGTTCACCCGCACGAACAGCAGGTTTCCCTCGGGCACGATCTCGATCGTCTGACCGTTGGAGAGCCGATACTCCCCGGCATATGAGGTGAGCAGCGCGCGAGGCGGATCGGGTAGCCGCGGCGCCCGAAAGGCGTCGCCATCCAGCGAGAAGACAAGATGACTCACTTCGGCTGCCGCATTCCGGACAAACTCGACATCGGCGTCCACGACCTTCCGGTCTTCGAAGAACCGGCTGCGGTCACGCGGAAACAACTCGACGCGGCCGTGGTTGGTGGTTTGCTCATACAGGTGGCTTCCCGAACGAGTGACCTGCATCACTCCGTAAGATCCCATGTCGTACAAACCGGTAAAGGCATCGTAGGTCCCGGGATCGACCTGCGTATCAACTGCCGGCGAATCGTTCGCCTCCAGCTCATCGTGCAGGTAGAGCTCGGCAATGGTTCGTGCAGTCTGTCCGACATCATAGGTGGGCAAGGGAGTACCTGCATTGGCCAGGATGATGACCGTGAAGCCAGCTTCGGGGAAATAGTAAAGGGCCCCGCAATACCCCTCTCCGCCGCCAGTGTGGAAGACGGCACGCATACCGCGCAGGCGCCCTATGCCCCAGCCGAAGCCGTAGCCGCCTTGTCTGGCTGGCGTGTTGACGGAGCGGCCGTTCGCAGCCGGCGTTATCGCGGCCTCGACGGTCGCCTCCTGCAGAATCCGGCCGTTGAAATAGGCATCGGTCCAGCGGTATAAGTCCTGAGCCGTTGCATCAAGCAGCGCATGGCCGCCGTGCAGCAGAGGAGAGCGGTTCTCGACCATGTGCTGCCGCCGCTCGATTCGTCCGTCGGCGTACCAGTAGGGTTCCGCTTTGCCCGCCTCGCCCGGCCGGAACACACCCGTATGCGCCATTCCCAGTGGCACAAGAAACCGCTCGCGCAGGAAGTCAAGATATGACTGGCCAGAAACCATCTCGACGATTCTGCCCAGCAAGTAGTAGTTGGGGTTGCTGTAGGCATAACGCGAGCCTGGTTCGAAATCGAGGGGCAGGTACTTGAAAGCAGCAATCACGTAGTCCCGGTTCAGCGGCGTGAAGAAGCCGGGGAGTTGACCGGGGCCGCCCAGCCGGTCGGGAATTCCAGACGTATGCGTCAGCAGGTGGCGAAGGGTGATGAGATCACCGCGCGGATAATCGGGAATGTATTTTGAGAGCGGATCATCTATGCGCAGACGGCCTTCTTCCTGAAGCTTGAGAATCGCTGCTGCGGTGAATGGCTTATTGATGGAGGCGAGGTGGAAGCAGGTTGCCGGGGTAATCGGTCGGGAGTGTTCCACATCCGCCAAGCCGTACCCTTTCTCGAACAAGATCTTTCGCCTGCGCGCGACCAGAACCACAGCACCGGGTTCGCCCGGATGGACGTAGTCTCGAAACATTGCATCCACTACCAGGCCGGGGTCGCCTGCCGGGGCGCTTCCATGGATGCCGGACGCTTCCAGTATCTTCGTCATGTTCCGATGTCCACATACGGCGGCCCACTGCCAAGCCGTCAGGCCGTACTTGCCACCGTTATCCGCGCCGCTCGCCAGTGGCGCGGCCGTTCGCAGGCCATCCAGATCGCGGGCAAGCACCATTTCCGCCAGTCGTTCCTGGAGACGCGCGGAGTCTATGCCTCGGAAAGAGAAGCCCCAGCCGCCGCCGCGATTCTGGATCTTCAGAAGAAGCCGATTGATGCCCTTGTTCAGGTGAAGACGGAGGATATCGTCATCCAAACGAACAGCGCGTTCCGTCCAGTTCCGGTGAACCAGACGGCCATTCAGCCAGACCTTGACCGCGTCGTCGCTGCCGAGGCCGAAGAGAGCGTCGGCGGGCGCGGCCAGCTCGATTGTCGCAAAGGCGTAGGCGATGGCAGGCTTCTCACCGTACGATTGTCCGAGATCGACGTTGTCGGAGGAAGACTCCAAGCGCTGCCAGGCGTATTTCCGTCCAGCCAGATCGATAACCTGACCTTCGGCAGGATTGGCGCCTGTCTCACCTCCTTGCGAAACCAACGCGTCCCGGCGCCAAGCTTCAGGTCGATCGGCGCGGCGATCCCGCATGCGGCGATGGCCCTGATCGCGATCCAAATGCGGCCCTTGGGCATAGGCAGCCTCCGTACAGGATAAAAGGATCTACTCGACCGATCTTAACCCGCGCGACGCCCTTGTGTGAATTCGTGCCGTGGTGTGCAAGGGCTCACCGGTATATCCTGCTGCACCGCTACGGACACCATCGCATCGCGGTAGCCCTGATAACGGCCATCCCGGCGTCCCGCAGCGCGCGCCCATCCGTCTCACGGCGCGGTCTTGAATTGATTGGCCAAATTGCTGACTCGGCTCCCCACCACGCAATCAGTGCATGGTGTAACCGAGTTGCCTTATTTGCAACCTTGCCTACGCGCGGACCGCCCCGAGCGGATGGTCGCCCACTCGGAGAATGTTGAAGGCAGCACGGTCGGGCGTCGCGTCCGACTTTGGCGAGCGATATCACCTCATATCGGTAGCTTGCGGTAGGCAAGGCAGACTGCTAGGCGTATCCGTGCGAATCAAAGCGGAATCGCCAAAATCCGCCTGCGCGGCAGGAAGGTTGGTGGAAAATGACCACGAGCGGGAGTGGCCCGACGGATGAAGTCCGCAAACCCCGTTTCACAACCGTTAGCGGAAAGGACGGCGTGTTTAGTGCTGAGCCGGCTGCGCCATAGCAATTTCCGCCGCCCGCAGCATCACGCTTTCGATTGGCGCGTGTCGGGGCAGTGTGACTTCGGTCTCGTCGGCCTTCTCGCGCGCACCGCGATACCGTCCGCTGCGTCGCCACTCGTAGATGAAACGTCACGCGGGACTGGACACCAGACTCGGACTACTGCGCCCCCGAGCCGTGGTAATTCGGAAAAGCAGGACGCCGCAGCGTCGGCGGCGGGTTCTTCTTCAGCTCTTCCAGTACCACTTCCACCGCCTTCTCCAGTTGCGGATCGTGGCCTTTTCGAACCAGCGCCGGGTCCTGCTCCACCTCGATATCGGGCGCCACGCCAATGTTCTCCACTTCCCACCCGCCCGTCATCGGGTTGTAAATGCCCGAACTGGGCGCGGCTACGTAACCTCCATCCATGAGCGGCGGCGCGCCGTTCATCCCCACTAGGCCGCCCCACGTGCGCGTTCCAATCAGCTTGCCCACGGCGGCGCGTCTGAAGTACCAGGGCATGGCGTCGCCGCCCGAGCCCGCCCACTCGTTGATGATCATCACCTTCGGCCCGAAAATTCCCTGCGGCTGCACCAAGGGCTCTCCCACCCGGTTGGACGCGGCGCTCAGCGGCTTGCGGTTGAGGATCTCCGCGATGTCGGTGGCCAGCAGGCCGCCGCCGTTGAAGCGCTCGTCCACAATCGCGGCCTCCTTTCCGATCTGCGCGTAAAAGTAGCGGTTGAACGCGGTCAGCCCTCCGTTCGCGGTGTCCGGCATGTAGATGTAGGCCACCTTCCCGCCGCTCATCTCATCCACCTTGCGCCGGTTCTCCTCGATCCACGCCAGATTCCGCAGCCGGCCCTCGTCGGCCACGGGAACCACGGTCACGTCGTGCGCGCCGGCCCCGTTTGCATCCGCGCCCACCCGCAGCACCACGGATTTGTCGGCCAGCTCTTCGAAGAAGCTGTAGAGGTTGGCCGGTGGCCGCACCTCGCGGCCGTTCACGGCCAGCAGATACTCGCCCGCCTTCACGTTCACCCCGGGCTGCGTGAGCGGCGCGCGCAGCGGCGGATTCCAGTTCTCCCCGTTATACACGCGCGTGAAGCGATACCGGCCGTTGGCAACCTCGTAGTCGGCCCCCAGCAATCCCGTTTGCACGTGTTTGACTTCCGGTGTATCGCCGCCTCCCGTTCCCATGTGGCTGACCGTCATGTTGCCCAGCATTTCCTGAAACAGGTAGGTGAGGTCGTTTCGGGAAGCGATGTTGCGCAAGTACGGCTCGTACTTGTTCTCCGCCTCCTTCAGATCGAGGCCGTGGATATTGCGGTCGTAGAACCAGTCGCGTTCGATCCGCCACACCTCGTGGTACATCTGCTTCCATTCCGCTACCGGATCCACCCGCACTTCGATGCCGCTCGTCTTAAGCGCACCCTGGCTGTCGGTGGGGGGCGCGGCGGGGGCGCCCCCACCACCCGGCCCTTTCGCCACCGGCCGCAATTCCGCGATGATCCAGTTCTCTCTCTGGCGGTACAGCGCCTTCTCGCCGCCATACGACATCTGGAAACTGCTCACGCCGCTGAGCGGCGCGTCGCTCTTGCGGGCCTTGAGGTCGTACCGGTGGACGGTCAGCTCAGGAGGGCCTTCCTGTGGGCCGTCCCCGGACCGCTCCTGCACTTCCAGCGCGAGCAGCGTTCCAGCCTTCCCCACCTGCAGCGCCGTGTAGCGCCGCGCCGGCATGGGCACAGAGAGGATGCGCTGGTCGATCCCGTCGAGGTCGATCTTCACGTCTTTGACTTCCTCGGCGCCGGGCTTCGCTTTCGCGGATTCGGCAGGCTTCGCTTCATTCGCCGGCGCTGCGTCCTTCGCGGGTTCGGCCGGTTTTGTTTTACTCGCCGGCGCTGCGCCAGATGCCGTGTCGGGTTTGCCGGGCTCGGCGGATTTCTTCTCCTCCGCCCCCGTCTCCTCGTCGCTCTCGGGTGCGAATGGCGAGGGCTGCGTCTTGTCCAGAACCGCCAGGTAAATCGAACTGGTCGCGGTGCGCGCTATCGCGTGAATATCAAGTCCCAGACTTTCACCGGAGTTCGTGCTCGCCGTGAAGTACAGATACTTGCCGTCCTTGTCGAATACGGGGTGCGCGGCATCGCTCATGCCGTCGGTCACCTGAGTGGATTTCGCGTCCGCCAGCGAATAGAGATGGATGGCGCTCAGGTCGTTCGGCATCACCTTCGAGTACGCCAGCCATTTGCTGTCCGGCGACCAGGCACCCGCGATGTCGCCGCTGCGCATCTGGTAGGTGTCCTGTGCCACCTCCACCTGCCTCTTCGTCTCCAGGTCCACGTACCAAAGCCGCTGGAAGCTGTCTGTCAGGGCCATCTTCTTACTGTCCGGGGAAAACCGCGGCGATCGGTAGAAGCCCGGCTTCAGCTCGATCTTGGTCACTTCGCCCGCGCCGCTCTGCGGCCGGATGTGCAGGGCGTATTCGCCCGACTCATCCGAAAGGTACGCGATGCTCCTGCCGTCCGGCGACCACTGCGGGTCCCGTTCCATCACCCCCGGCGTGTTGGTCAGGTTGCGCGCATCGCCCTTCTCCGCCGGCACGCTGATGATTTCCCCGCGTGCCTCAAACACCGCGCGCGCCCCGTTCGGCGACACCCCCGCGGCGTCCAGCTGCTTCCCCACGTTGACGAACCTGGCGCGCAGTTCCGCGAAATCCCCGGCAACGCGAATCGGAACGGGCTTCGTCCGGCCGGACTTCAGGTCATAGAGAAAAATCCCGCCGAACTGCTCGTAGACGATCGCGTCCGGCCCCAGCGAGGCGGACTTCAGATCCAGCCCATGGTTCGCAATCGCCTCGCGCACGGCTTTGGTCTTCGTGTCGTAGTAGAAGAGCGTCACCGGCCCGTTGCGGTCCGACAGAAAGTAGACGCGGTCGCCGGCCCACATGGGGTTGAAGTCGTTGGAATTCGTGCGCGGCACGCTGGTCACGGCGCTGTCGGAGAGGCGTGCCAGCCAGATGCGCGCGGTCATGCCGCCGCGATATCTCTTCCACATCCCGAACGCCCTCGCGATCGGCTCGTAGGCGATGGACTGCCCGTCGGCAGATATCGAGGCCGCATATCCCGTGGGCAGCGGCAGCTTCTCTTCCACCCCTCCATCGGCCGGAACGCTGAACATCTCGAGGAAACGCGAGTATGCGGTTCGCGACGAGCTGAAGATGACCCGCTTGCCGTCCGGCGTCCACCCCATGACGCGATCGGCCGCGGGGTGCCAGGTCAGTCTCTTGGGCACGCCACCCGCGGCGGGGATGACGAAAACGTCCACATTGCCGTCGTACTCGCCGGTGAAGGCTATGCGCGTGCCGTCAGGCGAAAACGCGGGGTCGGTTTCGGTGCCCATTCCGCTGGTCAGGCGCACCGCGTCGCCGCCCTCGCGCGGCACGCTCCACAGGTCGCCCGCATACACGAACACGATATGGGTTTTGCTCAGCGTTGGCTTTTGCAGCAGCAGCGGCTCATCCGCGGCGCCGATGGCCGCCAGGGCCAAGAACGCGAGTAGCAAACGCATAGATCCTCGTTCCTTTTCGATCAATTCAGCTTACACGAAGAGCTGCGTGGGGCACACGGAAGCGAATCGCCGGAACCGGCAAATGTGGCACGGACTCTAGACTAAGACTAGTCTGTGCGGAACTGGCGCGGTTATTCATCAGAACCTGACGAAAGAGCGGGAGACCTACTGGAGCGGAACGGACCGGAAATGTGACCCAAGCGTCATGAGAAGCCTCGGCCAGTGATCATATCACACGTTTGCGCAGTACGGAGTCACGGGACCAAACGGGCAGCGACGTACGGGCTGCAACGACGCAGATTCGGGCATCCTGGGTCTGCGCCTAAGCAAATCATCATCGATGCGTGCGGCGGTGCCCCGCGCTGCTTCCGACAACTTCTCCGACTGTTCCGGTGGGGGCACTTCCGATAGGGATCTAACGTTTCGGGCACGGCGCCGGCTTATCAACAGGCTCCCACCTGATTGGGAACGAGTCACCGGACGAAAAGTGGGGTTAACGGAAAATAAGCAGGCGTCGCGCGGCAGACAATGTTCGCTTTAACGGCTGCGTCTATGAACCGGATCCACGACTGCACCTGCTTGCCACGCAGCTCGATCCACGCGAGCGTTAAGTACCAATATCGGCAACCGTTCGTGGCCAACCCACGCGCTTGCGGGGTGTGTAACGCAGTACGTTTCCAGTACCGATTTTTCCGGCATCCAGCTATTAATCAGCCCCTGCTTCCTATAACATTTTTCGTATGGCGACCGGAACAG
>JBAVYH010000141.1:0-8898 GCA_049698695.1 Bryobacteraceae bacterium | reverse complement strand
GGCTCGCGGCGTGGCTCCGGCTCCGGCAGCCCGCCGCCGCGGCGCTTGCTGAGATCCAGGATGTCGCCCTTATAAATCCACGTCTTGATGCCGATGACGCCGTAAGTGGTGTGCGCTTCGGTAAAGCCGTAGTCGATATCGGCGCGCAGCGTGTGCAGCGGTAGCTGACCTTGCAGGTACCATTCGCTGCGCGCAATCTCGGCGCCATTCAGGCGCCCGGAGACACGCACCTTGATGCCCTTGCAGACAAACGGGCCAGTGGCGAATCGCATCGCCGTATCCACCGCCTTGCGCATCGCGCGGCGGAAAGCGACGCGCTTCTCCAGTTGCAGCGCGATCGATTCGGAGATGAGCTGCGCATCGAGCTCCGCCTTCTGCACTTCCTGGATGTCAATGAACACCTCGCGGTGCGTTTTTTTGGCCAGGTCCAGTTTGAGCTTTTCGATTTCCGCGCCTTTGCGTCCGATGATGATGCCCGGCCGCGAAGTGCGGATGGTGACGCGCAATTTGTTGCCGGGGCGATCGACTTCAATCGAGCTGACGCCGGCCGATTGCAGCCGCTCGGTCAGGTTCCGACGCAGCTCCACGTCTTCCTGCAGCAGCTTCGAGTAGCCGTGCTTGGCAAACCAGCGCGAGCGCCACGGCTTGTTGAATCCCAGCCGGAAACCGTACGGATGAACTTTCTGTCCCATCTATGCTTCCTTCTCCGTCACCCGGATGACGATGTGCGCCATACGGCGCTGGTACCGGTAGGCGCGGCCCATGGGCGCGGGCCGCACCCGCTTCATGCGCGGGCCTTCGTTGACCTTGGCTTCGGACACGAACAGGCGGTCCACATCCACCTCTTCGTTCAGGTTCTGCGCATTGGCGATGGCCGATTGCAACACCTTCTCCACCGTGGGCGCGATCCGCTTGTTGGCGGCGCGCAAGACGCTCAACGCAGCCCCCGCCTGCATGCCGCGGATCAGGTCCACCACCAGGCGGGCTTTCTGCGGGGAGACTCGGATGTATCTGGCTTCCGCTTTGGATTCCATACTCTTCCTCTTATGCCGGCTTGGCCGTCTTCTCCGTGGTGGCCGCTTTCACCGAGTGGCCGCGGAAACTGCGCGTGGGGGAAAACTCGCCCATCTTGTGCCCCACCATGTTTTCGGTGATGTAGACCGGAATGAATTTCTTGCCGTTGTGAACCGCCACGGTGTGGCCGACGAATTCCGGCAGAATGGTGGAGCGGCGCGACCAGGTGCGAACCACCTTCTTTTCATTCGCGGCGGTGAGCACGGCCAGCTTGGCTTCCAGGTGCGTGTCGGTAAACGGTCCCTTCTTGACGGATCTGCCCATTTCTTACCTCTTCTTGGTCTTGCGCGTGACGATCCACTTGTTGGTTCGCTTGTTGTTGCGCGTCTTGAAGCCCCGCGTAGGCTGGCCCCACGGAGTGACCGGATGGCGGCCGCCGGAGGTTTTGCCCTCGCCGCCGCCGTGCGGATGGTCCACCGGGTTCATCGAGACACCGCGGTTGTGCGGCGTCTTGCCCAGCCAGCGCGTGCGCCCCGCCTTGCCCAGCGACACGTTCTCGTGGTCCACGTTGCCCACCTGCCCCACGGTGGCCATGCAATCCAGTTGCACTCGCCTGATCTCGCCGGAGGGCAGCTTGAGCAGCGCCATGCCGCCTTCCTTGGAGACCAGTTGGGCCTGCGAGCCGGCCGAGCGCGCCATCTGCCCGCCCTTACCCGGCCGCAATTCGATGTTGTGCACGATGGTGCCGGCCGGCACGTTCTTCAGCGGCAGCGCGTTGCCCAGCAGAATGTCAGCGTCCGCGCCGGACATCACCTTCTGCCCGACCTTCAGTCCGTCCGGCTGCAGGATGTACCGCTTTTCGCCATCCGCGTAATTGAGCAGAGCGATGCGGGCGCTGCGGTTGGGATCGTACTCGATGGCCGCCACCACGGCCGGAATGCCGGCCTTGTCGCGCTTGAAATCCACCACGCGGTAGGCCTTCTTGGCGCCGCCGCCGATGAACCGCGAGGTGACGCGCCCGGTCGAGTTGCGGCCTCCGGTGCGCGCTTTGGATTCGACCAGCGACTTTTCCGGTTTGTGTTTGCTGATTCCTTCCCGCGAAACCACCGTATGGAAGCGGCGGGTCGCGGTAGTGGGACGAAAGGTCTTGATCGGCATGGACTAGATCTCCGCGAACTCGGGAACTTTTTCCCCGGCTTTGAGCTTGACGTACGCCTTCTTCCAATCCGAGCGGTAACCGGCGAATTTGCCGCGGCGACGCAGCTTGCCCTCCATGTTGGCCGTGCGCACTTCGGCGACCTTCACCTTAAACAGCTTCTGGACCGCCTCTTTCACTTGCGTCTTGTTGGCAGCCGCGGCCACTTCGAAGCACAGCGTGCGCTCGTTATCTTTCTTCTCCACGCCCTTTTCGGTGACCAGCGGGCGGCGCAATACCTTGTGAATCGTCATTTCGCCAATGCCTCCGAAAACTTCTGGGCGGCGGCCGCCGAGAGCAGCACGCTCCTGTGGCCCAGCAAATGGTACGGATTGACGTCCTTGGTGGGCATCAAAGTCACGCCCTGCAGGTTGCGCAGGCCCAGCGCCAGGTTCTTGTTCTCGCCGTTATCCACCACCAGCACGGTCCGCGTCGCCTCGAGCTTCGCGAGCGCGCTCTTCGCCAGCTTGGTCTTGGGCTCGGCGAAATCGAATGCCTGAACTACCTTCAGCTCGCCATCGCGCACTTTCGCCGACAGCGCCGAGCGCAGCGCGCCCAGCACCATCTTGCGCGGCAGCTTGTAACTGTAATCGCGCGGCACCGGGCCGTGCGAGGTGCCGCCGTGCCGCCAGATCGGAGAGCGAATCGAGCCCACGCGCGCGCGGCCGGTTCCCTTCTGTTTCCACAGCTTCTTGCCGGAGCCGGCGACCTCGCGCCGCACCTTAGTCTTGTGCGTGCCCGCGCGCTCGCCCGCCTGGAAGTGCCGCACGGCTTCGTATAGCAGCGCCTCGTTCACCTCGGCGCCGAAAACGGCATCGGCGAGTTCCAACTCGCCGACCTTTTCGTTATTCAAGTCCACTACGTCGACTGTCGGCATCGGGGTTACCTCTTCGACCTCCGCACCACCACGTAGCCGCCGTTGGGCCCGGGCACCGCGCCCTTGACCACCAGCACGTTGTCCTCGGTGTCCACTTCCATGACTTCCAGGTTGCGCACGGTGACTCGCGCGTCGCCCATGCGGCCGGACATACGCATCCCCGGCATCACCCGCGAAGGGTAACTGGAAGCGCCGATGGAGCCGGGCGCGCGGTGGAACATCGACCCGTGCGAGCCTTCGCCGCCGCGGAAATGATGGCGCTTAACCAGGCCGGCGTAACCGCGGCCCTTGCTGACGCCGATCACGTCCACCTTGTCCTTCGGCTTGAACTGATCCACCAGCACCTTGTCGCCGAGCTTGAAATCTTCGTCGCCGGGCGCCAGCGGAAACTCGCGCAGAAATTTGCTGCCTTCCGCGCCGGCCTTTTTCAGATGACCGGTGGCGGGCTTGTTGATCCGCTGCGGCTTGACGAATTCCACCAGGCCGAGCTGCACCGCGTCATACCCGTCCGTGGTGGGCGTCTTGCGCTGCACCACCGTGCACGGGCCCGCCTTGAGCAGGGTGACCGGCACCGCCTGGCCATCGGGCCGGAACATCTGCGTCATTCCGATTTTCTTACCAAGAATTCCTGGACTCATAAAGTAAAGGAGTCAGAAGTCAGAAGCCGGAAGTCAGAATCACTTCCACCTCATCGTTCGCTCCGCACTCCTTTCGCCGCCAGATGGACCGGAACCAGCGTCACGCCTTCTGACTCCCGACTCCTGTCTCCTGACTTCTTCTTACTTGCCAAACGCCTTGATCTCCACATCCACGCCCGCCGGCAGATCCAGCTTCATCAGCGCGTCCACCGTCTGCTGGGTTGGCTCCAGTATGTCCAGAAGCCGCTTGTGCGTACGGATCTCGAACTGCTCCCGCGACTTCTTATCCACGTGCGGCGAGCGGAGGACCGTGGTGATGCTGCGCGAAGTCGGCAGCGGAATCGGCCCCGCCACGGAAGCGCCGGTGCGTTTGGCCGTATCCACGATCTCGGTCGTCGACTGGTCGAGCACCCGGTGATCGTAAGCCTTCAGCCGGATGCGAATGCGTTCTCTCAGCGCCATAAATTTCCTCAACGGACGCGCGATTCGCCCGCGCCGGCCGGGCACTCCCGGCCCCTGCGCGTGCGACGCGCGCCCGCTTATTTAATGATCTCGGTCACCGTGCCGGCGCCCACCGTGCGTCCGCCCTCACGGATGGCGAACCGAAGGCCCTTGTCCATGGCCACCGGCGTGATCAGCTCCACCGTCAGGTTCACATTGTCGCCCGGCATCACCATCTCGGTGCCTTCCGGCAACTGCGCCACTCCGGTCACGTCCGTGGTGCGGAAATAAAACTGCGGCCGGTAGCCCTTGAAGAACGGCGTATGCCGCCCGCCCTCTTCTTTGCTCAGCACATAGACGCTGCCCTTGAAGGTAGTGTGCGGCGTGATCGTGCCCGGCTTGGCGATGACCTGGCCGCGTTCCACTTCGTCCTTTTCCACGCCGCGCAGCAGCAGGCCGACGTTGTCCCCGGCGCGCCCTTCGTCGAGCAGCTTCTTGAACATTTCGACGCCAGTCACCACCGTCTTGCGGGTGGGCCGGAAACCGACGATTTCCATTTCCTCACCGACCTTGCAGATGCCGCGCTCAATGCGCCCGGTGACCACGGTGCCGCGGCCCTGGATCGAGAAGATGTCTTCAATCGGCATGATGAACGGCTTGTCCACCACGCGCGTCGGGATCGGCACGTAGCTGTCCACCGCGTCCATCAGATCGAGCACCGTCTTCTCCCACTTCTCTTCCCCGTTCAGCGCGCCCAGCGCCGAGACCCGCACCACCGGCAGATCGTCACCCGGAAATTCGTAGAACTTCAGCAGCTCGCGCACTTCCAGCTCCACCAGGTCGAGCAGCTCGGGGTCGTCCACCATGTCCACCTTGTTCATGCAGACCACGATGTACGGCACGCCCACCTGGCGCGCCAGCAGCACGTGCTCACGCGTTTGCGGCATCGGCCCGTCGGTCGCCGCCACCACCAGGATGGCCCCGTCCATCTGCGCCGCGCCGGTGATCATGTTCTTGATGTAATCGGCGTGGCCGGGGCAATCCACATGCGCGTAGTGCCGGTTGGCCGTTTCGTACTCGATGTGCGCCACCGCGATCGTGATGCCGCGCGCTTTTTCCTCCGGCGCATTGTCGATGGAATCGAAGCTGCGGAACTTCACCTTGGGGTTGTTCTTGCCCAGCACCCTGGTGATCGCCGCTGTCAGCGTGGTCTTGCCATGATCGATGTGCCCGATCGTGCCGATATTCACGTGAGGTTTGCTGCGGTCGAATTTTTCCTTTGCCATAAGAACAATCTCCTAATTCGAAATCTTGCCTTGAACCTTGCTGACGATTTCCTCGGCGATCGCGCCGGGGACTTCCTCGTATTTGCCGAAATGCATGGTAAAACTGCCGCGGCCCTGCGTCCGGGAGCGAAGCTCCGTGGCGTAGCCGAACATCTCCGAAAGCGGCACCGATGACTTGATGATCTGCGTGGTGCCCCGCAGTTCCATTCCTTCAATCCGCCCGCGGCGAGAATTCAGATCGCCGATCACGTCGCCCATGTACTCTTCCGGCACCACCACTTCCACCGCCATGATGGGCTCGAGCAGCACCGGCTTGGCGCGCCGCGCGGCTTCCTTGATGGCCAGCGAGCCGGCGATCTTAAACGCCATTTCCGAAGAGTCGACGTCGTGAAAGCTGCCGTCAAAAAGCGTAACCTTCAGGTCCGACATCGGGTAGCCGGCCAGGATGCCGCCTTCGAGCGCTTCCTTGACGCCGACTTCGGTGGGTCCGATGTATTCCTTCGGAATGCGGCCGCCAGTGATATCGTTGACGAACTCGAAGCCGCCGCCCGGCAATGGCTCGATGCGAATCTTCACCACGCCGTACTGGCCGTGCCCGCCGGATTGCTTGATGTGGCGTCCTTCGGCTTCGCTCGGTTTGCGGATGGTTTCGCGGTAGGCCACCTGCGGCTTGCCCACGTTGGCGCCCACGCCGAACTCGCGCATCATGCGGTCGACGATGATCTCCAGGTGCAACTCGCCCATGCCGGAAAGAATGGTCTGGCCGGTTTCCGGATCAGTCGAGACCCGGAAGGTGGGATCTTCCTGCGCCAGTTTTTGAATCGCCATCCCCAGCTTTTCCTGGTCGGCCTTGGTCTTGGGCTCGACGGCGAGTTGGATGACCGGCGTCGGAAAGGTGATTGATTCGAGCACGATCGGGTGCTCGTCGTCGCAGATAGTATCGCCGGTCGAGACCGTCCGCAGCCCGACGGCGGCGCAGATATCGCCTGCCAGGATTTCCTGGATCTCTTCGCGCTTGTTGGCGTGCATGCGCAGCAGGCGGCCGATCCGCTCCTTGCGCCCCTTGGCCACGTTGAAGACCGAATCGCCGGATTTGAGCGTT
Organism: Bryobacteraceae bacterium; assembly: GCA_049698695.1. Classification (GTDB taxonomy): domain Bacteria; phylum Acidobacteriota; class Terriglobia; order Bryobacterales; family Bryobacteraceae; genus Bog-375. Next base: position 2,345 of record JBAVYH010000141.1, on the reverse strand, counting down.
CCCGAATAGACGCGGAAAAACGCCAACTGGCCGACGTAAGGGTCGGTCATGATCTTGAACACCAGCGCGGCAAACGGCTCCTGGTCCGAAGCATGGCGGACCAGCACCTGGTCGGGATTCGTCACGTCGACGCCTTGAATCGGCGGGATCTCCAGCGGCGAGGGCAGATAGTCCACCACGGCGTCGAGCATGGTCTGGATGCCCTTGTTCTTGAAGGCCGACCCGCAGATGACGGGGAAGATCTTCAGCGCGATGGTCGCCTTGCGCAATCCATCGCGAATCTCCTCGTTGCTGGCGCCGTGGCCTTCGATGAATTTTTCGAACAGCTTATCATCGAATTCGGAAATGACCTCGATCATCTTCTCGCGGTATTCCTTGGCCTTCTCCAGCATGTCGTCGGGGATCGGCTCGGTGTCGTACTCCGAGCCCAGCGTTTCGTCGCGCCAGATGACAGCCTTCATTTCCACCAGGTCGACGACGCCCTTGAACTGATCTTCGGCGCCGATCGGCAACTGGATGGCTACCGGGCGGCACTTGAGGCGGCTGACGATGGTATCGATCGAATGGTAGAAATCCGCTCCCACGCGATCCATCTTGTTGATGAAGCACAGACGCGGGACATTATATTTGTCCGCCTGCCGCCACACGGTTTCCGATTGCGGCTGCACCCCGGCCACGGCGTCAAACACGGCCACGGCGCCATCCAGCACGCGCAGGCTGCGCTCCACTTCCGCCGTAAAATCCACGTGCCCAGGCGTATCGATGATGTTGATCTGAATTTCGCGCCACTCGCAGGTTGTGGCGGCCGAGGTGATGGTGATGCCGCGTTCCTGCTCCTGCTCCATCCAGTCCATGATGGCGGTGCCTTCATGAACTTCCCCGAGCTTGTGCGTGCGCCCCGTGTAATAAAGGATGCGTTCAGTCGTAGTGGTCTTACCGGCATCGATGTGGGCGGCGATGCCGATATTACGCATCCTTTCAAGCGGGATTGCTCTTGCCATAAAAACTTACCTTGCTGCTAACCTTCCGCCGGTGGGGCAGGTTCAAACCAGCCAACGCCCGCTTGCGGGCGCACTCTCTCCGCGCGGTACCTCACCACCGGTAGTGTGCGAACGCCTTGTTGGCCTCCGCCATGCGGTGCACATCGTCCCTTTTCTTAATCGCTCCGCCGCGCAAATTGGCGGCGTCGTTCAACTCATTGGCCAGCTTTTCCGGCATGCCCTTCTCGGCGCGCGAGCGCGCGTTGATCAAAATCCAGCGAATGGCGAGCGAGGTGCGCCGGTTCTGCGGCACTTCGATCGGCACCTGGTAGTTGGCGCCGCCCACGCGGCGCGTCTTCACTTCGAGCAGCGGCTTGGTGTTTTCTACCGCCTTCTTGAAAGCCTTCAGCGGGTCGTCCTGGGTGCGCTCGCGCAGCTTATCCATGGCGTCATAAAAGATGCCTTGGGCGACGGTCTTCTTACCCTGCCACATCATCGAATTCACGAATTTTTCGACGAGCGTGGAGTTGTAGACCGGATCCGGCAATACTTCACGAACAACGGCTCTTCTTCTACGTGGCATAGGTTCCTGCTATTTGGGCCTCTTCGCTCCGTACTTCGACCTGCCCTGCTTGCGGTTGGCGACGCCGGCGGTATCGAGCGCGCCGCGAATCACGTGGTAGCGCACGCCGGGAAGATCCTTCACGCGGCCGCCGCGGATCAGCACGATGGAGTGCTCCTGCAGGTTGTGGCCGACGCCGGGAATATACGTGGTGACTTCGATCCCGTTGGTGAGCCGCACGCGGGCCACCTTGCGCAGCGCCGAGTTCGGCTTCTTGGGCGTGGAGGTGTAAACGCGCGTGCACACGCCGCGCTTCTGCGGGCAGCTTTCCAGCGCCGGGCTCGACGTCTTCCACCGCGGCGGTCTCCGCCCTAAGCGCACAAGTTGGTTAAAAGTTGGCACGAATCTTCCTCTTTGCGTTGAAACTCATCCGGCAAGCGCAATCCGGGGTCGTCCGGAAACCGCCCCGATTCTCCACACAACAGGCCCTTTTCAGGGCACAACAGCGAGGATTACTAGCTTTTGGACAGGCCCATGTTCCAGACGGAGTGACCGGTGGAACCTCGGGGCCTCACTCCCAGCCGGGCTTGTCACACAACAAGCGGTAGCACAGGAGCAGAAAGCGACACTCGCGAAACCTTTTCATAATACCCGAATTGGGCGGAAAAGTGCAAGCGGGAGTCTTGTCTAATGCAGGATGAGCCTGAAGGTGAGCCTGTTTCTAACACAGGATGAGCCTGGAGGAGGGTGTGCGCATGCTGGGGGTTGATCATCAGCATGCAGGATGCAGAGGAATTGAGCCT
>JBAVYH010000140.1:0-2618 GCA_049698695.1 Bryobacteraceae bacterium | reverse complement strand
CGCGCATACTCCAAACCGATACCGTGGCACGTTGTAGTGAATGCCCGAGCGCGATCCGGCCCCTTCTGCTGGAGCCGGGTGACCACAGGGAGACCACGCCAGGAATCCATAGGGCCCGCGGCGAGGTGGCCAGTGCACAGAGGGACCTATTTGGTATCACTTGGCACCGTTCGGACCCTAGCAGCACCGTAGTCATACACGTTCGATTCCCGTTAGCGCTACCATGTTTTCTATAACTTACAGGGAATGCGCTGCCACGCGCTGCCACGCGTGCTGTTCCACGAAGACTCACTGAACATCTCCGGTCCGTTTATCGGGCAGGTTCCTACGCTGGAACTCTTCCCACCGCCGTGCTGCATCGTCGTCCTGGCCGTGAATCATGTGCGCGTAGATTTCCTGCGTCGTCCGGACCGATGCATGGCCCAGGCGCTCGGACACCACCGGTAGCGGCACGCCATCGGCCAGAAGGTGCGACGTGTGCGTGTGCCGCAGCGAGTGAAGGGAGGCGCCCTTGGGTAGCTTCAACCGACGGAACAACAAGGAGACGGTCGCCGACACTGAATCGGGTTTCAAGGGCGTGCCGTCCGGGTTGGCGAAAATCAGGTCCAGGTCGGCGCGGTAATCAGCGCCGAACTGCCGGCGGGACTCGTCCTGCCGTTTGCGATGGGCCTCGAGCAGACTGAGCGTGCCGGACGGTATGGCCACGTCGCGGGGCTTCTCACTCTTGGTCCCCTTGAACTCCAGGACATCCCGCGTCTGGGTGAGCGAGCGCGCGATGATGGCGCGACCGTCCACGATGTCGCACCAGCGTAACGCCAGGATCTCGCCGCGACGGCAGCCCGTGGCGGCCGCCAGCTCCAGAAACGTCCGCATGCACCAGGGTCCGGATGCCGACTCGAACACCGTGGCTTGCTGCGCCGGTGTGAGCGCGATGCCGCGGTGCTTCTTCACGCGGGGCGGCTCGCTGTTCGTTACCGGGTTGACCGTCACCAGTCCCCATCGAGTCGCCCGAGCGAACGCCGAGGAGATTACCCCGGCGATGTTGCTTACGGTCTTGGCGCTCAGCGACCTCGGCCTCTTGTCCCGACGCGTGTGTCCGCCGCACTTCAGGAGTCGGGCCCATTCGTGGTTCAGGAGGAGCGGCGTGATCTCGGCTAGGGGCCTCGCGAGGAGCTCGGGCGCCAGGTACCTCGCCTGATCGTGGTAACGTTCTTTAGTCTTCGGCGCCAACTTCTGGTCGGCGTGCTGGCGGAAGAACTCCTCCAAGAGCGTGGCCAGAGTCTTCGGCACCTCCGCAGTCACTCCGGCGCCCGCTCTGGCCAGCTGAAGCTTCTTCAGTTCGTCGGCATAGCGCGTCCGCTCGGCATCTGCGGCCTCACGTTTGGTTGCAAAACCGGATTCCGAGATGCGACCACGTTCCTCGCGGGTCGATCCTGGCAAGTCGAAGAGGAAATACCAAACGACCTGACCGGAATGGTATTTGCGTCTATGGACTGGCATCAGTTCAACACCCGTACCTCTGGTTGCGTAGAGAGCCCGTTTTCGCGCAGTATTGGCCATGTCGCGCAAATTCCAGAGTGCCAGGGCGTCAACCGGAAGGAATGGGAGTTCGTGGCAAGGGGTTTGGCTCGGCAGACAGGACTCGAACCTACAGCCTGTTGGTTAACGGACGATCTGTTTGAGTCGTCGCCGCTTAGCCACCCTGAGAAAGCCGCAGAGAGACCGTTTCTCGCCTTGCTTATTCCCACCACCAGAGCGAAGGTCGTTGCGAGGTCACAACCTTCATGCCAACTACCGTTTGGAAGGGCCAAATCGCCTTCGGCCTGGTCTCGTTCCCGGTCCAGCTCCACGCTGCCGCCCGCAGTCAGTCCGTCAGCTTCCACCAGCTTCATCAGTGCGATCATTCGCGTGTCAAACAGGTGCTCTACTGTCAGGCCGAGGATCGGCCCGTCTCGCGCGCCGAGTTGGTCAAGGGCTTCGAGTATGAGCGCGACCGCTACGTCGTGGTTGATGATGATGAGCTAGACCAGATAGCGCCGCCCAGCTCCCGGGTGATGGAAGTGCGCGAGTTCGTGCCCATCGCCGAAATCGACCCGGTGTACCTGGATGCATCGTATTACGTGGTACCGGAGACGGCGGGGGAGAAACCCTACACGCTTTTGTTCGAGGCCCTGCGGCGCTCCGGGCATGCCGCAGTGGCGCAGTGGACCAGCCACAACCGGGAGTACCTGGTGCTGCTGCGGCCCGGTCGCTTCGGGCTCCTGCTCCACACTCTCTTCTATGCCGACGAAGTCCGCGCCCTGGATGAGTTCCGCACCGAGGTGGAGTGGGTGTCAGCGCGCGAATTGGAACTGGCGGGCCTGCTGGTGGAAGCCCTGGCGGCGCGATTCGAGCCTGCCAAGTATCGGGACACCTACCGCGAAAACCTGCGGGCGATGCTGGACGCCAAAATCCGGGGTGAGGAACTGAAGCGGGAGGAACCAGCACCGGCGCCGGTGGCCGTGCTCGACATTCTGGAGGGCCTCAAGGCCAGCTTGGCGCGCGCCAAGAAACCCGCTGTGGGGGCCAAACGGTCTCCAGCCCGGTTGCCCGCAGCCGCAGCTCGTTGATGGCTTGAC
>JBAVYH010000139.1:0-24072 GCA_049698695.1 Bryobacteraceae bacterium | reverse complement strand
ACTCATTCGCGGGCTTGTACCGCGCCATTAAGGCCGAAGACCTCTGGGTCACACGGCGACAATAGCTTACGCCGATGCGATCCCGTTTTCATCGGGGGTTGTGCGGAAACCCGCATGAAGAACTCATCCCATCTATTGTCTTTCGCCCTCCGGGCTGGCGCGCCGCCTTGCGTACCTATCGCTCAGATACCAGCGGATTTTTTCGCAATACAAGACGCCGCCATTTTCAAGTCGCGCGCCCTTAGTCCACCGCTCGGACCACCATACAGTCTGTTTGCGTTATTGTAGCCAGATGAGTTTTATTTCACTGCAGTCAGTTCGGTACCCTGGCGCTGCGACCATGCTCGCCGCGCTCCTGCTGGCATTCGGCGCCTCCAGTGCTCGCGCCCAGGAGACGAAGCCTGCGCCTCCGCCGGCTCCCGCCGAAGCGAAGGATAAAGAGAAAGCCTCCGATAAGGAGGCTCCGTTGCCGGCCGACGCGCATGTGGCGCAGACCATTCAATTCGAAGGCAAGCCCCTACCCTACACGGTCACGGTGGGCACGCTGCCGGTTTACGACAGCGGCAAGAAGATTGGGGAGGTGGTTTTCACCGCGTACACTCTCGAGGGTCAGGACCGGCCGGTCACCTTCGCGCTGAATGGCGGTCCGGGCGCGGCGTCCGTTTTTCTCAATTTCGGCGCCATCGGGCCCAAGCACATCGAGTTCGGCGACGAGGGAGACAGCCCGTCGGATCCGGCGAAGTTAACCGACAATCCGGCGACGTGGCTCGATTTCACCGACCTCGTATTCATCGATCCGATCGGTACGGGTTACAGCCGGTCGCTGGTTTCGGCAGCCGAGGCCAAGAAGCAGTTCTTCAGTACCGACGCCGACATTCATTACCTCTCGCGCACCATTTACGACTGGCTGGTCAAGAACGGGCGCGTGAGCTCCCGAAAATATTTCGTCGGAGAGAGTTACGGCGGCTATCGCGGCCCGCGGATCACGCATTACCTGCAAACCCAGCTCGGCGTGGCGATGAACGGTGTCGTGCTGGTCTCGCCGTACCTAAACCCGGCGCTGAATGAAAACCGCGACATTTCCCCGGTTCCGTGGATGCTCACCCTGCCTGCGATCACGGCGGCGCACCTCGAGCGCGAGCACAAGCTCACCCCGGAAGCCATGACGCCGGTGATTGCGTACACGCGCGGCGAGTATGCCACCGACCTGCTGAAAGGCCGCTCCGATCCGGGGGCGACGTCGCGGATCGTGAAACGCGTGACCGAGATGACCGGCCTGGAAGAGGAGTTTGTGCGGCGGGCCGGCGGCCGGTTGGACACCGGCGCCTATCTGCGCGAGGTCTTCCGCGAGCGCGGCAAGATCGGCAGCGTCTACGACTCGAACGTGACCGGGTACGACCCGTACCCCTTCGCTCCCGAGCAGCGCACCAACGATCCGATGCTAGAAAGCATCATCGCCCCCACCACCACGGCGATGGTGGATTTTGTGACGCGCGTGGTCGGCTGGAAGACGGATGCGCGCTACAACACGCTCAGCTACGAGGTGGGCTCCCAGTGGGATCACGACAGCCGCGCCCTGCGCATGGGCGCCGTGCCCGATCTGCGGCAGGCGGTGGCGGCCGACCCGAAGCTGCGCGTCATTATTGCACACGGCTGGAACGACCTCTCGTGCCCATTCATGGGCTCGGTGCTGACCGTGGACCAGATGCCGGTGATGGGCGATCCGGCCCGTGTCGCCGTGCATGAGTATCCAGGCGGCCATATGTTCTACAGCCGTCCCGGCAGCCAGGCGGCCCTGCGCAAAGATGTGCAGGCGATGTTCGCCAAACACTGAACTGCCCCAGCAGAGCCGTCAATCCGCGTCCTTCGCTGTCTTCTGCGCAGCCTCCTCGGGCAAGGCGTAAATGGGGGGCGGATTGCTGTTGAGGCGCCGGCGCAGGACGGGGCCATCGCCCCGCCGCCTGGGCCCGGCAAGATCCTCGAGCTGCTCCAGCCGGCCGCGGACGTCCTGGAATTCGGAGGTGTCCACCACGTATGCTGATCGCGGGGCCAGCCGGTGCTGAATCAACTTCTGCGCAGCCTTGATGCGGCTTTCGGTCAGGGGATGCGTCGAGAACATGCGGGCCACCAGGTTGGGCTTGGTTTTTTGCATCGTCTCGATGCGCTCGAAGAAATCGACGAATGCCAGCGGGTCGTAGCCCGACCGGTAAAGATACTCCAGCCCGAGCGTGTCCGCCTGCTTCTCCATGCCGCGCGTAAACTCGACGAATCCCATCGGCACCGCCAGGCCCACCAACTGGCGAACGGCGTAGCCCAGCCAGCCGCCGGCAAAAACCAGCGGCAGGCTGACGTAGTTGAACAACTCCGCCCGCGTGGCCTGCTTGGTGCCATGCCGGGCGGCGACGTGAGCGATCTCGTGCGCCAGCACCCCGGCGAGTTCGGCCTCGGTTTCCGCGCGCAGGATCAGGCCGGTGTTGACAAACAGGAAGCCGCCCGGCAGCGCAAAGGCGTTCACCTCGCTCGAATCGATCACTTTGACAGTGAAGGGCACCCGTGCGTCCGAGTTGCGGACCAGGTTCTGCGACAACCGATTAACGTATTCGACCACTACCGGATCGTCGAGCAATCGCGCCTGCCGCTCGACCTCGGCCGCCATCTGCCGGCCGAGCTCGACTTCCCGCTCGAGCGAGTAGACATTGACGCCCCTGCCGGGATTGTCAGTGTCGCCGGTGGCGAGGTGGCTATGGTCCTTCGCCGCCGCGGCACAAGCCAGCAACACTCCGGCCGCCAAAATAGCCCAGGCGCGTTTCACGGCAACTCTCCGGTTCCCAGGTTACACCGTCCGGCGCCGCTTGCCCATGGGTAGCCGGTTTCGGGGTGCGCCCATGCCGCCTGTTGCGCCGGGAGCTGGTCGCACAACGCTCCGCAACAACCGTTTGCAGGGATGCGCGAAACGCGCTCAGTTGAAGTTCATCCCGCACATGCCGGGGTTCGAGCAGCGGCCGCTGGGGCAGACCGGCGCCTCGGACGCGTGCGAAGAGCTCCCCGAATGGGCGGCGAAGGTGGATAGCTCCTGCTCGAGATGTTTCTGCCCGCACGACGGGCATTCCAGATCGGGCCCCCCGGAGCGTCGCACCAGCTTCTCAAACTTGGTTCCGCAATCCTGACATTTGTATTCGTAAATAGGCATGGCGTTACTTCCATATTAGAATACAAATTTTGTCCATCACGCCACGCACCGCGGCGGCGCTTTGGTTCGAGTTGTTCACCAGAATCGAAAACGCCACCCAACTGCCATTGCGCCGCTGCGCGTAGCCGGAAAGGGCATTGACGTGGGCCAGGGAACCGGTCTTGGCGTGAACGCGGCCGGCCGCGGGCGTACCGTTGAAGCGGCCGGCCAACGTGCCGTCGCTGGCGGCTACCGGGAGCAGGGAAATCCAGGTGTCGCGCTCGGGCGAATCGTACAGGTAACGCAGCAGCTTCACCACCGCAGCCGGGCTCACCAGGTTGGGGCGCGAGAGGCCGGAGCCGTCTTCGATGTTGTAGGAAGCATCGTCAAGGCCGGCTTCGTTCAGGAACGCGCGTAGCTCGTCGAGGCCGGCGGCGCGGCTGCCCACGCCGCGACGCGCGCGCCCCACCGCGCGCACCGCCATCTCCGCATGCAGGTTCTGGCTGACTTTGTCGGTGATGCGCAGATCCTCGACCAGCGGAGCGGAAACGCGCCGCGCCAGCACTACGGTGTCGCCCCCAGCCAATAACCCACTGGCTTCGCCGGACAGCAGATGTCGCGCGGCAGCACCGCCGCGCACCGTGATGCCGCGCTCTTCCAGCAATTGCCGCAGCGCCAGCGCGGCATACTGCGCTGGATCTTCGATGCCCAGCTCCAGAAGCTGCGCCGGTGCGCCAAGCGGAATCGTCCCCGAAAGTTCCAGTTCCAGGCTGCCGGGCCCGCGGTGCACATGGATGACGCGTTCGCCACCCGCGGCCACGGTGCGAGTGCGGTTGTCGATGGCGTAATATTCCACCGCGGGTTCCAGCGAGATCGCCGCCGGATCGCCCTCGCGCGCTCCGGGCGAGACGCTCACGGTGAGCGTGTTATCGTTGATCGCGATCGCCGAAACCGCGGCGCCGTATTCGTATGTCGGGTCGTCGATGCTCCATTCGCCGGCGTAAGGTTCCCAGACGTACCAAGTGTCGTCGCCGATGATCTCGCCGTTGATGCATTTCACGCCCTTGGCGGCGACCTGGTCGGCCAACTCCGCCAGCGCCGCCAAGGCGTAACCCGGAGCCGGCGCCGCTCGGGCTGGCTCGGGCTGGTAAGGAACCGCGCGTGCCGAAAGGTTCGGATCGCCACCGCCCACCAGGCGCAGCGAGCCACGAATGCACCCGTCCGCGTCTGGCGGGCGCTCGGCCGCTATCCGCGTCTCGAACGCGAATTGCGGCCCCAGGCGCACCAGGGCCAGCGCGGTCGTAAACAGCTTGGTGTTGGATGCCGGCGTGAAGAGCCGGTCGGAATTGAGTTGATAGCGGGTACGGCCGGTTTTCAAATCGGTGACTTGGATTCCCCAAAATGCGCCGCGCGCCTCTGGAGACGATGCCAGCAGCCGGTTGATGGCGTGCGCCAGGCTGGCGGCCTGGAGCGAAACGGCCAGCGTCAGCACCAGGAGAAAGCGCGCGGCCTTCATCGGCCGGTGACCTTCGATTCGAGCCAGATGAGCAGCAGCAGCGCGATCACCATGAAGGTGCCGAGCAGCGGAATGCCCACCACCACTCCCACGCCCCAATATTGCGCCGCGTAGCCCAACGTGGCCGGCGCCAGCAGCCCGCCGAACAAAGCGACGGAGAAAATGCCGTTGAAAAAACCGGGGTGGTAATAGGGAAAGCGGCGGCCAATGGCTTCGAGCACCAACGGATAAATGCTGGCGTAACCCGCGCCAAGGAAGAAAAGGGCGCCGCCGGCGCCAAACGGGTTATTGGTGAAGAACAACACGAAGCAGCCGAACAGCGCCAGCGCCCCACTGGTCAGCGCCAACTTGCCATGACGCACGCGCGGCAGAATGGGCACCGCCAGCAACCGGCCCGCCATCAGGAAAAGCCAATAGAACGCCAGCAACAAGAGCGCGCCCGGAGGGCTGACGCCAAGCCGCCGGATCAGGAACAGAGGCAGCCAGCCGGCGATCGAATATTCGTTGCCAAACTGGAAAAACAGCAGCAGGGCGAACAGCACCGCGCCGGGGCTGCGGAAGTCGCTCAGCGCCTGGCGCAGCGTGGGATGCGCGCCCTGCTCCGCGGCGGGAAGCGTGGCCTTGGCATAAAGGACTACAAACACCGCCGGCACTGCCGCCATGAACAGCAGGATGGTGGAAACCGAATATGCATAGAAAACGCCGAACACCAGCAGTGTTGCCGCCAGGCAGCCCAAGCCATACCAGATGCCGACGCGAATCACGGTGGATGCGGCGTCCCGGCGATAGCTGGCCGAAATGGCCTGAAACAGCGCGCGGTTCAACGCGCCGGCGCACGCGCCCAAAAACAGCAGGCCGCCGATGCGCCACCAGGTCGAAACCGGCGGTGAGGCGGCTGCGAGATAAACCAGCGTCACGCACGCCGCTGCGCAGGCGCCAATCATCACCCGGCGCAGGCCGCGCCGCGCAATCAACCCGCGGCCCAGCCAGGTGGCCAGCACCACGCCGATCGCCACGCTCAGAAAACAGTTGCCGACCGCAATGAAGTCCGCCGGGTCGCGGTGGTAGCCCCACGCCGGCAGGATGGCGCCCAGCAAAGCCAGCAGGAAACCGGTCAGGAAAAAACCCGCCAGTGCCGGACCGCAATGTGTCTCGGACCGCACCATTTCGTGCCTCGTGGTCACTGGGCTGGCGCTCACGCGTTTGATTGTACCGCGCGTCCGCCGCGGCTTGGGAAACTGCGGCCGGTTGTGGGAATCCATAGCCGCCGGCTCCCGATTCTCGTAGGCGCGCGGCCCGCCGTTCTATAGGATCAACGGGTTATGGCTGGCAGCCCGATTGCACGCACAACCGTAAGTGGTCAGCGGTTTTTCGCTTTGGTGCGTTGCCTCCTAAGGGGAGGTTTTCAGGCCCCGCGCCGGTCCCATCCACCGGACGGGGTTTTTTTCAGACGCGTTACAACCCCGCCCGCTTCCAGAGCTCGTCCACCTTCTTCTTCACATCGGCGGACATCTCGATCAAGCCCGGCCAGGGGCGGGTAAAACCCTCGGTGGGCCACTTGCGGGTGGCGTCGATTCCCATCTTCGAGCCGTAATCTGGCATTCGGCTCGCATGGTCGAGCGAATCCACCGGCCCCATCGCGAATTCGATATCGCGCTCGGGATCGATGGCGTTGAGTGCCTTCCAGGCGACCTCGCTCGCGTTTTGCACGTCGACGTCCTCATCCACCACCACGATGACCTTCGAAAACATCGCCTGGCCAGTGCCCCAGATGGAGTGCATCACTTTGCGCGCATGGCCGGGGTAGGATTTGCGGATCGAGACCAGGATCAGGTTGTGGAAGATGCCTTCCGGCGGCATGGCGATATCGCGCACTTCCGGCAATTGCAACCGCATCAGCGGCAGGAAAATGCGTTCGATGGCCTTGCCCATGTAGTAGTCTTCCATGGGCGGCGGCCCCACGATGGTGGTCGCGTAAATCGGCTTCTCGCGGTGGGTGATGGCGGTGAGGTGGAAAACCGGGTACTGATCTTCCAGCGAATAGTAGCCCGTGTGATCGCCGAACGGCCCTTCGGTGCGCAGTTCGCCCAGCTCGACGTACCCTTCGAGCACGATCTCGGCCTGCGCCGGAACTTCCAGGTCCGAGGTCTGGCACTTCACCATCTCGACGGGGCTCTGGCGCAGGAAGCCGGCAATCATCATCTCGTCCATATCCGGCGGCAGCGGCAGAATGGAAGAGTACATGCTGACCGGGTCGGCGCCGATGGCCACTGCCACGTCCATGCGCGTCTGCCCGTGATGGCGCATGCGCCGGTAATGCTCAGCGCCCTGCTTGTGGATCTGCCAGTGCATGCCAGCTGTGACGTCGTCGTAAACCTGCATGCGGTACATGCCGCAGTTGCGCTTGCCGGTATCGGGATTGCGCGAGAATACCATCGGCAGGGTGATGAAGCGGCCGCCGTCTTCGGGCCAGCATCTGAGAATCGGGAACTGGGCCAGCGACATGCCCGAGGTGCGTACCACTTCCTGGCACGGGCCTTTGGACACAGTCTTGGGAAAAAACGCGCCCATCTCGGCCAGCTTGGGCAGCATCTTGAGCTTGCCGATGAGGCCTTCCGGCATGCGCATCTCCAGGAACTCGACGATGCGCGCCGCGATCTCTTCCACCGACTCCACTTCCAGCGCGATTTCCATCTTGCGCAGCGAAGCGTAGGCGTTGATCAGCACCGGCACGTCCGAGCCTTTGGGCTTTTCAAACAGCAGCGCCGGCCCGCCCCGCTTCACCGCCCGGTCGGCGAACTCGGTGATCTCGAGCACTGGGTCCACTTCGAAGGGAATGCGCTTCAGCTCGCCATTGCGCTCGAGTGCCGCAATGAACTCCCGCAGATCTTTGTAAGCCATAGTTTAAGTTTGAGTGTAGCGTGTGGGGCGGGTTGGTAACAGGCGGGCTCAATTTTCGCGGGGCGAGCAGCCTCACTTACGCCGAACCCCGTGGTCCGAGCCTCCGCGGCGTGAACTTCATGACCGATCGAAGGCCCTTGTCAAGGGCGATCTCCGAGCCGCGATCGCGAGAACGCGGTTGCCGGCCGCACCGTTCGAACACGCTCCTGCACCGCTCCCTAACGGTCGCGGCTCTGTTTCTTGAGTTTCGAGGCGCGTTGAGGAAATTCCGTCTCCGCTCATGGTTTATGATTGAGGCTGAATAGCCAAACATCCCGAGGAGAAAGCATGTTGAACCGAGTAGCCTTCGTCACCGGAGCGAGCCGCGGCATCGGCCGAGCCATCGCTCTGCGGCTGTGCCGCGCCGGCCTCGATATCGTGGTGGCTTCGCCCGAAGTCGAAAACAACGAATCGGTGGCTTCCGAAATTCGCGCCTGCAATGCCGAGGCGATGACGCTGGATCTGGACGTGACGTCGCCAGAATCGGTCAAGGAGGGCTTCGCCAAAGTCCTCAAGGACAAGACCCGCATCGACGTGCTGGTGAATAACGCCGGCATTGCGCGCGACGGCCTGGCGGTGCGCATGAAGCCGTCGGATTGGCAACTGGTGCTGAAGGTGAATCTGGAAGGCGCGTTCCTGTGCAGCCAGCAGGCGCTGCCCGGCATGATGCGCAACCGCTGGGGGCGGATCGTCAGCATTTCCTCCGTGGTGGGCCAGGCGGGAAGCGTGGGGCAGGTGAACTACGCGGCATCCAAGGCCGGCTTGATCGGGCTCACCAAGGCGCTGGCGCAGGAAATGGGCAGCCGCGGGATCACGGTGAACGCCATCGCTCCCGGCTACATCGACACCGACATGACCAAGAGCCTGCCGGAGGAGCTGAAGCAGAAGATGCTAGCCACGGTTCCGCTGGGCCGCATGGGCACGCCGGAAGACATCGCCGGCGCGGTGAAGTTCCTGGTCAGCGACGAAGCGTCCTACATCACCGGGCACGTGCTGGCCGTCAACGGCGGCATGTACATGTAAGCTGGTAGCAGGGACCGGTACTGCTGTCTGAAGTGTCGGCAGCACATTTGCGCCGGACGCCGGCGCCTGAGGGAATCGCCCCATGCTGCTCGAAATCGCCAGTTTGCCAACAGCCGAGAATTCGGCGATTCAGCTTCATCCCGCCGATAACATCGCGGTGGCGCGCGTGCCGCTGGCTGCGGGAGCCGAGTTGCGCGTGGGCGGACAAACGTTCGTGGTCCGGGACGCAATCCCGGCAGGGCACAAAGTGGCTCTGCGCGCGATTGCTGCCGGCGCAACCGTATTCCGCTACGGCCAGCCCATCGGCCTGGCGAAGGAACCGGTCGAGCCCGGCAGCCACGTGCACACGCACAACCTGGCCTACGACGAACGCCGCGCGGCGTACCAGTTTCCCGCCGGCTCGCTTGCTGTGCCGGCGCGCCGCGAGGACGGTCCCAGCTTCCTCGGCTACCTGCGCGCGGACGGCCGCGCCGGCACGCGGAATTACATCGCGGTGGTGGCTGCGTCCAACTGCGCCGCTCACACCGCCGAACTGATCGCCCGCAGTTACGCGGGCGAATCGCTGCCGCCCAACGTGGATGGGGTGGTGGCGTTCCCGCACGGCGAGGGCTGCGGACACTCGGGCGACGCCGATATCGACCAGCTTCGGCGCACGCTCGGCGGCGTGCTGGCGCATCCCAACGTGGCCGCGGCCGTGATCCTCGGCCTCGGCTGCGAGGGCAATCAGATCGAGCATTACCTGGGCGATGCTGGGCCGCGCGCCGCGCACCTGGTGGGCATGACGGTGCAGGCGAGCGGCGGCACGCACTCGACCGTGGAGGCGGCGCGCCGCGAAATCGCGCGCCTGATCGAAATCGCCGCCGCCGAATCGCGCCGGCCCATCCCCGCTTCCCGCATCGTGCTGGGCCTGAACTGCGGCGGCTCGGATTCGTTCTCCGGCATCACGGCCAACCCGGCGCTGGGCCGCTGCTCAGATTGGCTGGCCGAACTGGGCGGCACGCCGGTGCTCGCCGAAACCCCGGAGATCTTCGGCGCGGAGCACCTGCTGGTCGAGCGCGCGCGCAACGCCCAAGTGGCCGAAAAGCTGCTCGCCAGGATCGACCAATACCAGCAATACCTGGCGCGTTTCGGCGGCAGCTTCGACCACAACCCCAGCCCCGGAAACAAGGCGGGTGGCCTCACCAACATCCTCGAGAAATCGCTTGGCGCCGTTGCCAAAAGCGGCTCGTCTCCGCTGATCGAGGTCTACGATTACGCCGAACGCATCGACAACGCCGGTTTCGCCTTCATGAACACGCCAGGCTACGATCCGGTTTCGCTGACCGGCCTCGCCGCCGGCGGCGTGAACCTGATCGCATTCACCACCGGCCGCGGCAGCGCCATCGGCTTTCCCACCATCCCGGTGATCAAGATCGCGAGCAACAGCCACACCTTCCGCGCCATGCGCGACAACATGGATGTGAACGCGGGCAGCATCGCCGATGGCGACCGCACCATCGACGAAGTGGGCCGTGAGATCTTCGAGCTGATGATCGCCGTGGCTTCCGGCCAGCGGACCTGCGCCGAGCGCCTGGGCCACCAGGAATTCGTCCCCTGGCGGATCGGCCCGGTGATGTAACGGCTGCGATAGCGGGCGTGCGACATAGAAATGGGATCTCGGCGCGTTGTATCAGGGCATGGCTATAGCCGTGCCGCAAGGCGGGCAGTCACAGGCTTCAGCCACTGCGGCTTTCCTCAGCACGCAGGGGCTGAAGCCCACATTTTTCTCCTATCCCACGGCACTGCTAAAAGCCATGCCCTGATACAAGGCCTGGGAGCGAATCCTCGCGTACACCTACGCTCGAATTCATGCGAATTCATTGGGAACGGAGAGTACCGCCATCGTCGTGTCGGACAAGCAGCAATAGCCGCCAAGAGCCACGGCGCTCGGGTCGCCCCTATAATGAAAAAAGGATGCTCCGCAAGCTTTCTCTCTCTCTTGCCGCCGTGTGCCTGGGCGCATACGGCCAGACACATACGGCCACCAAGTCGGCGTTCGACAAGGCCATCTTTGAAGCCTACGTGCGCCACATGTATGTGATGGACTCGCGGATCGGGGTCCAGATCTCAGACCCCAAGCCCGACGATCTGCCCGGCTTCAAACAAGTAACCGTGCGCGCCAGCATGGGCGAGCGGAGCCAGGACATTCTCTTCCACATCTCCGACGACGGCAAGAAAATCGTCCAGGGCACCGTGTTCGACATTAGCCGCAATCCATTCCAGGTGGAACTGGACAAGCTCAAACCCGAAGGTGCGCCGGGCGAGGGAACGTCGGGCGCGCCGGTAGCCATCGTCGAATTCAGCGACTTCGAATGCCCCTACTGCAAGGAAGAAGCCAAGGCGCTGCAGGACAACCTGCTGAAGACTTACCCGACGCAGGTGAAACTCTACTTCAAGGAGTTTCCGCTCGAGGGCCTTCATCCCTGGGCCAAGCGCGCTGCCATGGCCGCCCGCTGCGTGCAGCGGCAGGGCCTGGATGCGTTCTGGGCCTACCACGACTGGATTTTTGCCCACCAGGACCAGATCACTCCGGACAATCTGCGCGACCAGGTGATGGACTGGGCCAAGGGACAAGGGCAGATCGACACCGTGAAGCTGGGGCAGTGCATGGAAAACAAGCTGACCGAAGCCGAGGTGGACAAGACCGTGGCGCAGGGCCGCCAACTGGGCGTTGATTCCACGCCGACGCTGTTTGTGAACGGGCGGCGGATCGACAAAGCCATCGACTGGCCAACCCTGAAGAGCATAGTCGATTTCGAAATCGAATACCAGAAAACCGCGCACGACGCTGGCGACGATTGCGGCTGCGAGCTCAAGCTGAACCTGCCCGGCCAGCCGGCGTCCAAACCCACCATCGGTTTTCCGGCTCAGAAATAGGGCGGCACGGGCACAGTCTTGCGCGCCGGGCCCGGCCGGGCAGGCCCGGCCCCTACGAGTCCATTGTAGGGGCGAGGCACGCCTCGCCCTGGCGTCCGCGCGGACAAATCGCTATCGTGCCTGCGAACCGGGATACCAAACGCCCGCCTCACGCCTCCGGCAGCAGTTCGCGCAAACAGTCGATCAATTCCGCCGGAAAAAACGGCTTCCGCAGAAAACGGACGCGGCGCGACTTCGACAGCATCGGCGCCTCCTTGGCCTCTCCCGAGATGAGCAGGATCTGAGCGTTGGGATGCATTTTCAGTACGCGCTCCGCCAGCTTGACGCCGTCCATCTCCGGCATGGCAATATCGGAGATGAGCAAATCGACCGCTTGCCGCTGGCAGATTTCAAGCGCCGCCGAAGGCCGCGGCGCCACCAGCACGGTCACGTTGCGGGCGCCAAGCATCCTTTCGACCAACCGCAGAATCTGCGGATCGTCATCCACTATCAGTACGGTTTGCGGCTGGCTCATGCGAATCTATCGATTCTACGAGCGCCCCGCGCGGGGCGCAAGCAGGCGGCTCCGGCCGCAACCGCCGGCGCGGGGCGGAGAGCACAGGCGCGCGCGCAATCGCTTACCATGGAGGGCATGATGCTACATCGCTCGATGGCCGCCGTGTACGCGGCCCTGCTTGCGTGGGCTTGTTTCGCCCAGGCGCCGGCCAAGAAAGGACAACCCCACGTGAAGAAGCAATTATACGGCAAGATGCCGGACGGCACTCCGGTGGATCTGTACCTGCTCACCAACGCCAACGGCATGGAAGCCCGCCTGATTACTTACGGCGGTGCGGTGGTTTCGCTGACAGCGCCCGACCGGCACGGCGCGCTCGCCGACGTTGTGTTGGGAATGGACACGTTGGACGGCTACCGCACTCAGACCGCCTTCTTCGGCGCTCTCATCGGCCGGTATGGCAACCGCATCGACGGGGCGAAGTTCACGCTGGAGGGCAAGACCTATCACCTGCCCGCCAACGATGGCCCTAACACGTTGCACGGCGGGCCGCTCGGATTCGACAAGCGGGTGTGGCAGGCCAGGGAAGTGGCCTCCGCGGAAGGACCGGCGGTCGAGTTCGCCTACGTCAGCAAAGACGGCGAAGAAGGCTTCCCCGGCACTTTGACCGCTAAGGTGGTTTACACGCTGACGAATAAGAACGAGCTGAAGATCGATTACACCGCTACCACCGACAAACCCACTGTCGTCAACCTCACCAACCACTCCTACTTCAACCTTAAGGGCGCCGGCGAGGGCGACGTACTGGGCCACGACGTGACAATTTACGCCAGCCGGTTCACGCCCGTGGATGCGACGCTGATTCCCACCGGCGAACTGCGCGCCGTGAAAGGCACGCCGTTCGATTTCAGCAAGTCCACCGCCATCGGCGCCCGCATCGAGAGCGACGACCAGCAGATCAAGATCGCCGGGGGTTACGACCATAACTGGGTGCTCGACAAAACCGGCGCCGGGTTGAGCAAAGCGGCGGAAGTATACGAGCCGAAGACCGGGCGCGTCCTCGAAGTATGGACCACCGAGCCAGCCATGCAGTTCTACACGGGCAACTTCCTGGATGGCACCATCCATGGCAGGGGCGGCAAGGTCTACCCCCGCCGCGGCGCCTTCTGCATGGAGACGCAGCACTACCCTGATTCGCCCAACCACCCGGCCTTCCCCTCTACCGAGTTGAAGCCCGGCGCCACTTATCACACGACCACCATTTATAGCTTTTCGGCCCGGTAGGCGGTTGGAGCCGTACTCACGAAGCCGGCCGGCAGCGGCTTGGCGTAAGTCATGATCTCCCGACGCACGTTGGCGCAGATCCTGGAGGCATCGAGGTCGCTCCATAGCTCTGGCTCGCTAGGTCCCGCGGCCCTCCTTGCCTTAACGAAGCACCTGGAGTCCCGTGAAGTGGCGCACTCCGCCGAGACGGGAACCGGGATGAGCACGGTGGTCTTCTCGTATCTGAGCAAACACCACTCGGTATTCACCGTCAACAGCGATGAAAGCATGAGCGCAGTGCAACGCAGCCCATTGCTGGCGCCGGATACGGTCACGTTCATCGAGGGACCCACCCAGAGGACATTGCCGTGCCATGTTTTCGACGCACCGCTGCAGGCCGTGCTCATTGACGGTCCGCACGCCTACCCGTTCCCGGACCTCGAGTATTTTTACTTGTATCCGCACCTGGAGGAGGGCGGCCTGCTCGTGCTGGACGATATTCACATTCCATCGATTCACAACCTGTTCGCCTTTCTTCGCCGCGATGCGATGTTCCGCCTCGAAGAGGTGTGCGGCAGAACGGCATTCTTTCGGCGCACCTCCGAACCTCTGTTCGAGCCTTGGGGCGATGGATGGTGGCTGCAGGGATTCAACAGGCGCACTCTTTGGCGCCACTCGTGGCAGGACAAACTGAAATCGGCATTGCCGGCGCGATGGCGGCCGGTGCTGCGGGGATATGCAGATCGGGTTCGCCTGCACTTTTGGGGAAAAGGCTTGCCCTGAGGCAAGGAGCGGCCCGTTGCAACCCGCAAGAGCAAATCGGCGTGAGGCCCGGCGCTTACAGTTTCAGGCCCTTCAAATACTCGCGAAACGGCCCTCCCAAGTCGTGCCGGCGGAGGGCATACTCGACTGTGGCCTTGAGGAATCCCAATTTGTCGCCGGCATCGTGGCGCGTGCCCTCGAAGCGGCAGGCGTAGAGAGGGCGGCTGCGGAGCTGGTAGCGCAGCGCGTCGGTCAACTGGATTTCGCTGCCGGCGCCGGCGTCGATGGCTTGAACGCAGCCGAAGATCTCCGGGGTGAGGACGTAGCGGCCGATGATCGCCAGGTTGGAGGGTGCGTCGGCGGCGCTCGGTTTCTCCACCAAGTCGCGGATGCGGTACACGCGCTCGCTCGAGCCGTTATGGCTGACCGGTTCGGCATCGATCACGCCATACGCCGAGATTTTGTCGTTCGGCACCTCCATCACCGCCAGCACCGGCGCGTTGAAGAAAGTGTAAACATCCAGCAACTGCCGTAAGCAAGGTGTTTCGGCATCGATCAGGTCGTCGGCCAGCACCACCGCGAAGGGCTCGTCGCCCACCAGTTCCTGCGCGCGCAGCACGGCGTGTCCCAGTCCCAACGCCTCCTTCTGGCGTATGTACGACACGTTGATCATGTCGGAAATGCCGCGCACAATCGCCAGCAGTTCTTTTTTTGAGCGGCTCTCCAGCAGGTACTCCAGCTCAAAGCTGACATCGAAATGGTCTTCGATGGCGCTCTTGCCGCGGCCGGTCACGATGATGATGTTCTGAATGCCCGAGTGGAGGGCCTCCTCCACGCCGTACTGGATGATCGGCTTATCGACGATCGGGAGCATCTCCTTGGGCTGGGCCTTGGTCGCCGGGAGGAATCGTGTGCCGAGTCCCGCGGCGGGGAAAACGGCTTTGCGCACTTTAGCTGGCATCTTCTACAGTTTGAGGCCGGAACTTGCGCGTTGGCAAGCGGCGATTGTTTTCTCCCTGCCGGCTGTGGTATCAATAAGTAAAACCTGGGTAAACAAGAATGGCTTACGTTATCGCAGAACCCTGCATCGGCACTAAGGACACCGCCTGTGTCGACGCTTGTCCGGTCGATTGCATCCACCCCAAGAAAGACGAACCTGGCTTCGCGGAGGAGGCGCTGATCTACATCGATCCGGTGGAATGCATCGACTGCGGCGCCTGCGTACCGGTATGCCCCGTGTCGGCCATCTTCGCGCTCGACGATCTGCCGGAAAAGTGGGCCTCTTTCACGGAGCGCAACGCGGCGTACTACAAGAAATAGGCTGCGCGCGACGTCCCGCCGCCGCACGCGGATATCCCAATAGCGAACACCCCCGGCCGCCGGTTTGCCGGTATGTGGTTCCAACCAAACGGCATCGGTGCCAGCGCACTGGCACGTGAACTGCTCCTTTGGTGGTATGTTGAGCGATCTTCGCTTCGCCCTGCGCTCTCTGCGGCGCAACCCTTCTTTTGCGGCGGTGGCCGCGCTCTCCATCGCCCTGGGGATCGGCGCCAACACCGCCATGTTCAGCCTGGCGGACGCGATGCTCTTGCGGCCGGTTCCAGTGCCCCATCCATCTGCGGTGCTGAACGTGCGCTCTCAGCTTCGCGGCCGCGCGCCGGGCTCGATGTCTTACCCGGATTACGTGGATTTCCGCGCCAAGACCCGCGCCTTTTCCGGGCTGACGGCTTACCGGCTCGGCACGTTCGGATTTGCGATGGACCGGCAGGCGATGCCGGAGATGAAAGCCGGGCTGCTGGTCAGCGGCAACTTCTTCAACGTGCTCGAAGTCACGCCGCAACTGGGCCGCACATTCCGGCCCGATGAGGACGCCGTTCCGGGCCGCGATGCGGTAACCGTAATTGGCCACGATCTTTGGCAGCAGGACTTCGGCTCGGCGCCCGATATCGTGGGCAAGAAGATTCTGGTGGATGGCATCGAGTTCGCCATCATTGGCGTGGCTCCGGAAAGCTTCACCGGAATCGAGCAGTATTTTCGTCCCGCATTATATATTCCGCTGATGATGGCTCCCCGCCTCGCGAGCGACGACCACAACCTGCTCACCAGCCACGACGACCGCGAACTGGCGGTGAAGGGGCGCCTGCGGCCCGGCGCCAGCGCCGAACAGGCTGCGGTCGAGGCGCGCGTGATCGCGAGCGGCCTTGCCAAGGCTTACCCGGCCACCGACCGCAATTGGTCCGCCGCCGTCCTCAGCGAATTCCAATCGCGCGTGGAACTAGAGCCCGTCGACGCGATGATGGCGCGGATGCTGCTTTTGCTCGCCGGCGTTGTACTGCTGATCGCTTGCGCTAATGTCGCCAACCTGACGCTGAGCCGCGGCATCGCCCGTTCCGGCGAGATTGCCGTGCGCCTAGCCATCGGAGCGGGGCGCTGGCGGCTGGTGCGGCAATTGCTGGCGGAGAGCCTCCTCATTGCCGCGGCTGCCGGCGCCACCGGCGTGTTTCTTGCCGCATCGATCGTGCAGCCGTTCCAACACTGGCGGATACCGGCGCAGATTCCGCTCGAGGTCAACGCCCGCATGGATACGCGCGTACTCCTTTACAGTTTGGGCGCTGCGCTGCTCAGCTCCCTGCTTTTCGGCTTGGTACCGGCCATTCGGGCTACCCGCGCCGACGTTGCAACCGCCTTGAAGGCAAGCGGCAGGACGGCGACGTCGCACCGGCATTTCCTGGGCAGAAACGCGCTGGTGGTGGCCCAGATAGCGGGATCCCTATTTCTGCTGGTCCTAGCGACGCAACTGTATCGCGGTGTGTCGCGACTGCTCTCGGCGCCAGCCGAGTTTCGCTCTTCCCACATGTTGATGGCCAGCTTCGACCCGCAACTGGTCCGTTACACCGACCAACAAGCGCGCGATTTCTACCAGCGCCTGGCGCGGGATGCGCGTCAACTGCCGGGCGCGACTTCCGCCGCGGTGGCGGAGTTGGTCCCGATATCGAACCACCTGAACGACGTCGCCATCGTGCCCGAAGGCTACCAATTGCCTAACGGCAGAAACTCGGTTACCGCGTGGTCGAACGTGGTCGGCGACGGCTATTTCCGCACCGTGGACGTTCCGATTCTGCAGGGCCGGGGGTTTCTTGAGACCGATACGGCGAATTCGCCGCGCGTGGCGGTGGTCAATCAACGCTTTGCGGCAACTTACTGGCCGAACCAGAACCCCATCGGCAAACGATTTCGGGTGTGGGGCCCGGAAGGCGACTGGGTTGAGGTCGTAGGCCTGGCTAAGATGAGCAAGTACGTCGCGCTGGCCGAACCGCCTATGGAGTTCTTCTATCTGCCGCTCTCCCAAAACTTCCGCACGCAAATGACCTTGCTGATCGCAGCGTCCGGCCCTTCGGGCAGCCTGGCGCAACCGCTGCGGCACCTCGTCAAGTCGATCAATCCCAACCAGCCGGTTTTTGCGCTGAGCACCATGGAGGAGTACTTTAACGACCGGGCGACCAAGGTCATGGGCTCGCTCGCGGCCGTGGTCGGCGGCATGGGCCTGCTGGGCTTGGCCTTGGCGCTGTCGGGGATTTACGGTGTCATGTCCTGGGCTGTCGCCCGGCGCCGCCGTGAAATCGGCATTCGCATGGCGATTGGCGCCGATCGAACTGCCGTGGTGGGAATGATCCTCAAACGCGGGGCGTTGCTCGGTGCGTGGGGAACTGCGATTGGGTTGGTGCTCAGCCTCTGGCTGGGCCGCGCCATCACCGCGAGCGTGTTTCTGGTCGCGCTCGATTGGCGGCTGGCCGCCCTGGTCGCGCTGGTGCTGCTCGCGATGACCCTCGCCGGAGCCTACATTCCCGCGCGCCGCGCCGCGCGCCTGGACCCCAACCAGGTCTTGCGGGAAGAATAGCGAAGGCAGGCCGCTGCGGCCACGCTGCTCCGGCCTCCTTACTGGCTGTAGATTTGCACTCGATTGCTCTGCAGGTTCGACCCCAAGGGAGTAGTCGCGCTGGAACTCAGAGTTAAGAAGACAGGATTCGTTTCCCCAACCGGCAGCTGCACGTTCAACTGGAATACGCCGTCGATCAGCCCCGGCGCGGCTCCAGCGTACAGAATGCTTGCCTCGACACCGCCGGCGTCTACTACCTGAAACTCGTTCAGTTCTTGCGACAAGACCGACGCCCCAGACGCAAGCGCACCGTCGACGAGACCGGACGGCCAGGCTGCCCCGGTTGCGAACAGCGAGACGATCGATCCCGGCGCGGCTGGATTGGTGGCGGAATTCACCGTCCCATCCTGATTCAGGGCGGCCGCCGCCGGACCCCCGCCGCTCATGAACAGGCCCAACGCTGCTGACTCCGCGAACTGCATCGTGAGTGCGCCGGAAGGCAACGTCAACTGCACTTGTAGCTGCGAATATGGATCACTCTGGCCGATCTCGAAGGGAACTTGTAAATTGATCTGGTTCGGCCCGACGTACAGCAGCGGTGCTGGGATATCGTTCACGAGAACCTGTACTCCTCCCAGAGCGGTCGGAAACTTGCCGGAGGCGTCGGGCACCGCAACTTGGGCCTCGCCTGCCAGACTGAAACCGAACAGCGAAACCAGC
Source organism: Bryobacteraceae bacterium (assembly GCA_049698695.1). GTDB lineage: Bacteria > Acidobacteriota > Terriglobia > Bryobacterales > Bryobacteraceae > Bog-375. The sequence goes on along the minus strand of JBAVYH010000139.1, from coordinate 5,393 downwards.
GCTCCAGGGTACAACCCGCGATTCACGGCAAACGATGCCGAGTTGCCGAATCCGACCACCGCGGGCGCGCCGGCAGCGGATTCAGCGGGCAGTTGCAGCACCGCGACCTGGCCGGAAACCAGCAACAGGTTCCCCGATGCATCAAACGCCGGCGGTCCGCCGAGTGTGCCGCCCGGCAGGCGGACCAGAGCTCGCGGCGAGCCGGATGCATCCAACCGAAGCACAAAGTCCGCGCCGAGATTGGGAACATCGGGCAAGCTTGGGAATTGGGCGGAGGAACTCGTACCGCTGAGATACTCATTGCCAGTCGAATCCAGCGCGATGTCGTGCGCGGACGCGTCGGGCGATTGGCCCAGGTTGGTCGAATAGAGCAGCTTGGATCCATCGGAGCTTAATTGTGCCGCGAACAGGCCGGGAGTCGCGATCGAGGTAATTGACATGAGGGAGCCGGAGTAAGGTGCGTATTCGCCGAACAAATCTACGTTTTCCTGTGAGTCCTGGGCCATGCCGAGATACAGGATGGCTCCAAGGGAAGGGTCGCCGCTAAAGCATGTCGACCAGGCGAGCTTGGAAGCGTCGGGCATCAGGCGCGTCACAAAACCGGACCCGTAGGGGTAAACGCCTCCGCAACTCTGTTGCAGCGCGCCGGCGGTCACCGGGAAGTTGGTCGTATCGGTGACGCCAGACAGGGTCACGCTGCCGTTTGTATCCACCGCCATGCCGTTCACGGATGTGTAAGTGGACTCCTTCCCTATGCAGGAGCTGCCACCGGAACAATCGCCAGAGCTGCCCCCCAGCAACGTGCTGTAAATCAACTTTCCCGCAGGCGAAATCTTGACGAGGAAGGCGGAGAAAAATGTGTCGCCGAAAGCGTCCCCTCCGCCGCCTTTTGCCTGGAAGGCGGCCGCCGTCACTGGAAAATCCACTTCGTCGGTTGCGCCCGCCACGTAGGCATTGCCGCCGCCGTCGAAGACGATCTGATTGGCATAGGAGCTCAACCGGCCGGCGGTGTAAGAATTACCAGGCGTGTCGCCGCACAGATAGGTAGCGAAGAGAATCTGGTAACCGGTAGGATCCAACTCGATCACGAAGCCGGCCGTCCGGTAGGGCACCTTTTGCGACACGATGGGGTTGACCAGCTTGAAATCATCGGAGTTCGTGGAGCCGACGATCCAGATATTCCCTTGCGGATCGATGGCGGCCGCGGCGGGCTGGTCATTGCCGTTTCCTCCCAGGACGGACAACGGGAATTGGTCCTGAAACGGGGCCGAGCCGGTCGCCGCGAGCGCGATGGCTTGCCTCGGCGTGCCAAAGACCGACGAGGCCGGCTGCGTGCCAACCAGCAATCGGTCGCCACTGGCTATGGGAAGGACGGCACTGTAAGTTGCCCCTGGTTGAACAACGCCAAAAGGAAACTGCAGTTGCACCTGGGCCGCAAGCGGGCCGATCGCAAACACTGAGATGAGCGCGAGTCTGGAGAGCATACTACTAAGACCCGAGCGCCGCCATTTCTGCTACAGCGGCGGAAAAGAAATCGCTCACTTAGAGGTCCCGGCGCCGCCTTTACGCCTTCCGGTAAGTGGCGCTGCAGGTGTCGGTCTCCCACAGACGGACGAATTGGATCTCAACGCCGGCGCGCGCCGGCAAGGCCGCTTCGACTTCGTCGTAGATGAAACGCGCCATGTTCTCGGCCGAGGGGTTCAGCTTGTCGAACGGCGGAAAATCGTTGAGCCACTGGTGATCCATCCGGTCGATGACGGTGTGAACGGCTTTCTTCAGCTCCACAAAATCCACCAGCAGGCCGATATCGTTCAGTGTCTCACCCGCCAGCGACACCTGGCAGCGGTAATTGTGCCCGTGCACGTTTTCGCACTTGCCTTTGTAATTGCGCAGCGCGTGGCCGGCGGCGAAAGTCTCTTCGATGGTCACTTCAAACATGGAAAAAGTCCTCCACGTCGTCCAGGGTGGTGGTGAACCTGTAATCAGGCAGGCTGTCGAAAAACACCTGGCCGTAACGCTTCTGGGTGATGCGGTTGTCCAACAGCACGAGCACGCCGCGGTCCGATTTGCTGCGGATCAACCGGCCAAATCCCTGCTTCAACGCGATGGCGGCTTGCGGAATCTGGTAATCGTAAAACGGGCTGCCCCCGGCCGCGCGGATGGCCTCGATGCGCGCGTTTACCACCGGATCGTTGGGCACCGCGAAGGGCAGCTTGTCGATAATCACGCAGCTCAGTTGATCGCCCGGCACGTCCACGCCCTGCCAGAACGATGAAGTCGCGAACAGCACCGAGTGCGGCGTGGAGCGGAACTCCTCGAGCAGCGCCGTACGCGGGCCGGTGCCTTGCAGCAGCGTCGGGTAATCGATTTCGAGCGACACCCGATCGTACACCAGGCGCATCTGCTGGTAGCTGGTGAAGAGCACAAACGCGCGGCCGCGGCTGTGTTCCAGAATGCGGACCACTTCCTCGGCGGCGGCCTGGGTGAAGGCCGGGCTGCGCGGCTCGGGCAGATGCTGCGGCACGTACAGCAGCGCCTGCTGGTGATAATCGAAATGCCCGGCGACCACCAGCGTGCGTGGATTCTTCACGCCTAGGCGTCCTTGCACGTAGTCGAAGCCACCGGCGACAGCCAGGGTGGCCGAGGTCAGCACCGCGGTATCCACCTTGTCGAACAGGCTCTCGGAGAGGATGCCGGAGACCTCGATCGGCGTCGCCTGCAGGAAGCAGCCGCGGCCGCGTCGTTCCACCCAGAAAACGTACCGCTCGTCGTCCTCCTCGAGGATGAAGCGCAGGCCCGCCGTCAGCTCCTGGTTGCGCCGCGCCAGCGGGATGACCTCGTCCGGCGGGTTCTGCAGCAGCTTCAAGTGCGATCCCACCAGCTCCAGCGCGGCCATCAGGTCGCTGTAAAGCTCTTCGTTTTCCGCGCGAAACGCGTCGCGGCCCTGAAACGCAACGCGCCGTTCCTGTTCTCCGAAAAGGCCGAAGAAGCGCTCGGCAAGCTGCCCCAGGCGCTCCAGCACGCGATCCAACTCGGGCGAGCCGAACTTCTTCGTGCGGCTGACCACGGCGATGTCGCGGCGCAGCTCTTCAAAGCGGTAATTGCTGATGGAAACGCCGAAGTACTGCGCCGCCACGTCTTCGATCTCATGCGCTTCGTCGAAAACCACGGCGTGGTATTCGGGCAGCACGCCGCCTTCGCGGTTGTCGTCGCGCAGCGCCAGGTCGGCGAAGAACAGGTGATGGTTGACGATGACGATGTCGCTTTCCGCGGCGCGCTGGTGCATCAGGGTGAGGAAGCAACGGGAAAAGTTCGGGCATTTTTGGCCGGAACAGAGTTCGGCTCGGGCATCCATCTTGGCCCACGCCGTGGAGGACTCGGGCAGCGTCTTGATCTCGGCGCGATCGCCGAATTCGGTGGTCTTCTCCCATTCGCGGATGATCTCGAAATCGGCTACCTCTTCCAGGCCCGCGAACACCGCCTGCTTTTCGCCATCGTATATTTTCTGCCGGCAGGCGTAATTGTTCCGGCCCTTCATGTAGCAGACTTTGAGCGGCCGCTCGAAATGCTGCTGCAGGAACGGAACGTCCTTAAAAAAAAGCTGCTCCTGCAGATTCTTGGTGCCGGTCGAGACCACGATTCGTTTGCCGGATGCGAGCGCCGGCACCAGGTAGGCGAGAGTCTTGCCCGTTCCCGTGCCGGCTTCCACGATCAAGTGCCGCTTGCCGGCGAGCGCCGCTTCCACGGCTTCCGCCATTTCCACCTGCCCGGCGCGGTATTCGTAATTGGGATGCCACTGGGCGAGCGCACCGTGAGCCGAAAAGAACTTGCGCGCGCCGCTGGTGCGGGCCTGGGTGGGCATGGGAATGACTTGATTGTAGCAAGGGCCCGAGAGTGCGCCCTGACGGCGCTGCCATGCGCGCCTGTACGCTCGGCTACTTAACGAAAACCAGGCATACCGGGCTCGGCTGTTCCACCGGCTTATGCCTGGTCGGCGTCAGCTCCCCGGTGCGGGGATGGACATGGAAGACCGCGATGTCGTCCGAGTCCTGATTCGAGACCAGGAGGAATTTGCCGTCCGGGTCCAGAGTGAAGTGGCGCGGCGTTTTGCCCAGCGTGGCAGTGTGCTCGGGCTCCGCCAGCCGGAACAGCTCAGGCTCGATATGGAACAGCGCGATGCTGTCGTCTCCGCGGTTGGACGTGTACAGCGCGCTGCCCGCGGCGTTGATGGCGATTTCCGCGGCGCCGTTCTTCCCCGTGAAATGAGCGGGCAGCGCGCTCAATGTCTGGAAATTATCGAGCGTGCCCTTGGCCGCGTCATAGCGAAAGGCGGTGACGGTGGAGGCCATTTCACTGAGCACGTACACCACTTTCCCGTTCGGATGGAAAGCCAGGTGCCGCGGTCCGGACCCTGGCGCCAGCACCGCGAATGGCGGATCGTTCGGCTTGATCGTCCCGTTGGCGGCATCGAAACGGTACACCAGTATCTGGTCGAGCCCGAGGTCCGGCACCAGCAGATAGCGGTTGTCGGGCGAGAAAACTGCCTCGTGCGCGTGCGGCCCTTCCTGCCGCGCGCGGTTGACGCCGGAGCCATGATGCTGGTCGAACGCCACGGCCTCGCCGAGCCTGCCGCCGGCGCCCACAGGCAGCACGGCCACGCTGCCGGTTCCGTAATTGGCCACCGCCAGCCATCGGCCCGTCGCATCCAGCGCCAGGTGGCAGGGCCCGCCGCCTTTGGAAGAAACCTGGTTGATGAACGTCAGCCTGGCCCCCGCGCGGTCGATTGAGAAAGCGCTGACCATTCCCTGGCCATCGACCTCATTCACTGCGTACAGGAACTGGCCGCTCGCATCCACCGCCAGGAACGAAGGGCTGTTAGTTTTCACGGCCAGCCCCGCCGGTTTCAGCTCGCCCGAAGAAGTATCGAAACGGTATGCGTAGACGCCCTGGCCGTACGATCCCGAAAAAGCCAGCAGCTCCGCGCCGTGCGCGGCGGCCGCGGCTAAAAGCAGCAACGACAGAATCTTTTTCACAGGGGTATTACAGCACAAGTGGGCTAGGTCTAGTGCCGGAAGACGAGGCGCGCTATCAGACGACCGGCCTGCAGGTTACGGCCGACGAAGCCGGCGCGTGGCTGGCCGAGCTCAAAGCCGCCAAGCACGCGGGAATCCCGAAATGCCACCCCTAAGAGTGCCGCTTCGCAATTGCGACAGCGTCTTTTCGCGCGGGCACGCGGGCGAGGCATGCCTCGCCCCTACAAAGGACTCGTAGGGGCCGGGCATGCCCCAGAGCTGTCCAAATTAGACAGACCTATCCCCTGGCGGCGTTGATCATGCGCCACTTGGAGGCTCCTGGCCGGCGATTTCTGGATCAGGTTGGTTGTGGGCTGTCCA